>UQZN01000016.1 GCA_900545535.1 uncultured Phascolarctobacterium sp.
TTTTTCACCGCTCAGCATACCGCCTTTGATATTGGTATCTTCGCCGCTGGTAAAGGTTAAATCTTTATTAGCAGTTACGGTGCTTTCGTTGTAACTACTGCCATTTCCCTTGATTTCACCCTTAGACTGGCTGTAACCTGCGTTGACACCTTGCAGACCACCAGTGCCTATAGTTACACCCAGGCTGCCGCTGCTGGATTTAGAGTCCTGTTCTGTTTTATTGGTATTGGCAGAGGCAGTTACATTAATATCTTCTTTGGCCTTTAAGCTTATGTTTTCACCTTCTACATTGCTGCCTTTGATATCGATGTCTTTTTCTGTTGCAGTAATATTGACATCACCGCCTGCTTTGACATTGCTTCCCTGGGCAACAGTTGTAGTGCTTTCAGATTCAGTTTTTGATTTTTGACTGCCAATACTGATATTGACGTTGATAGTATTTTTACCACCTAACTGATTGTCTTTAGCATCTTGCAGGTTTTTGTTAGTTGCATCTTTCAGTCCATTCAGTTCTTTTGCTAAATCTCCGTCGCCGCCTACTATCGCTTGTCCCAAAAGATCTGATTGCCCTTGCAAATCATCAATAATACCCTGTTGTTTGCTAAAATCATTTACTATGTCATTGATCTCTGTACCTGCTTTTACTCCGTACAAAACAGATAATCTGTCATCCTGTACCTGATGCGCTCTTTCAAGCGGCTGAACCACAGTATTAACGGCATCCAAAGTAGCACCACCCAACGACACCGTGATGCCTGTCTTTTTATATTCGTGTTTTTCCTGCGCGTTATAGGTATTGTCGGCGCTTTCGATAGTGACGTTTTGGCCGGTTAGGGTGATGTCTTTGCCTGCCAGTACATCGCTGGCGCTGACGTTGATATCTTTGCCTGCTTCGACGCTGACGTTGCCGCTGATGCTGCCTACAGTGCTGCCAGCCTGTTCGACGTTTTGGTTGTCGTACTGGTCTTTGCGTTTTTCTTTGCCGATGGTAAAGCCAAAACCGCCGCTAACATAAATTAATATTATTTTGTTTTATATCTTAATAATATGCAAAAGTTGTAATCTCCATATTGACTTAAAGTAAACTCATAATCCAATTTATTCATTACTAATTTTTCATTGGTATTTTCTTTTATAGACCAGCCATTTTCCTTCCCTTCTTTTATATAATATTCCAATACATTTATTTTTTTATCATTTTTGAAAATTACATATATTTTGCTTTTTTCTCTAAAAAATTTATTTCCCTTCTCAATACTACATTCTTTTAAAACACCAGGCATCCCCATTTGTTTTAATTCTGTCAAAAATTTGGCTTTTGTATCCAAGATCTCGTCATTACTATATACCAATATATCAGAAAAAAACTTAATAAATGAAAATATAAAAAGCGCACAAACAAAAACTAATAACAACTTTTTTAAAAACTTTTTGTTTTCTTTCATGATTTACTCCCATTAACATTTACAATATATTCTCTCCACATTTCATTATCAAGAGCAGATATCTTATATATATAATTATCTTTTTTATATACATATAAAGTATTATCTTGACTATCAATAAACATCCAGTCCCTCCTTAGTAATTCTGTGCTATACTCATTTATCGAAAAATTTGGAGATTTATATGTAACATCATATAAAAAAGTCCTAAATCCGTTTGAAAAACTTATTAACTTTGATTCTTTAGGCAATTTACAAACTAAAAATGCATTTGTTTCTTCTAACATATCATCAGTATACGAATCTCCACCCATAAAAACACAACTATACGCTAATATGGTGATAGAAATATAACATATAAATTTAAGCACATCATTCATATTTTCCCGTCCTCGCATTACCAATATATTCTAATTTAGTTTGTAAATAGTCAACTGATGCCAAACCACTTGAAGCACCATAATTAGCAACAAGTTCATCACCTGCTTTGCTTAACCCAATATTAATCAGCATATGTGTTACTGATCCCCCTGTAGAGCTTCCTGCGTATTTATCTTTTAATTCTTCCGTCGTATAATTACCATTAATAGTTTGTGAATTATAACCAGCAGTAACTTTACTCAAGACCTTCAATAATGATGCAGTTGTAAATTTGGACGCATCAATACCAGCACTTACTCCAACAATAGTAACCCTATACATATTATAGTGATCATCCATAGCAAAACCTGTTGATCCAGAGGCCCCTAAAAATTCCCCAAATCCTACATTCCCTCCAATTGTTATTGTTTTTAATTCATTACTTTTCCACGATGATGTATCAATAGTTTTACCTATATTTAATGCACTTATATTTTGCAATAATTTATTTTGAGCATTTATATCATTTGGAAGTATATTAATGGCGCCTCCCATTTCTGGATCATATCCATATTCATATCCCAACCCTTCTTCTTCCCCACTTTCTCCTTTGGCTGTTTGCTCTCTTGATAAATTAATATAATATTCATCAACTTCTTTTTTTGCTTTTTCCTTTTCTGCTTCACTCATATCACTATCTTCTATTGCTGTAATTTTATCTTTATATTGTTTTTGCTGTTCATGCGTCAAATAGTTATATTTAGCTTCATTAGTACCTATTGCCGCTCCTGTCTGGAAACTGCCGCTAATTAATTTAGTGGCAGTGCCGCTGATAACATAACTCATCAGCTGATGTACTAACGGGTCTTTGATATCCTTTAGGAAGTTTTCGGCTAATTGTGCTATTGCTGCTCCTGTCAGCCCCGACATAGCATCTGCGCCGCCTAATTTAGCTATAAATGCACCAGCTGCTGCATCAAGCGCTATTTTCTCCGGGCTTCCTTCTTTTAATCCCAAATCACCAATAGCATTAAATATAGTTTTACTGAATAAGCCGAAGAATTCCTGACGTTCCTGCACTTCCTGGGCGTCAAAAATCTTACCAAGTGCGTTCAATGCATTTTTGGTATCCCGATTTAATTCTTCGATATTTTGTTTTTGGTTTTCTTTGTCCGTTATTTCGATAGTTCCTTCGGCTACGCCTGCCTTGGTTGTACTGCTGGCTTCATCGGCTATTTCTGCCCCTGGATTAAGCCCACCAACAAAATCATTTTTGGTTTTATTATTATCATTTACATCATGATGTTGGCTGATACTACTACCAAAACCATCTTTTTTACTACTGTACTCTGCTTCATTCTACCTGTAAAAATTTACAATCAAACAATTATAAAAGATAAATCATATCCTGTATAAAATTTTATCAACCAAACTATCAAAACAATAACTACTACATTAATAAAAAATGAAATTGAAAAAACAACATATGAACGCCCAAAATGAAATATAGCTGTTTTATCATTTCTACATCTTCTAATTTCATCATGCACATTAGCGAGTATGATTGCAACTCCCAAAACCATAGATTTTAATGGAAAATAAACTTTCCATAATTCCATTTCAGGTACATATTTTTTAGGAACTTCGATTAAAACGAATAAAACGACGTAATAAAGAATATAAAGTTTCCAATCTTTCGTAAAATAATACATTTTTACACCTATCAAAAAAACAAAAAATATAATTTATAATTTAACATATTTGATATAAGAGATATTACAATTAATGAGATAATCATAAAAATACTTGCTTTTAAACACTGTCCGATAAAACTTGTAGATATCCAAAATTTCGTTTCATAATTATATGGGTACATAAATGTTATGTACCCTTTAGACAATATATATGCAAATGTTAGTAAAACAATTTTTAACGGAAAATAGTTTTGCCATATTTGTATATCTAATTTAGATTTATTCCCAATAATCAATAATAAATATAACAATAAATAAAATATTCCATATATTTTTCTGAAACTAAATTTTCTATTCATTATATCCTCTGACTATGTTGACATTGCCATTAATGCTGCCTACAGTGCTGCCAACCAGCTCGGTGTTCTGGTTGGCACACTGGTTTTTTTCTGTTCTTTGCCAATGGTGAATTAAATAATTTAAATACTAAATCCCAACAAAAATGTAATATCAATTCCTTTTAATAGTAAAAACTTCCACACCTCTTTAAATAAAAATACTACAATAATGAATTTAATTATTATTTTACAGGAAAACAACAAAACATTAATAAAAGTTTTTTCTAAGCCGGGAATTTTAACAGAATAATATGCTACTTCAGCAAATAAATATGTTATTGATAAAATAATAAGAGTAAAAGGTTGATAAGCATAAATGCCTAACGGTTCATATCTAATGTTATATCCAAAATTAAACATGCAATAAGATAAAACCCAACTACACATAAAAAATTGCCAGTATTTAGCTTTTTCTATATATTTACTTATTTTTTTATAATTAACTTCAAGCATTCAAATTTTTATGTTCCTCCATAATATTAATCATATGAAAATAAACCACAAATCTATCCCTGTATAAAATCTTAACAAACATACCAAAACACCTAATACAAAAATGTTAAAAAAGAAAGCTATTGCCATAACTAAAAACAATCTTTTATAATCAAATTCTTCCGCATAAAAAGCCGTTCTAAATATTATTTCATGTGCATTAGCAAACTCTATTGCTAATGCACATATTATAGATTTAAAAGGGAAATAAAATTTCCACATCTCTACATTATCAGTTGGACCAGATGATCCCAATATAAATATATAAGATAAAATATAATAAAAAACGTATAATTTATAATTTTTAGTAAAATTATTTTTTACCATTTACTTCTCCTTCAACAATTCGCCAACTGTCTTAATCTCCAATGTTAACCCCAAGTTTGACAAAGTTTTATATGCTTTATTCTGTTCTACTTTGTCATAAGGCACCTTTTCCCAATTTATATTATTAAATGCCCCACTTTTCGCTGCAGCAACAATTTCTGTTGAAGCACCTCCAATACTAACCATTTTTGCTGCTACATCAAAATTACGATAAATATCATCGTTATTCAAGTAATCTTTAAGCGGATTTTTTATATCTATATTATTACTAATTACATTATGTGCAAAACCACTAGTAGTAACAACAAAACTATTAGTATTAGCCGCTATTAGTAGAGTGCCTCCAATAACTGGTCCAACCTCACCAGTCATAGCAGCAATTGTTAATAATCGATATCCTAAACTAGTCCCACCTTTAGCCCCCAAAATATCCGTAACAGCTTCCCCAGCTTTATCTTGGAAATCATCGGCAATCTTAGTATCTGCCCCAAAGATATACATATCTCTGTATGTTTCTACATCACCCTTATCAAAGCTGACTTTCTGATATGTCATAAAGGCACCAAGATCGGCATTTTCCTTCAATTCGCCATTTGGCTGTACATAATAACGAGTACCGTCAGGCATCTGGATAATATTGCCTGGTTTGATTTTATCAACTATTTTGCTTATATCTTCATCACCTATAACTATTATTTCACCAGGTCTAAGGTATGCTGTACTGCCATCGGTATTAAGGCCAACTACTTGTTCTTTAGTTACATAAGATATACTGCCATCGGCATTTTGAATAGTCTCGGCATACTCTTCAAACGGATGAGTTTTCAGCCATTCCTTGTCTTGCAGGGCGCTTATTACCTCATATTTTTGTTTTACTTCTTTTTCTTTCTCCGCATCACCTTTACAAGCTTCCAGTTCCGCCCGATAATCATCATACTGCTTGTGCGTCAAATAGTTATATTTAGCTTCATTAGTACCTATTGCCGCTCCTGTCTGGAAACTGCCGCTAATTAATTTAGTGGCAGTGCCGCTGATAACATAACTCATCAGCTGATGTACTAACGGGTCTTTGATATCCTTTAGGAAGTTTTCGGCTAATTGTGCTATTGCTGCTCCTGTCAGCCCCGACATAGCATCTGCGCCGCCTAATTTAGCTATAAATGCACCAGCTGCTGCATCAAGCGCTATTTTCTCCGGGCTTCCTTCTTTTAATCCCAAATCACCAATAGCATTAAATATAGTTTTACTGAATAAGCCGAAGAATTCCTGACGTTCCTGCACTTCCTGGGCGTCAAAAATCTTACCAAGTGCGTTCAATGCATTTTTGGTATCCCGATTTAATTCTTCGATATTTTGTTTTTGGTTTTCTTTGTCCGTTATTTCGATAGTTCCTTCGGCTACGCCTGCCTTGGTTGTACTGCTGGCTTCATCGGCTATTTCTGCCCCTGGATTAAGCCCACCAACAAAATCATTTTTGGTTTTATTATTATCATTTACATCATGATGTTGGCTGATACTACCACCAAAACCATCTTTTTTACTACTGTACTCTGCTTCATTTTCAACATCTTCCCAAGTCAGCGTGCCAGTAGTCAGCTTATTTTTATCAGGCGTTGCATCGCTGTCTATTATACCACCTTTAAGGCCGGTGTTTTTATCGACTGTGATATCAAACCCGCCTTCTCCGGCGTAAATACCACTTTGGTCGGTTACACTGCTGTATTTGGAATCAGTGTCTGTAGTATCTTTACCAAAAGCAATACCGCTGCCCTGTGGTTTTTTATCTATACCGATACCAATACCAAAGTTTTTATCTTTAGCTGTATAGTTATCAGTATCCTGCTGGCTTTCAATGTTCAGATTACCGCCTATCTCTGCCGTTACTTTATCACCACTCACCTTGCCGCCTTTGATATTCACATCTTCTCCGCTCGTGATAGTAAGGTCCTTATTAGCTGTAACATTAGTATTTGTATGCGTGGTCCCGTCAGTATCTACAGCACTGCTGCCTTTGCCATAGTTAATACCGCCGCCGATAATACCACTAACACCAAAGTCTACCGATGCCCCAAAGCTTTTATTGCTGGCGTCAAAATCATTGTTAGTACTATTTTCAGAAGAAGTGATATTGATATTTTCTTTAGCATCCAAATTTACGTTTTCGCCGCTGACATTGCTCCCTTTGATATTGATATCTTTTTCAGTCGCAGTAATATTGACATCGCCACCAGCTGCAACATTGCTGCCTTTAGCAGCAGTAACTTCACTTTCCAGTTTGGATTTAGAAGAAGCTGAACCAATGCCGACGCTGATCTTAAAGGCCGCACTTTCATCTTTAGCATCAATATTATCTAAAGTATTACCGATATTATTGACATTTTTCTGCAGATCATGCAGGGTATTCAGTTCATACAGGGCTTTTAATTTTTCATCTTTTACCTCTGTAGAACGCTGTATAGGATCTGTTATTTTCTGAACGGCTTCTATCGTTTGTCCACCCAACGACACAGTGATGCCTGTCTTTTTATATTCGTGTTTTTCCTGCGCGTTATAGGTATTATCGGCGCTTTCGATAGTAACGTTTTGGCCGGTCAGGTTGATGTCTTTGCCTGCCAGTACATCGCTGGCGCTGACGTTGATATCTTTGCCTGCTTCGACGTTGACGTTGCCGCTGATGCTGCCTACGGTACTGCCTACCTGTTCGACGTTTTGGTTGTCGTACTGGTCTTTGCGTTTTTCTTTGCCTATGGTAAAGCCAAAACCGCCGCCACTGAGCAGACCGGATTTTTTGACCTGTTTTTTATAGGTCGAAGACGATGTATCTTCGGCAGCTGTGATGTTGACATTGCCGCCGGCTGTGATATTGACGTCATTATCGGCGACTACGTTGGAAGCTGTGATATTGGTATCTTTGCCGCTGGTCAGATCGACGCTGCCGCCGCTGATATTGCTGCCAACGTTGAAGTCTGCCGCTTTGGCATCGTAGATATCTGTTGTTTTACTGGAAAGGAAGCCTATTTTTTTCTTATGTTCTTCTTTAATGCTTTCATGATGTTCCGTCATGGTGCTGAGATTGATCTCGCCTGCTGCACTGGCAGTTACTTTGCCCTTTTCGCTGGCAATATTACTGGAAGTGATATTGATATCCTGACCACTTTGCAGGCTGATGTCCTTGCCGGCAGACATACTGCTGCCCTGGACTTTTTCGTCGTCAGTCATGACGCGGTTGTAGTAGAAGCCGCCGCGGTGGCCGACTTCGGCATCCTGCATAGTGCGGTCCTTGACGGCGTTCAATTCGATGTTGCCGCCGGCTGCAGCGGTAATACTGTCCGTTGCAGCTACGTGCGAGCCTGTTAATGTTAGATCGCTGCCAGCCTTTAGCTGTACGTCTTTACCGCCTACAAGGGCACTGTTATTTTGTACGTTGATGCGTTTATCGCGGTCTGTGCCTGCTACGGCTACACGGTCGCCGGTAGCGATGCTGCTGATGTCAAGCCGTCCTCCTGCTGTGATGGATGTTGTTCCGTCTGCCGCAGTGACCGAACCTTTCAGTTCCACGTTCTGTCCGGCGTTCAGGTTTAAATCGCCGCTGGCAGTGATGCTGCCGGTCTGGTTGGCTGTTACCTGATGCAGTTCGCGGTATTGGATATCGTTGGTCGTGGTTTCGTTGACGATGTTGTTGCCTGCCTTCAGGCTGACATTGATGCCGCTGATACTGCCGCCGGAGTTGGTGATATCCTGCGCAGCAGTAAGTTCAAGGTCTTTACCGGCTGTGATCGTGCCGCTGTTGCCAATATCAGTGCCACCGATACTGCTGTTGCCGGTAGCTGCTATCGTGCCTGTATTGGTAAGCGTATCGCCTGTTACCAGATGGATATTGCCGCCAGCCAGCAAAGCGCCGTCAGCTTTAAGCTCGCCCTGACGTACCGATGCCAGATAGACGACGGGAACAAGTACATTCTGGCCGTTGATTTCCTGCTCTACCAGCCAGACGATGTCTGTGGTCAGGTTGGCCATTTGTTCAGCTGTCAGCGCTATGCCTACAGTCAGGCCAAATTTATCAGCAGCTATGGCGGCATTGTTCATCAGTTCTTTAAATTGTTCTTCATCACTGGTAAAACCAGCCAGATACTGCTTGCCTGTCAGGTTCAAAATCTGCTCGCGTACCAGCTGTTGTTCAGTAAAGCCGTCGCCCAGACGTTTCATTACTTTTTGCGGGTCGCGGCTGATGCGTTGAAGCAGATAATCGCTGGACAGGAAATTTTTATAATCCGTAAACCGCGGGTCCATTTCGATAAGGTAATCTGCCGTAGGGTCTGCTGGCTTCAGCAGGGGATTTTTGCTGGTGAGGTCGTTGATTTTGGGTACGTCTAAAGACGGCTCGATCCCTGCCGGGTTCTGGGCCGTTGGTGTATAGGTGACAGTCAGGTTTTCATATTGAGCGTCAACAGTACGGTTGACCGTATTTCCCTTGACCGTGATGTTATTGTTGGCACCAGCCGAAATAACACTGTCGGCACTGCCGTCGATCAGTTCGCGGGTATGCAGATAGTAGGGCGCTCTGTCTTCGCCGTAGACGTAACGGCAATGACGGTGCCATCTTCTATGCTTTTTATATTTCCAGTATTTAACGTCAGTGCCGGTCTCCGTCGTCCGTTTGATATTTTTATAACCGATGTTCGTCAGTTTATCAGCAGCCAGATCAAGGTCGCGGCCGGCTGTGATAAAGCTGTATTCGTTATCAACAGTATCGGCTTCGATAGTCATATCGGCGCCGGAAAGGATATAGGCCGCAGGGCTGTCCAGATAAATAGTTCCGTCCTGCACAACGCGGTGGAAGTAGCGCCGGGCATTATAATAATTTCCATATAAAACAAAACCTGGTAACCAGATATTATGATCGGTTTCCGTTACGTCCCAACCGGTCACAAATTCACGTTTTTCGTTAGTAAGGCTGGCTGCAGCGATGCTGACGTTTTTATCGCCGCGGATAGTGGAGGACTGGTTCAGCAGCTCAGCAGTTTTTCCTTCGCCGCTGCCGATGCGGAGATCGCCCTGCGAATAAATAGATGCCGAGTTGAGGTTTTCGAGTTTACTTTTGACAGCCAGGTCGATATTGCCGCCGGAGAAAATGACGCCGCCGTTATTGGTAAGGTTATTGGCATCAAGGCTGGTACTGCTGCCGCCGATCATAACACCCTGGATTTGTTTGATATTATTGACTGCCGTAATTTTTAGCGTATCGGCAGCTGAAATCGTGCCTGTATTTTTAAGATCATTGCGTTCATTGATGGTAAGGCTGCCTTTGTCGGCAACTATTTTACCGGCCTGCAGGGTGTCGCCGTCCACATTAATAACGCCGCTGCCGTTAGCCAGCACAAGATCACCGTATTGGCGGAAGGCTTCACCTGTGGTTATTGCAGCGTCGCCATTGGTTATTGCAATTTGGCCATGCTGACGCAAGGTGCCTTTAGTGTTAAAAGTAAAGTCACCTTCGCTGCTGATCGTACCATACTGGCCGCTGTTGCCCTGCACGTCGAGAGAAGTCCCCCCCTGCTGGACAGAAATGTTGCCATATTGAGATAGATCGCCGCCAACAGCTATGCTTAAAGTGCCTGTTTCCAGACGCACACTGCCAGTTTGTGTGAGGTTGTGCTCTGCGGCCAGTGTCAGCGTTCCATTTTCACTGCCGATAGTACCTGTACTGAGCAGGTCGCCGCCTGTATGTATTTTCAGATCAGTACCGCCCAGGATTTGCCGGCTGTTATAGATATCGCCGCCTGCAGCGATATCTATGGCTCCATTTTGCGCAGCTATACTGCCGTGTTGAGCCAGTTTGCCGTCAACGGTCAGCGTTATGCCTGTACCGGAAGCATTGATACTGCCA
Organism: uncultured Phascolarctobacterium sp.; assembly: GCA_900545535.1. Taxonomy (GTDB): domain Bacteria; phylum Bacillota; class Negativicutes; order Acidaminococcales; family Acidaminococcaceae; genus Phascolarctobacterium. The sequence goes on from UQZN01000016.1 coordinate 10,604, forward strand.
AAGTTTTTGATGCCGGCATTGGTATCGCTGGCGACCAGTGATATTGCTTTGGCATACATACCGCCCATTGAGGCAATATCGATAGTATTTTCTTTAGCGGCGCTGGCATTATCGAGTTGTTGATTATGCAGATCCGTGGCATCTACGATATTATGCCCTGTAACGATATTGATTTCGTCGCCGCCCCAAATGCCGGCTGTAATGTCAGCGTCGGCGCTGATGATGTCGAAGCGGTCTGTTGTTTTGGCATCAAGGCCCTGCCCTGTGACCGTTACATTACCGCCGTTTACCCTGTAGGTATCAAGCGAGCCGTTCATTATGGGTTTACCGGTAGTGAAGACGGCATGACTGGTATTGATAAAGCCGCCGTTATCCACAACGATGCCGTTGGCATTGGCGATGACCACGCCTGCCCGATGCCCCGCTACTTCGATGAAACCGTTGATGCTGCTGGGATTGGCGCTGGTTACTTCGTTAAGGATGATTTTGGCAGGACGCAGTCCCAGACGGTAGTTATAATCAACATAACCACCTAACTGTGTATTGACATATTCGGTAGCATTATTTAAAATCAGTCCGTTTTTATCGACGTCGAACCAGGTATACAGATTGCGGGAAACTCCGTCGCTGTTAGCTGAAGCGATCTGCACGATATCAATGCCGCTGTTGGTTTTTTCGACGATCGGTTTATACTCTGTAGCAGCATTTTTATCAGCTTCGATCCTGACAAAGTCTGAGGAGGCCGCCTTATCACTGCTGACTCCGGTATCAGGAGCAATGAAATCCGGGATTTCATCGGGCTGTTCCGGCGGGATATCGGCAATATTACTGCCGGTAAGAGTGCCTTCGTTAGTAAAGTTATCAGGCAGATTGACATTATTCTGCGCCGAGATGCGGCCTGTGGTCTGATTTTTGGCACTGTCTGAGGTAAAGGTAATATCGCCCTGTGCTAAAAGCACACCTGCGTTATCGACAGTTCCGGCAGTAACCTTAATATCCTTTCCTGCACGCAAGACAGTATTTTTCTGCAGCGCCAGGTCTTTGTTATCCGTATTAGTAATAATAAGATCAGTGCCGGCATCAATGGTTCCATTTAAAGCATTTTGTTTGCTGTTGAGCGTAAATTCCTGTTTGGCTTTTAAAAAGCCACCGTTATTGTTCAGGCTATTGGCCGTAATCGCTAAATTCCCATTTTGAGCGCTGATCGTGCTGTTTTCGTTGTCGATACTGCCAGCCTGTATTGCGGCAGCCTGTGAAGACAGAATGATACTGCTGCCGGTATTTACGATGTTCTGTGCAGTAATATCCAGGTTACCGGAAGTACGCAGCATGGCATTTTGTTTATCGTCCGCGGCAAAGTTGGACAGGGTTCCGGTCAGTTTTATTTTGGTTGCTTCTGTACCGCTTTGGTCGATAGTACCCTGGTTCAGCAAATCTTTACCTGTGACTGTGATCGCAGCTGCACTGACAGAACCTTTGTTGGCAAAATTATCTGCTGCTGTGGTGATGCTTCCTGCACTGCTGATTGCTCCTTCATTGGTAACAGTGCCTGTCGCTGTCAAAGACATTTTAGCAGTAGTATCGATAACAGCATCTACTTCTGCATCATCGTCTGTTGCGCTGGCCGGGCGATAGCTGCCTGCGGTGAGCAGACCATGATTAGTGATAGTTTGAGCTTTAACAGTCAAATCACCACCTGCTGTTATGTCGTCGGCAAATTCTATGGTCTCCGAACTTTGCAGCTCAATATTTTTCTGGGCAGCTATTCTACTGGTTACAGTGCTGATATCTGCCCCGCCGTCAGGATCGGTTTCAGTTTCTGTGCTTTGGGCAAAAGTGATTTTGCCATTGACATTGAGGGAGATAGCACCGATATCACCATAAGCTTCCATAACGCCGGCATTTTTAACACCGACGCCGTTTTCTGTACCCACCATAGTGATGCGTCCGGCATACATACCGCCTAAAGCAGAGACGTCCAGTGCCAGAGCCGGAGCTGCTGCTGCGGCAGTGATTTTTTCGGCCTGCAAATCATTACTGTCACCAGCAGCATCGCTGTAGGTGACCTTGTTTGCGCCTGTTACGATGTTGATAGCCTGTGCCTGCAGTGTGCCGTTGATCTCAACGGCACGACTGATAAGGTCGATCCTCGGTGTATCGCTGCTGCCATTGATGATGCCTGTTTCCTGACCGCTGCTATCTGTTTGAACGCGGTCTGTAAAAGTGATTTTACTGGCGTTTGCGACTGTAAACCCCTGCAAATTATTGTTGGCGTCGATGATAGGCACACCTGTTGTCAGCACGGCCCGATTGGTATTGATAAAGCCTACGCCGGAAGCATTGATGCCGTTAGGGTTGGCAATGATGAGGCTGGCTTTCTGCCCGGCAATTTCCAGCATACCATTTAAGGCCGAGGGATTGCGGCCTGTGACTTCGTTAAGAATAATACTGGCCGGATTGGTAAGATTAGTATTACCATTGATATTGCCGGCCAGCTCACTGGTTGTATTGACAGTACTGTTATTAAAAACAATACCTTCAGCCCCTACCTGCAGATCGGTAAACTTATTATGTGAAAGGCCGCCTGTGCCTTGAGGGTTATTGATATTTACAACAACAGTGCCGTTACTGCTCTGAACATTTACCTGCTGGCCTGCTGCCGGCGTTGCCGTAGTAGCAGCAAAGGCTGCCGCGCTGAAATAAGGCTGTGCGGAAAAGCTTAGTAAAAGCAGTGAAGCAGTTATTTTTTTAGCTAATTGGTTTTTTCTATATTTACTCATTATTTACCCTTCTTCATCAAAATTGATAATAGACCTGAAAACCCAAGGCAGTTTTAGATGTTTCAAAACCGTCCGGCTTATAGATCGGCGCACCGATAAAGGCATCATACTGCATCCCTTTAAACAGGTTGCCACGGATACCAAAAACAGCGCCTGCCAGATTTTTACCCAGCAGATATTGGTCGGAAGGACCCCAGACATGACCCAGGTCAAGGCCAATATAAGGTTCCAACCGCAGCTTTGGTACGGCAACGCTCAATTCGTTGCGAATAATGATGCCATTTTCAGCTGACAAATTCTGTTCGCCGTCAAAACCGCGGACGGTATAACGACCGCCGATACTGAACTGGTCCACACCATATAAAACATCGGTCGTATACTGACCACGGAAATTAAAATTATAACGTCCCTGTGCTTTGCCCAGTTTGACAGGAGTGCCGATATTAAGATTCAAACCATACAAACCATATCTTGTCGTGGCTGTTCCTTCTATGTGATCAGTCAGGCCCGGTTCAGCCTGCCACCAGGGCATCCCCTTTTGATAATACAGCAGCAGATCTATCGTGCTTGGCCCCCAATACTGCCTGTGCAGCAGTCCCAGCTGGTAGGCTGTAGTTTCCTGTCTTTGCACTTCTATTTCAGTATCGTTGATAAAACTGTGCCGTTTTCGTTTGATAAGCTTGAACTGCCCCTGCGTTTTACGCGTTTTGTCGCGGTATAAAAGCTTCTGTACCCCAATTTCCAGACCATCCGTTTGTCCGCTGGACATGAACGGTACGATACTGGGCACCGTCTGATAAAAACGGTTGCGGTATTTGCTGATACTGAACGTATAGTCTTGATAGGGCACTGAATAAGAAAAATAATAGTTTTTAGTACCAAAGCTGCTGTCATTACCTTCGGCATCTTTTGTATAGCTGTAGCTCATGACATCGTTCAGACCGGTTGGATTATAAAACGACAGATTGGCCGAGGCCTGCAGGCGCCCTGTGCTTTTTGTTCCTGAATCATCTATGGATAAACCAATGTTCCACGGCTTATTGCTGCGTTGTATATCTATCACTACGTCGCTTTCCCCCGGTTCAGCACCCGGAACCAGCTGCATCTTAACATCCTGATTAGGGACACGTTTCATCTGCTCCAGTCCCTGTTCCAGATCGCGGATATTCAGCAGTTTGCCTGGTGCCGTAGGGAAAGCGTTACGCCAGGTTCCCCAGGTATCCTGAGCAAAACGTATATCGTGTATGATACCCGGGATAATAATAAACTTTAAAGTACCTGAAGAAAGATCCTGTTCAGGAATCACAACTCTACTGGTTACATAGCCTTTATCAATAATGTTTTCTGATAGCAGTTTGGCTAAAATATTTATCCCTTCAACGCCAATCCGCTGATGTTCATACTGTTGTAATACTTTGTCTGCCCATTTAAAGTCTGACTTATATTTTTTATTAGCACATTCTATTTCGATTGTTTTTATCAAAAAGCTTACTTTTTCCTGCGGTAAATGAACGGCTTCTGCTGCTTCTGTTTCAGGTGCCAGATTAACATTAGGCGCGTTGAGCCTGGCCTGTTCTTCCATAGCCTGCCGTTTGGCATTTTGCTGCTGTTCGATCTGGTCGATGCGGCTTTGCTGCGCTGCCATATTTGGTGAAGCTGCCTGTACCGAAACGGTGCAGCAGCTTAAAATCAAACATATTCCTGCTTTTGTTAAAGCTTGTTCCATCAAATTCGCTTCCTTATCTCATTTATTTTAATTAAATAATTTGTAACTTTACATAATTAATTATACTCTTTTTGTCAAGATTTTTTAGTAATACGATTTTTTATTTGTTTTATTTTGCATTAAGTATATTAACGATTCTAAAAGTTTTTATTTAAAACATAAAATTTTCTTATTTTTGCATAAAATTTAATTTACGCAAATAAACAACTGATAAAAAAAGAACTGACCTCTAAGAGGTCAGTTCTTTTTTTATCAGTTTTAAATTATTTTAAAAGCACTTTCAGCAGATACTGTACGCCGATAATGATTGCGGCCAGGAGCAGTAACGCTTTGCTGCGGTCTTTTAAATCAAAAACAGTCTTAGGCCTTCTCAGATAGTTTGAGAAGGCCTGCATTTTTTCGTGCCAGGTTGCTTTTTTAGCTGCATTTTGTTTTACTTCATGCTCACTGCAATAATTTTTATTCATAGCGCAATGCCTCGATGGGGTCTAAAAGTGCTGCTTTGCGCGCCGGGTAGATGCCGAAGAAGAGGCCGATACCCACGGAAAATACCACCGCAATGATGATCGTTGGTATGGAAATGACGGTTTGCCAGCCGGCGAAATAACTGATGGCATAGGATGAACCGATGCCTAAAATCACGCCCAGCGTACCGCCGACCACGCCAATGACCATGGCTTCGATCAGAAACTGCAGCAGGATATTGTTATAAGTAGCGCCCAATGCTTTGCGGATGCCTATTTCCCTTGTCCGCTCGGTAACAGAAACCAGCATGATATTCATGATGCCGATGCCGCCGACCAGCAGGCTGATGGCCGCAATGCAGCCCAGCAGCAGGGTGATGGTATTGGCAGTTTCCATCATTGTTTCCATCAGGGCCGCCAGGTTCCGTACAGTAAAGTCGTCATCGTCGCCGGCTTTGATTTTATGCCGCTGCCGCAGCAGCTGTTCCACTTCGGCCTGCACCTGGTCGATAACGTTTTCATTTTCGGCCTGGATCGTGATCCTGCTGATATGGGTAATGCCCATCATTCTGTTTTGCGCCGTTGTCAGCGGAATATAGACTACGTCGTCCTGATCCTGACCGCTGGCCGACTGGCCTTTGGCTTCCAGGACACCGATGACCTGAAACGGAGCTTTATTGATCCGCAGGGTTTTCCCGACAGCATCGCCTTCGGGGAACAGATTATCGACAATGGTCTGACCAATAACGCAGACTCTGGCCCGGCTGCTGAGATCACGTTCAGTCATGTTCCGGCCTTCGGCCAGTTTATAACTGCGGATATCCAGCACATTAGGCGTTGTTCCTTCCACACTGGCAGTCCAGTTTTGATTGCCTACTACTAACTGATAGGAGGAGGAAACAGCCGGTGCGACATAGGCAATGCCTTCGATCTGTTTTTCGATAGCGTAAGCATCTTCCGCCGTCAGACGCGCGCCCTGACCAGCTGCGAGACGTGCGCCGCTGGCGGTACGACCGCCTGACATGACGATGAGCAGATTACTGCCCAGACTGGAAATATTGCTTTTGACCTGTTCTTTCACGCCAAAGCCCAGACTGACCATAGCTATAACGGCACCAACGCCGATGATGATACCCAAAAGAGTCAGCAAAGTACGCAGTTTATTAGAGATCATCCCGTCGATCGCCATTTTGATGGATTCGTTAAACATGGTCAGTCCTCCATTCGTCACTGACCAGCTTACCGTCACGCATAGTCAGAATACGCTTGGTCTGCTCGGCAATGTCTGGCTCATGAGTAACCATGACTACCGTTTTGCCGTCATCATTCATTTTTTTAAAGATGTCCATGATTTCATAACTGGACTTGGTATCCAGATTTCCTGTCGGTTCGTCTGCCATAATAATGGCCGGGTCGTTGATAAGGGCGCGGGCAATAGCTACACGCTGTCGCTGACCACCGGACATTTCTGTGGGGTTATGGTCGATCCTGTCGCCCAGACCAACTGCTTCCAGGGCTGTTTTAGCCCGTTCCAGGCGTTCTTCTTCGCCAACACCGGCATAAACCAGGGGCAGGGCTACGTTCAGCTGCGCCGATAATTTGGGCAGCAGGTTAAAGTTTTGAAAAACAAAACCTATTTTTGCGTTGCGTGTCCGTGCCAGTTCGTCGTCGCTGTAGCCGGCCACTTCTTTACCGTCTAAATAATACTTACCGGAAGTCGGACGATCCAGGCAGCCAAGAATATTCATCATTGTTGATTTGCCGCTGCCGGACGGCCCCATAATAGAAGTAAATTCACCGGTGCCGATCTCGACGTTGACATGATCGAGCGCATGGACTACGGCATCGCCCATAACATATGTTTTCATAATATCTTCAAGTCTGATCACAGCAGTCATATGCGCGACTCCTCTCATTTTATCAGTGCATCGGCGGGCCCATGCGGTTATTATTGGTTTGTGTCGCTTTGGCGGCTTTGATCAAAAGCTTATCGCCGGCCTTGAGTTCAGCGCTGCTGACCTCGATCTTGTCATCACCGCTCATTCCCACTTCAACATTTACGTCGCGGATCTCTTTAGTTGCTTCATTATATACCTGCACATAACGGCGGCTGCCTTCTGTACGCAGGCAGTTGACCGGCACCATCAGCACGCCGTCAGCTTCGTTGACGATAATATTGGCGCGGGCCGTCATCGTCGGCAGCAGCTTGCCTTCCGGGTTTGCCACATCGACATATACTGTATAATAAATAACATTATTTTCGGTAACTGCTTTACGGGATACCAGTCTGACGATACCCTCAAAGGTTCTGTCAGGATAGGAATCAACAGTAAAGTTTACTTTCTGCCCTACTCTGACCTGGCCAATATCAGATTCGTCGACCAGCGTTTCGATCTGCATATTATCAAGGTTGGCAATGGACATGATGACCTGAGGTTCGGAAATACCTGAGCTGATCGTCTGTCCTACAGGGGTAGGCTTGCCGATAACATAACCGGAGATCGGCGTAGTGATGACTGTATCGTTGACATTGGAAGTAGCCTGATCGTAGTTGGCTTTAGCGACAGTATAATCAGCTTCGGCCAGATCATAGTCAGATCTGGAAATAGCACCCTGGGCAAGCAGGGCACTGTAACGGTTATAGGTTGCCAGAGCATTTTCCATTTTGGCCCGCATCTGAGTCTGTGTGGCCGCCAGTGAGGTATCGTCCAGGCGTACCAGCACCTGCCCGGCGTTGACATGATCGTTCTCTTCGACGCAGACTTCGACGATACGTCCGGTGATCTTGGAGCTGATATCCACATTATCGACGGCGCTCAAACTGCCTGTAGCTGAAATGCTGTCGGCCAAGTGTCCGTATTCAACAGTCGCCGTGCGCACCGTTTCTTTGACTTCAGTGCTGCTTTTATAATAACCGTAGCCAAAATAGCCGATCGCTATCAGGACCGTCAAAAATCCCAGTACATATTTATTGCGTTTTATCCATGCTAACATCATACATCCCTCTTTACTTTCGCAAAATTAACAATCCTTATCAGCTCGTACCATGTTTAAAATTATAGCTTATTCTATTCTTTTGGTCAAAACCTATGATAGATGAATTCTGTGTTTTTTTAATGACAAATCAGTCAAAAAGTATGACAAAAAAGTGATTTTTAAAAACAGAAAAGCAGCCTGCGTCAAGGGCAGACTGCTTTCACTTTAAAATCAACCCCGTATTTGTCCGTCGCCGCTGATAAGATATTTGCTGCTGGTTAGCTCAGGCAAAGCCATCGGTCCGCGGGCATGGAGTTTTTGCGTACTGATACCAATTTCAGCGCCAAAACCAAATTCAAAACCGTCTGTAAAACGTGTTGAAGCGTTAACATAAACTGCGGCAGCATCGACACGCTGCTGAAAGATACGGGCATGTCCATAGTCGCTGGTAACGATACATTCAGAATGTTTAGTACCATATCTGGCAATATGCGCAAGCGCCTCTTCCAGACCACTGACTATTTTTACCGATAAACGCAGATCCCCGTACTCCGTGGCCCAGTCTGCTTCCGTTGCTGCCTGGATACGCTTGTCAAAGGACTGCGTTTTCTCGCAGCCGATGACCGTTACGCCGGCAGCAAAATATTCGGCCAGCATCTGCGGCAAAAATTCAGCAGCGGCGTCCTCGTGCACCAGCAATGTTTCCATCGCATTACATACTGCCGGGCGCTGCACTTTGGCATTGATGGCGATCGCGCGCGCCATATCATAGTCGGCTCCGACATCTACATAGGTATGGCAGACGCCAATACCTGTTTCGATGACAGGGACCGTGGCATTCTGCACCACAGCCTGAATAAGTCCGGCCCCGCCGCGGGGAATGACTACGTCGACCAGTCCGTTCATTTTGATCAGATCAGTTACAGCCTGACGGTCACTGCTGTCGATAAACTGTATGGCCCCTGCCGGTATGCCGGCTGCCTCTGCTGCTTGCGTCAAGATACCGGCAATAGCAATATTTGAATGCAGGGCTTCGCTGCCGCCTTTCAAAATAACTGCATTGCCTGATTTTACACATAAACCGATAGCATCGGCTGTAACATTCGGGCGGGCTTCATAGATAATACCAATAACACCAAGAGGAACACGTACTTTCGTCACAGTCAGACCATTCGGCAGTCTACGTCCATCCAAAACATTGCCGACAGGATCTTCCAGCTGCGCTACCTGACGCAGTCCTTCGGCCATAGCATCAATACGTGCCTGTGAAAGCGCCAGTCTGTCCAGCATTGATGCTTTCATATTATTAGCGCGGCCGGCTTCCATATCTTTGGCATTAGCCGCCAAAATTTCCGTCACTCCTGCTTCAAGCGCGGCGGCCATAGCCAGCAGCGCTTTATTCTTGATCACGGTAGAAGTTACTGCCAGTTCAGCTGCCGCACGATGTGCAGCTTCGGCCTTAGTACGCATCATTTCATAAGTTGCCATGCGGGTCTCCTCCTAGCCCAAAATAACCAGATCATCACGATGGATGACCTCGTCGTAATTTTTATGACCTATTCTGTCTTCTATTTCCGAGGTTTTTGCACCTTTGATCTGCTCCAGTTCCGCTGAAGAATAGTGACTCAAACCACGTGCCAGTTCATGCCCGGCCAGGTCGACAACGCTGACGGTATTACCGGCTTCAAACTGCCCTTCAACCGCCGTGATGCCTGCCGGCAAAATGCTGCAGCCGCCTGCTTTGCGCACGGCTTTGGCGCAGCCTTCATCAATAACAAGTTTACCCATAATGCGGGCCCCAAAGGCCAGCCAGCGTTTACGGAACTGCAGACGGTTCTCTTTGGAAACAAAGACCGTGCCAATATTCTCACCCTGCAAAATGCGGGCAATAGCATATTTTTCGTCGCCGCGGGCAATAGCCAGATGGATACCCGAACTGGTGGCGGCTTTAGCCGCCTGCAGCTTGGTAAACATACCGCCGGTCCCTAAGCTGCTGCCAACACCACCGGCGCTGGCCTCGATCTCCGGGGTAATATCGCTGACGATACTCACCAGTTTTGCATCGGGATGCGTCTGTGGGTTTGCTGTATACAATCCGTCTACGTCGGAAAGGATCACGACCAGATCGGCATCGACGATACCGGCTACCAGTGCCGACATATTATCATTATCACCGATCTTCAATTCATCTAAAGCGACAACGTCATTTTCATTGACGATGGGAATAACTCTGTTTTTTAGCAGCTCCATAAACGTATTGCGTGAATTGGTGTAACGGTGCCGGTCCAAAGATTCTGTTTTTGTCAGCAGTACCTGTGCCACAATCTGCCCGTATTCGGCAAAAAGTTTTTCATAAGTATGCATCAAAATCCCCTGTCCTACGGCAGCAGCAGCCTGCTTACCGGGGATAGTCTTGGGTTTTTCGGGCAGCCCCAGACGGTCCACGCCTACGGCAACAGCGCCGGACGTCACCAGGATCATTTCTTTGCCCTGGTTCTGTAAGTCGGCAAGTTCACGGGCCAATCGGTCGATCTGTTCAAAATTACGTTTACCGTTAACGTAGGTTATGGTACTGGTACCAACCTTCACTACGATACGTTTAGCTTCTTTCAGCGCAGAGCGGTCAAAAGTCATCCAGCTCAGTCCCCTCGTTAAAATCTTAGTATTCTTTAAACTCAAACACCATATCGCGGATACGTACTGTCTGACCTTCCTGAATACCTTTTTCTTTTAAAGCGGCATCGATACCCAGGCTTTTCCAGATCAGCTGGAAGCGGTACAATGCTTCGTCATTATCAAAATTTGTCATGGCTACAAGGCGCTCGATATTTTTACCTTTTACTTCAAAATCCGCATCCGCACAGGCTGTGATCTCAAAGCTGTCCGGGTCGATTTCATCTATCATGATATGTTCTTCTTCATCCGGCTCCGGTTCAAAGTTCTGCAGCATCTCATAAGCCTTATACATCAGTTCCTGCAGGCCTTCACCGGTAGCGGCCGAAGCTTTTACGATCTCATAGCCTTTGGCTTCTACATATTCTTTAACACGCTGGAAATTTTCCTGCCCTTCTGGCAAGTCCATTTTATTGGCAACTACCAGCTGTTTGCGACGCCCCAAACGTTCACTGTATTGCGACAGCTCGAAATTGATTTTTTCAAAATCTTCGATGGGATCACGGCCGTCGGTACCGGAAACGTCCAAAACATGCAGCAGTACTTTGGTGCGTTCCACATGACGCAGAAAGTCGTGCCCCAAACCTACGCCTTCATGCGCGCCTTCGATCAGTCCGGGAATATCGGCTAAAACAAAGCTGCGTTCAGCGTCGATACGCACCACACCTAAAACCGGGGTCAGCGTCGTAAAGTGATAAGCGGCGATTTCAGGCCTTGCAGCCGAAACCTGGGCAATGATACTGGATTTACCAACACTGGGATAACCAACCAGGCCAACGTCAGCCAGCAGCTTCAGTTCCAGCTTGACCCAGCGCAATTCTCCCGGTTCGCCTTTTTCAGCAAAGGTCGGAGCCCTGTTGGTACTGGTAACATAACAGGCATTGCCTTTACCACCGCGGCCGCCTCTGGCAATAACATATTCCTGACCGTCCTCAGTCAGATCAGCCAGACGCACGCCGGTAGCATCATCGCGCACTAAAGTACCCATTGGAACCTTTACGATAACATCATCGGCTCGTGGACCTGTGCAGTTGGAATTACCGCCGTGCCCGCCACGTTTGGCAACAAACTTTCTTTTGTAGCGAAAGTCGATCAAAGTATTGAGATTTTTATCAGCTTTTAAAATCACATCGCCGCCACGACCGCCATTGCCACCGTTCGGGCCGCCTTTTTCAACAAATTTTTCACGTCTGAAACTGCTACGGCCATCACCGCCGGCACCGGCCTCAACATATATTCTCGCTCGATCAATAAACATGATTTTCTCCTCTATCTTCAATAAATTAAATATTCAGCATAAATACTGCGTTAAACTTAACGCCCGCCTACTTATCTATTTCTTTATTATAATACAAAAAGGCACGTGAAAGCAAAGTTTCTTTATTTACTATTATCTTTTTCCAGCCAGCTTTTAAGCAGCGGCGCAGCATATCTTCCCATTGCTCTGTAAACTTCGGCAGTCGGATGCACGCCGTCCAGATAGGCGTTCTTCCGGTCTGCCGCAGTCAGCCCCACAGCCGGCTGCAGATCAAGCAGCCATACCGACTCTGCAAAACGTGTGCTTATGGCCTCACGCAGCGGTAAAATATATTTGTTTAACCCGCTTTCGGCAGTTACCAGCGGCAAGACTATACCCGGTTTTAAATTTTTATCCTGGCAACAGCACACTGTTTTCTGCAGGTCTTCCACAATAAATTTCTGCGGCCGCATTTGAATGATATCGTTCGCGCCACCCCAAAATAAAATATGCGTAGTCTGTTCCGGTAAAAACGCCGTTTGCAGACGGGTTAAAATATCGTCTGTACAATCGCCGCAAACGCCATAATTTAAAAATTTATGACCTGTCAGCTTTTCAACTTCCGCGATCCACGAAACACGCGGTCCGAAAGGAAAACCATAAATCAGAGAATCGCCAAAACATGCCACTGTCTGCATTTCTTCACCACCTGTCAGCTCTTAATGGCATTTTATCAAGCCTGCTTCCAAAAAGCAAAAAAAAATTTTGAGCTTTCAGTATGAAAAACTTTTAACTTTAATATAATTATGTAATTATATTAAACAGATTATGTAACCATTGTAAGATGCAAATCCTGTTGTCGTAAGGTATTATATAGACAAGGCAAAAGCATTAAATGCAATTACCTCCTCCCTTCTCTCTCAATTATTTTCATCCTTTCAACCTCAAAAAGCGGTTGCGACTACGGTGGTGCGAGTCGCAGCCGTTTTTTGCTTTTATACGCCATCTTAATATCTTCTTAAAAAATCACCAAAATGACAGGCCTGAATAAAATTATAAAATGTAGCCGGGAGCTTCCTTTGCAGAGCGCTGTTTTTCCCAACGATCCATGTTTTGCGGTGTATCAATTCACCTTGTTTATCACAAAGCGGAATCTGGTAAACCTCCGGATGATCGGATAAAACTATTGAAGGCAGCAACCCGTAACCAACACCGCTGAATACCATTTCTTTGCATAAATCGATATTGCTGACCTGCATTATAATATTAGGTTTTTCTTCAAATCTGCTGTTCCACCAATTATCCAAAAACGTCCTGAAATATGAATCTGTTTGATAATCCACTCTGGCCATAGAGGGTAAATCATTTAATTCAAACCTTGTTTTAGAGACCGCGCATAAATGATTTATCGTCAACAATTTTTTTACACCGTCATCCCAACCGAAATCTTCACGCAAAAAACCAAAATGAAATGTTCCATCTTTAGTATGCGACAGTACCTCGCTACTGTTTTCAATCGTTACTTCAAAAGTTACTTTAGGATACATTTCTTTAAATTTCTGTATCAATAGAGGTATGTAATATCTGGCAATAATGCTTGGCGATCCTATTCTCAACGTTCCGGAAACATCGACTTCCATATTGGAAAGTTTTTCCAAAAATAATTCAAAGTCAGTTAGACAGTCACCCGCATATTCCGCTGCGTATTTTCCTGCATGAGTAAAGGTGATGCCTTTATTACTGGAAACAATTAATTTTACCCCTAAATATTTTTCGATTTTCTTAATTCTGCCAGTCAGAGCAGGTTGAGAAATGTATAAAACTTTTGCTGTATTCGTAATATTCTTCAATTCATATAATGTTTTAATAATTTTCCAGTCAAACATATCCATATTATTACGCCCCCTTTGCCCGTAAATATCCTTGAGCGGCACAGAAATTATCTTTATACCCTAAAAACTAATTTTAATTGCTTTGGCATTAATTAAAATATCTTAAAACTATTATTTTGTCAATGTATTTTATTTTTAAACGTTTAAATTTAAAACAATTTATAATATTTTTATCTTTTTCTCTACCAACTATTCTTGATATTAAAACTAATTCTATATCGTTGCAAAAATCCGGGAATTGCTGCTGTAATAAGCTCTTTAGCATACATGTAGTAATTCTGCTGTTTGTTGCCAAAATGTCTAAACACCATATAGCTGATACAATATTATAATTCCACTCCCAATCAAAAACAAAATGATACCAAACAGGCCATTCCACTTCACTCCGACATCATAGATAGAAACATTCAAAAATTTGGCTGTGGTCAACACCATACCGGCAAAAGGAGAAAGCATATAAGAAAGCATAGAACCAAATAACAATGTCAGTGCAATCACCCTGGGATCAAGCGGCAATGATGACGACATGAGTACTTGTCCCAAAATTATGATTACGACAAATGGATGTAATCCAAACATTGCCAATGCTATGATACTTAGGATAATCACCGGGATGATCGTTATAGGATTTTGATCAGACAATAAGGTTACATACGGTAAAATTTTTTCTAAAACCGCTGATGTTTCCAATGCTTTTGAAAAAATCCCCAAAGCCACATATAAAATCGCTAAATCTATTGTTTTTACTAAACTCACATCAAAATATTCATCAACGGCCTTTTTAAAATTTTTTTCTTTTCTTAACGTAAACAACCAGATAGAAACTAAAAGTAATCCCGCCAACATCACCCGCGAGGTGTTGTCGCCTATTCCGATTACATCAAAGCTGAAAATTAATACTATAAGCACTATTACAAGAAATACGATATTCAAAACTTTCCTCAAGGCTTCTTGTTTTGCTTTAATTTCATACACCGCTGCATTTGTCCTTAAACATGTTTCTTTATTAAAAGGCACCTTACTCAAATATTTTTTCTGCAGGCAGTAGCTTATTCCTAATCCCAGTATGGAAACAGCAAACCCGACCGGGAAAATATCGACCCATCTCACGCCGGTGACATTCATTACCAGCAGAATATTTACAGCTCCCGGCGCCCACATAACAGCAACAGCATATCCGCGTGTCAAAGCGGTGCTCATAAATTTATTATAATTGTTTAATATTTGCTTTAATGGTGCTCCCAACAAAGATAACATAACCGGAATCGTGCCAAAAAGTAAAAATGTAGAAAACATACTGATGACAACGGACGAAAAAATATATACATGTCTTTCATTTTTAAAACCCTGTAATAAAAGGTATTTAAAATGTCCAGAATAATTACCAATTTTTATCGGGATCACAAAAAGCTGCATTATCACCAAAATTGCAGTAATATTCAGCATATAATTAATACCACTTATCCATGAAGTTAACGGCTGATATGTGTAAAGGTTCAATAATGTTCCTAAAAAAAGAAATCCTGCAACCATTTTTCTAAAATTTTTACTCATCACTGTTATGCCAAGCAAGAGTATCATGATACCGCAAAAAGCTATCAGATACCGCAAATCAAATATTTTAAACAAAGCCAGCATCTGCAGCAACGCTATCACTACAATCAATTTGACACATATTTTTATTCTATCTTCCGAAGACAACCTCAACGCCTCCTTTCACATCTGCCGGTTATTAAATTTACAAACGGCCTGTGCAGCAGTTTGCAATTATACATTACCGAACTGCTTCACAGGCCATTTAATACACCTCTGTTATTATTATTTTTCGACTTTAAAAACCATACATTCGCCTTCGCCAATACCGCCGCAAATAGTCGCCAAGGCATAACCGCCGCCGCGTCTTTGCATTTCCCTGCAAACAGTCATTACCAGGCGGGCAGCCGTAGCCCCGGTCGGATGGCCAATAGCAATAGCTCCACCATTAACATTAGTGATCTTTCTCAAAGCTTCCACCTTTTCCTCATTACCTTCACCGAGGATTTTGGTAGTAACCAACGGCATGACCGCAAACGCTTCATTAACTTCGATCAATTGAATCTGATCAATTGTCAGGTTAGCTTTTTGCAGGGCTTTCTTGGCCGCTTCAGCTGGAATAGAAGCAATTCCATCCGGATGACCTGAAGCCTGAGCATGACCGATAATAGTTGCCAGAGGTTTTAGGCCTCTTTTTACTGCTTCTTCTCTGCTCATAAGAGTTACCATAGCCGCACCAGTACTAAGTCCTGGCGCATTACCTGCTGTTACAGTCGGACTCCCATAGACCGTGGGCAGCTTAGCCAGCCCTTCAATAGTTGTCTCCGGTCTCGGTGACTGGTCTTTGTCAATCACAATTTCTCTGCTTTTTTTATCTTTTAGTACCACCGATACGATTTCATCGTCAAATTTACCAGCGGCTTCCGCTGCCGCATATTTTTTCTGGCTGCCAAAGGCCCAGATATCCTGCATCTCCCGGCTGATGTCATATTTCACAGCACCTTTACCAGCTTGAACGGCACGTGGTTCGCCAGTATATGGACACGACACCACCATAATATCTTTCAGCACGATATCACCAATTCTTTTACCCCATCTGAGATCGTTAAGAAAATATGGGACATTGCTCATATTTTCACTGCCGCCGCAGACGGCAATTTTAGCTTCGCCAAGAGCAATGGCCCTGTAGCCCATGGCAATTGCCGAATAAGAAGAACAGCAGGCTCTGTCAACAGTCAGGGCATTGGCAGTTTCAGGGATGCCTGATTCCAAAGCAGCCTGTCTGGCAATAGATCTGTTCTGAGTTGGCATATTGATGCCCAGATAATATTCTTCCACGTCTTGGGGGTCTAACGCAGCACGCTGCATCGCTGCTTTCGTTGCGATACTGGCTAACTCCACCGTACTCATATTTTTCAGTGGTCCACCAAATTTATCAAACGGAGTTCTGGCTGTACTGACAATAACAACTTCTTGCATTTTAACTGCCACCTTTCGTCAAATTACTTTTTTGGTTTTTAATTCTGCGATCTTATTTTCGTCATACTTTAACAACTGAGAAAGTATTTCATCATTATCAGCGCCTAATTGTGGAACCGCACCGTAAATTGGTTCTTCGCCATCAAGTTTATACGGGCTGCCTACCACAGTGACTTCACCCATTACTGTGTCGGGAATAGTTACAAACATTTCTCTGGCTTTAACATGCGGACAATTAAAAACATCCTGAGAATTTTGTACAGGTCCGCAGGGGAGGCCCTCTGCCATCAGTATCTCACATACTTCGTTTTTAGTTTTATCGGCCATCCATTCCTTGATAATGGGCATCAGCATATTAATCTTAGCAGCACGTTTAGGTCCTGAATCAAGTTCTTCATTGATAAGATCTTCACGTTTGATTGCCTTACAGAACTTGACCCACATGGCCTGGGTCGGTACGATCAAAGCTACATAACCATCTTTAGCTTCAAACGGTCCCCAGGGGCAAATCAATGGATCAGGCCCGCGGCTGAGGATTTTACCTGTAAACGAATATACGTTATGCGCCCGCTCCGCCAGAGCGATCATGCAATCATACATTGCCACGTCTATAAATTCGCCCTGACCGGTTTTAAGGGCTTTAATGTAGCCCAGCAAAGCTGCATTAGCTGCAAAAACGCCGGTCCCCACATCACCGATCGCCACTCCCAGCCAGGTAGGCGGGCCATCGACCTGGCCGGCTAAATGCATCAGTCCGCCCATGGCCTGTGCAACGATATCATAAGCCGTTCGTTTTGCAAAAGGCCCCTGTTTTTTTGGCAGACGGCCAAAACCACTGATTGCCACATATACTCCTTTAGGATTGATTTCCCTGATAACGTCATAACCAAGCTTGAATTTCTCCATCATTCCAGGTTTAAAATTTTCGACGATAATATCACTTTTTGCAATCAGCCCTTTTAAAATTTCAATACCTTCCGGTTTACTGAAATCAACAGTAACGCTTTTTTTATTTCTATTAAACCGCATAAAATAGCCACTGGTCGTATTTTCGCCGTTTTTTAAAATCGGGGCCATTTCCCGGGCCGAATCTCCGCTACCAGCCCGTTCGACTTTGATCACTTCTGCTCCCTGGTCCGCCAGCATCATTGTGCAGTATGGTGCCGCAACCTGCTGTTCAATACCCAGGACCCGCACACCGTCAAGAATACCTTTGCCGTTCATAGTTCTGCCTCCTTACAATTCTACGCTCTGTCTAATCACATCTACGATTTTGTTCATATTGGTACCAGGAGTAAATACTCCTTTTACACCTAAATCCAATAAATATGGAATATCATCATCGGGTATGATCCCACCGATAACCACCGCTATTTTTTCCATTTTTTTCTCTTGAAGAATTTTAAAAATACGGGAAACAATATTATTGTGAGCACCTGATAAAATACTCAACCCTATAACGTCAGCATCTTCCTGCAAAGCGCATTCAACAATTTGTTCAGGCAAATTGTGCAGCCCCATATAAATAACTTCCATTCCCGCATCCCGCAGTGCTCTTGACACAACTTTGGCGCCCCTGTCGTGACCATCCAGACCGGGTTTTGCCACAATAACCTTTATAGCCGCTTTCACAGTCATTCAACTCCTCTTCAGTGCGATGAAAAATCAGAATATTGTGGGAGGTTTGTAGCCACCAAAAACTTCCCGCAGAGTGCTGCTTATTTCTCCAACAGTTGCGTAATAAGAAACAGCTTCAATCATTGCCTCGCCAAGATTTTCACCCTTACGGGCACTGTCGGCCAGCTTTTTCAGAGCTGCACTGACTTTATCATTGTCCCTGCGTTTTTTCAGGGCATGTAATTTAGCAATCTGCTTTTGTGCTATTTCATCATTTACTTTAAAAAGAGGTACTTTAGCCGATTTGCTGTCAGTAAATTTATTTACCCCAACAATGATCCGCTCTTCATTATCAACACCTTTCTGATATTTGTAGGCGGCATCGGCCAGTTCTTTTTGATAGAATCCCGACTCAATTGCTGCGATAGCTCCGCCCATCGCTTCAATCTTCTCAAGATATGCAAAAACCTCTCGTTCAATTTTGTCGGTCATATATTCTACATAATATGATCCTCCCAGCGGATCTACTGTTTCTGTAACCCCCGTTTCATAGCCAAGTATCTGCTGCGTACGCAGCGCTACGGTAACAGATTCTTCTGTAGGAATGCTCAATGCTTCGTCAAAAGAAGACGTAGCGATAGTTTGCACTCCACCCAACACAGCAGCCAGCGCTTCAATCGTTACACGAGCTACATTATTAAGAGGCTGTTCAGCTGTTAAAGCGCCTCCCATTGTCATAATAAAAATATTCATGCTTTGTGATTCTGCTTTTTTTGCCCCGTAACGTTTTTTCAGTAATTTTGCCCATACCCTTCTGGCCGCCCTGAACTTGGCAACTTCTTCCAACAGGTCAATATGAGATGCCAGGAAAAAGAATAGGTTCGGAGCAAAAGCATCGATCTCCACTCCACGTTTGACGGCCTGATCCAGATAGCAAAGACCATCGGCAACAGCAAAAGCAATTTCCTGCACCGCCGTAGCGCCGCCATCACGGATATGATAGCCACAGATAGCAAGCGGCGTCCATGAGGGCAGATGCCGGGAACAATATTCGATAACATCTACTGACATTTTTACACCGTAGTTAGGCGGAAAAATGAATGTTCCTCTGGTAAAATATTCTTTCAGCACATCATTCTGCAAAAAAAACTTGATATTATCGGGATCAATATTATTTTTTCTGGCAAACGCTACGAACATTGCCATCATAATCAGGGAGTTGGCATTGGCTGTTGTTCTGATTTGTCGTACTTTTTCTAACTGGATACCGTCAAACAGGGTCTCGATATCTTCCAGCGAATTGATGGAAACCCCGACCTTGCCGACTTCTCCTTCAGCCATACGGCTGTCTGAGTCATAGCCCATCTGCGTCGGCAAATCAAGAGCAATAGAAAATCCTGTTTGCCCCTGCTCAATCAAATATCGATATCTTTTATTAGCTTCTTCCGGGGTAGAAAAGCCTGAGTACTGCCCCATAATCCAAAGCTTGTCCCTGTACATATTTTCGTTCATCCCCCGTGTGAACGGATAATGCCCCGGTGCACCTAATTGCTTATCATAGTCAAAACTGCTAATATCTTCGGGGGTATACACTGCTTTTAAATCCACACCGGAAATAGTCTGGTGTTTTTTCATTTTATCCTTCACCCTTAACCACTCCTGTCTTTCGCGCTTTAATTATCTTTTATTTTCCTTAAACTTGACGACGCCGCTTTGCTTCAGCCGTTCTATTTCCATCGCTTTATATCCCAGCTCCTGCAAAATTTCCAATGAATTTTCTCCTAAGTCCGGTCCCAGCCAATTAACTGAGCCAGGTGTACGCGAAAGCTTGGGAACAATACCCTGCATTTTCACTTTGCCCCAGCGTTCATCAGACACTTCAATAATATCGCCTCTTGCCTTGTAATGAGGGTCTTCAAAAATACTGGCAATATCATAAATCGGTCCCATTGGAATAAAGTCGCCTAAAATATCAAAGCATTCTTTAGCACTATGTTCATTGATCCACTGTTCAGTATATTGGTCAATTTCAGTCCTGTTTTCCTGCCTCTGCACCTGCGTTTTAAACTCTTCCCGTTCCAGCCAGTCCGCTCTGCCAATAAGCTGAGCTAATTTTGTAAATAATTTATCATTGGCCAGCGCGATACTGA
Source organism: uncultured Phascolarctobacterium sp. (assembly GCA_900545535.1). GTDB lineage: Bacteria > Bacillota > Negativicutes > Acidaminococcales > Acidaminococcaceae > Phascolarctobacterium. Next base: position 31,131 of record UQZN01000016.1, read on the forward strand.
TCCATTTTCCGTCTTTGGACTGGAAATGGCCGCTGGGGACAGTTGCCACAAAAGTATTGCCAGTACGTTCTCTGACAGTACCCGTCAGATGATAATTCAACGCTGTAAACTCCAGAATGCGGAAAATAGGTTCAAACAGAGCAATATCTATTTCCTGCCCTTTGCCGCTGCCCTTGATATCCCTTTCATACAAAGCCAGCATGATACCATATGCAGCCGAAAAACCTACCAGATAATCTGCGACCGAAACGCCTGGTTTGAGTGGCGGCCTGTCTTGAAAGCCTGTAATATAAGTCAGTCCGCCCATACCAACTCCTACTCTGTCATAGCCGGCACGTTTCCTGTATGGTCCTGTTTGTCCGTATCCCGAAAGCCTGGTTACTATAATAGAAGGATTGATACTGCGTATCGTTTCTATATCAAACCCCAACTTTTCTAAAATACCCGGTCTGAAATTTTCTATCATAACGTCGGCTTCAACTATCATTTTTTTCAGTATAGCTTTGCCTTCATCGTCTTTCAGGTTAACAGAAATAACTTTTTTATTACGGTTTTCAACATTGAACCACAAAGACCGGCCATCATATTGCGGGCCCATATTTCTTAGTCCGTCACCGGTTATCGATTCGACCTTAGTAACTTCCGCGCCAAAGTCTCCCAATAAGGCTCCACAAAAAGGTGCGGCTACGACCTGTCCCAATTCCAGTATTTTTACACCAGATAACGCACCCAAGATTTTCCCTCCTTAATTTTTTTATGCTGCACCACGCCCACGCCTGTTCATTACCCAAACCAGGACAAATGCTAAAACCAGCAATCCGGCACTGAGTGGTGTGGAAATAAATACAAAAGGATTCAGCCCTGAGCCGATAAGCGCCATGCGCATATTCGGTTCAATGATAGGACCCAAAATAAGCCCTAAGACTACGGGCGCCACAGGAAAGCCAAAACTCATTAAAATGTAGCCTCCCAGCCCGATCACAATTACCATTGCTGCATCAAAGAAACTATTATTAGCTGCATAGCCACCAGTAATACACAATACACATACGATCGGCATCAGTATCTTTACCGGTATTTTCAAAATATAAGGGGCAAATTTACTGCTCAGCAAACCCATCAGCAACATAACGATATTGGCAAAAATCAGTATCCACAGCAAAAAAGCTACCAGATCATAATGTTCAGTCAGCAGCATCGGCCCTGGTGTCAGTCCCTGAATCATCAGTGCACCAAGCAGTACCGCCGTTACCGTATCTCCAGGGACTCCCAAAGTGAGCAGCGGGATCAACGCCCCACCAGTCACAGCATTATTAGAGGCTTCAGTTGCCATAACGCCTTCAGGAATACCGGTACCGTATTTTTCAGGATCTTTAGCTGATCTTTTAGCCTCGTTATACGCCATCCAGGATGCTATTGTCGGACCGGTGCCAGGAACCGCACCTACTAAAATACCAATGATCGACGATTTGAGAATCAGCCATTTATTGTGCCAGTACTCAGAAAAATGTGGCATTATACCACTGATCTGAGTAATAACTTTGTTATTCTCATCATCCATTTTGTCAACCTTCGACAAAACCTCTGTTATAGCAAACAGCCCTACCAGTGCCGGGATCAAAGCAATACCGCCCATCAAATAAACACTGTCCAAAGTAAATCTCGGCAAGCCATCGATAGGATCCATACCAATAGTACTTAAAAACATACCTATAGTGGCACCTGCGATCCCTTTCACAATAGACCTGCCAGATACACCGGCAATACATACCAACCCTAAAACAGCGACTGCAAAATATTCAGGAGCACCAAATTTCAAAGCAATTTTGGCAATAATCGGTGCAAAAATCAATAACGCAAAGGCCGACAATGTTCCGCCGATATATGAAGAGGTTACCGAAACACTGAGTGCACGTCCGGCCTGACCATTTTTGGCCATTGGATAACCATCCATTACTGTGGCAGCGTTACCAGGCGCACCTGGAGTGTTGATCAAAATCGCAGGTATCGAACCTGCATAAAAACCGCCGCAGTACATGCCCATCAAAAATGATAAAGATATGTTTAAGGGCATATAAAAAGTAATTGGCGTAAATAAAGCAACCGCAGTAGTTGCTGTCAACCCTGGCGCTGCTCCAAAAACAATACCGATCAGAGTCCCCAGCGCGATCCACAGCAGACAATCAAAATTTAAAACATCCATAAATGATGACACTACTGTTTGTATAGCTGATAATTCCATCCATGCATCTCCTCTCTATATATTCAGTACCGGCAAAACTATCATAAAAGCCTCAGTGAATAAAAAATAAACGATGACTGACGCCGCTATTGATACTCCAGCCAAAATCAGCTTTCTTCTTTCACCAAAGATATACATTGCCGCAACTAAAAACAAAACTGTAGCAATGAGAAATCCAATATAATCCATTATGTACACATAAATAGACAAAACGGCTAACATTGCTCCTAATCTTACATAATTGAACGCAGGCAGTTTGACCTTTTCTATACGTTTTTTTGATTGATAAAGCAGACATATCCCACAAAAAATCAAAATTCCAAATAAAATGTTTGGGAAAAAAGCAGCTGACAGATCAGCAACCACTAAATTTTTCAACCCAGAAGCACCAATAAGGCCAGCTATTCCCAAAACTATCAATCCAATACCGGAAACCATGTCTTGATCAACTGTCTTCAAAATAACGCCTCCCTTCTTTCTGCGTATTCGTCAAATTTCTACAAATACGCAGAAATAGTTTTTCTATTCGTTAATTTTTCGCCATTCCAATATCTTTAAGTATCTGATGATTTTCCTCTGCCTGCTTTTTGATTTTGGCCTCAAATTCTTTGGGGCCTAAATATTCAGGAATAAGGAAAAGCTTGTGCCACGAATCCTGTACTTTTGGTGAATCATAAGCCTTTTTCAAGGACTCAGCTAAAATATTGATAACTGCATCCGGGGTGCTGGCCGGAGCCAAAACGCCATACCATAAACCTGCCTGCAGATCATGTCCCTGTTCTTTAAAAGTAGGCACATCAACAAGGCTGACTCTGTTAGCAGCTGTAATAGCAATGATTCTTACGGCGCCTGATTTATAATGCGGCATTGCTTCTGTCAGGCCGGTAAAAGTAGATTCTATATGTCCGCCTAACAAAGCTGCCATTGCCGGGTTAGCGCCGGCATATGGCATATGAGTAAGTTTGATGCCCAGCTTTTTACTCCAACCTTCAAAAGTTACATGTTGAATATTTCCAGCGCCCGGACTGCCATAACGCAATTTACCCGGATTTGCTTTAGCATATTCAATATAGTCATTAACTGTTTTAATCGGCGAATCAGCTCTTACTGCAAGGGCTAAAGGAATATCAGTCACCTGGGCTACTGCTTTAAAGGATTTATAGTCATAACCAACGTTAGAAGTATAAGGAATGATAGTAACATTACCAATAGACGCATTCAAAAGCGTATAGCCATCGCCTTTGGCCCGCGCTACTTCTGCCGCGCCGACACCACCTCCGGCCCCAGGTTTATTAACTACCACAAACGGCTGCTTCAAAATATTATTCAGTTCATCTGCATATGGCCTGGCAGATAAATCAGAAGACCCACCAGCAGCATAGGGTACAATCAGATTTACAGATTTAGTAGGATATTTAATATTTGCTGCTGACTTCTCTGTTTTTCCCGAACTGCCGCAACCGGAAATCACTGTCATCACGGCCAATGCTGCTACTAAAATTTTGAGACTGCTTTTCTTACTTGATTTCATGATTTTACCTCCGCTTCTTTCTTAAATTACTCCAGCTTAAAACTCCTTTTGACCTCCTTTGTTTTTATGATTTGCGTTTTATACGCAATAAAATCGACGTATTATATAACTTCACGACAAGTTTTTTAACTGATTAATCATCTTTTCATTTTTAGAATAGCATGTTTAAACTTTGTAGAAAAATAGTACTTTTGGATACTCATTATAAGCAAAAGTTATTGTAGAGCAGTTAATAATTTTATAATTTTTCTCATAAATAAAAGCACCCTTCAGCAGCATATTCGTCTGCAGTAAGAGTGCTTTTATTTATATTCACAGCAACAAATAGACGTCTTGCTTTTTTAAAGCAAGACGTCTATTTGTCAATAAAATATTTTTCTATCGTATTCTATTTGACTGCAGCAATTAACGCAGTATCTTTAAACTGTAAATTTCTGACAGTCGTTTCTAACAGTGCTTTCTCCTCAGGCTTCAAGGCACGTTCTTTACTCATCAGCATCAGATAGATCAATTTTCCGTTCTTCAGCGTAGCATAGATCTGTCCGTCATATTTCTGTCCTACGCTGTCGGCTATATAACTGCTGAATTTAATAAAATACATGTTTTCATTCTGCTGTTCACCTGTTACCACAGGTTCCTGCCAGCCGCTGTTTTGCAGGTTTTCAGCAAAATAGTCCTTCATCACTCCGCCCGGTTTATAATCAAGGTCCGGCAATTCTTTAGTCAGCTTGCTGCTTTCCACCATAACATGCATAGCCAGCGATTTATCCGCAGGATCGCTGACAGAAAGCTGAGCGACCTGAACACCCAGTTCATCATTCGGATCAGTCGGACGTTCCACAACTGTCACAGCATAGTTATCCGGCAGGCTGATCGTACAGTTTCCTTCCGGCACTTCATATGTTTTATCAGCAGCAGCCGCAGCTCCTGCCGACAGGATAAACATCATACTCATCACTAATAAAATTTTACGCAGCATCATACCACTCCATTCTTAACTGTTCTGTTTATCATTATAACAGAAAGGAAGGTTTTTTGTATCAACAAAAAACCTTCCTGAAAAACTTTATTTTAATGATTCTTCCACATCACGCAGACGCCCTTTCCCAATATTCTGGTACAGGTTATCATAACGCTCTTCCGCCAGATTACGACCTTCTTCCATAGCCTTTTTCACATCCTCAAAATAGGCATTGATCGTGACCGGAGACCAGGTCTGCAATTCACACAACGCATATTTTCTGAAAAGCTCTGCATTGGCACGCTCTCTTTTGACAGCATGCGGATATTTGAAAACCAGTTCATTCATCCATTTTTCTTCTACATCCACTATTTTTGCGATCTGCGGGTTTTCCTGCAGTGTTGGTATCTGTCCGCCAATCAGAGCGTATTTTTCCGTCATAATATTACGCCCGTCTTTTTTTGCTGTTTCCAGATCCTGCAGCCATAAGGCAACTGTTTTATCTGATAAAACAGAATATGTCATACGGCGCATTTCCTTAAAAGCCGGTATGGTATTGGCAGGTACTGCTTCTTCCGCGTTGACTGCGGTAAACATCTCGGTTTCCAGGTCAATGATACGCTGCATAATTTCATCTCTCTGCATTTTCTTCACTCCTTTGCCGCCGCACGTTTTTGAGCCAGAGTTTCAACTTCCTCCAAATATTTAAATCCTAATCTGCAGTATAGATACTGGTAACGTTCTTCGACCAGATTACGCTTTTGTGTGACTGCCAAAAAGATATCACGATAGTATAAATTTAAAGTTTCATCAGAATATGTCTCCAATTCACAAACAGCATAGGTGGTGAAGCCGCCGTCGACAGCTACTGTCAGCGGATATTTTTGGTGTACCTCATACAGCCATTCCCTTTCAATATCCACTATTTTGCAGATCAGTTCATTTTCATTGAGCGCCGGGATCAGATTTTCCATACGGGCATATTTTTCTGTCATTAAATTGCGCCCCGTCGCCTCTGCTGTTTCCAGATCCTGCAGATATGAGGCAAGCGTGTCATCTGCAAGGACCGAATGACTCATTTCCCGCATCAGATGAAAGGTTTTCAGCATTTCCTGACAATCGGCAGGTTCACTGGCTTTTACGGCAACAAACATTGCCGCTTCTTTAGCGATAATAGTTTGTAAAAGTTTTTCTCTATCCATTTCCAGCCTCCTCCTCAAATGATATTATCTGCTGCAAAAGCAGCCTGGCCAGCAGCTTTGACGCTTCCCTGGTCGGATGGATGCCGTCGCTGCCAAAAATGTTTCTCTCTGCCAAACACTTTACACTTTCATGCCAGTCCAGCAGGCTTCCTTTGGCACCCGGCGCTAACCTTGCCAGCAGATTATTATACTGCGCGATCTTTTTTTCTAACCCTGTATGTTTAAGCAGATGCGGCTTACTTACAGGTGGACTATTTACAAGGATCACTTTGCTGCCCCTGCTATTGGCAAATTTTATAAAAAGCTGCAGATTATTTTTATATTCATCAGGCGTAACCCAGGGGTCACGACCGTACTGTTCCGAATAAAGCGGCCAGATTCTTCGTCCTTCGGCCGGCCATAAATCGACCAGCCCCAATTGCAGTATTGTATAGTCAGGACGTAAAAATTCTATTTCATTGGCCTCGCCTTTTATAAGGCTTAAACTGGTATTGGCATGGCGGCAGCGGTTTACCAGGCAGATGTCTTCTGCAAAATGAGCAGTAAGCATTCTGCGCAGCTGCTCAGGATATGTTCCCGCATAATCAAGTTCCACATTAAAACTGTCTTTGGCATAGCGCGGTAAACCGTAGCTGTCACCAATTACCAATACTTTCATATTTCCAGCCCCTAAATAAATATTTTATAATCACGCTAGTTGTTTAAAATCATATTTATTCTGTATAATCTTCGTTTTCTTCTAAAACTACATCTTTACGATCAGGGACCTTTATTTTCAGCGGCAAAATAAAGGCAATAATAGCTGAAATAACAAAGGAACACAACGCAAACTTAATGGAGGCAATAAAATTACCGGTTGTGTCGGCCAGATAACCACCCATAAAGCTGCCCAGCGCCGGACCGATACCCATAACGATCAGGGTAGCAAGACCCCACAATTTACCAAGACTGACGCGGCCATAGATCGCGCCCGCATAACCAACGACGCCGCCCGGCTCGATGGCCCAGTAAACAGCAAACAATATGCAGATCAAAGCGCCTAAAGTAGTAGACTGCGGCCCCATGGTCATCAGCAGCAGACATGCCACAGCACCTACCGCCGGTCCAAAGATAAGCATGGTTTTTCTGGCTTTGATCTCATTTTTCATCGCTACAACTAATTTATCGGATACGATACCCAACAGCGGCATCGTGAAGATGCCGGCGATACCGATGATGATATAAAGGTTAGTCGCGTTATCCAAGGTCATCTTCAAATCTTTGGTCCAATAGGTAACGACCTGCGTCCAGATCAAAAATTCTGCAACCATACTGGTCAGGAAAGCAAAGATCGAACCCCAAATAGGAAAAGTACTGAACGCTTCACCAATCTTCCAGGGATATTCCTGCTGAGCAGCCGTACCTTTGGCTGGTGGAACTTCACCAAAAGCATGCAGTCCGTACTGTTCCGGATTCTTTTTCGCCAGCAGGGCGGCAAGCAGCAGCGCTACCAGAGAGACCCAGCCCAGAATCGTCATAGCGTCACGCCATTGACCTGCATTCTGTACCAGCATCGGTTTTACGCCCAGGCTGAGCAGGATCTGCGCCATCGGAGCACCGGCAAAAGCAATGCCCCACATTTTGGCATAATATTTGCCGACAAACCATTTACGAATGGAAATAGTTGACGATACCCACAGCATACCAGTACCGATACCGGCAAAAATAGCATAGGCTGCATAATAAGCATACAAAGATTCAACTTTAGCGGTCAGGTAAAAGCCCAGCATACAAAAAACTGCGGCAATAGTATAAACAGGCTTAGTGCCCCATTTATCCAAAATCATCCCGCTGAAAAAAGCTGTAATAGCATACATGCTCATCATCAGCGAATAGCCTAACGATACCTGCGCACCGGTCCAGCCCATAGTCTGTGACATCGGCCCGGCCAGGATCGCAAAAGTAGAGCGGTAACCAAACAGGCAAAATACTGCTAACCACGCAGCAACAACTACAAAGTAAGAGGTTCTTTTCGCATCCATACAAACCATCCCTTCATCTCACAAATCTGTAAAAGATTATGAGTTAATAGTAATTACAAATTTCAGCCCCATTTTGAAAAGAGGCGGATGCAGGCTCCTGCATCCGCCAACTTAATTTAGTTAAGGAGGAAGTATTGTAATAAACTTATTTTCTTGTAAACTGTTCGCAATATACAGCTTTCAGATCGCCATAGGTCCAGTCTTTTTTCTTAAAGCCGTCGCAGATACCAATGTTGTTTTCATCAGCTTCTACAAAGCATTTGCAGCATTTGCATTTAGCGATAGGATCGAACATCGGGCAGGTTTCACTGTCAATAAGGATAATACTGTCATTATTGGCGTGGCAGATACCTTTCGCAACGTCAATGGGGGTAAAATTACGGCAATCAGCATGATTATTTTTAGCCATTGTGACTCACACTCCTTCGTATTCGGTTCTTGCAACAACTTCGTCCTGGATCGGCTTGCCGATTTCTACCCAGTATTGAGTAAAGCCGGCTACGCGAACTAAGAGGTCACGATAGTTGTTAGGATGTTTTTGAGCATCTTTCAAAACTTTGGAATCGACGATATTGAATTGGATATGGAAACCGCCTTTTCTCATGTAAGAACGGGTCAGATCCAACAATTTCTTGGAACCCTCGATGCCTTTGACTGCATTCGGATGCAGTTTCAGGTTCATCTGCGAGTTTTGAGATCTGCTGTGATCCCAGCAAGTAGCGGATTCGAACAAGGCATAGGCGCCATTGCGGTCGGTACCGGGGTATGCAGACATGGAAGCGTCGGCAAAGGTAGTGCCGGAAAGACGACCGTCGGCAGAAGCCAGAGTGGCAGCGCCTTGCGGAGCATGGGTGGATACAGACATCTGGCAGACATAGAACGGTTTGGCATACAGAGATTCATATTTATCGCCGCAGCCGCAGTACCAGTCTTCAAACTCAGCCAAAATGCTGTCGACTTCAGGAATATCGTTGCCATATTTGAAGGATCTCAGGCAATCTGCATGGATCTGATCGTAACGTCCGTCATCATCATCGCGTTTTTCCTGAGCTTCAAGCGAGAAGCTGCCGATTTCATCAGCATTTTTGAAACCGAAGTTGTTGATAAGCGCATCTGTAAGTTCTTCCAGAGTGTATTTCTTATCTTCAAATACCAATTTCTTGATGTTGTACAGGGAGTTGACCATATTGATCGTACCGGTATCTTCAATGTTATATGTAGCATTGTAGCGATAACCCATATTGCCGATATGCTGGCCTTTTGCCAGGCAGTCAGGTTTCAGGAAGGAGTTGACCAGCGACATATTGTGTTTACGCCATACGTCATGCTGGATATTATTGGTAGTTACCAAACAATCAATGACGATGTCATAGTATTTAAGGAATTGTTCATACAATTCTTCATAAGTTTTGAAGGTTTTGTTATGAGGCGGCAAAACCTGCAAATCAATACGTCTGTCATAACCGTTAGTAAGTACCATTTCCAGAACTTTCGGATTGGAAATAAAATGTACACCTACGGAAGTCGGTTGGCCTGCGCCACCCGGAATCCAGTATTTCTTGCCGTTCAGTTCCAATTCTTTCCAAATGCCAGGAGAAGTTTCCAGACAGCCGCCGATAGAGAACGCGCGTGCATCTTCCAGATTCATGCCTTCCGGGCCGTAGTTCTTCATAATGAACTCGATACCGCCGCGGTTGTTCATCCAGGCCGGGTAGCCGGTGCCGCTCTTTTCGCACTCTACAGCTTTCAGCAGGAATTCTTCAGGCAGTTTGTCATCATACAATACAGACAGGGTCGGCTGCGTGGTCTGGCAGGTCATACCTGCTTCCAGAAGCAGCATTTCCAGTCTGTTAGCAGCTGATTGACCGTCACGGGTCAAGCCGCCGATGCAGACATTGTTGAAAGTATTGCCGGAAAGTACGCCGCCGACAACGCCCATCGAAGCGAAGCAGTCGATACAGGTCATTTTTACGCGGTAGCATTCCAAAAGCTCCAGTACTTCAGCTTCGGTGATACGTCCAGCTTCCATATCCTGTTCGAACCAGGGCCACAGAACCTGTCCGATACGTCCGGGAGACATGCCGGAAATAGCATCTTCATTGACGGAAGCCATATGGACCATGTAAATCATCTGCAGAGCTTCACGGAAAGTACGCGGTTGTTTATGAGCGATATGTTCCATGATCTCGGCGATCTCTTCATATTCTTTCTTTTGTTTGGCGTTCTTTTCAGTAGCAGCCAGACGTTTTGCTTCTTCGGCATAATGCAGATGCCAGGTTTGGATACCTTCAAGAACCAGTTTGACGGCTTCATAGAAATACAGCCTGCTCATACCGATAATGCCATCACCATCAGGACGGCCAGCCGTCTCAGCAATGCCTTCTTCGCACATTTTGATCAATCCGTCGTAACCATATTGCAAAGGATAGAAGTAGTTGATTACTTCACGGCCCTGCGGCAGGGTATAACCGGAGTCAAACATACAGATCAGGCTGCGCATAACAGCTTCTTTGATCGGATATTCGGGAACCATTTGCTCATAGCGATGGCCAACATCGTCAACAGATTTACCGACCCACTCGCGGGCAAGCTTAGTTAAAACACGCACTTCGTCTTTACGGATACCATATTTACCAGCGATAGAAACAACATTACCAAAACTTTCAGTTACGTTGCCGCCGCCGGCGCCATAAGCACTGACCTGGTCAGCACTGGCAGAACCGGAAGCCAAAGCAGCCTGGTATAATTCATCTTCCTTGGCCATGAAGAAGCCTTCAGACAGCCACGGCATCGGGAAAGAACCGCGATAATATTGAGTTTTGGCACCAACAAGTAATTCACCAGGATAAATACTGGGAGTTAAATGCTCGAAGCCTGCTTTCAAAGCTCTGCCGCGGCGTACTTCCATAATGTCACCCTCATTAGCCTGGAATACGCGGTTATACCAATAGGGGAATTCGCAGGTTACAGAAGACAAAGTCTGCAGATAAATATCTTTCAATTTAGCAGCTCTTTCTGTAGCCCCTTCTTTTACTTCACGGTCAACCATCTCTTTCGGTGCTTCACCGCCGGCCTGAAGATTCAAGGACATACCTTGCTCTTCCAATACATCAACGAGTTTTCTTGCCATAATAAATCCTCCTTTTTCACATAGAATTCACGATAAGGGTTACAGTATTTTTTTAGAAGCAGTCATCCATTCAACATTTACACTTGCTGTACCCTTAGGTTGCCTTAAGTGTACTATGCGAAAAATCTTAAGTATTGAGCCGCCAGTAGGAGCGGAAGTCTGAAAAATAGAACGCTGGCTAAGCCTCTGGAACTAGTTGTCCTACAGCTAAAAACAGAAGCAGCACACCGGTCCAAGCAAAACCAGTGCGCTGCTTCTGTTCTATTGAGGAATTTTAAAATGGGGTGTCTGAACCAACATAAGCTTTGATGCCTAAATCAAGCAGCACCTTCTGTAAAGCTTCTAATTTTTCAGGTGGCGTTGCTTCGTACATGCTATAGGGATAAACCATCCCACAGGATTTCCATTTGGAATCACCCAGACGGTGGAAAGGCAGCAGATTAAATTCAGTTAAGCCTACACTGTGCATAAACTCTGCAATAGCAGCCATATTCTCTTTACTGTCATTAAAACCTTCAATAACAGGCGATCTTAAAACCAGCCGTCCCGGCCAGTCTGATTGTGCCAAAGCTGCAATATTAGATAAAATAAGCTCATTGGGAACCCCTGTTTTCTCTTGATGCTTTACCGAATCCATATGCTTCAGATCGTTAAAGGTAAAGTCAACATATTTCATAGTTTCCAAATAAGTTTCCTGCGGGAAAAAGCCGCTGGTTTCAATCGCTGTATGAATATAAGCATTACGGCATTCTTTCAAAACTGCCTGCAAAAAATCTTTCTGATACATGGGATCGCCGCCGCTGAAAGTAGCGCCGCCCTTACCTGACCAGTAATGCCGGTCGCGGTCAAAAATTTTCATCAATTCGGAGACCTTCATATCCCTCGAAGCCGGAACAAAGGCTTCCTGCAAACAGGCATCCACACATTCGTGACTTTCACAGTGTTTGCATTTTTCCCAGTCGATAGCCAATGGTATTTCTTTTTCATCACTAAGAGCAATCGCCTGATGCGGGCATTTGGAAATACAACGTTTGCAGCCCTGGGACCTGTTGATGCACTTCATAACTCTGAATAATGTACGTACACGGTTTTCCAAACCTTCCGGATTTGCACACCATTCACAGCGCAGCGGACACCCCGATAAAAATACCAGCGTACGGCAGCCGGGCCCGTCATGTACAGAATAAGACTGGATGTCAAATATACGCCCAACTAAATCCTGTTTAACACCAATAGGGGATAATGATCTTGCCATAAAAATCTTCCTCTCTGTCAGAAACTTTGCGTATCATTGCTTTCTGTTTCGATTGTACAATATTTAGCACTTGGCTTCGTGAGCCTTAGGCTGTATTCTTGCATAAAAAAAAGCCATAGGACTACGACCTTAGTCCTATGGCCTCATACCAATTACTTGTCTTTCAAACTTTTCATAAATAATTCATCATTAACGATCTGTTCCAACAATCTTACCACATCATCCGGATAGGCATACTGACTGCTCTCCTGCCGCAGTTTTAACAGAGCCTTGTTATCGTCGCCATTTTCACTTACTAAAATACTGCCATAGCGGTCTAAAACAAAACTGATCCCTGCCAGCTTTTCCAAATGACATTCCCTGATTTTTCTTTGCAGGTTTTCGTCGACACCACTCAGATAATTACGAATATACAACAACAGGTATTTTGCCCATTTTTCCATTTTCAATGGCTCTAAAAAATCCATTTCTTCCTCCGGCGTCGAACCTTTCTGTTTACACAGAGTTGCTATGATATCCTGTATCCTTACCAGCAGCAGTCCCTGTTCAGTTTCATTCTTTGATAGATTAAGATAATCACAGAGCTTCCTGCAATAATGAAATTTACGGTCAGCCATTATAACAGACTCCGGAGGTAAGATTTGTTTCAGCAAAATATTGAGACTTTCAATCACAGTCCATCTGCTTTCCATCTCATCGTACATACTTTTCTTGCCAAACAGGCTGCCCAAAATAGCGTGCAGTTCATTATAATCTACCGGTTTGACCAAAAATTGGTCCGCGCCTATTTTATAGCCATGGATCCTGTCCGCAATATCATTAAGCACAGTGATCATCACCACCGGGATATGCTGCGTTTTAGGATTCTCTTTTAACTCGCGGCATACCTCGTACCCGCTCATGCCTGGCAGCATAACATCTAAAAGAATTATGTCCGGCAAATATTGTTCAGCAAAACAGATCGCGTCTTTCCCCTGCTGGGCAGTAATAGTTACATACCCCCAGCTTTCAACAAAATCTTTGAACAAATCCAGATTTTTAAGATTATCATCCACTATTAAAACAGTTTTCATCTGTACACCTCTTTCTTTACTGTTTTTGTATCTTCGGCTGTAAAGGTATCAAAAAAATAACTTCCGTGCCCTGCCCTAAAGCACTTTTTAAATAAACATAGCCGCCATGCATCTCTACCATCTTTTTGACCAGCGGCAAGCCTAAGCCCGTACCTTCATATTCACGGGTATAAGAACTGTCAACCTGTTCAAATTCCACAAAAACTCTTGCCTGATCCTGTTCAGCGATCCCGATGCCATTATCGCGCACAATAAACTCTGCCGCGTCTTCGCGCCGGTAAACATATATTTCTATCTCGCCGCCCTGCCGGGTAAACTTTACAGCATTCGAAAGCAGATTATATAAGATCTGTTTGAGTTTGGCAGCATCTGCTTCAATCATAAAATCATCTGGTTCAAAGGTTAAATTTACCTTTAACTGTTTATCGACAACATAGCTTTTTACGTTTTCTACTGTCTGTAAAACAATTTCCTTCAGATAAAATTCACTGTAATTAAGTGTCATTTTTCCGCTGGCGATCTTGGAAATATCAAGAATATCATTGATCAGCTGCAACAGATGGGTACTGCTGTTGTAAATGTTAGCAACATATTTTTCCTGTTTCTTATTCAAAGCACCCAAAATATCATCTTTTAAAATATCGGCAGACCCGATAATAGCATTGAGCGGTGTCCGCAGTTCATGGCTGATATTTGCCATGAACTGTGATTTGGCAACATCTACTTTCTTCAGTTCATTAAGAGCTTCCTGTAAATACTTGGTTCTTTCAGCAACATTTAACTCCAGCTGTTCATTATTTTTCTGCAGCTCTGCAGCTAATTTTTTCTGATGTTCATGCTCGCATTCCAATTGTTCCAAATATAACCGGCTCTCCTGCTTTCTCAGCTCCAGCTGTGCCGTAAACTTTTCAAACATTTCCTGCAATATAGCGCCTTCATCATCCTTTCTGCCGTTTAAGACAGCTTTATTGCCAAAGTTCTTTTCATAATAGTCACGGGTAAGATCAGTAACGTGCACGATCGGACAGCTTATTTTTTCAGCCAGCAGCTGGCCCAAGATCAGCATGGCCAGCAGGCACAGGAAAAATAACCCCAGCACATATTTATAATTATTGCTGACAATACCCGAAAATTTTTCTTCCGGAATACCGATACCAACAATAGCGATCGGTTCCTCCGCACTGTTAAATATTTTCTGGTCTAAAAAAACATGTACTTCGTCATCGACCTTCACCTTGCCAAAATACTGTTTATCATCTGCCAGATATTTCCCGATACCATGCGGGGCCCTGCTGCCAATAAAGTTATTTTTAGTATTTGTCTGGATGTTAGAAGCTATTCTGATACCATCAATAGAAAAAGCTAAAAAAGAATTATCCAGATTTCTGCTGTAACGTTCGGCAAAATAATTATCATTATTGAGCAAGTCACCCAAAATGACCGCACCGATAATCTCGTTATTTGCAGTCCTGTCCCTGATCGGCACTATAACTATTCCCATTAACGCTTTACGCAGGTATTCTTCCGCGCCTGCAGGCTGATTGAGGATTTTTATTGAAAATTGATTATACTCAAGTGAATCCCTGGTAAACAGCTCTCCCAGACCGACGACTTCTTCCGATACATGCGTTTGACCAAACAGCATACTGCTGGCAGCCAGTACTTTGATCTTACTGCCGTCAGGATATAATAAATAAGGAGAACTGCTGACCAAAATACGGTTTTCCCGGTCAACAATAGCTATATAGTCAAGATAGCTATAATTACGCTCTAAATTATGCAGCGCCAGATCGAGCTTGTTTTTATCCTTGTCATAGATGGCTTTATAAAGATTGGAATTTCCTACGAAAAGCCAGCCGGCTTTGCGCATCTCTTCCATCCGGTTCTCCATGTCATTGCGAACAGTTTTCATCGCAACCTGTAAATAATTACGTTCGTTTTCCTGAATCTGCTGATCGAAAAAATGCTGCGTTGAGAGCAGTAATAACAGCATGGGTATCAATAATAAACCCAAAACAAAAATACTCAGTTTTTTCTTTATACTCATTTTTTACCTGCCCCAGCTGCTTTTATTTGGCATTAGGCACAATTCGGCAATATTCAAGAATCAGCTGCATGCGATCTTTGATATCCAGCTTGCTCAAAATATTACTGACATGAGTCTTAATAGTTTTTTCGCTGACAAATAGCTGCTCTGCAATTTGCTTATTACTCAAGCCCTGACAAATCAGCATTGCCACTTCCGCTTCTCGTTTACTTAAAATGCCGTTAAAAACATTCAGCTCCGACTCGACTTTTTCCGAACCAATATTTTCTATCACGCTCAAATCAAAATTGACCAGTGCCATTGTCTGTACCAGCAACTCGCCGATCCTCTGCAGCTTACGCTGAGGCATCAAAGGTATATTATAACGGTCTATGATCTCCTGCGGAACTGTGTGTACCTCAGTAGCAATACCGCCGCCATAGGCAATCGCAACCATTTTATTGTTGTAATAAACAGGGCACATAAAATATGTTAAACCCAAGTAGCAGGTAAATAATTTGATCTGCTGTGTCTTTTTTAAGAAACACATAGATTTTTCTTTTTCCTGCTGACAACGCTTTTTGTTATTTTGAATGATCTGATGACAAAGAAGACTTGAATTTGACCACACTGTTAAAGGAACACCTTCTAAATCAAAAAAACATAAACTAATATTATCTACGCGAGCGAAAGAATCCTGAAAGGTTTGTAATTTTTCCTTACCAATAAATTTCAGCCACTCTTGTGAAGAAAAAGTGTTGCGCATCATTTTCATCTCCTTAAGTACAACATCAAAATAACTACAGTTCAGTGCAAAATGATTATATCGGTTTTAGTATATTTTTACAACAAAACAAATATAACCTTAAAGAAATTTTAATTTTAATATTACATACTTCTTCCTTTTGCATTACTTACAGATATTTGCATAATTTTTACTGTATTTCTTTTAAATTATCAAATGTTGTTATCAGCTGAACATTCCCCAGCCCACACTTATATTTTAATAGAAGTGGCTATCCGCAAATAGACTGCCAAAGTTAGAATTATGTTATTTATTTTACTCCTTAGGGATGATTATATAAACAAACAACAAGCTATATTACAACCAGAGATGTATAAAATTACTCCTAAAGTTGTAATATTTGAGCCTGATTTATAAAATTTTATATTTTATAAAAAAATAAAACCTGTCCGGTAAACGGACAGGCTGCATAAGTGCTGTAAAATCTTATCACTGCAGTTGTTTACAAAAAAAGCACTCACCGAAGTGAGTGCTTTAAGCTTTAATTACATTGCTGCTTCTTCTACCGGATAAACGCTGATTTGACGTTTATCACGGCCTTTGCGTTCAAATTTGACGCGGCCTTCGATAGTAGCATATATGGTGTAATCTTTACCCATGCCAACATTGTTACCGGGATGGAATCTGGTACCACGTTGACGTACGATAATACTGCCAGCAGTTACCAATTGGCTTTCGTGAGCTTTGGTGCCCAAACGTTGAGCGTTAGAGTCACGGCCGTTGTGAGAGCTGCCGGTACCTTTTTTATGAGCATGCAATTGCAGGATCAGTTTAAACATTGCGATTCACCTCCTGTGTGTATGAATGCGAACGTACTTCGGATACTGCTCGGCTACTCCCAGCAAACCACATTCCATAGTTGCCAGAATCGCCTGAGTCAATTCATTCGGAGTATTATTCAAATTTACTTCTAAAATGCCGTCTGCCTCAGCTACGTGATAGGACGGCTGACATTTCAAATGCTGTTCCAATCCAAGGATCGGCGTTTGCGTCAAAACAGAGACCGCTCCGCAGACTACATCTTCGCCTGCTGCTGCAAAGCCTGCGTGACCGCTGACCTTATAGCCTGTAATCAGCCCCTGTTCGTTCTTGAATAAATCTACTGTAATCATCGCTGTTAAGCTTCGATTTTAGAGATTTCAACTTTAGTGAACGGTTGACGATGACCCTGGCGTTTGCGGTAGTTGGATTTTGCTTTATATTTGAAAACAAAAATCTTTTCAGCTTTACCATGTTCAACAACTTTAGCAGTTACTTTAGCGCCGTCAACAACGGGCTTGCCGATTTTAACATCGCTGTCAGCAACAACAGTCAAAACTTCGTCAAAAACAACTTCACTGCCAGCTTCAACGTCCAGTTTTTCAATGTTCAGAACGTCGCCTTCGCTGACGCGGTATTGTTTGCCGCCGGTTTTAATGATTGCGTACATCTATTTGCACCTCCCTTATGATAGACTCGCCAAATTCGGTACTCTGAAAGAGTTTACGGAACCTCTCTGCGCGGTTGGGGACAGACTTAATCAGTCTATACTTGAATATTTTATTACAAGCGGCGTTATTTGTCAACACCGGTATTATCTAAAATTGAAAAGGTTTCTATATGCAATCCTGTATCCGCTTCGACTGCGATCTTGCAGGCCAGTTCCCGTTCCCACTGCCGCAGATCCTTGGCACGCAGCCATTCTACCATCCAGGGATTAGCAGAAATAAGAATACTGCGCGATGCGCAGGGCTTGGCCAGAAGCGTCCGCAACCGCCGTTTTATTTCCAGAGCAATCGTTTCTCGCGACTGCACCCTGCCGCCTCCCTGGCAGATAGGACAAGGAGCATACAGCACCGTTGAAAGGTTCTGGCGCGATTTTTTCCTTGTGATCTCAACTAAATTAAGCACTGTAATGTCCTGCACACGCGGTTTCATCTTATCGTTCGCCAGGGCCTGCTGCAATACCTGCAGAATTTCCTGCTGATGCGCTTCGGTATGCATATCAATGAAATCCACTACTATGATGCCGCCAATATCCCGCAGTCTCAGCTGCCTGGCTATCTCGACGGCAGCCTCACGGTTGATCTGCATGATAGTTTCTTCCAAGTTTTCACGCCCGCTGTAGCGGCCGCTGTTCACATCAATGACAGTCATCGCTTCTGTATAATCAATGACCAGATAACCGCCGCAGCCTAAGTCTATCCGCCTGTCAGAAATAGTCTCTATTTCTTCACGCAGCCCGTAATGTGCAAAAACATCTTCCTGCTTTTCGTGCAGCAGCACACGTCCTGTTGTCCCGCCCGGCATATTTTTCAGTAATTCGCACACGCGGCCATACACAGCTTTGTCATCCAGAATGATTTGCGAAACATCATTAGTCAGGTAGTCGCGGACGATCCGCACGGATAAATCCAATTCGCGGTACAAAGTTGCCGGTGCTTTTTCTACTTTGGCCCGTGCTTCAATAACACGCCAGTTGGCGCATAAATGCCTGATGTCTTCGACCAGAGCTTCTTCGCTGGCACCAATAGCCGCCGTGCGGATAACGATTCCCATCCCCGCAGGTTTTGCCGCTTCGACAATATTTTTTAAACGGCCGCGTTCTTCTTTATCTTCAATTTTATGTGACACGCCAATATAATCGGCCAGCGGTAAAAGCACTACGTAACGCCCCGGCAAAGTCAGCTCACGTGTAGCTGAAGGCCCCTTACTGCCCCGGGCATCTTTGGTTATCTGGACTAATACAGACTTGCCTTCAGTAATATCATTGCTGTCTCCTAAATAAAGGAAGGCGTTCTGCTGCAAACCAATATCGATAAAAGCCGCCTGGATACCAGGTACCACGTTATTCACACGGCCTTTAAAAATATTGCCGACAAGATGTTTTTCACTGCTGCGCTCTACTAAATATTCCATCAGCCGTCCATTTTCAGTAAGGCCCATGCGCGTTTCTTCTGCCGTAGCACTGATGATGATCTTTGTTTCCATCCAGAAGCCCTCCTTTCAAAATTATTGGTCAGCCCTGCGTATGTTCCAGCATCGGCATTCTCGTGCCGTCAGCAGCTGTACGATACAGGTCCAGTCTGGTAATATCTGCTTTTTCGACTGGCAGCTGCATCCCGAAATGCTGATTCAGGGTATTTAACAGATCTGCTGCTTTCATGCTGCCGTTAGGTGTAATACGGCAGGAAAATTTCAAAGTCAGCAAACCATTTTCCTGACTTGCAGCTATTTCAGGGATATAAAATTTTACATCAATTTCTTTGATTTTGTTTTTAAGCTTGGGAGCAGCCTTGGCATAAATAACACTGGTTGCCGCATTAAAAGCAGCTACGGCCTCAACATACCCGCCGTCATAAGGCAGTGTCACAATATACTCTGCGCCGCCAGCAGAAGCCATCAACGCCGGCGCGTTATTAGCCGTAACGTCGGCCGCCAGGATACGTATTCCCCGTGGCAAAGCCGCCGTCATTTTCCGCACTGCCTCAGCTGCTTCCATCGGTTCAGCCAGCTCGATCTCCACAAATTCAGCCATGCTGACGACCCCGACGCCAAGCGCCGACGCCAGCGAAAACTTTAAGTGCGGATTGAAGCCTTCGGAATAGGCAGCAGGTAATTTAGCGCGCCGTATAGCTCTTTCTATAGTCCGCACATATTCTAAATGGGAAATAAAACGTATTTCTTTCTCCTTAGTTATCTGCATCCTTAATTTCATACTAAACCCTGCTCTTTCCAGTCGATTATTTTTACGCCCAGCTTCTGGCAAACGCCACAGCCGGTACAGGTACCATGACGGCAATCATGGGTCAGTTCTTCCGCCAGGGCTTTTTCGTATTCCCGACGCAGAAAACTACGCGCTACGGCAGGCTGGATATGTTCCCAGGGGAATAGTTCCGCAGCTCCACGTTCACGTCCTATATAAAACTCTTTGGTCAAACCTGCGTCCTGCAGCGCTTCCAGCCAGCGGTCATAAGAAAAATGCTCGCTCCAACCGTCAAACTTCGCACCGCGCTGCCAGGCCAGATACAGGGCCTTGCCTAAACGGCGGTCTCCTCTTGCGAAAACAGCTTCCATTACGCTGGTCACTGAATCATGATATTGGAAGGTGATATTTTTTACCTTAAGCGCATCCTTCAGTAAAAATTGCTTCCGCCGCAGTTCGGCTATATCATCCTGCGGCACCCATTGAAAGGGTGTATACGGTTTCGGCACAAAGGAAGAAGCGCTCACTGTTACTTTTGCGCCGCGGCGTCCGGTAACTTCCTGGTATTTATATTGTACTGCTTTAGCCAGTTTGGCGATCGCCAGCACGTCCTCGTCAGTTTCACCGGGCAAGCCTATCATAAAATATAATTTTACTGACGACCAGCCAGAAGCAAAAGCCGCCCCTACTGCATTCATCAGATCTGCTTCTGTGACGCCTTTATTGATCACGTCGCGCATCCTCTGGCTGCCGGCTTCCGGTGCAAAAGTCAGACCGCTTTTACGCACAGCCTGTACTTCTTTAGCCAGATCAACAGAAAAACTGTCGATCCGCAGAGAAGGCAGCGATACGCTGACCTTTTCGTCTTTAAATTCTTCGATCATCTCGTGTATCATCGGCCCCAGGCAGGAATAATCGGCCGTGCTTAAAGATACCAGCGAAATTTCGTTATAACCTGTATTATCCACCAGCTGACGCGCCAGTTCTTTTAAAAGTTCGGGCCTGCGTTCACGTACCGGACGATAGACCATCCCCGCATGGCAGAAACGGCAGCCACGGCTGCAGCCGCGAAAAACTTCCAGCATGATCCTGTCGTGGACGATTTCCCCAAAGGGCACGATCGGCGACGTCGGATAATCGACAGTACCCATATCACTGATCACCCGTTTTTCAACGGCCGCAGGAGCACAGCTGCGGTTAGGAACAACTGCTGCTACCGTTCCATCTTCGTTATAAGTAACGTCATAGAACGACGGTACATAAATGCCCTTGATCTGCACTGCAAGTTCAAGAAACCCCAGTCGGCCGCCAGGTTTGCCTTCCCGCTGCCATTTTTTATAAGCATCCATCAGTTCAACGATCACTTCTTCGCCTTCACCGACAATCGCAAGATCAAAAAAATCAGCCAGAGGTTCGGGATTATAGACGCAGGGCCCGCCAACGATGACGAACGGATCTTTTTCCGTCCGTTCCCTGGTCTGCACAGGGATCTGCCCCAAATCTAGCATATTGAGAATATTAGTATAAGAAAGCTCATATTGCAGAGTAAAGCCCACAAAATCAAAATCCCGCAGTACTTTTTCTGTTTCCAAAGTTCGCAGCGGAATAGCATTGGCACGCATCTGCGCTTCCATATCCACCCAGGGAGCATAGACCCGTTCTGCAGCGACGCCGTTTTCGCTGTTCAAAATATGGTATAAGATTTTAAAGCCCAGATAACTCATACCCACTTCATAAATATCAGGAAATGCCAAAGCAATACTTACTTCGGTTTCCTCCGGGCTTTTGACAATACTGTTAAATTCTCCGCCTGTATAACGGGCAGGTTTCTGCACACTGCTGAGTATATCAATCGTTAATTCTTTTCCCATGCCGTTCCTCCTTTAAAATTGCAGCTGTTGACGCCGCATATTGATGTTCAGCAGCAAACCGGCCAACAGCATATTCGTAGTCAGCGAGCTTACCCCATAACTCATAAACGGCAGCGGCACACCTGTAACAGGCATAATTCCCGCGGTCATACCAATATTTACCAGCACGTGGAACATAAACATAAAAGTTATCCCTACTGCCAGCAAGGTACCAAAGTCGTCTTCAGCGTTCAGGGCAATAGTCAGCCCGCGCCAAATAACGATCAGATATAATAACAAAATAACAAGAATACCAATAAAACCAAATTCTTCACCAGCAACGGCAAAAATAAAATCCGTATGATTTTCGGGCAGAAAGTTGAGCTGGCTCTGGGTACCCAAAAACCAGCCTTTACCTGCCAGCAGTCCTGAACCAATAGCTATTTTAGATTGGATAACATGATAACCGGCACCAAAAGGGTCGAGTTCCGGATTTAAAAAGACCCTGATCCGGTTTTTTTGATATTCTTTTAAAATATGCCACAGGGCAGGCATCAAAGCAATAAGCGCTCCGCCCATATACATCAGCCATTTGACCTTAAAGCCGCTGATGAGCAGCATCCCCAGCAAAATGGCCATAAAAACCAGTGATGTGCCAAGATCAGGCTGCTTCATAACCAGCACGAAAGGAAAAAATACATAGGCCATAGCGGGCAAATAATCAGTAAAACTATCCAGTGTTTCCAGTCTTTTATTTAAAAATGCTGCCAGGCACACTATCATTATCGCTTTGGAAAATTCAGATGGCTGGATACTCAGCGGCCCGATCTGGATCCATCTTTGGGCACCCAGTTGGCTGTGCCCCAAAAACATCACCGCCAAAAGCAGCACGATATTAAAGATGTATAACGGGGTTGCAATATCTTTGAGCAGCCGATAGTCGAAGCGCAGCGAAAAGATAACCAGCGCCAGATCAATCATTAAAAACAGGCTTTGACGTTCAACATGCCAGGCTTTGCCTGTAGCTACGGCAAAAGAGTGAGTGGCACTGGCGATCAGGCAGATACCTATGCCGACCAGGCCTAAAATAGCAATGACCAGCCACCAGTCTAAATTGCGAAAATATCTGTTTTGCTGCATTTGCTGTCCTTTCTGCAGGTTCTGCTTACTTTACCGCCTGCGGCGGAATCAAACCTTCTTCTCTAAACCATTCTTCAAACACTTTATAGACGATCGGCCCTGCAGAAGTGGAACCAAAGCTGCCCTGCTCAACAACTGCGGCAACAACCAGTTCCGGCGCGTCCACAGGTCCATAAGCAACAAACAGGCCATGATCCCGGCCATGCGGATTTTCTGCCGTACCTGTTTTAGCAGCCATTGCTTTAGGCAGATTGGCAAAGTAAGAAGCCGTTCCTCCCGGCTGCGTTACACCCATCAGCCCCTGCTTGATCAGGTCCAGAGTTTTTTGTGATACCCCCAAAGCATATGGCTCCTGATGCTTACGCACTTCAAAAACACTGCCGTCATTGTTAAGCACTTTATCTACCAGATAAGGCTGGTGATAAATGCCCCCGCCGGCGACGCAGCTCATCATCACGGCAATCTGCAGCGGAGTTGCCAGGTCTATGCCCTGACCGATAGAAGCGTTAAAAGTATCGCCCAGTGTCCAATCCTCGCCTGTAAAAATCTTACGTTTATTTTCCGGTGTCGGCAGCAGACCTGATGCCTCACCTTCCAGTTCGATACCTGTCTTTTTGCCCATGCCGAATTTACGCGCAAATTCAACCAGATTATCGATACCCAGCCTGTTACCCATTTCATAAAAGTATACGTTATCCGACATACTTAAAGCCTGCTGAAAATTGATCCAGCCCAAAGCTTCACCGCCAGCATTGCCCATCGGCACCAGCCAGTGCTGCCCGGAGTCAAAAATCAATTCTTCCGGCGTTACCTTGCCAAGCTCCAGCGCCGCCGTGCCGGTGATGATCTTGAATGTAGATCCCGGAGGATACTCACCGGATATAACTTTATTGCCCATAGGATAATTCGGGTCATTATTGATGACCTGCCAATCTTTTTCCGATATCCCGTTGACAAAAAGATTCGGGTCAAACGCCGGCCTGCTTACCATAGCTCTTACAGCTCCGCTGCGCGGATCGATCGCTACAATTGCCGCCGCCCTGGCATTCGGGGCGATACCGCTTGACCGCAGATAGGCCAGCTGTTCGTCAACAGCTTTTTCCATGACCATCTGCAGATCTTTATCGATGGTCAGCTGCAAACTTTTACCAGGTACCGGATCACGCTGCCCCAGCTGCTTGACGACATTACCGGCAACGTCTACCTCCTCGTCAAAGCTGCCGTCTATCCCGCGGATCATTTTGTCAAAAGTTTTTTCAATACCAAATTTACCAACAATACTACCGCCCGGCATTCCTTTGTAGGCGCCTTCGGTAATATCATATTCACTGGCCTCGCCCACATAGCCCAAAGCATGGACAGCCAGTTCTTTATACAAATAATTGCGGATCGGCTGCAATTCCAGTAAAACTCCCGGTAATTCCAGCCTGCGTTCTTCTATCTTGGTCACGATCTCAGGTGAAACGTTGCTTTTTAACCGAACAGGCTCATAACTGTTTTGGTTGGCAGCGATACGTTTTCTGATCTGTTCTTCCGGCATATTCAATATTTCTGCCAGTATCCCGATCACTTTTTCGTTGTCCATCTGCCCCTGACGCTGCAAGGCCACGGCATAACCTGGCAGATTATTGACCAGCTCCTGCCCTTTGTAATCAAAAAACAGTCCCCGCGGCGCCGTGATTTTTGTTCTGCGCAATCTGTTACCGTCTGCCTGACTGCCATAATAGTCGCCTTTATAAAGCTGCAAATAGGCCATTCTGCCGAGCAAAATCAAAAATATGCATACTGCTGCTGCCAGCATGACTTCCAAGCGGCGCGCGTATTTTTTGTTCAGCACGATTTGACCTCCTTTGTTTAATGCAATCCATCATCCAGCTCTATCCATTTCTGCATTTTTTCAGTCAGCAGATACAGCGGGATCACAAAAATAATATTTCCCAGGCAATAAGCAAGCGCTTCCTCCAGAGCCAGTTCAAACAGTAAAACGCTAAAGCCTTTAGCCATGATAATCTGCAGAATAAAATAGCAGCAGCGTAAAACCAGGGTTATAGCGCCCACGGCAATGATATTATAAAACATACTGTCTTTAAAAACCTTTTCTTTAGTATAGCCTGCATAATAACCTACAGCAGTTCTGGTCAGGATATGAAAACCAAAAACACCGCCGGTCAGAATATCCTGCAGCAGGCCAGTAATAAACCCGGCTATACCGCCGGCTACCGCGCCTCTCAGCATAGCGTAGCAGTAAATAAGCAGCAGCGGCAAATCAAATTTGAACCACTGAGTTTGCGGCAGGCTCATCTGTAAAGACAAACAGAACAGAAACAGGACGGGCCAAATCAGTTTCCTCATTGTGCCTGTCCCCCTTCGGTATTACTATTTAGTTTACTTATTGCCGCCGGATTATTATAACCGGTCACAACAAAGACTTCCTCAACCTTACTGCTGTCAACAGCAGGATCGACATCGGCATTCAGCAAAAGTCCCGCCGCCTCAGGACTGGTTTCTCTTACTGTTCCTATTACCAGCCCGGCCGGATGCCTGCCGCTGAACCCGCTGGTAATAACGACATCACCTTTTCTTACATCCGCTTCCCTTGGCAAATGCTCCATTGATAAAGGCAGATTTTCCATACTTTTTCCGCAGATAACGCCTACGGCCCTGGAATCAGCCCGCAAAATCCTGGCCCCTATCTTACAGCGGCTGCTGGTAATGAGCATGACCTTAGCGGCATCGGGATAAACTTCTTCTACCAAACCGACGATGCCATCGCCTGTAACTACAGCCATCTCTTTGTCTACGCCATCTGCAGATCCGCGGTCAATTATTACCACATCCTGCAGATCGCCCATGTTCCGTCCGACAACTTTTGCCGGCAGCAGTTTCTGTTCAGGCGACTGCTCTTTATACTGC
This sequence comes from uncultured Phascolarctobacterium sp., assembly GCA_900545535.1. Lineage (GTDB taxonomy): Bacteria > Bacillota > Negativicutes > Acidaminococcales > Acidaminococcaceae > Phascolarctobacterium. The sequence goes on from UQZN01000016.1 coordinate 56,965, forward strand.
AAAAGCTTCTTCAGGCGCTGATTTTCGGCATAGAACTCAGCCATAGCTATATTAGCCCGGCGCAATTCAGCATTCTCTTTTTTTAATTGCTCGTTTTCTGCTTCCATTGTCGTAACAGCTTTCAGCTTATTTCCCAAAGAAGAAGCCGCGCCTGTGATTGTCTGAACGCCGCTGTTGACAGGACTCAGCACGGCAATTACCATTCTGTTCAGCACCGGGAAACGTACTCTTCCATCAACAGCTAAAGCCATCAGTGCCACTAATGCTATTACGCTCAGAAGCAGGCTCATTTTTTTCTTACTCACAATAATCTTTCAGCCTTTATTTATTATTAGACGCCATAAAGCCTTTTTTATAAACATCTACATTTTCAACCGCAATGCCAGTACCCAAAGCGACACAGGATAAAGCATCATCAGAAACATACACCGGCATACCCGTTTCTTTACTCAACAAACGGTCAAGATTTCTCAGCAAAGAAGAACCGCCGGTCATAACGATACCGCGATCCATAATATCGGCCGCCAGCTCCGGCGGAGTTCTCTCCAGAGTATTACGTACAGCGTCGACAATATTGGCCACAGGTTCGCTTAAAGCCTCGCAAACCTGGTTTGCATTGATCAGCAGGTTTTTAGGCAACCCGGTCACCAGGTCGCGCCCGCGAATTTCCATTTCCGTTGCTTCTTCAAGCTCCATCGCCGTGCCAATAGTGATTTTTATTTCTTCAGCCGTACGCTCACCAATCAGCAGGCTGAATGTTTTTCTGATATATCGCACAATGGCATCATCCATAGCGTCGCCACCAGTACGAATAGAACGGCTGATAACGATACCTCCTAAAGAAATTACCGCTACCTCGCAGGTGCCGCCGCCAATATCAACGACCATGCTGCCCGTTGCCTCCTGCACCGGCAGCCCCGCGCCAATAGCAGCTGCCATTGGTTCTTCGATCAGATATGCCTCTCTGGCGCCAGCCTGCACTGTAGCATCGATGACCGCGCGTTTTTCAACTTCCGTGACCCCTGAAGGCACACCGACAACAATGCGGGGACGTATTAAAGAATGTTTGCCAATAGCTTTTTTAATAAAATATTTAAGCATTGACTGCGTAATATCAAAATCAGCAATAACGCCGTCCTTCATGGGACGAATAGCCACGATATGCCCGGGAGTGCGGCCGATCATCTGCTTAGCTTCGGCACCAATGGCCAATACTTCTTTATTCTCTTTGTCAACCGCAACTACAGAAGGTTCCCTGATAATGATCCCCTTGCCTTTGGCATGTACCAAAGTGTTAGCAGTCCCCAAATCGATCCCCATATCATGAGCAAAACTTTTAAAAATACCAAACATTCTTCAACACCTCATTTATCTAAATAACCTTGCTCTCTAAAACTAAAAAATATTCCATCGCCAATAACCAGGTGGTCAATCAGCGGAATTCCCATAATTATACCGGTCTCTGCCAGGCTGCGAGTAAGCTCTTTATCTTCCTGACTGGGTTTAGGATCTCCGGAAGGATGGTTATGTGCTACCAAAATAGCGGCAGCGTGGTAAAGCAATGCCGGAGCAAACACTTCCCGGGGATGCACAACCGAACTGTTGACAGAGCCCTCTGAAATCTGCTCTGTCCTTATAACCTGATTTTTACTGTCTAACAATAACACCAGAAATTTTTCATGCCGTTCATACCGCAATCTTGGCAGAAGTATCTCCGCGCCTTTTTGCGGCGATTCTATTTTCGGCTTAGTCTGTCTTTTCGCTGCTGCAATACGCTTGCCTAATTCCAAAGCAGCCAGGATCGTTGCAGCTTTCGCAGTACCTAATCCATTTACCTTAGACAGCTCTGCCACGCTGTGCGCGCAGGCTATATTTTGATACAGGCCACCAGAAGCAGTCAGCTCTTCCGCTATTCTTAAAGCAGAACGCTTTTGTGTACCGGTACGGATCAAGATAGCTAAAAGCTCCGAATTACTTAACCCTGCAGCTCCCCGCTGCACTAATTTTTCACGGGGCCTGTCCTCCAAAGATAACTCTTTTATACACTGGCTCAAAAGCCTCTCACTCCAATTTGTGCCATCATTTGATACAAGCGGGTGAGCGGCAACCCCACGACGTTATTATAACAGCCTTCTATTTTTTCAACTAAAATAGCCCCGCGCCCCTGAATACCATAGGCGCCAGCCTTGTCCAAAGGTTCCCCTGTAGCCGTATAAGCAAGGATCTCAGCCTCAGACAGGCTTCTGAACCAAACTTTAGTCTCTGCTACTTCGACCTGTTCCCGGTCATTATAAAAAACTGCAACGCCTGTTAAAACGCGGTGCATTCTGCCGGACAATTTGCGCAGCATAGCTGCTGCTTCGCTGCGATCAGCCGGTTTACCCATTATTTCCTGCTCCAGAACAACCACCGTATCAGCAGCGATCACCGGGATTTCAGTACCCAGCTTTTCAGCGACTACACGGCCTTTGCCCAAGGCATTAGCAGCTACAACTTTTTCAGCGTTATTGCCATTGACTTCAGCAAAATTACTGGTACAGACATCGACCTCAGCCCCCATCTGGTGCAATAATTCTAACCGCCGGGGAGAACCGGACGCTAACCTTACCCGCATCAGTTCATCTCCTGTTTCTTTTCACTTTCATCCTTACTGTCATCAAAAACTATCGGATCAGGCGCTTCTATTTCTACGACCACCGGCTGCACCCCTTCACGAACTGCATCACGTTTAAAAATGCGCGCATAATTAACGGCGATCAACAGCCAGATAACAACGCCTAACATCATGGGCATGGTTTTGTCCATACCAAAAAAAATCGCGATACTGTTACCAAAAACAGCTCCAGCAATTACTGCCAAAACCGGAAATCCATATAGAACCATCTGCATTTTACGCTTGTTCATTTCCTGATATTCAATGCCGACCACATCTCCTACTTTGGCATTGATCGGACACCAGGCCTCTAAATATTTGGGTACTTTATCCCCTTTGCTTTTATCTTTATCAAGCTTTATTTTTGCTCTTTCGCCATGCTTCTCAAGCACCAGGCCTACAAGCTCAGCTCTCATTTGCGCCATAAATACTCTCCTTAATCAATAAGCATGTACGAAAACATACCAATAGCCAAATCCAAAAATAACGCCATAAATAGCAAGAAAAATAGCAGCCCCCTGCCAGGTGACAGGATAACCAAAATTAATATATTCCCCAAAAATTCCCCGGCGGTTAAAAAAAGTATACGACATTCTTCTTTTAAACCATTTGGCTTTGTTTTCCGAGCCAACTGCCTTGGCAATCACGAAAATATAAAAAAAAGCGCCGACAAAAACTTGAATGATGCGTGCACAAATCAAAGAACTATCTACATTTACCAATGCTTCCATTGCGTTCATCCTTTCCTGCTAACTCAGTTTAAGTTTAAAAATTTATCAGGCATCTGTCTCCGCAGCTCACGCAAAAATTTTTCACTGCACTTAAAAATAATGCCTGCCAGTTTCTTATTATCTTTACCTTCAGTAAACACTAATAAACGCTGCTCATTAGGATCGACCGAAGAATACCTGTGGATATAGTGACGGATCTTAGTCTTTCTGAAAAAGCTTTTAATGTATTTATTCGTATAACTTTCTGTTTTTGTCAGATCCACTTTAAAACTGCGTTTGATCCCCACGCCGTGGCTGATGATCTCCATTTCACCCTCACGCAAAATATACGTATACTTGAAAATAACGCGCCAGATCCACATCATCAGAAATAAAATATTAAAGCCCCAGCCTAAAGGGCTAAAATAGCCTGTATTCATATAACGATAGCCTTCATAAATCCACAAGATAGTAATAACAGCCAGACCGCCGTAAGATATCTGCATCCTGCGATCGCTGACCTGAGATTCTTCTCTGTATATTTCGTTCAAACAAAACAATCCCTTCATCATCTATTATCCAAGTACGGACTGCACCTTTAGACCATTTCTTATTATAACAAATTTTTGCTCTAAAGGATACACTCTAAGGGCTTTCATCTAAAAAAATTCACAAACCGGATATCAAAAAACAGGCGTGAAGACCACGCCTGTTTTAATATACTTCATACTATAAAATTTTCTATTTCTCCGCCAAGAATTAGTTGCCGGGGAAGAAAGGCCATACGATAGGAATTACAACCAGAGATACGATAAAGGATACGATAACAAGACCGGTACCTGCTTTAACATAGTCCATGAATTTGTAACCGCCAGGGCCAAGCACCAAAGTATTCGGAGGAGTACCTACCGGAGATGCAAATGCGCAGGATGCTGCAACTGCAATTGCCATCAATACTGCTTTCGGGTCAGCACCCAATTGCTGGGAGATAGCGATACCGATCGGGCACAGCAGAGCTGCGGACGCAGTGTTGGACATAAATTGGGTCAAGCCACAGGACAGGATAAAGAGGATCGCGGTAACTACTAACGGAGACGGAGAACCGCCCATCAAGCTGACAGTCCATTCAGCGATCATTTTACCAGCGCCGGTTTTGTCCATTGCAGTAGACACAGGCATCATACCTGCGAACAGGAAGATGGTTACCCAGTCAATAGATGCATAAGCCTGTTTCTCAGTTAAGCAGCCAGTCAGTACGGCAATAATAGCGCCCATAATAGCTGCCATTTCCAAAGATACACCAGGAATGCCGATAGCCATAGTTAAAACTACGCACAGCAAGATAATAGCGGAAACAATTTGCTTAGAAGCAGAAGTTTCGTTAGCTTCAACTTCCTGTTCGATTTCCTGATCAGCATCGATTTGTTTGTTCGGGAGCAGATATTTGCCCAGGAACATCATGTAAACCATACCAGCTAAAGTTACAGGAATACCGATCCAGGCATATTCGAAGAAACCAAACTGTTCTTTCATACCAGCTGCCTGTAAAGCGCCGTTAGCAATGATGTTCGGAGGAGTACCAACCATAGTGATGATACCGCCGAGGCCGCAGGCGAATGCCAAAGGCATCAACTGACGGGAAGCAGGAATCTTTGCTGCAGAGCAGATACCAAGTACAACCGGCAGCAGGCAAGCTGCAGTACCAGTGTTGGATAACACAGCAGACAAAGCAGCACCAACAAGCATAATACCAAACATCAGGCTGTTTTCACCAGTGCCAGAAATTTTAACGATCGAAGTACCAATTTTCTGAGCCAGACCAGTATAAAACATAGACGCGCCAACTACGAACATACCTGCAAAAAGTACTACTGTGGAGTTAGACAAACCAGAGAATACTGATTTAGCAGGGATAAAACCTAACAGGCCGCACGCGATTGCGCCACCCATAGCCGTTACTGCAAGCGGGATGAGTTCGGTTACAAATAATAACGCAATAACAGCCAACATAATAAGACATTTTACTGCTTGAGACATGAGAATCCTCCTTCAAAAAATTTAAAAATGTTTTAGGATAGCAACAAATTACTTCCTATTATATATGTAAGCTAAAATGATTAATTTTGCTATTTTTTGTATATTATCGACAAACTTATCTTTAATTACAAAATCATTAACAAAATTTAATTAACAGCTTACAGTAACAAGTGTAACAGATAAGCCAATTTTTTTCAAGATTTTTTCACATTTTCCCTATAACAAAAAACTTCAAATTTTGTTAACTGTCTTTGTTGTGCATATTTATACTATTTAGAGGCTTTTTCAGCAGTTTTTTATTCATAGCTAAAACATAAAAAAACAGGCGTGATAATTATCACGCCTGTTTAATTTATTGCTTTTGCAATATTAACGTTTTCTTATTCGCCCAACAAATTATTTGCCAGGGAAGAAAGGCCATACGATAGGAATTACAACCAGGGATACGATAAAGGATACGATAACGAGACCGGTACCTGCTTTAACATAGTCCATAAATTTGTAACCGCCAGGGCCAAGCACCAAAGTGTTCGGAGGAGTACCTACCGGAGATGCAAATGCACAGGATGCTGCAACTGCGATCGCCATCAATACTGCTTTCGGGTCAGCGCCCAATTGTTTGGAGATAGCAACACCGATCGGGCACAGCAAAGCTGCAGATGCAGTGTTGGACATAAATTGGGTCAGGCCGCAAGACAGAATGAACAATACAGCGGTAACTACTAACGGAGACGGAGAACCGCCCATCAGACCAACAGTCCATTCAGCAATCAATTTACCTGCGCCGGTTTTATCCATTGCAGTGGATACAGGCATCATACCTGCAAACAGGAAGATGGTTACCCAGTCGATAGATGCATAAGCCTGTTTCTCAGTTAAGCAGCCAGTCAGTACGCAAACAATCGCACCGATGATAGCAGCCATTTCCAAAGTTACGCCTTTGATACCGATAGCCATAGTTAAAACTACGAGCAACAAAATAATGCCGGAAACGATTTGTTTGGAAGAAGAAGTTTCATTAGCTTCAACTTCCTGCTCGATTTCCTGATCAGCATCCAATTCAGCTTTCGGAAGCAGATATTTGCCCAGGAACATCATGTAGATGATACCAGCCAAGGTTACAGGAATACCGATCCAGGCAAATTCGAAGAAACCAAATTTGTTAGCAATACCAGCTGCTTCTAAAGCGCCGTTAGCGATGATATTCGGAGGAGTACCAACCATAGTGATGATACCGCCGAGGCCGCAGGCGAATGCCAAAGGCATCAATTGACGGGAAGCAGGGATCTTTGCTGCAGAGCAGATGCCCAAAGCAACCGGCAGCAGGCAAGCTGCAGTACCAGTGTTGGATAATACGGAAGACAAAGCAGCACCAACAAACATTAAACCAAACATCAAACTGTTTTCGCTAGTACCGCAGAAATGAACTACAGTATTACCGATTTTTTGTGCAAGGCCAGTATAGAACATAGCTGCACCGACAACAAACATACCTGCGAAAAGTACTACTGTGGAGTTTGACAAACCAGAGAATACTGATTTAGCAGGGATGAAACCTAACAGGCCGCACGCGATTGCGCCGCCCATAGCTGTTACTGCAAGCGGAATGAGTTCGGTTACAAATAACAATGCAACAACAGCCAGAAGAATGAGACATTTTACTGCTGGGGACATTATAATTCCTCCTTTTAAAAATAATTTTATATACAGCGCGTTCGGGGCGCGTATATCAAAACAAAGAATGTTTTTTAAAGAACTTAGGCGTTGCTTTCTATGAATTTTCTTGCAACACCTTATGCTTCATTATACCACTCTGCGTCCAATTTTGAAAGTGTAAGTTTCACTTAATTTACACTTTTTTTGACATCGACGTATATTATTATAGTACATTAATACTATTTTTATCACACTTATATTTTTATTTCCACTCAGGAAGTATGATCAAAAACAAAAATATTTTTGAATGCTCTAAGGCAACCTGCTTTATTGCTTTTACGTCCTGTTTTATCAATGACCATCAATTTTGTTCACACGTCTTTGAGTTACTCAATAATGATCACTTATGCGTTTTTCCAAAAAAAATAGGTGCACACTCAATGTGCACCTATTTCTATTATCCATAATGACAATTATTTTACAGGACCGATCATTGCAAGCATTGCGCCTGCAGCAACTGCGGTACCAATAACACCGGCTACGTTCGGACCCATGGCGTGCATGAGCAGGAAGTTAGCAGGATTAGCTTTCTGACCAACTATCTGAGATACACGTGCTGCCATCGGAACTGCGGATACACCAGCGGAACCGATAAGCGGATTAGTTTTACCGCCGTCAACAATACACATGATTTTACCAAAGACAACGCCAGCAAAAGTACCGGCTGCAAATGCAACCAGGCCAAGGCAGATGATCAAAATAGTTTGATAATTCAGGAAAGAATCTGCCTTCATAGTCAAACCAGTACCAGTTGCCAGCATGATGGTTACAATGTTCATCAAAGCATTCTGTGCGGTGTCAGAAAGACGGTCCAGACAGCCAGCTTCTTTGAACAGGTTGCCCAGCATCAACATGCCGATCAAAGCAGTTACAGGCGGGAGCAACAAGCTGATAACGATAGTTGTAGCAATCGGGAATACGATTTTTTCAAAATGGGAAACAGGACGCAATTGTTCCATAACGATTTTACGGTCTGCTTCAGTAGTGCAAAGTTTCATGATAGGCGGTTGGATCAAAGGAACCAATGACATATATGAATATGCTGCTACTGCGATCGCGCCTAACAGGTTAGGAGCCATTTTGGCTGCCAGATAGATAGCAGTCGGGCCGTCAGCACCACCGATGATGCCAATAGCAGATGCTTCCTGAATAGTAAAACCAAGCATCATAGCGCCCAGCAAGGAAATGAATACACCTGCCTGAGCAGCTGCACCCAGAAGCAAGGTTTTCGGGTTAGCGATCAACGGGCCAAAGTCTGTCATCGCACCTACGCCCAAGAAAATCAACGGCGGGAAAATTTCATGATTGATACCATAAAGAATTACCTGCATAACACCTGGTTGATCCTCAAAACCTGTTTTAGGAACGTTTGCCAATAAACAGCCGAAGGCAATCGGCGAAAGCAGCAAAGGTTCAAAACCTTTACCAATAGCTAAATATAAAAGAACAATACCAACCAACATCATGATGGCATTACCCATGGTGAAAGCGGAGAAACCGCTATCAGCCCATACGGATTGTAAAGCAACTACAAATGCTTCCATAATTTCCTCCTACAAATTATTTAGTTGAGAGGCCTTCTTTTCGAAAGCCCCTCATATGGTTTGTATTACATTACGATCATAACGTCGCCGGTACCAACAGTCTGGCCTGCGGATACGCG
>UQZN01000017.1 GCA_900545535.1 uncultured Phascolarctobacterium sp.
GCCGCGTTAACCAGTACGCAGTCGGCCAGCAAGCTGTCCGCCCGCTATTTGCTGACCTCAGCACATACAGGCAACAGTGCTAAAAAAATTACCACCGTTGGCTAAGCCAGCGGTGGTAATTTTCTAATACTCTCTATAATAGCAAGCAGCAGCCTATTTTTTTTAAACAACTATTTTGGTACTAAAGAAATCTATTTTCGTTGTAAATACAACTTACTTTAAATGGCAATTATAATATCATAAGCATGAAAGAAGCAATCGTCTGCTCTGCCGTTATATCAACGGCCCAAATAACGGAGAAGAAAATCTCCAGAATTATAAGGAGTGATATTATGGAACCGAAAATGTTTTGTTTTCAATGTCAGGAAACAGCCGGCAATAAAGGTTGTATGTTTGGCGGGGTCTGCGGTAAAAAACCTCAAACTGCCAATCTGCAGGATCTGCTGATCTATGTAACTAAAGGACTTTCTGAAATAACTACCCGCCTGCGGGCAGAAGGCAAAGCAATACCAGCAGCTATTGACCGTCTGATCACCACTAACCTGTTTATGACAATCACTAATGCCAATTTTGATGATGACCGTTTCATCGACAGAATCAACGAGACTCTGTCCAGCCGTGACGAACTGCTTGAGCAGCTCCATGATACTACAGAACTGAGCGCTGCCGCAGTCTGGCAATATCGTACGGCAGAAGAAAGAACCTTAAAAGCAGCTGCCGTCGGTGTTCTGACTACCGAAAACGAAGACCTGCGCAGTCTGCGCGAGCTGACGCTCTACGGCTTAAAGGGTATGGCAGCTTACAACAAGCACGCTAACATTCTGGGCTACGCCGATGCAGCTATTGATACTTTCTTGCAGCAGGCTTTAGCAAAAACCTTAGACGACAGTTTGACTGCCGATGACCTGACGGCCCTGGTCTTGGAAACTGGCAGCTTTGGCGTCAAAGTCATGGCTCTGCTTGATACTGCCAACACTTCAACTTATGGCAATCCTGAGATCACAAAAGTTGAGCTTGGCGTCAGAAGCAATCCCGCGATCCTTATTTCCGGACACGACCTGCGTGATTTGGAAATGCTGCTGGAACAAACTGCAAACACTGGCGTTGATGTTTATACCCATTCTGAAATGCTGCCTGCGCACTATTATCCAGCCTTCAAAAAATATCCTCATTTTGCAGGCAACTACGGCAACGCCTGGTGGAAACAAAAAGAAGAATTCGAAGCCTTCAACGGTCCGATCCTTCTGACTACCAATTGTCTCGTGCCGCCCAAGGACAGCTATAAAGACCGTGTCTATACTACCGGCTCGGCAGGTTTTTCCGGCTGCAAACATATTGCCGGTGAAATTGGAGAAAAGAAAGATTTCTCTGCTCTTATCGAACATGCTAAAAAGTGCCCGCCGCCAACTCAGCTGGAAAGCGGCGAACTTGTAGGCGGGTTTGCACATCATCAGGTCCTCGCTCTGGCAGATAAAATCGTTGACGCAGTCAAAAGCGGCAGCATCAAAAAATTTGTCGTTATGGCAGGCTGTGACGGACGCAGCCCCTCCCGTAATTACTATACTGATTTCGCCAAAGCCCTGCCGCAGGATACTGTTATCCTGACCGCCGGCTGCGCCAAATACAAATATAATAAGCTGCCGCTCGGAGACATCGGCGGAATCCCCTGTGTTTTAGACGCAGGCCAATGCAACGACTCCTATTCACTGGCACTAATCGCGCTCAAGCTGCAAGAAGTTTTTGGCCTGGCTGATATCAACCAGCTGCCTATTGTTTATAATATCGCCTGGTACGAACAAAAAGCTGTTATCGTTCTTCTGGCACTGCTTGCCCTCGGCGTCAAAAATATTCATCTCGGTCCTACTCTGCCAGCCTTTCTCTCGCCTAACGTTGCCAAAGTCTTAGTTGAAACCTTTGGTATTGCCGGGATCTCTGATGTAGATAGCGATTTGGAAATATTTTTTGGAAAAAACTAAACCATACTTAAAATAAAAGACGAGTCTTATCGACTCGTCTTTTTGCTTATAATTTATCCAGTTCCATAATACAGCTTGCCAAAAGCAGGGCCCTTTCCGTTAAGCTCGCTACCTCGATATACTCGCTGTCACTATGAGCGCCAATACCGCAGGGACCTACGCCGCACAAAGTCGGCGCGCCTGTCAGTGCCGGCCAGCAGGCGTCAGAAGCGCCGCCCACATACTGCTGACCCGGCTTGGGCAGCCCCAGTGCCGCTGCCCGGCTGGCATAGTGTTCATACAGCCGCTGTACTCCGGGCGTAGTTTCAAAGGGCATGAACTTGATCACATTGCCCGTTACCGTAGTTTTGGTATTAGGCACATAATTAGTTTCAACGATCCGCTGTACATCGGCGATAGATTTTTCCGCTTCGGCTATCGTCTTAAAACGTACATCTACCTCGCCGATCGCTTTATCAGCAATGATATTGGCCATAGTGCCGCCGTTAAACACACCCACATTATAGGTCGTGCCCAGTTCAAAATTATTGAGCGCATGGATTGCCACAGTTTTCCGGGCCAGCTCTAAAATGGCGCTGGCCCCCTTTTCCGGCTCGTTACCGGAGTGCGCGGCAATGCCTTCCACTACCAGCGTCGGTCTGGTAGTACCTTTACGTCCTGTAACGACGCTGCCGTCGACACGTCCGAATTCCAGATTAAAAACAGCATCCTTGCCGGCGCCGGCTTTTTTGAACTGCTCCACAGCGTCTGTCAGCGGATGTGACATTTCTTCATCGCCACACAGCAAAACAGTCAGATCTGTATCCTGCCAGCCATTCTCCAACAGTGCCTTGATCACATACAAAGCCATGACCAGGCCACCCTTCATATCCAGTACGCCCGGTCCGTAGGCTCTGCCGTTTTCCAGCCTGAACGGACGGGCTGCCGCTGTCCCTTTGTTGAACACCGTATCCATGTGTCCTGAAAACAGCACCTGCTTTTTACCGGGCTGCGGTTTCTTCGCCAGCAGCTGCACAGGCGCGCCTTCGGTTTCCAGATATTCTACCGTAAACCCCAGTTCTGCCAAAAAAGCGCCTATTTTCTGTGCTACTGCGTTTATACCCTCCAAAGCGTCGGCACCTGAATCAATATTCACCAATTCTTCCAGTAATTGCAGCATCACCTGCTCTGAACCCCTGATTTGTTTCAAAACATTCTCTTTCATCAAACTTCTCCTCTGCATAAATACAAGTATAATTTTTATATTATTCGCTTTCTATCTGTTTTCTCCTGCTTTTCGCTCATAAAAAATCATAATTTCAGAAAGTTTATAAATAGAACCTGAAATAAAAAACAGTATGGGATTTGATCCCATACTGTTTTTTAACAGCTTATTACTGCATTTCTTCCAGATGCATGATACACATTGCCAGGAGCTGGGCCCTTTCCGTCATCGACGACACGAATAAGTACTCATTATTACTGTGGGCCCCTACAGCCTGCGGACCCATGCCGCATAAAGTCGGCGCACCGACCATAGCCGTCCATGCAGAATCAGCACTGCCGCCTACATACAAGGCTCCCGGCACAGGCAAACCCAGCTTTTCAGCCTGCTTTGCCAAATGACCATACAGCTTTTGTACGCCCGCAGTAGTTTCCAGAGGCATAAACTCGATTCGGTTTTCTGTTACAGTAGTCGTTGTCTTGTCCACATAAGTTTTGGCTGCGACCGCTTCTACATTTTTTATTGCTTTTTCAGCTTCTTCAGCTGTCTTGAATCTGATATCAACACGTGCTTCCGCGTGGTCGGCAACAATATTTGCCAGACTGCCGCCATTAAAAACGCCTACGTTATAAGTCGTGCCAACTTCTAAATCAGTCAGCGCGTGTAAAGCAATAGTTTTATGGCACAGCTCTAAAACAGCACTGGCGCCTTTTTCAGGTTCGTTGCCGGCATGGGCGGCAATCCCCCGGACAGTCAATACCGGACGGATAACGCCTTTGCGCCCAATAACGACGCTGCCATCTTCACGACCGGGTTCCATATTGAAAACGGCATCTTTGCCCAAGCCTTCTTTTTTGAACCATTCTACAGCATCAGTCAGCGGATGAGCCAGTTCCTCGTCGCCGCAGAAAAACAAAGTAAGGTCAGTATCATCCCAGCCGTTATCCAGCAAGGCTTTAACTGTATAAAGCGAGAGCACGATACCCGCCTTCATATCCATAACGCCGGGGCCATAGGCTTTACCGTCTGCTACTTTGAAAGGACGCGCTGCTGCTGTACCCTTAGCGAAGACCGTATCCATATGTCCCATCAGCATAACCTTCTTCTTGCCGGGACGCAGACGTTTAGCCAGCACATGCGTAGGCGCATTCGGTGTTTCAAGATACTGTACTTCAAAGCCATACGGCGTCAAAAAATCGCCTACGATATGGGCAATTTCAGCAGTCCCCTCTATGGCATCGTACCCGGAATCAATATTGACCAGCTTTTCTAAAGTACCCAGCATGTCAGCTTCTGAATTTTTGATTTGCTCTAAAATTTTATTTTCCATTTTTTTACTCCTGTTTTCAATGTTATCTTTATTTTATTCGCTTTGCAGCCGTTTTTTCCTGCCAGTAAAAATACTTATATAATACAGCGCAGCGGCTGCGGCTTCCCTGTCAGCGATTTTGCGCCGCCTGCCGTTACAAGATACGTATTCTCTGTACCGACCATCCCGATACCGTCCAAGGCTATCTTAGGCTCGACTGCGAAAACCATACCGGCTTCCAGCTCACCTTTGAAGCCCTTGGCCAGTGCCGGGGATTCGTCCATTACCAATCCGATACTGTGTCCTAAAAACTTACCGCCGTTCATAAAACCATCTGCATACTGCGGGTCAAACTGCTCCATTACCTGCCGGTAAATATCTTCGATCACCATTCCCGGACGCAGCAGCGAAGCTGTCAATTCCTCCAGAAAGACACAGTGCTCATAAGCAGCTTTGATTTTATCCCTGAAGGGATCTTCATCTAGATCCCCATAATAATAAACTACGGTTTTATCCGTATGATAACCGTCCACGCCGCAGGGAATATCCAGATACACCAAACGCCCTGCCTGCAGCTTGCGAAAAGCAGAGCCGATCGACTGCACAGCGACACAAGTGCCGCCGGTACCGCCAGGCCCGTCAAAAGCTGTTTTTACCAGCCCGCTTTTACCAAACGACGCCAGTCCTACAACGTCCTCCCCTAAAGGCAAATTAAAACGTGCTACTCCATGCGAGCCACGGCGCAGCATTTCTGCATACAGATTGACTGCCAGCTCTGCCTCGCTCACACCCTGTACGATAAAACGCGGCGCCAGTTCATCTAAAACAGTCCGGTGGATAGAACCGGATTTTTTCATCAGCGCCAGTTCATAGGAGCTTTTCAGCAAGCGCAGTTCACTGATCACACTGTCCATACCTGCCACAGCGGCAAAAGGCAAATATTTATACAACAGCTGCTGCCATTCCAGCGTCGCCGTCCTGGCTTCCAAATATACCTTAGCCGGCAGCGGCTGATAAAACTCCGCCAAAGTACGAAAACTTTTCATCGGCCGGATATCCTTCAGCAGTGATTCGTTACAGGCGCGTTCATAGCTGCGACGCACCCACAAGATCTCATCCTGCGGCCTGATGACCAGCACACCGTCCTGCATAGTACCGGCAAAATAATACATATTGACTTTATGGTTGACGATAGCTATTTCCCAGCCGGGGAACTCTCTGTCCATGACCGTACGGAATTTGTGCAGGCGTGCCTGCAGCTCATCAGCAGGCACACGTCGCAGCTGTTCTGTCATCATGATCTCATGCTCTAAAATAGTCATTGTTTCACTCCTTTAAAAAAAGTATCTCCTATTATCTTACCATAAATAACAAAACAGGGCCGATATTAAATATCAGCCCTGTTTCCCCTCATTCAGCCTATATATTTTTAAATAATCCTGTAAAATCAAAAGTTGCAAAATAATCTGCCGGAGTCTCCGCACGACGGATCAGTTCCGTACTGCCATCTTCCTTCAACAGCACTTCCGCGCTGCGCAGCTTGCCGTTATAATTGTACCCCATGGCAAATCCGTGTGCCCCTGCGTCATGAATAAAGAGCAAATCGCCGATATTGATTTCCGGCAGCATCCTGTCGATAGCAAATTTGTCGTTATTCTCGCACAAACCGCCGGTAATATCATATTTATGATCACAGGGCGCGTCTTCCTTGCCCATGACGGTAATATGATGATAAGACCCGTACATGGCAGGACGCATCAGATTGGCCGCACAGGCATCCAGTCCGATATATTCTTTATAGGTATGCTTAACGTGGATCGCTTTAGCAACCAACGCCCCATAGGGAGCCAGCATATAACGTCCCATCTCTGTAAAAATTTTTACGTCTCCCATGCCGGCCGGCACCAGGATATCTTCAAAAGCCTTGCGTACGCCTGCGCCGATAGCCATGATATCATTGCCTTCCTGATCGGGACGATAGGGAATACCGACACCACCGGACAGATTGATAAATTCGATATGCGCGCCGGTCTCTTCCTTCAATTCAACAGCGACCTGGAACAAGATCCGTGCCAGTTCCGGATAATAATCATTAGTCACCGTATTGCTGGCCAGAAAAGCGTGCATGCCAAAATGTTTGACACCTTTACTCAAAAGGATCTTATAAGCTTCTGTCATTTGCTCCCTGGTCATGCCATATTTGGCATCGCCGGGATTATCCATAATATTATTGGCAATAGCAAAATGCCCGCCAGGATTATATCGGCAGCTGACCGTATCAGGTATATCAGCCACTTTTTCCAGAAAATCAATATGGGTGATATCATCCAGATTGATAGTTACATTCAATTGCCGGGCCAGCTGAAAATCCTCTGCCGGCGTAGCATTGGAGGAAAACATAATTTCGTCGCCTTTGAAGCCGACCGCATCCGCCATCAACAGCTCCGTATACGAAGAACAATCTGCACCGCAGCCTTCTTCATGCAATATTTTCAATATTGCCGGGTTAGGAGTAGCCTTGACGGCAAAATATTCTTTGAACCCCTGATTCCAGGCAAAGGCTTTATTTACTCGGCGTGCCGTTTCGCGAATAGCCGCTTCATCATATAAATAAAATGGTGTGGCGTACTGTGCAGCGATCTCATCCAATTTTTCTTTAGTTACAAAGGGTTTTTTACTCATTCTTTCTCACCTTTCTCCACTTCGGGAAGCAATTCTATCAATTTTATTTCATTTTTCAAGGCATCCTTAAATAAATCTACCAGATTCTGTTTGCTGGAATATAAACAGGTCGAACTGTTGCCATCAGCCAAATCTCCCGTCAAAACCTCCTGTGAATCGGCGATCAGACGAATCTGGCTATTAGGCTTATGCGCATAATAAATGATCGCACCCTCTAAAACAAACGGTCTGCCAGTAATAACGACCACTTTTAATCCGCGCCCTACCGCCTCAGTCAATTCACCGCGCAAAGCTTCGATAGCAGAACCTGTTGCCGAAACATAAATGCGGGCTTTTGCCTTGACAATAGTATTTTTCAGCTTATTGATGATCTCAGTCGCGCCCTTGATCGTAATATAACCATCAACGCTTTGCGACGTACTGGGAAGCTCCTGCAGCAATTCCTCTTTCAGTTCCTGCAGCCGTCTTACCCTGTTTTCACAGAACTCGTCCAATGGCACCGGCGTATATCTTGTAGCCTTATCCTCCAACACATAAGCAGCGCCTTTTTCTACCAGACCTGCCAGCGCCGTATAAGTATTAGACCGGGAAATACCCGTCAGCTTTGTTGCTTCGTAACCGGTCAGACGTCCTTCCGCCAGCAGAGTCAAATACAGCGTAGCTTCCTGCCTGGTCAGATTAAAATAAGTAAGTTTTTCAATAATATCCATATTTCACCTTCATTGTTCCTATACAAGAACACTATAAGCGATTTTTATAAGTTTGTCAAGGCTAACTTATATTTTTCTCAAAGAAAAATTCATTTACATATCTCTATTTTATAATACAGTATTGCCATCAACCAAAAATTATTTTCTATATTTAAGTTTTATTATCTTGTATTTTAACTTTAGATATTATAAGATTATATAAATGACATTTAAATCTATAATTATTTGAATTTTCGAAATTATTTCCGGAGTTGATTCCCTTGAAAAAATTAGGAAAAATAAGCGTTCTGGTTTTATTTCTGCTTTCGATATTTGTCGGCAGTTTTACAGTTTATTCGATCAGCAAAGTCCAATCCTACGGCACGCTCATCAATTATCTTGGTATCGTCCGGGGCGCGACCCAGCGTCTGGTCAAGCTTGAATTGCAGCATCACCACAACGACGAGCTTATTGCCTATCTGGATGACATTATTTATGACCTTAATAACAATGATGGTAAATATCAGCTGGTAAAAATAACTGATGCCGAATATAAAAGCCAGTTTGCTTCCCTCAAACTGCTCTGGCATCGGGTAAAAAACGATATTTATGCCATCCGGCTCAATCCTGCTGCTTCGCCGGCGCTGCTGCAGGACAGCGAATTTCATTTTGAAGTCGCCAATAATACCGTTTTCGCCGCCGACAATTACACTACCGCCAAAAGCCATCAGCTGACGCTCCTGTCAGCTTTGATGCTGGCAGGCATCATCATCATGTGGATCGCACTATTCATGGTGTATCTGAGAAAATTATATTCACTGGAAAGCAGCAACAAAACACTTTACGATATAACTACAAAAGATCCGCTTACCGGTGCTTATAATTTTGAAACCTTTAAGAAAAAAGCTCAAAAAATACTTAACAGCAGCGATAAAAACTATGCGCTGACTTATGTCGATTTTGCTGATTTCAAATATATCAATGATGTCTTTGGCTACAAATATGGCGACGATATTCTCATTAATTACGCCGCCATCATCAGCAGCGAATTGCGCCCAGAAGAATTGTTGGGGCGTGTTTCTGCCGATAACTTTGTTATTCTGCGTTACTATAATGAGAAAAACGACATCATGCTCAGACAGCAGCAGGTAGACATCAAAATAACGGAATTCATGCATGATATGCATGGAGGCCAGGCAGTTTCCGTACAATGCGGCATTTGTTATCTCAATGATCTGGAAGAAGACCTGCAGATAGAAGGAATTTTAGACCGTGCCAATTATGCGCGTAAAACTGTTAAAACAGGCCTCCACAGGAAATATGCCATTTATGACGAAAGTATACGTAAACAGCTGCGGTACGAAAAATCTATCGAAAACAGAATGCTGAAAGCACTGGAAAACGAGGAATTTCTTGTATATTATCAGCCCAAGGTAGACTTAAAAACCGGTCTGGCAACACAGGCAGAAGCACTGGTACGCTGGCAGACCGATGACAATCTGATCATCCCGCCCGATAAATTTATTCCTGTTTTTGAAAAGAAATACCTGATCTCATCTCTTGATCAATACGTCTTAAAAAAAGTCTGTGCGTTTATCCGCCGGCGCCTCGATGCCGATCTGCCGGTCAATACTATTTCTGTCAACGTTTCCCGCCTGCAGTTTTATAACTCGGATTTCGTCAAAACCTATGAAGATATCAAAAACAAATTCCGTATCCCGGATAACCTTTTAGAAATAGAAATAACTGAATCCATCGCCTTTGATAATGTGTTCTTTCTTGAAAAAATAGTTACTGAACTGAAAAGCAAAGGCTTTTTGATTTCTATCGACGACTTTGGTACCGGTTTTTCTTCTTTAAGCCTTTTGAAAAATATTCCTATCGATGTGCTGAAGATCGATCAGAGCTTTTTCAAAGAAAGCGTCCATAAGGAAAAAGACAATATAGTCATCAAAGGTATTATCGATCTCGTCAATAAACTGGGCATCAGGACCGTGGCCGAGGGCATTGAAACTGCAGAACAGGTAGACTTCCTGAAAGCCGTTAACTGTAATATGATCCAGGGCTATTTTTTCTACAGACCGCTTCCTGAAGATAATTTTGAACAAATACTGAATAAAGAATACGCTATCAAAGAAACAGCCGTTCAATCTGAAGCAGAATTTTTTATTACAGAAGACTGGACCCTGCAAAACAACTGAACATCAATTTACATTCATATAAAATAGCCTGTGCATTAAATGCACAGGCTATTTTATATGAATAAAGTCACCAAACCTTTTACGCGGCGGTAATTGACCGTTATGATCGTTCCTTCTAAAAATACGATGTAAAGTAATGCAGAAGAACAACCAGGTCGCCCCGGCCGCATAACCGGCTAAAACATCAGTTGGATAATGCACCCCCAGATAAACACGGCTCAAACCAATAAGCAGGATATAAAGGCCCGCCGCAGTCATCAATCCCCAGCGCAGCGGTTTACTGCGCAGTCCCAAGCCTGCAAAATAGGCCAGGATACCATAAAAACAAATTGCCCCCATGGCATGCCCACTGGGAAAGCTATAACCGCTTTCCGCAATCACAGGAAAAATATCGGGCCGGACACGTTCAAAAATGCGCTTCAATACCTGATTTAAAATACCGCCGCCGCATAAGCAAACTATATAAAGATAAAATCTGTCTCTCTGTCTGCTGTACAAATACCAACAACAAACAAGAGCACTGGCCAGAAGATAAAAGGTACTGGACCCGCTGGCCGTAATGAGCATTACCTCTACGGTCAGCGCTGGTGTAACAAACTGCTGTACATATGCAATAAACTGCAGCTCCAGCTGCTGTAATTCCGGCTTGATAAAAGTATGCTCAGCTATTTCTACCAGCACTTCCATCAGTAAGATACTGATGACCAAAGTAACCAGCAAATACAGATAAGGGCGCCGTAAAGCCATACGTACAATGGCGTCCCGCAGATTACTCATCACTGCCTCACTTTCCTAACCCTTCAGTTATGTATATTTCAGACTTCCGCTAAAGTCTTTAAAGTTTTTTCCAATACCTGCACCGCCTGAGCGACAGCCTGGAAATCGCTGCGTTCTTCCCTGGCATGACTGATACCATCGATACTCGGCACAAAAATCATCCCCGTCGGCACGCCGCCCGCTGCAAAGATCTGCGCGTCATGACCAGCCCAACTGGGCATCAGCCGGCAAGCCACACCGCATTCAGCCGCAGACCGCTCAATAATTTTTACGACCTGCTCTGATAACGGCACTGCAGCTACATGAAAATCGTTGTCCTGTGTGATCACAATACCGCTTTTAGCCGCAATCTGCTTCAATAAGCCTGTCAGCTTTTGGCGGACCTCTGCTAAAACCCTGTCGTCAGCTGCTCTGGTTTCAATAGACAGCTGTACCTTCCCCGGCACGATATTCACTGCATTGGGTTCAATGCTGAGCTGCCCTACAGTCGCCACGAACCTGTCATCAGCTTCCGCAAGCTCCTTCACTCCCAGGATTACCTCCGCAGCAGCAGCCAAAGCATCTTTGCGGCGTCTCATGCTTGTAGTACCGGCATGATTGGCTTCGCCCTGTAAAGTCAGGAATAATCTGTCGTACCCTACGATACCGATCACCACTCCGCAGGCCAGGCCACGTTCCGCCAAATCAGCACCCTGCTCGATATGCAGTTCCACAAAAGCCGCCAGCTTCTGAAACCCAACTGCTGCATCCTGAAGCGCACTTTGCGGCAGTTTAGCCGCCTGCAGACATTCGGCCAAAGATCCGCCTGACAAATGCGTGATAGACTCAGGCCGCTGCTGTTTAAATTCACCGCTGCGCACACGCACGCCAAAGCAGGCCATGCCAAAAGCCGTGCATTCTTCTTCCACCGTAGCGATGACCTGCACGGTTCGTTTCGGCCGGTAACCCTCTTCCTGCCAGCTGCGCACACATTCCAGAGCCGCCGCGATACCCAGTGCCCCGTCAAAATTACCCCCGCCAGGTACGGTATCAAGATGTGAACCGCTCATAACTGCCGGCAGTTCAGGACTGCTGCCCACATAGGAACCAATCAGATTGCCGATCGGGTCTATCTCTGTCAGCATACCTGCCGCCAGCATTTCCTGCTTTAAAAACTCCTGCGCCGCCAGATATTCCGGCGTATAGGAAAGACGCGTCGTCCCGCCATCGGGCAACGCTCCGTAAGCTGCCAAAGCAGCTATCGTCTTCTTGATCCGTTCACATTGTATTGCCATAAAAATCTCTCACTTTAAAAATAATCCGCTATTTCAGACGCATGCTCCAAAATAATATCCGGCTTGATGCTGCCGCTTTCTACATCAGCCATAGTTGCCTCACCGGTCAGAACCAGTACCGATAAAACATCGTTATTGAGCCCAAAGGCAATATCTGTCGATAAGCGGTCGCCGACCATGGCCAGTTCTTCCCGTTTATAGCCTGTCCTGGCTGTAATAACATCGATCATATAATGATACGGCTTGCCTAAAATCTGCTGCGGCGCCTTGCCGGTAGCAGTTTTGATCAGCTCGATCATAGCGCCGCAGTCAGGGATGAATTCCCCGCCTTCAATCGGGCAGCGTACATCAGGATGCGTTGCCACATAAGGCACGCCCCTGTCAATAAGCCGGCAAGCAATAGTCAGCGTTTCATAATTCAAAGACATATCAAACCCCACAACAACGAAATCAGCACCTTCTTCCAACGTCGTCGTCAATGTAAAGCCTGCCTCACGAATAGTTTTTTTCAGCTGTTCCGTCCCTAAAACAAATAACCTGGCCTCTGGCCGGAGCTGCTGCATATAATAAACAAAAGCATCCGAGGATATCAAAACATTATCACGAGTGACCTGTATCCCCATCCGCCCCATTTTTTCCACATAATGCTCATGCCCTTTAGAGGAATTGTTCGTTACCAGATAAAAATCGCGCTTTGCGGCGCGCAGTTTTTGAAAAAACACATCCATCCCGGGGATCAGAGTATTGCCCAAATTGATCGTGCCATCCATATCAAACAGAAAGCACCTGATATTTTTAAGTTTCGCACATTGCTTTTGATCAGTCATTTCAAGCTCCTATAATTCATAATCATATGTTTATTATATAGTATTTTACTGTAGAGGTAAAACTTTTCCTGTTTTATTTACACTTTATTTTATAAAGTTACTTGTTTTTTTATTCTTTCAGTGATAAACTAAAAACAGAACAGCAAAGGAGCGTGTTTCAACTATGAAAAAATATGACGCATTGATCATCGGCTTTGGTAAAGGAGGTAAAACTTTAGCTACAGCTATGGGCAAGAAAGGCCTGAAAGTAGCCCTTATTGAAAAATCTCCGCTCATGTACGGCGGTACCTGCATCAATATTGGCTGTATCCCTACCAAAAAGCTTATCCATACAGCCGCAGACGCCAAAAAGAACCCGCAGGCTGACTACGCAGAGAAAAACAGCTTTTACTCTGCTGCCATCCACGAAAAAAATGCTTTGACTGCGCTTTTACGCCAGAAAAATTATGATAACGTCGCAGCGGCAGCCGATATTTATACAGGGCCAGCCCGGTTTCTTTCTGATCATACCATCGAAGTACAGCTGCCCGAAGAAACTGTTTCCTTATACGGAGAAAAGATTTTTATCAACACGGGCTCCGAGACAATTATCCCCCCGATCACCGGACTGCAGGCCAGTTCCCGCGTCTATACCAGCACAACCTTAATGGAGCTTGATTCTTTGCCCCAGCGGCTTATTATTGTCGGCGGCGGCTATATCGGTCTGGAATTTGCCGCCATGTATGCTAACTACGGCTCTATGGTCACAGTACTGGAATACGGGGCCGACTTTTTACCCCGCGAAGACCGCGATATGGCTAACATGATCCAGACTCGCTTAGAAGCTTTGGGCATACGTCTTGTTTTTAATGCACAAGTTGAAGAAATAACAGATGAAAACGATCAGACTACTGTTGGTTATCTTGACCGCAGCAGCGGCGACCACGTAACACTGCCGGCAGACGCTGTCCTGATCGCGACAGGCCGCAAAGCCAGTACCGCTGAGCTTGATCTGGAAGCAGCCGGCGTCAAAATGAACGAACGCGGCGAAATCATCGTCAATGAACTTTTACAAACCAGCGTTCCCCACATTTGGGCATTAGGCGACGTTAAAGGCGGTCTGCAGTTCACTTACCTCTCTCTGGACGACTCCCGCATCATCAAAGACCAGCTTTGGGGCGACGGTAAACGTACTGCCGCCAATCGCGGCCCAATCCCCTATTCGATGTTTCTGGACCCGGTTTTTGCCCGTGTAGGTCTGAATGAGACAGAAGCCCTGCAGGCAGGGCACAAGATCAAAGTAGCCAAAATCGCCGAAGCAGCCAGTCCCAGAGCCCGTTTATTCGGCAGCACTTCCGGTTATCTGAAGGCCATTGTGGACGCTGACAGCAACAAGATCCTGGGTGCCGCCTTTTTCTGCAATAACGCTTACGAAATCATCAATATCGTCCAAATGGCAATGAAAGCCGATCTGGACTACACTTTTTTGCGGGATAATATCTATATCCATCCCTCGATGAGCGAATTTCTGAACGATCTTTTCGTTACTATAAATTGAAGGAGCACTTTATGAGCCAGCAATATCCTTTCCACTGTAATATCGCCCAGGCCCTCAACATTATCGGCGACAAATGGTCCCTGCTCATTCTGCATGGCATCATGAGCGGACACCAGACCTATAAGGAAATATCTGACAGTCTGGAAGGACAGATCGCCAGCAATCTGCTTTCCAGCCGCCTGAAAGCGCTGGAAGCCGACGGACTGATCAGCAGCGAATTATATCAGAAACACCCGCCACGCTACCGTTATACGCTGACGCCAGCCGGCGAAGATCTGAATATCGTTTTCAACAGCCTGGTACTGTGGGGCGAAAAGCACCTTACCACCTGTTACAAGCGCCTGGTCCACAAAAACTGTAACCATACTGTAAAAACGCAGTACTACTGCCCGCATTGCCGGCAAACTGTTGCCGACGACCAGCTGGCAGTAGTAGCTGCTGAAGAAAAGGAGCATTAAGATGAGTAAACTGTCAGTCTTCCTACTTTGTATCCTCGCTGCCATCGGCTTCTGGTTCTACAGCAAGGGGGCCTGCCCTCTGCAGGCTTTGGGGCGAAACAGCGCCGCGGCAGCAGGCGAAAATTATCAGAATATCACTGCCGCCCAGGTCAAAGCACGTCTGGATAAGGGCGATATGCTCACTGTTATCGACGTACGCACTAAAGAAGAATATGCCTCCGGCCATGTTCCCGGCAGTATCCTGATCCCTTTTGACGAGATCAAAGCCAAAGCCGGCCAGTTACCGCAGGATAAAAATACCGAAATAGTTGTTTACTGCCGCAGCGGCCGGCGCAGCGCCATTGCAGCCGATACCCTGATCGCATTAGGTTATAACAGGATTTATGATATGGGTGCTGTCAGCAGCTGGACCTATGGTTTGGAAAAATAAAAATGCGTACAAAAAAGACGAGCTCAAAGGAACTCGTCTTTTTTATTTCCATTAACTGAGCAGCAGCCTGTCGCTGTCCAGCATATCACCGCTGGCCTGCTCAAACATTTTCAAAAGATCAGGGATCGTCAGATGCGCTTTTTCTTCGCCTTCCACATCGACGATGACCCGCCCGTTATGCAGCATGATCAGCCGGTTGCCGCAGCGCAGTGCGTCCCGCATATTATGGGTGATCATCAGGGTCGTCAGCTGATCCCTGTTAACGATCTGTTCCGTCAGCGCCAGCACTTTAGCGGCTGTTTTCGGGTCCAGAGCCGCTGTATGCTCGTCCAGCAGCAGCAGCTTTGGTTTGATCAGCGTTGCCATCAGCAGCGTCAGCGCCTGCCGCTGACCACCGGAAAGCAAGCCGACTTTAGCAGTCATTCTATTTTCCAGTCCCAGATCCAGCTCCTGCAGCAACTCACTGAACCAGACCTGATTATCACTGTCCAGTCCCCATTTTAATCCCGGCGTTTTCCCGCGCCGGGCGGCGATAGCCAGATTTTCTTCGATCATCATCCCGGCAGCAGTCCCCATCATCGGGTCCTGAAAAACACGGCCAATATATTTGGCCCTTTTATGTTCAGGAGTTTTAGTAATATCATGGCCGTCGATGACGATCCTGCCGCTGTCGATGGGAAATACTCCGGCAATGGAATTCATCAAAGTCGACTTACCGGCACCGTTGCCGCCGATGACGGTCACAAAATCGCCCGGTTTCAAATGCAGTGACAGACCCTGCAGGGCCTTCTTCTCGTTTATCGTCCCGGCAAAAAACGTCTTACAGATATTTTCAACACGCAGCATTTACTTCACCGCCTTTCGCAGACCAAGCTTACTTTTAATAAGCGGCAGCGACAAAGCAAACGCTACCAGGATCGCCGTAAAAAGCTTAAGATCGTTTGGCGGCATGCCCATTTGCAGCACAGCGGCAATAACCAGACGGTAAACGATAGAGCCAAGCACAACGCTGATGATACAGTTTTTAAAACTGCGGGTGCCGAACAGCACCTCGCCGATAATGACCGAAGCCAGACCAATAACGATCGTGCCAGTACCCATACCAACATCGGCAAAGCCATTGTTCTGCGCTACTAAAGCGCCGCTTAAAGCGACCAGGGCATTGCTGATCAGCAGGCCCAGAATGATCGTAAAATTGGTATCTACGCCCTGCGCTCTGATCATCTGCGGATTGAAGCCTGTAGCACGGATCGCCGCACCGATTTCCGTACCAAAAAACCAGTAGATCAAAAAACCGATCAAAAGCGAACTGACAATACCGACGCACAGCACTGCCTGCGCATTGCTGAAGCCACCGATGTCGCGCATGAGGGAAAACACCGTGTCTACACGCAGCAGCGACAAGTTGGCCTTGCCCATCACACGCAGATTAACGGAATATAAAGCTATCATCGTCAAAATACCGGCCAGCAGGGCAGGTATTTTCAGCTTGGTATGTAAAAGCCCGGTCGCAACACCGGCCAGCATCCCGGCCAGCATCGCCGCGCCAAAAGCCAGCCACGGAGAACAACCGCCTGCCAATAAAGAGGCAGCCACGGCAGCGCCCAACGGAAAACTTCCCTCCACAGTCAGATCAGCAATATCCAAAACCCTGTAAGTTATATATACGCCCAGCGCCATGATCGCCCATAAAAGACCCTGTGCGATCGTCGGCATCAATAAGTCTATCATCTATCTTCCTCCTAATATATCCATAAAAAACGGGCCTCTCCCATAGAACAAGGAGAAACCCGCGCCTGTTTACTTAGAGCTTGCTGCCGCCTTCAGCAGATCTTCGGGAATCTTGATACCGATTTTTTCAGCATTTTCCTTGTTGATAATGACTTTAAATGACTTTTGCAGCTGGATCGGCATCGTCTGGGTTTTTGCCTTGCCGCTCAGTATATCGCCGGCCATTTCGCCGGTCTGTTCGCCCAGCTGATAATAATCTATCGCCAGCGTAGCCACGCCGCCAGCCATAACCATACCGCCCTCGCCGCAGACTACGGCCAGTTTGGCAGGCTCAGTGACCTGGGCCAGAGTCGGCATCGCCGAAGCCAGTACATTATCTGTCGGCACATAGATAGAGTCTACCTTACCCACCAGGCTTTGAGCCGCCTGCTGGATGTCATTGACATTAGATACAGTCGCTTCTGCTACCTGCACGCCTTTTTCTGCCGCATATTTTTTCAGCAGCTCTACCTGCAGCTGTGAATTTACTTCACTGGAACAATAAATAGTACCGATAGTTTTGGCGCCGGGCACCAATTTGAGCAGCAGTTCCAGCTGCTCTTTGATCGGGTTCATATCGCTGGTACCGGTAACATTACCTTTAGGCTCACTGTTGGACGCGACCAGCCGGGCCGCTTCATAATCGGTAACCGCCGTTGCTACGATG
This sequence comes from uncultured Phascolarctobacterium sp., assembly GCA_900545535.1. GTDB lineage: Bacteria > Bacillota > Negativicutes > Acidaminococcales > Acidaminococcaceae > Phascolarctobacterium. The sequence continues at coordinate 17,802 of UQZN01000017.1, forward strand.
GGGATATCTTTGGTAGCATTGGCCATAGTCTGCGCCGCCGGCGTAGCGATAGCGCAGATCAGATCCACTTTATTGCTGACAAAACGCTGCGCGATATTCTGCAGATTAGACTGGTCTGCCTGCGCGTTCTGCCGGTCATATTTTACGTTTTCATTCTCTTTAAAGCCTTTAGCTGCCATTCCGGCTATAAAGCCTTTATTGGCTGCATCTAAAGCATCATGTTCCACTAACTGAACGATACCTACGTTTACTACCTTCTTACTGTTGTCGGCAGCCTTTTTTTCGCCGCCGCAGCCCGCTAAAAGTCCTAAAGACAAAGTCAGGGCAATGCCTGCTGCCAAAGCACGCATTTTTTTGTTCATAATGACCATCCTTCCACTCTACAATATAGCTTTTGATCCTTGACGAACATATATAAGGATAAAATAATTTTATCATTTATTATCACAAAACACAAACAAAACAATAAAAACAGGGTTGTTTCGTAACGAAACAACCCTGTTGTGTATTTTATTTTACAACCTCGGCCTTAGCCAGAATATCCTGCGGGATAGTAATACCATTGCGTTTAGCTGTAGTCTCGTTAACAACGATTTTAAACTCTTTCTGAGTCTGGATCGGCATGGTCTGCGGTTTACCCTTACCGCTCAGGATCTCGGCAGCCATCACGCCAGTCTGTTCACCCAGTTTATAATAGTCGATGCCCAAAGTCGCCAGGCCGCCGGCACGTACCGGATCACTCTCGCCGCAGATCACAGGCAGCTTGGCTTCGTCTGTTACAGATACCAACGTCGGCATCGAAGAAGCCATCACGTTATCAGTCGGCACATAAACAGCATCTACTTTGCCGATCAGGCTGTGCGCAGCCTGCTGGATATCGTTGACTGTGGAAACCGTCGCCTCAATGACGTTGATCCCCTTGGCTGCCGCCAGCTTTTTCAGAACGTCGACCTGCAGCTGTGAATTGACTTCACTGGAGCTGTAAATGGTCCCGATAGTTTTTGTCTGCGATACGATCTGCAAAAGCAGCTCCAGCTGCTGATCGATGGGATTCATATCGCTGGTACCGGTAACATTCCCCTTCGGCTCGCTGTTAGAAGCCGCCAGCTTCGCCACTTCATAGTCAGTCACTGCCGTTGCCACGATAGGGATATCTTTAGTAGCATTGGCCATCGTCTGCGCCGTCGGCGTGGCAATAGCGCAGATCAGATCTACTTTATTGCTGACAAAACGCTGGGCGATATTCTGCAGGTTAGACTGGTCTGCCTGCGCGTTCTGCCGGTCATATTTTACATTTTCGTTTTCTTTGAAGCCCTGGGAAGCCATACCAGCCACAAAGCCCTTATTAGCCGCGTCCAAAGCGCCATGCTCTACCAGCTGGGCAATGCCGACCGTCACCATTTTCTTCCCGTCATCAGCCTTCTTTTCGCCGCCGCAGCCTGCCAAAACGCCTACTGCCAGCAGCAGAGCCGCACCTGCAGCCAAACTGCGTAAATTCTTTCTGTTCATTACTACCATCCTTCCATTCTACAAAAATTTGCTTACAACCTGACAACTCCAAGCTGTGATTATCGCTATTCTAACACTAATTATCAGAAAAATCAAACTTATAAGTTGTTGGTTTTGCCGCTTTTTCTATGCAGCAGCAGCCGGCGTTCAACCTTCCCTATCAGCAGCTCGTGAAAAGGAAGCCGCGCCAGTATTTCCATACTTCCCAGACTCAATACCAGCATCAAAACGAACAGCAACGGATAAAAAGTCAGCATCGAAGGCGTAATCTGCAGCAAAGGCAGCAGATACTCAGTACACAGATACATAAAAAAGATATGGATAAGAAAAATACCGAACGAATAATTGCCCAAATACAGCACAAACCGCTTTTGCAGGGTATTTTTTCTATTAATATCCTCAGAATGATAAAACAGCATCGCTATCAAAATCGTATATAAAAACATATTGAGTGGAAAACAGATAAACTCCAAAATATAATAGGTCTTCCAATAGTACTTTTCCAACCAGCATACGGTAACCAAAGGAATAAAAATGATCAGCAGCCAGACCAAAAATTTCCGGCTCCTGCCGATCCACTCTAAAAATTCCTTTTTATAATAGTAGGCCGCCATTCCCAGCGAAAAATAAACAAGATAACGCAGAAACATTGTCCCCATAAGCAGGTAGATGATCCAAACAGTCTCAAACTGAATATTATTCAACACCTTCCAGGAGATCTGCAAAACAGCTGTCGCAGCAAAATAGTATTTCAGCCAGCCTGACTCGCGGCATTTATTAAAAATCATGATTAAAAACGGATACACCAGATAGAACCCGATCAGTGCCCTGAAAAATCCCAAATGAACCGCAGCACTGCCCGTCAGCATATCAACGACTATCTCACCCAGCGTATATGTATGACCGTCAAAAACAAAAGCAGTTACTATATAGAGGGCAGAAAACAACAAATAAGGTGACAATACCGACAGCAGCATCTTCTTAAAAAAAGCAGCGCTGTAAATGTAAGCGTGCTTATTACGCCCTGTAAACAAATAACCCGCTATCGCCATAAACAGCGGCACTGCAAACAATGACAGCACCTCCAGCAGCATTGAAGAAAACGCTAACATATTTTCACTGCCGCCGCTGCTAAAAAACCAGCTTGTGTGCATCAAAATAACACCTAAAACAACAAATCCCCGTAAAATCAAAACTGTATTGCTTTTCTGCATTTTCCTGCCAGCTTTCTTTACTGTTATGATAATTATTCAAAAACAGTATAAACTCAAAAACAAGATTTGTTAAGCCCCACAGCATTCTCGAACACAAAATGTTCAAAAATAATACGCCTGTCCGGTACAAAAGCGCCGGGCAGGCGTAAAAACATCTATATCATTTCTCCAAAATTTTCCGCGCCGTGCTTTCTGTTACCAGCAGGTGTGTAAACAGGCCTGTCTGCAAAGCGCCTGCTATGGCAGCAGGCGCAGCACCCAGAGCCAGACCAATTATCTTAGGACAACGGCGCAGGGTACCCAGCGGTATTCTGACTGCAAAATCGTGTTCGCCGCTGATAAATTCGCCCCGGTCGTTGTAATAGTAGGACAAAAAGCTGCCAACGGCGTGCTGCCGCTTCAGGCTGTCGCCAAAACGAGTGGCTGTCGCTTCGTCAGGCACACTGGGAAAATCCCTTATCTCTACCAGTGCAGCGTCCATTTTGCGCCACATGGCGGCCAGCTCCGCATAAGCGGTGGTCGTCTCCAGCTGCTGCCGTTCTTCCATACTGCCCGGAAACGCCGGCGCTGCCAGACGCCAGGCCTGCCTGCCGCAGGCGGCAGCCAGCATTTCTGCAAGTTCATCCACCCGATAGCCTTTATTGGGAATATGCGCCCGGCCAATAAGCGGCAGCACAGCGCCTGGCTGCCGGCGTACGCATTGCTGCGCCAGCAGGGCTACGCTTTCACCCAGCAGATAGCCCCAGCCCAGACCGATGCTGCGCTCATATAAAAGCTCGCCGGCCAGATGAGCGGCAGCAGCCTGGACAGACTGCTCTGCAGCTGTCTGCTGCGGCAGTACCAAACCACCCGCCAGAGCATATTTAGCCTGCAAAGCTGTCAGCAACGCAGCGTCGCCTTCGTCCGCAGCGCGGATCTCGATATGGACGATGCCTGCCTCACGGGCCCTCGCCAGCATTTTACTGACCAGGGGACGGGACACGCCGATGCGCCTGGCGACCTGATCCTGCGTCAGACCCTGTTCATAATACAGCCGGGCAACATTGACAAGATCAGTCCGTTCTTTGCCGCTCAGCAATTTATTTCACTTCCATCAGTTCCATTAAAATACCGTCTTTCATAATAAAAGCCAGGCGGGTGTGCTCATCAGCAAACCAGGGCTCAACGACAACGGTATTGGCTTTGACCTGTTCATCCATATCGTCTACCTTATAAGCGACATGGACCATAGTCTGCAGCTCTTTGGGCAGCGGGGTATCTTTTTCAAAACGCAGGTATTCGATATTGAATTCGTTGGTTTCAGGAGCCACGATATGGGTTTTGATAGCCTCGGCGTAAACCGCGCCGTCCATAACTTTATCAGTGGGTATGCCCACATGCATAAACTGTTTCATTATTTCACGTCCTTCATCAAAGTTTGATAAGCCTTATAGGCGGCTTCCGGTTTGGCATTTTCATGCACTACCATGCGGATCGCCTGCAGCATGGCGCCAGGACACTCTGCCTGCAGTACGTTGCGGCCCATATCAACACCGGCTGCGCCTTCATTGACGGCACGGTAAGCCATGTCCAGAGCTTCTGCTTCGGGCACTTTTTTGCCGCCGGCTATAACGATCGGTACCGGGCAGGCAGCTGTGATCTGTTCAAAGTTTTCACAGTAATAGGTTTTGATGATATGCGCTCCCTGTTCTGCCAAAAGACGTGTCGCCAAAGCAAAATAGCGGGTAGTACGTTCCATTTCTTTGCCTACGGCGACTACGCCCAGTACGGGGATACCGTAGCGTTCGCCTTTATTGACATAGTAGGACAGATTATGCAGGGAAGCGATCTCGCCGGCCGAACCGATAAAACACTGTACGGCCATGCAGGAAGCATTCATCCGCAGGGCATCCTCGATATCGCTGCCAACAACGCCCATGCTCATATCATCTTTCAAAACAGAGCTGTCCGCAGTGCAGCGCAGGGCGATCGCCCGGCGGTTATCGGCAGGGATACAGGTCCTCAGCGCGCCGCGGGTCGCCATCAGGCAGTCTGCATACTCAATCAGCGGCGGGATCACAAGATCCAGTCTTTCCAGGCCGGCTGTGCTGCCCATGATATAGCCGTGGTCAAAAGCCAGCATGATCGTGCGTCCGTCAGCCGCAAAAATCTGTGACAGGCGGGCCTTCATGCCCCAGCCGGCGTTATCATGCCCTTTGACATGAAAGTGCTGGTGAGGTGGTTTGATCCCGATACCATAATCTTTCGCAATAATATTACCGTCTTTATCAGCCATTTTTATCTCCTTAAAAATATCACTTAGTTTTTATAATACGGTGTGCGGCAGGGAGCGTTCCAATACTCGAGCAGTTCGTCGTCCATACGGGCGATAAAGAGCTGGAAGCCTGCCATTTCCTGTACTGTCAGCACTTCGCCGACGATATTGGCAACGACTTCGATGCCTTTTTCCGCCAGATAGTTATAGCATTTACGGAACACGATCAGCTGTTCCATCAGGGTGGTAGCGCCAACGCCATTAACGATGACCAAAAGCTTTTCGCCTTTTTTGATCTCCAGATCTTTCAGCAGCGCGTCTATCATGATAACGGCGGTTTCATCAGCCGTTTTCATTTCAGTCAGCCCGCCGCCGCCTTCGCCGTGCTGGCCCATGCCGATCTCCATCTTACCTTCTTCGATCTGGGCAATGACCATATCCGTAGCGGGATGGGTCGCGCCCTTAGCCGCAACAGCGATCGTCGCCATATTATCGGCAAATTTCTGGGCAATGGCCGCGACTTCTTCCAAAGATTTACCGGCAGCAGCTGCAGCACCGGCGATTTTATACAGCGGCACACAGCCGACCAGACCACGGCGGTCATCGGCATTGCTGCGCGGTGCATTGGCAATATCTTCCTGTGTAACGACTTTCATTACATTCAAACCCAGTTTCTTGACTTGTTTCATGGTCAGGTTGCCTGTCAGCATATCGCCGGCATGATTCAGAACAACAAATAAAACGCCATGCCCCTTATCAGCCATTTTTATAGCCTCTACGCAGGCCTGCGGTCCAGGAGCGGCAAAAACATTACCGGCTACGGAAATATCCACCATGCCTTCACCGACAAAGCCGCTGATAGCCGGCTCATGTCCGGTTCCGCCCAAAGTGACGATCGTAACGCGGTCGGCGTCTTTCAATTTATTATTGACGACCAGATTGCCGTCTTCCAGATGGATAATATCCTTATTGGCAAGCGCCAGGCCTTCCAATAATTCACTGGTCAGATTTTCGGGATCGTTGACAAATTTTTTCATGCTTTTCAACCTCCAAAATTTTATTTGCTTCCGCACCTGCGAAAGTTTAAAGACTTATAACGCCTTGGCCATACCGTCGAATAAAATGGCTATAGACACAGCGCCCGGGTCTTTCGTGCCGATGCTGCGCTCGCCCATATTTTTAGCGCGTCCGAATCTGGCTACCATCTGGCTGGTGGCTTCGGCACCGGCTTTAGCAGCTGCTGCCGCCGCATCCATGATCTCCTTCAGGCTGCCCTGCGTTTCGATAATAGCGTCGATAGCCGGATACAAGGCATCGACCATAGTTTTATCACCGGGTTTAGCTTTGGAAATATCCATAAAATCCAGCTTCGCCTGCGTAAACATTTTCCGCAGTTCCAGATCAGTCAGTTCAGCCTGATCGTCAATACCTTCAGCCATACCTGTAAAAACCGTGCCCCACAGCGGGCCGGCGCTGCCACCGTTGATACCCATAAAGGCATCACCCAGAGCATCCAAAAGCGAGCGCATCGTATTGAGAGTAGTTACGTCAAGCAGTTCCTGCATCACATCGGCCATTCTGCCGATAGTGATCCCGTGGTCGCCGTCACCTGCCACACCATCAAGCTCACACAGATATTTACTGTTGGCTTTCAGCTCCGTTGCTGCGCTGTGCAGCATTTTTCTGAGGATAGGTAAAGTCAGCATTTCCAATCACCTCTTAAATGTTTATTTACCTTCATTTTAACATTTGTCAGAACATTTGTAAATTAATTTTCAGATAATTTGCGATATTTTTACATTCTGGGCGACGGCTGAATTTGTAATTTTAGAAAACTTTTAGCAGGCATTATTGTAAATGATTAAACAAGCAGAGTTATCTGCGGCGCCGGTTTGAAAAGAGTAGACTAAAAGTACCAATATCTTACTCCTGAAAATTTTCGTAAGGGGACTTTTTTATGTCTGTTGAACCTGCTAAACAAAAAGCTGCTGCTAAAACGCTGACGCTCTGGAATTTCTTTACGATCGGCTTTGGGGCCATCATCGGTACCGGCTGGATCTTTCTGGTTGGCGAATGGCTGATCATCAGCGGCGGGCCCATCCCGGCCATGCTGGCCTTTTTACTTGGCGCGCTGCTTCTGCTGCCGGTCGGCGCCGTTTTCGGGGAGCTTACAAGTGCCCTGCCGATCGACGGCGGCGTGATCGAATATGTAGACCGCAGCTATGGCAAAACAGCTGCTTTTATTACCGGCTGGTTCCTGCTGCTGAGCAATATTATCATGTGCCCCTGGGAAACGATCGCTATTTCCACCCTTTTGGGCACCCTGTTCGGCGACTTGTTTCCCTGGCTGCGTTCCGTCAGGCTTTACAGTATTTTAGGCGCAGACGTCTACCTTTTTCCAGCCCTGATCGCTCTCTGCCTCTCCGGCTTCATCATCAGGCAAAATCTGCACGGCTCAAAAGCTGCTGCCAAAGCGCAGTCCTTCCTGACCAAAGCCTTACTGGCAGGGCTGCTGCTGGCACTTCTCAGCGCTTTTGACAAAGGCTGGCTCGCAAACTGGCAGCCGCTTTTTCTTGCTGTCAATACAGCAACCGCGCAGACCCAGGCTGCTTCTTTTGGTACGGGTGTTTTGGCCCTGCTTACAGTAACGCCCTTTTTCTATACCGGCTTTGATACCATCCCCCAGCAGGCAGAAGAAGCTGCTCAGGGTCTGGACTGGCATAAATTCGGCAGGATCATCAGTCTTGCGCTTTTATCAGCAGGCAGCTTTTATATCATCTGCATAGCGGCTTTCAGCAGCCTTATGCCCTGGACAAATTTTATCAAACAGCCTTTGGCCGCCCTTGCCTGCCTAAAACACATCAATTCCACTTTATATTTTCTGATGCTTTGCATCACCGTTTTAGGCGCTTTGGGACCAATGAACTCTTTCTATGCCTCTTCCTCCAGGATTTTACTGGCCATGGCCCGCAAAAAACAACTGCCGGCGGCATTTATCCCTGCCGATGCTGCCAAGCCCATAGCCGGATCAACGCATCTCCTGCTCAGCTCCGGCATCATGCTTGCTCCTTTTCTGGGAGGTAATATGCTGCTGCCTTTAACAAATGTTGCAGCTTTGACCTTCATGTTTTCCTGCCTGATGGTCTGTCTGGCCTGTTATAAAATGCGCAGCAGCGAGCCGGCTCTGCACCGTCCCTACAAAGTACCGGGCGGTAAAACAGGTATCTTCTGCGCCTGCTGCATCAGCTTTCTGATCATCGCTTCCATGCTGCTGCCCGGTACTGCCGCTTCACTAAGTAAAACTGAATACCTCCTGCTGTCCGGCTGGGCCGCTTTGGGACTGCTCGTTAAAAGCCTGCTGCTTTACAAAAACAAGAAGGACTGCCGTTAAACGGCAGTCCTTATATAAACGTCAAGATCAAACAGTACCATCTTCCAAAATTCCCAGCTTCCGCCGCCAGTAACGCGAATAAACAGCGCCGGCCGGATTATTGGCTAAAACCCTGTCTTTGGTAATAATGCTGGAGACAGGGGCTTTGGATTCCATGGTAAAGAGCATATCATGCCCTACGCAAAGGCCTACGATAAAGTTCAGTTCTGTGCCGCCTTCGTTCAGCAGACGGGCCTGCACTTTAGGGTTGCACATGGCTTCACGCTGACCCGGTTTGATTTTTTCCAGTTCCAGCAGATCCTTATCGACAGAACAGACCTTACAGCAGACAGATTGCACGTCCAGGCCTTCATTTTTGAAATACTGGGCACAAAAATGCGCTTCATTGGCCAGGCCGATGCAAAAAGCAATGCCGACTTTTTGAATGCCCATTTCTTTAGCGAAAAATACGCTTTCCTCCAGACGCGTCATTTTCAAATAATTACGGCTCTCGGTCGCAGACGATGCGCGCATCATTTTTTTATCTTCGTCGGTATAATACTCGTTGATTTCTTCATGAGTCAGACGAGTACAATTCTGACCGCTGGTGTAGCATTTGTGATGAGGGCAAAAAGCACAGTTCATAAGTCATTCCTCCTACCGCAGGTTGTTGTTTATCTGTAAGTATTCGCTGCCGGAACAGCAAATCCTTTTTATTGCCGCAATTAATCTTCAGCCCTGATTTTACACCGCTGGAACACTCTTTTAACTGGAAATAAATCCTATTTTATGATATTATAGTTGTTGTATTTTTATCATTAATACTTCTGTAAACTTTATTTTTATAAGCAGGTAATCATGCAGCAGAATTCTTTTGCTTATCCGGCAATGCTGGACTTAAAAAATAAAAAATGCGTCATCATCGGCGGCGGTAAAGTAGCAGTGCGTAAAGCCCTGCCATTGATCGAAGCCGGCGCCGACCTGACGGTGATCGCACCGGCAGTAGACCCGCAGCTGGCGACCCTGGCGAAAACAGGGCTGCTGCAGGTAAAATTGCGCGCTTACGCAGATGATGATCTCAGCGATGCTTTTGTCACCGTAGCCGCAACTGATGATTTTGCCGTCAATCGAAAGATCGCTGCCGCCGCGCCCTGTCTCTGCAACGTAGTGACAGAACCGGCACTGGGTAATTTCAGCGTGCCCTCGACCGTCAAAAACGGCGCTTTGACCTTTACCCTGTCTACCGGAGGCATGCCTGCCCTGACCCGGGTACTGGCGCAGGACCTGAAAAAATATTACGGTCCTGATTTTGCTGAATTCAATGAATTTTTACAGCAGCTCCGCCAGGAGCTGCTGACTCTTGAGATAACGCCTGAAAAGCGTACTGCTTTCTGGCGTCAGACTTTAACACAATCCGTCATCGACCTGCTTCATGCAGGACAGCTTGACCAGGCAAAGGAGAGCATCACTGATGCAGTTAATCGTTTTAGGCTTGAATCACAAAACAGCCCCCGTTGATATCCGCGAGCGGTTCAATTTCCCGCAGGACAAAACAGTCCGTGTGCTGCGCCGGCTGATCAACAACGATAATATCAACGAGGCCGTTTTACTATCGACCTGTAACAGAACCGAACTTTATCTGGTACTGGAAGATACCACGGCAGGCGTAGCCTTTCTGCGCACATTACTGCGCCACCTGGCGGGCGAACAGTATCAGCCCGACTACTTCTATAATTTGACCGGCATCAATTGTGTCCGGCATCTGTTTAAAGTCGCTTCCAGCCTTGACTCTCTCATCATCGGCGAAGGCCAGATCCTGAGCCAGATCAAAAGTGCTTATAATCTATCCCGCAGCCGGGGTATGACTGCTACCCTGCTCAATACCGTTTTTATCCGCGCTATTACCGTAGGTAAAAGGGTACGCACAGAAACCAAGATCGCCTACAGTTCGGTATCTGTTTCTTCGGCCGCTGTCGATCTGGCTATCAACATCGTCGGCGATCTGACCAAAGCCAATATTTTAGTACTCGGCGCCGGCCGAATGAGCGAATTGACCGCCCGGCATTTGATCGACAAAGGCGCTAAAACCATTTTTGTCAGCAACCGCAATCTTGATCACGCCCAGGAACTGGCAGAAAAATTCAACGGTACAGCGATCCCGTATAATGAATTTATGCAGCAGGCCATAACCTCTGACATCATTATCACCTCTACCGGAGCACCTCATTATGTGATCACAGAGCAGGGCGTACGCGACATTATCCCCAAGCGCGGCGGTAAACCGCTTATTCTGGTAGATATTGCCGTGCCGCGCGATGTTGACCCGCTTGTAGGCGGCATCGAAGGCGTAACGCTGTATAATATCGACGACCTTGAAGGCGTTGTCGATATGAATAAAAATTTCCGTTCTTCGGAAGCCAAAGTCGCGGAAAATATCATTGAAGAAGGCATCGAAGCATTAAAAGAACGGCTGCGTTATCTGACTATGCGGCCTGTAATGGTGCAACTGCATGAAAAAATGAACTTTCTGCGGCAGAAGGTCTTAAAACGTGCTTTTGCCAAGCTGCCCGACCTTACCGAGAAAGAACGCCGCATCATCGACATCATGACCCAGCGTCTGGAACATAAATTCCTGCGCGAACCGATGACAGCTATGAACAATGCTGCCGGTACGGCAGATGAAGAACGCTATAAAAAAATGATCTGTGAGTTATTTCTACTCAACGATTCGGGAGAGGACTATATAGGTGATGAAAACAAATTTGATTATTGGGACTAGGCAGAGCCTGCTGGCACTGTGGCAAAGCAATCATATTGCCGGGATTCTGCGCCGGCAATATCCGGAATGTACCGTGACTTTAAAAAAGATCATTACCAAGGGCGACCGTATCCTTGACGTACCGCTGGCCAAGATCGGCGGCAAGGGCCTTTTTACCAAAGAACTGGAAACAGCTCTTTTAGAAGGTGAGATCGATCTCGCCGTCCACAGCCTGAAGGATATGCCGACCGTGCTGCCGGAAGGCCTGTGCCTGACAGCGATCACTGAACGGGCCAACGCAGGCGACGCTTTTGTCAGCAATAAATACGCTTCTATCGAAACACTACCGCAGGGAGCAGTGCTGGGCACCTCCAGCCTGCGCCGCAAAGCCCAGCTTCTGGCTGCACGTCCCGACCTGAAGATCGTGGATCTGCGCGGCAATGTTGATACACGTCTGCGCAAGCTGGACGAAGGGCAAATGGACGCCATCATTCTCGCGGCAGCTGGTTTGACCCGCCTGGGTTATACCGATCGGATCAAAGAGATCATCCCCTACAGTTTCTGCCTGCCGGCAGTTGGACAGGGTGCTTTGGCGATCGAGTGCTGCAGCGGCAATGCAGAAGTAAGAGCTATGCTTGATTTTTTAAATGATCTGCCTACCCAACAGGCCACCGATGCTGAACGCGCCTTTTTGGGACTTATAGAGGGCGGCTGTCAGGTACCGATCGGAGTACATGCCGTTACTGCAGGTGATACTGTTTCTATTGAAGCCATCATTGCTTCACTGGACGGCAGCACCGTTTTACGCGATAAGATCCAGGGCCGGGCGGCAGATGCTGCCGCGCTCGGCAAAGAGCTTGGCAATAAAATGTTAGATCAGGGCGGCCGGGCAATCCTCGCCGAGATCATGTAAGGAGAGAAATCAATGACAAAACAGGGAAAAGTTTACTTGATCGGCGCAGGCCCCGGAGATCCCGGTCTGCTTTCTATCAAGGCCATGGAATGTTTACAGGCTGCCGACGCCGTTGTTTACGACCGTCTGGCAGATCCGAGAATTTTAGCCTATGCTAAAGACGACGCAGAAATGGTTTACGTCGGCAAAGCTTCCGCTAACCACACCATGCGTCAGCCCGACATCAACAAACTGCTGGTAAAACTGGCGGCAGAAGGCAAGACAGTCGCCCGTCTTAAGGGCGGCGATCCTTTTGTTTTTGGACGCGGCGGTGAAGAAGCTATTGAGCTTTTGGAAGCCGGGCTGCCTTTTGAATTCGTTCCCGGCGTTACCTCTGCGATCGCAGTTGCCGAATATGCCGGTATCCCCGTTACCCACCGCCATGTAGCCACTTCCTTTGCCGTCATTACCGGCCACGAAGATCCTACTAAAGGCGAATCGACGATCAACTGGAGCGGTCTTGCTACCGCTGTCGATACCCTGGTCTTTCTGATGGGTGTCGAAAATCTTACCAATATCACTAAAAATCTCATCGCCAACGGGCGCAGTGCTGATACTCCGGCAGCAGTCATCCGCTGGGGCACCAAACCGGAACAGCGCACTTTGATCACTACCATAGGAACTGCTGCCGCCGATGTTGCCGCCGCAGGGCTGAAACCGCCGGCCATCTTCATTGTCGGCAATGTAGTGAAGCTGCGCGAGCAGCTGCAATGGTTCGATAACAAACCGCTCTTTGGTAAAACGATCGTTGTGACCAGAGCCCGGGCGCAGGCCAGCGCTTTAACAAAGCAGCTGGAAGCTGCCGGAGCGCGCGTGCTCGAAGCACCGGCAATCAAGATCGTTCCCCCTGAAGATTATACGCCGCTGGACAAGGCGATCGAAAATATCAAGACCTATAAGTGGCTGGTACTCACCAGCGCCAACGGCGTTACTGCTTTCTTTGACCGTCTGGATAACGCCGGGCTGGATTCCCGTTCCCTGTCCGAACTCAAAATAGCGGCTATTGGCAGCGAAACTGCCAAAGCTTTAAAAAACTACGGTATCACCGCCGATATAGTACCGCCTGCTTTCAAGGCCGAAGAACTGGCGGAATCTCTGGCTTCCGAGCTGTCTGTAGGCGATAAGGTCCTGCTGGCGCGCGCCCGTGTCGCCCGCGAAGTATTACCGGAGAGTCTGCGTGCCTTAGGCGCCAGCGTCGATGTGGTAACCGCTTATGAAACCATTGCCGCCCTGGAGAACAGGGAGGAACTGCTGGCTGCCCTGCAAAACGGCGAAGTCGATCTGGTGACTTTTACCAGCTCCTCGACCGTTACCAATCTTCTGGAATCGCTGGGCGAGCATAAAGAACTTATCAATAAGATCCCCGCCGCAGCTATTGGTCCTGTTACTGCCGATACCTGCCGCCAGAATAATCTTGAACCTGCCATCATCGCCGAAAAGTTTACTATCGCAGGTTTAACAGACGCTATCCAAAGCTATTATAAGGAGTGATCAGTATGGGCTTTCCTATTTACCGTCCCCGCCGTCTGCGTGCTACAGAAAATCTGCGCAGCATGATCCGCGAGACTGAACTTTCCGTTAAAGACCTCATTTATCCCTTATTCATCGTGCCCGGCACCGGTATCAAAAATGAAATCGAATCGCTGCCCGGCAATTATCACTGGTCCTTAGACCGATTGCCGGAAGTTTTACAGGAGATCAGCGGGCTTAGTATCCCGGCCGTGATCCTGTTCGGTATCCCCTCATATAAAAATGCTGTCGGCAGCAGTGCCTGGGATGCAGACGAACCTGTACAGCAGGCCTGCCGCCTGATCAAAGAAACCCATCCGGAGCTGGTAGTCGTTACCGACGCCTGCCTGTGCGAATACACAGAGCACGGTCATTGCGGTGTTTTAGAAAACGGCTGCACGGTCAACAACGATGAAACACTGCCGCTGCTGGCTAAAATTGCCGTTTCCCACGCGCAGGCCGGCGCTGACATCGTTGCTCCTTCCAACATGATGGACGGCTATGTCAAAGTCATGCGCGAAGCGCTGGACGAAGCCGGTTTCAGCAATGTTGCCCTGATGGCCTATTCCGCCAAATATGCTTCAGCTTATTACGGACCTTTCCGTGCCGCCGCCGATTCTACTCCTTCTGCCGGCGACCGTAAAGGCTACCAGATGGACCCCGGCAACAGTGACGAAGCGCTGCGCGAGGTGGCCCTCGATATCGAAGAAGGCGCTGATATAGTTATGGTCAAACCTGCTTTGGCTTTTATGGATATCATCAGCCGCGTGAAAGAAACCTTTAACCGCCCTTTATGCGTTTATAATGTCAGCGGTGAATACGCCATGGTCAAAGCCGCAGCAGCCAAAGGCTGGATCGACGAACAGCGTATCGTTATGGAAACCATGCTGGGCTTCAAACGCGCCGGCGCTAAAATGATCATCACCTATCATGCCCTCGATGTAGCCAGATGGCTGCAGGGCAAATAAAGGAGGCCGCAGATGGAGCACAGTAAATCTCAGGCAGCCTTTGCCGAAGCCAAACAATACATTCCCGGCGGCGTCAACAGTCCCGTCCGCTCTTTTCGCAGCGTCGGCGGCATTCCGCCTGTCATTGCCAAAGGCAGCGGCAGCAAACTGACTGACATCGACGGCAACGAATATATTGATTATGTACTTTCCTACGGCCCTTTGCTTTTAGGGCACGCTCATCCTCAGGTCACCACAGCCATTCAAGAGGCGACCGCCAGAGGTTCTTCCTACGGTGCGCCGACGCTGGCGGAAACAGCGCTTGCCAAGCTGCTCTGTCAGCTTGTGCCTTCTATGGAAATGGTCCGCATGGTCAACAGCGGCACCGAAGCTACTATGAGCGCACTGCGTTTGGCCCGCGCTTATACCGGCCGTGAGAACATCGTCAAATTTATCGGCTGCTATCATGGTCATCATGACAGCCTGCTGGTCAAAGCCGGCAGCGGCGCGGCTACTTTAGGCGTTCCCGACAGTCCCGGCGTCCCCAAAGGCGTTGCGGCCAATACCATTACCGTTCCTTTTAACGATCAGGCAGCCCTGGAAGCTGTTTTTGCGGCTCAAGGCGATACTATTGCCGCCGTTATCATGGAACCGACTCCCGGCAACATGGGACTGGTATTACCGCAGGACGGTTATCTGGAATTCATTCGCAGCATCACTGAAAAAAATGGCGCTTTGCTGATCTGTGATGAAGTCATGTCCGGCTTCCGCAGCAGCGAAAAATCTTCGCAGGGTCTCTACGGTATCGATCCAGATATCACCTGTCTGGGTAAAGTTATCGGCGGCGGGCTGCCGGTAGCTGCTTACGGCGGCAAACGTGAGATCATGGAACAGGTCGCTCCGGTCGGGCCCATGTATCAGGCCGGTACTTTAAGCGGCAATCCGCTGGCAATGGCTGCCGGTATCGCCAACCTTACTTATATGCGTGAGCATCATGTCTGCAGCCAGCTGGAAAGTATGACTGCTATCCTGGCAGGCGGGCTCGTTAAAGCTGCTGCCCAGGCCGGCGTACCCGTACAGGTGCATCGCCTCGGTTCCATGTTCACCGTGTTCTTTACAGCTGCAGAAGTTTACGACTATGACAGCGCCTGCACAAGTGATCTGGAAGCATTCCGTATCTATTTCCACAGTATGCTGGAGCAGGGCATTTACCTGCCCCCCTCTCAATTTGAAACTAATTTCTTATCGCTGGCACATACGCCGGAGGATATTGAAAAAACCTTACAGGCAGCTGCCAAAGCTTTTGCAGCAGTCGCCGCAGCCAGAAAATAAACTCTGTACTGAAACAAAAAACCGTCATAACCATAAGGTTATGACGGTTTTTTACTGTTGATTATTTTTCTGCCTGTTTTTGGACTTCCATCGGTGCAAAAATAAACTCTGTCAGCTTGCTTTCCTTGTTGAAGCCATAAATCACACGTACCATCTGCTGCTTGCTGTAGCTGCCCAGATAAGTGAGACGGTCAGCCTGACCTAAACGCTCATAAGCAACAAATTTCATGTCCTTCATTGTTCCCAGCGTATCCTTGACCTGTTTCTGCAGCGCTGCAAAAGCTTTTTCATCTAACTTCTGTTTCAATTCCGGGCTGAAACCAGCTGCCGCACCGGCATAACCGCTGTCATCAGGCACATTGAGCGCCGCCACGAATTTATCGACTATTTTCTGCTGTTTATTCAAATCATTACCGTCACCAGCTGCAAAACAGACAGCAGCCATTGCCATTGTTAGAACCACAGTTACCAGCATTACTAATTTCTTCATCTACATCATCCTCTCATAGTCACAATCAGCAAATCTTACTGATATACTCTTATTATAACGTATCCATTGATACCGTCAATATTTTTCTCTTACTGCGCGTTCAACCACTGCTGGATGATCACGCTTTTCTGTCCCGCAGTCCAGCTCAGATCATCAACAGCCAGCAGCAGATCACCGATCATCATTTTTCGGCCGTCGTCATGCGCGTAATCACTGACACGCCATAAAAGCGGATAACCTTTGGAGGCCAGTAAATCTTTCGACCGTTCGGACAGCAGATAGTCCATAAAAGACTGTGCCTCTGCCAAATTAGCTCCCTGCAGAACAGCGGCGCCGGTAATGCAGTTTTTATTACCGTCCTTGACCAGGGTCGCAAATAAATCACGGTTCTGCCGCTCCAACTGTAAAGCTACGGAAAGTGAAACGACAGCAACGGTTTTTCTGCCGCTGCGGACCTCTTCAATAGCCTCCCATTCACTGGCAGTATATAAGGGCAGCTGGCTGTTGAAAGAAGCCGCATATTCCATCGCCTCAGCTTCACCACGCAGCTGCCAGATAGAAGTTATCATACCATAACTGCGCCCACCATTTTTAAAATCGGCCAGTACTGTTTCTTCCCACAGCTCCGGCTTCAGCAATTCTTCCCAGGTATCAGGCGCATATAAGCCCAGTTCGCGCAGCCGCGCGCGATTGGTCAAAAAACCTATGTAGTCAACATAAAGCCCTGTCCAGCGCCATTGATTCTCACGCATCTCGGCAGGCACCTTATATGCTTCCTGCGGCCGGTAACTGCGCAGCATCTTCTGCTCTCCCGCCAGATAATATTCTTCAGGCGTACCGCCCAGCCAGACGTCAAAATTTCCTTCCCGCAGAAATTTCAACCGCTCATCAAGATTACCTACCGGTAAATACCTGACTTCAACTTTGATATTTTGCTGTTTGGCAAAATCTTCTACCAAAATATCTGTCATTGTTTCATTTAAGCTGCTGCAGATCTTGATGCTTTTCTGCGCCTCTTTCGTATCACTGCCGCAGCCGCTGCAGCAAAGTACGACCGACAGCAATGCCACCAGGATTACTTTCATAGTTCGTCCGCCTCGTCCTTCTCATGATAAATCAATTATACCATATTTAAGCATTATTTCTGCGTACTTTCCTTAAACATACCCCCTGGCACGTCTCTAACATCAACTTAACGGCCTTTTAAATTTCAGCCCGATATTGACAGCCCTTCTTTTTTCAAATATAATTTATATGTTAGCTTAAGTTAACTGTTCGTAGTTGCCCACTTCAAAACTTTTATACTTATCAACTTAAAGCTCACTCGATACTGTGCCAACAGCTCTCACGCACAGTTTTTTATTTTTATCGAGTTAGTTTAAGCTAACTTTTATCAAAACCTTGAATACAATCTGCAGGATCATGTCAGCTCTCTTTCTTTTCTTAAAACAACTCCTGCTGTTTTGGGCGAATATGTTATAATTAACTATAATTTATTTTTACCGTCACTATTATATCTGCGAGGTCTGTCATATGCCGGAACGTCTACTGAAATACTATCGTCCTTACCGTAAAACATTATTTTTTGCTTTGCTCGGCTCCGTTATCACGTCCGCCCTTGACCTGTGTTTTCCGCTCTTCATGCGGTATATCTTGGGTGACGTGCTGCCCGGCGGTAATCTTCTGCTTTTAGGACAGGCTACAGCCGTCCTGCTTTTTTTGTACCTGCTCAATTTTGTTATCAGCTATCAGGTCTCCCGGCATGGGCGCCTGATGGGAGCCAAAATCGAACAGGATATGCGCGGCGATCTTTTCCGGCACATCCAGTCGATGTCTTTTCGTTATTTTGATAACGTCCGCATCGGGCAGCTGATCTCACGCATCGTCAGCGACATTGCCGAAATTCGCGAGCTTGTTTTTCTCGGCCCCAATTATCTGCTGGTCTGCACCATTACCATGGTCGGTACGCTGGGGATACTTATTTATCTGAACTGGCCTTTGGCGCTGCTTGTCAATCTGCTGCTTTTAGGCAAAGCGTATGAGTCGCTGGCTACCAACAAAGCACTGAAACAGTCGGGACGGATCATTCGCGAACAGGTGGGCAACCTTACAGCCCAGACCAACGAAAGCCTGAACGCCATCCGCCTTGTCAAGTCCTTCAACAATGAAACCTGGGAAGAAAAACGCATGGACACAAACGGACAGGCCCTGCTGCAGGCACGCAAAACCTCTTTCGATCTTTTATCACGGCTCAACAGTAACGCTGTGCTGTTCTCCAATGTTACCAATCTTGTCATCATCGTCGTGGGCGGCGCCATGATCTCCTACGGCAAAATGCAGATCAGCGATCTGGTCGCCTTTTTACTGTATGTATCAATTTTTATCCGCCCTATCCTGCGCCTGGCGGCATTAGCTGAATCTTACCAGAAAGGTATGGCCGGTTATCAGCGTTTCTGCCAGCTGATGGATACTCCCTCTGAAAACACCGACTTGCCCGGCGCCGTTGACTGCGGTACTTTAAAAGGTGCTATTTCCTTTAAGAACGTCAGCTTTGGCTATGACCCCGGGAAACCGATCATTCAAAATTTTGATCTGGATATCGCTGCCGGCGAGGTTATCGCTTTTGTAGGCACTACGGGAGTCGGCAAAAGTACGCTCTGTAACCTGCTGCCGCGCTTCTATGAACTGCAGCGGGGCTGTATCACGATCGACGGAACAGACATCCGCAGCATGACGCTCAAATCACTGCGGCGCAACATCGGTATCGTTCAGCAGGATATTTTCCTTTTCTCCGACTCTGTACGCGAAAACATCGCTTACGGCAAACCTCAGGCCAGTATGGAAGAAATCATCACCGCAGCCAGATTAGCTGAAGCTGATACCTTCATCAATCAGCTGCCCGAAGGTTATGACAGCCAGCTGGGCGAACGCGGCGTCAAGCTGTCAGGCGGGCAGAAGCAGCGCATCGCAATCGCCCGCGTTTTCCTCAAAAATCCCCCCATCCTGATTTTAGACGAAGCAACCTCTTCTCTGGATAACGAAACAGAAAACCTGATCCAGGGATCACTGACGCAGCTGTCACGCAACCGGACCACGCTGATCGTCGCCCATCGTCTGGCTACGATCCGTCATGCCGACCGCATCGTCGTCCTCACGCCTGACGGTATCGGCGAACAGGGTTCTCACGATGAACTGATGGCCCTGCAGGGAGAATATTACCGGCTGTACATGGCGCAATTCAGTAAAAACCAGTTAAATTAAAAATACGCAAAGCCCTCAGACGCAAGGCATCTGAGGGCTTTTTCTTTCCCATAAACAGCTTTGTGATTATTCGCGGTCAAAAATCATTACTTTTTCAAAATCCAGATATACTTTTTCGCCGTCGGTAAATTCCTTTAAATCTGCGCCCTTGACGATAACGCGTACAGCATGATCGCCCACGGTAACGCGATAGTCAACAGCATCGCCCAGATAGAAGCGGTGCGTCAGGGTTCCTTCCAGCATACCGCCGCCGCGGCTCATTGTAATATTCTCAGGCCGTACGGCGATCGTGGCACTGCCGGAAACACCAGAGGTATTGGGGAAGGAAGCCGTAGTACCCTGCAGGTATACCCTGTCATCAGATACTTCGCCCTGCATGAAGTTGACCAGACCAATGAAGTCGGCAACCATTTTATTGGCAGGATTGGTATAAATTTCATGCGGTGCGCCGATCTGCTGTACAACACCCTTACTCATAACGACGACGCGGTCGCTCATAGCCATTGCTTCGCCCTGGTCATGGGTTACATAAACAACGGTAATGCCAAGTGCTTTCTGGATCGACAATATCTCAAAACGCATGCTTTCACGCAATTTGGCGTCCAAGTTCGATAAAGGTTCGTCGAGCAGCAATAACCCCGGCTGCGCAACCAAAGCGCGGGCCAAAGCAACACGTTGCTGCTGACCACCGGACAGCTGATGCGGGTAACGGTGCCCATATTCGCCCAGATGCACAAGCTCTAGCATCTCATTTACTCTTTTTAAACGCTCCTCTTTAGGAACTTTCTGGATTTTCAGCGGGTAAGCCACATTATCAATAACCGTCATATGCGGCCACACTGCATATGACTGGAAAACCATGCCGATGTCGCGGTTTTCCGGCGGAACAAATCTATTCTGCGCCGAAGAACTGACGCAATGGTCACCAATATAGATCTCGCCTTCAGTAGCTTTTTCAAAGCCTGCGATCATTCTCAGGGAAGTAGTTTTACCGCAGCCGGAAGGGCCGAGGATCGAAACGAATTCGCCGTCTTCGACCGTCAGGTTAAAATCGTTAACAGCCGTTACCGGGCCGAAACGTTTAAATACATGTTCAATACGTACTTGTGCCAATTTATTCCACTCCTTCTTTAAATTCCAACATTGCCTTTGGTCAGTTTGTTGAGGATCAGGTTACCGGCCAAAACGATAGTCAAAATGATTACTGACAAGACAGAAGCATTTTGTGTATCTGCATAAGTTTGCAGCTCGTACAGCAAAACACCGATGGTTTTAGTTTCTGCACCGTACAAAAGGAGTGACATCGTCAGCTCGTAGAAGGACGGCATAAAGATCAGGAACCAACCGGCGATGATGGACGGAGCGATCAACGGCATAATAATATCTTTACAGGTTCTGATCCAGCTGGCACCGGAATTGAGCGCTGCTTCTTCCAGAGAAACATGCACCTGACTCAGGGAAGCCGCGATCGTGCGCACAGACATGGTCATATATTTGACCAGATAGCTGACGACCAGAATCCACATCGACGAATACAGATTGAGACCGAAATTACCGGAGAAGGTAATAACAAGAGCCAGAGCAATAACGATACTCGGGGTAGAACCGCCGATAACGGTCAGCAGATCCGGGAAGCTGCGGCCTTTGACTTTTGTTTTAACTGCCAGATAAGCAATAAATACAGAAAGTATGGTACCGATAGTAGCGGCAATAACGCCATACACTACCGAGTTCCAGATGCTCTCCATATACTGGCTGCTGGTAATAACCGGTTCCCAGGCATCAAAGCCGATATTCGACCAGGTAACGCCGCGCGACATGCTCTTTAAAAGCGATGTCAGCAAAATAGACCCTAACGGTAAAATTACCGCGATGAACGCATATAAGCCTACACCGCAGAAAGCAGGCCATTTCCATTTGCCCAGCTCTACGATATTCGGACGTGTGCTTTTACCGCTGATGGTCGTATAATCCTTGCGGCCCAGCATCCAGGTCATAAAGAACAGTAAGAAGTTAGCCAGGAACATCAACGATGCGGCTAAAGCCGTAGCGTCACGTATACCCTCGTCGTTGCCCATATAAATATAGGTTACGATACGTGTCGTCATAACCTCGATATTACCAGGCATACCGACGATAGCGGGAATACCGAAGCAGGAGCCGGCAGCAATAAAGACCAGCAGACCGCCTGCCAGAATACTCGGCGCCATCAAAGGCAGCGTCACATCGATCAGGGTCCGCAGCGGCGAAGCACCGGAAACACGGGCCGCTTCTTCCAGCGTCGGGTCCATTTTTTCCATTGCCCGGGAAATGGTAATAAAAGCAAAAGGCGAATAAAACAGGGTCAGCACCCAGGCCAGGCCGCCCATAGTATAAATATCAAATGGAGATTGCTGCAGCTGCAGAATCCACTTAAAAATCGAATTCAAATACCCGACGCTGGGATTTAAAAGCTGTACCCAGGCGATCGCGCCCACATAAGGAGGGATCATATAACTGGCAACCAATAAGGTCCGGTATGTTTTCTTACCGGGCATATCGGTACGGCCAACGAGCCAGGCCAGCGGGAAAGTAATAATAACACTGGCTACCATAACTAAAAGCGACAGCTGCACAGTATTGGACAATGCACGCCAGTTAACATCCTGACTGTAAACATCGGCATAATTACCGAAATTAATAGCTCCATCAACCATAACACTGTCATAAAGCAGTATACCCATCGGGAAAACTACAAAATATAATAATAAAATAACGGAAATAGCAATAACTGCAAATTTACTGTTAAATCTAGGTAAAGACCCCACTATGGCTCCTTTCCCCGGTGTTCAACCCGGTGAAAAATCATTTACAGGTTTTTCCTGCAAAGAAATTGGAAAACAGGGATCGTCAAAAACGACCCCTGATCCCTTAAAAATTGTTACCCAAGAAATTTTAATAAGAACTATTCCATAACTCTTACGCGGAAAGCCTCTTTGATCTGAGCATTTTCTTTAGCAAGTTTTTCCCAGTTTACTTTAATAGCTTTATCCGAGAAAGTTTTCAGAGCAGGAGCGCCTTTAGGCGGTTCTACGTCGCCGCGTACGGAATGCATCCAGCCTTGAACGACTGCCTGCTGACCGTCTTTGGACAGCCACCAGTCAACGAGGGCTTTAGCGCCTTCAGGATTTTTGGTTGCTTTGAAAATAGCGATCGGAGACGGAATGATGATAACGCCGTCTTCAGGATAGGAAACTTTCAAAGGCTCATTTTTAGTATTAGCCAGTTTGAGGATATTTTCTTCCAGAATCATTGCTGCAGCATATTCGCCGGTCAGCAGTTTGTTTTGGATAGCAGAATTGCCTTCTTCAACGCGGATATCGTTAGCTTTTAACTGGTCAAAATATTCCCAGCCATATTTGTCAGCCAAAGCGCCAACCGCTACATAAGCAGTACCGGAAAGCATCGGGTTCGGCATGGCGATTTTGCCTTTCCATTTCGGATCGGTCAGATCTTTCCAGGATTTCGGAGCATCTTCAGGTTTCAGTTTATCAGAGTTATAAGCAATGATCATGTTGCAGACACGAACAGAAGACCAGGCACCGTTTTTGTCTTTATCGGTGATGACATCTTTCAGATTCGGGGAAACATAATCCAGCAGCAGGCCCTGATCCTGCAGATTGAGATAGTAGGAAGGATCAGCAACCATCAAAACGTCGGTGCCGATCTTGTTAGCTTTGATCTCGCCGGTGATTTTGGTGATTACTTTTTCAGTACCACCCTGGAACCAGGTAACTTTCATATCAGGGAATGCTTTAGCTACATTCGGTTTACACATTTTATCGATGATATCAGGATAAATAGATGTATAAACCATAACGTCGCCTTTAGGACCACCTTTAGAATCTGCAGCTTTCTTATCACCGCTGCCGCCACAGCCGGCAACTGCTACGGATAATGCCAGAACTGCTGCTGCAGTGCACAACCATTTTGCGTTTTTCATCAAACATCCACTCCTTTGTGTTGTCGTACTACCCTTAAAGTTCGCCCGGCTTTGTAAAATTCCTGCTTACATTAGAAAAAAAGTTTTACAAAAAATTAAAATTTATGTCACATTTACGCCTTATTTAAAAAACATTCCATTGTCAATCGACAATACGACACTTTTGACCCTACGGGATTTTTAACGTCCCGCTCTATAGCGTCACCAGAAAATTCAATTCCCAGGCCGGCACATAGGGATGCTTGCGCAGATAAACCTTATATTCAGGTACTAACCGCCATAAAAACAACGGCAATAAAAACATATCAACATCATGATGATAAGCAGCAATAAATAATTTAGGCCGATTGAGCCGTATCTGCTCGCTGCCGCCTGCCAGAGCCTCCAGCTCGGCGCCTTCCACATCCATTTTAATATAAGTAACGCGCTCGCCTTGCAGCAGCGTATCGATATCGGCCGCCTGCACGGTCCGCCGCTGACCTGCCAGTAATGTCGACTGACGTCCGCCGCTGTCGGAAAAAGCTAATTCGGTACACTCTTTCCAAATGGCCCTTTCAAAAATTTTAATATTTGTCAGACCGCTGGCTTCTACATAAGCCGCCAGCTTTTTATAATTGCGTCTGTCCGGCTCTGCCGCAAAAATCTTATTATATTTACTATCCGTCAGCTGTAAAAATTCTCTGATCGTATCGCCATTATAAGCGCCTAAGTCGGCATACGTTTCTGTCTCGCTCCAGCTGAAGATATTCTGCAGGTCTTCCAGGCGCTCCGTATCACTTTGCCATAAATAATGCAGCTTCCCGCTCAGCTTATAATTCAGCGCCGCCGCAAAAACCTTACGGGACCAGTCGTCAGCCAATTTGTCATATACCTGCTGCAATTCCTGCCGGTGCCGCTGCAGCCAGTCAAACGAAACTGTTTCATCTCCGGGAAACAGCGGCAAATGCGGTGCTACGGTCTCATGTAGCAGACTCAGCTCTTGAAAGCGTTGTAAAACCGCGGGCGACTCTGAGGCAAAGGCAATCACGAGCAAAAAATCCCCCAGACGTTCCTTGACAGCGTCATAAGTCTCGACCCTGTAACCACGAAAGACCTGCCCACGAACAAACTCGTCACTGGCAAAAACACCGGCAACCTCTACTTTATGGCTGTCACACCAGTCAATGATCTGATCGGCGCCATTGCCCATACCATATAAAACGACTGGTTTGTCCGTCAGCTGCAAAGTCTGCCAGACATCCTGCCCGGCTTCAATAAAATCCAACATTTTTGATGCTCCCTTCTTCATAACTTTATTGTACACGAAACTTTATCTGCAGTCATACTTTTCTTAGGTTAACTTTTTCTTGCATCAAGGTTGACATACGGGTCCTGAGTTTTATATACTATTATCGTAAACTAAAATATATTCTATGGTTAACCATAACTAAGGTGATCTACATGTCTACTTTTAAAATCCGCGCAATCAGCGAAATTGCTTTATTGGCAGCCTTTATCGCCGTCAGCGGTGCTTTTAAACTGCCCAGCTTCATTCCCGGCAGTGAATTTCAGCTTTCGGCACCGCTGGCCGTCGCCATCTGCGGTGTTTTTGGCATCAAAAAATACCTGCTGGCCGGTCTGCTGGCCTCTGCCGGCGGTTTACTTTTAGGTACGCAAACTATTTTCAACGTCCTTATCGCAATGCTTTTCAGAATAGTCGTTGCCTTATTATATGCAGTTTTAGGTAAAAGCAAAGTCTTCTACCTGTTATCTGGACCGCTGGCCTCTGCCGCAGCACGCCTTGCGCTCAGTCTTGTTATCGGCAAAGCAGTTTATCCCCTGCTGGCGGCGGCCCTGCCTGGAATGATTTTTACAGCTTTAACGGCAGGATTATTTGCTTCTGTCCTTGAGAAAACCCTGATCCTGACTAAACGCGCTTATGAACGCTACTAAACAGTGTTTTTTATTGTACCTGAAGCACAAAGCTTCAGGTCTTTTTATCTTCCCTGTAGCTATACTTGCCCGCAGCTTTTTATAATGTTAAAATAGTATTGATAATATTTGCCGGAATATTCTTACTGCTCACTGATATTTTCCGGACATATTTATATTACATTATCAATAAACGGCCTTTGGGCCTGCGGAGGACTTGTTATGATTTTACAGGAATCTGGAGAAAACTATTTGGAAACCATCCTGATGCTGCAGCAAAAAAACGGCAGTGTACGCTCTATCGATATCGCAACGTACATGAATTTTACCAAAGCCAGTGTCAGCCGGGCCATGAGTATTTTAAAACGTGAAAACTATATTCTGATGGAAGCCGACGGTAATATCGTGCTGACGGAAACAGGCCTGGCCAAAGCCAATGCTGTTTTGGAAAGACACCGTTTATTGACACGTTTCTTATGTGAAAATCTGGGCGTTCCTGCCACAATAGCAGAAAAAGACGCCTGCCGCATCGAGCATGTTATCAGCCCGGAAACCTTTGCGGGCATCAAAAAACTGATCAAAAACTCTTAACTTTAAAGGAGCTGTTTGATAATGATGAAAAAACTATTTGTTTTACTTACTGTAGCCATTGCCATGCTGGCACTGCCGCTGGCAGCCCATGCCGACAAAACGAAATGGGCCAATCCCAATTATGATTTTAATAAACTTCACCGTATCAATCTGGTCTCTGTAAGTGTAGTGGACCCAGTCGGCAGCAATTTTACTGTTGACGATATGGCAACCGAAAAAATAATCAGTGCTTTGCAAAAGGCTTTTATAAAAAAAGATTATACTTTTGACACAAGTATCGAATCAAATCTTTCTATCACCAAAGAAGATGCTTCGCAATTGACTAAAGATGCTTTAAGCGGAACTTACACGGATATATCTACCAAAATAGCACCTGCTGTAACCGCTGATTTGAAAATAATCGCCCACAAATTTGGTTATAACAAACGAATCATCCCTGCACATGAAGAACCCCGTACCAGATATTACAAAGAAAAAGTAAAAGACAATAAAGGCAACTGGATTGAAAGGGATGCCCAGCGAACTGTTTACGAATACGTCCCGGCACGTACAGTTTATGATGCCTACGTCGATGTGGCTTTCCACCTGTTCGATCCTGCAACCGGAAAAATAATCTTCAGCCTCCGCGATTCACGCAGCCGGGCCGAAGATAGTGATACTACCAATATGTGGCAGCGTGTTGCCAATGCTTTCGTTCAGGATCTGGATAAAGCCGCCAAAAATTAACTTATTAACGACCTGCCCTCCTTTGCTTATTAAAGGAGGGTATTATTTTTTTGTATAAGAATGTATTAATGACATTCTTGCTATTTTACTTGACACTCTATTTTAAAATGTTATAATTTAGTATATCAAACTGAATACGGTAATGCAGGTTCCGTAAGGAATAACAGAGAAGTCCGGTTCAATGCCGGCGCGGTCCCGCCGCTGTAAGATGGAGCAAAGCCTATAAAACCACTGGAAAATTCTGGGAAGGAAGGCCAAGCGATGAAATCAAGCCAGAAGAACTACCTGCATCGCGATCTTAGTGACCTGCGAAGGACGGGGAAAGATCATGGTTCCAGCCATGTTTTTATCACCATCCTGATTTTTACGGATGGTTTTTTTATTACCTATTCAGAAAATAATCAGAGGAAAGAGGAATCATTTATGAAAAAACTGCTTTCAATGTTAGTTATGGCTTCAATGATGGTTTTTGCATTAGGAACTATGGGGGCTTCTGCTGCTAAAGCGCCGCAGAACGACAAAGCCGTAGTAGTAGTCAGCTTCGGCTCTACCTTCGACGATACCCGCACCAAAGATATCGGCGGTATTGAAGAAGCCGTTGCCAAAGCTTTTCCGAACCGTGATTTTAAACGCGCTTTTACTTCCTACATCATTATGGAACGTTTGGAAAAAAATAAAGGCATCAAAGTCAATGACCTGCCTACGACCTTAAAAGAACTGAAAAAAGCCGGCTACAAAGATATCCTCGTACAGCCTACCCATCTGCTGCACGGCGAAGAATACGAACAAAAAGTCCTGACTACTGTCGATAAATTCAAAGGCGACTTTGACCGCATCGTTGTCAGCGATCCTCTGATGGTCGGTAAAAACGACTTTGCTATCGCAGCTTCCGCTGTGGCAACCCAATTCCCGACCCTGGGCAAAGGCGAAGGCGTTGTACTGATGGGCCACGGTTCTCCCCGTGACAACAACCAGTCCTTTGGCAACACCTACAAAATGCTGCAGGAAACCTTTGATAAAATGGGTCTGCCCGTAGTAGTAGGCACTGTTGAAGAAGTAGATACCCCTAATGTTGACGAAGTGCTGGAACAGATCAAAGCACGCGGCTACAAAACCGTGCATATGTTCCCGCTGATGATCGTTGCCGGCGACCATGCCAACAACGACATGTATGGCGATGAAGAAGATTCCTGGAAATCCCTGATCGAAAAAATGGGTGTCAAAACCATAGGTCACCTGCAGGGTATCGGCCGCAACGCCGCAGTACAGGCAATTTACGTACAGCATGCAGTTGCTGCTGAAGCAGGCGTGCAAAGATAAAATATCACTGTTAATCTCAAGGACGTTCTTCTGCGGAAGAACGTCCTTTTATGTTCTGGAAATAAATACAAAAATATTACAACGTCTTTATTTAGACAAAATTTTCTGTAATTTTGTCAGCTATCGTTGCTGCCGTGCTTGCCTTCCGCAATATGTAAATGCTATACTTTAGTCAATGAAAGACATTTATATGAAGAAAGGGTGTTGCACCAATGGGTTTAGTTATCTCTGCTCTCGTTACTTTTTGGGTCGGCTTTCTGATCTACAAAAAGTACAAACCACAACCGGTCTTATTCTTAGGCGGTATGATCTTAATGTACATCGCCGCCGTTTTCGGCTATGGTACTATTTTACCTGCCAAAGCCGCTACAGGTTCTACTTTCTTTGACGCTTTTGAATTTATCCGTGCTACCATGAGCTCCAATGCCGGCAAGCTGGGCATGAACATTATGGCGGTCGGCGCTTTTGCCCGTTATATGGACAAGATCGGCGCTTCCCGTTCTCTGGTTCGCCTCACCATCCGTCCGCTGCTGGCGCTCAAATCACCTTATATCGTTTTATCCGGCACCTGGATCGTCGGCATGCTGATCGGTCTGTGCATCAACAGCGCTTCCGGTCTGGCCATGCTTTTGATGGTCACTATGTTCCCGATCCTGATCGGACTTGGCGTCAGCCGCCTGTCTGCTACGGCAGCCGTTGCCACAACGCTGTGCTTTGACTGGAGCCCCAGTGATACCGGTACGATCCTGTCTGCTGAAACCGCAGGCCTGAACCCGGTAGTTTACTGGACTGACTATCAGGTCCCCATCGTTTTGGTGGCTTTTGTCGTTGTCGGTACCCTGCACTATTTCACGCAAAAATATATGGATAAACGCGACGGACATATCGTCCAGCCGATGGAAGTTGAAAAGCCTGCCGAAGAAGATCCGGCTGACAGCGCTCCGCTGTGGTATGCAGTCCTGCCTGTCATCCCGCTGGCTTTGATCCTTTCCTTCAGCCCGCTGTGGATCACCTCCATCAAAATGAACATCGTTATGGCTATGTTCATCGGTCTTTTTATCGGCGCCTGCTGCGAATATATGCGCTGGCATGACGGCAAAAAAGTCATGGGCGATATCCAGACCTTCTTCGACGGCTTAGGTATGCAGATGGCTAACGTCATCACTTTGATCGTTGCCGGTCAGACTTTTGCTCAGGGCCTGTTGTCCATGGGCACTATCAACTCCCTGATCTCCGGCAGCCAGGGCTTCGGCTTCGGCCCGATGTCGATGATGCTCGTTATGGTCGCTATCATCGCCTTCTCCGCCGTTGTTATGGGCAGCGGCAACGCACCGTTCTTTGCCTTTGCGGCACTGACTCCGGCTGTTGCAGCGCAAACCGGTATCCATCCGGTACTGATGCTGCTGCCGATGCACTTTGCAGCCTCTATCGCCCGTAACTGGTCACCGATCACTGCAGTTATCGTCGTTTCCTCCGGCATGGGCGGAGTTTCTCCGTTCGACCTGGTCAAACGTACTGCTATCCCGATGGCTGGCGCCATGCTCGTCAACATCGGTATGACCTTCTTCTATTATTACAGAGGTTAATAAAAACTTATAGCAACAGACAGAATAGCTGCCTGCGGGCGGCTATTCTTATTTTAGAAAGGATGTGTAAACCATGTTCATCTGCGACTGTCACTGCGACACCCTGACCGAGCTGTACAAAAAAGGAACTTCCCTGTACGACAACGACCAGCATTTTGACATCAAACGTCAAATCGAGCTGGGCGGCGGCCTGCAATTCTGCGCCATCTTCGTACCGACCCACGAATTCCGTTATTACGGCGGCCTGCGCTATACCATGTGCCTGCTGGATAAATACCAGCAGGAGCTTAAAGCACTGCAGGCCAACGGCATCGACGTACTGCCCGTACTGACGAAAGCCGATGCTGCCGATGTGCTCAATCACAAGGCGGCTACCCTGCTGGCGATCGAAGAAGGCGGCGCCATCGACGGCAGCCTGGAAGCGCTGCGGGTGCTGTATGAACTGGGACTGCGCGCCATGACTCTGACCTGGAGCAACCGCAACGACATTGCCGACGGCGTCAACGAAGAATGCAGCGGCGGCGGCCTGACCACCTTTGGCCGTAAGGTCGTTGCCGAAATGAACCGTCTGGGTATGCTGGTCGACGTTTCTCACATCGCTACGGCCGGCTTCTGGGACGTGATCGAAACTTCTACCAAACCGATCATCGCCACCCACTCCAACGCCAAAGCCCTGTGCAGCCATCCGCGCAACCTTGATGACGACCAGATCAAAGCCATCAACGCTAATGACGGCCTGATCGGCATCACCTTCGCCGGGCAATTTCTGGAAGAAGATTACAACAACGCCTGCATCGACAGCGTTTACCGCCATATCGACTATATGCTGAACCTTTTGGGCAACGATGACCATATCGGCTTCGGCAGCGACTTTGACGGCATCAGCCATCCGCCGTATAACATCCACGGCGTGCAGGATTACAAACCGCTGGTAGAATACCTGCAAAGCAAAAATTACAGCGACAGCACTATCGAGAAGATCACCCACAAAAACGTACTGAATCTGCTGGGTAAAGTGTTGTAAATGGAAAAAGCAAAGGTCCTGACAGTTAAACTGTCAGGACCTTTTATATTATGTTTGATTTTTCTAATACCGCATAAGGTTAAGTGTTACTTAAACTTATTGCTTCCTTACAGCGTCTTCGTCAATCATCAAAACCGACGCCGCCTGTTCTGGACTCTCTGCGATAATACCTTCATGGTGCAGCAAATAGCGCATTGTCGCTTCCTGTCTGACATCACCGGTTACGCTCACTACAAAAGCCGTCGCATTGCCCTCGGCATTGGTAAAGGTATAATTTTGCTGCCAGTCAGTGTTGCCCAAGACACCCAAGATGCCATAGCTGCCAGCCACACTCGTATTTGCGTCCGTGCTGAAGCTCAGCCCACCGAAACCGGCTTCCGTATCATCGTAAGCCAGTCCCTGCAGCTTACCGCTCAGTATCGGGACCATGTCACCAACAAAAACATTTACCGGGTCGGCAACGGCTGTCAAATTGGCCTTATTGATCGTCAGACCCTTTACAGTAGTAGTATCACCCATAGCAAACTCGTAGTTAGCTGCACTTAAATCTCCCAGTCCGTCCAGATTGATATCATAACTGCCGGCATTGCCGGTCTTGTTGTTGATGCTGTCCCAGCCGGTGCTGCTGTATGCGGCATTGCCGCTGATCACGTCTTTGCCTTCACCATACTTTAACCCGCTGACATTATACGTATAATTGGGTCCCGTCGTCGCGCCGTAGGTCAGCGTTATTCCGTCGGCAGCCGTTACCGTCAGCTGCGCCTTCTTTATCGTCAGACCGTTTACCGCAGACACACCTTCAAAGTCATAGTTAGCAGCGCTCAAACCACTGACGTCTACATTGATATCATGCTGGTCCGCATTGCCGGTCTTGTTGGTAGTACTGTCCCAGCCAGCGCTGTTGTAAATAACACTTCCCGTTTCACCTGCACTGGTGTCGCCGTTGACCAGACCGCTGATGACAGAAGTATAATTGGGCCCCGCCGTTGCACCATAGGTCAGCTCCTTACTACCGTCTGCCGTTACCGTCAGCTTGGCCTTGTTGATTATTATCTTATTCGGCGTACCACTGGCCGTATTGACGGTATAATTGACCAGCGCCAGCGTGCCGATATTATTGATCGTAACATCATAACCTTCGGCGCTGGCATTATTTGTTTTGCTGTCACTGAGCCAGGCATTAGTAGTATATGTCACAGTGCCATCCGTGTAACCATATAATTCATTCAGGTTCTTGCCCTGATCTGCACCCAGCAAACCATTGACAGTATAGCCAAAGTCTTTCTTCGCGTCGCCATAGGTTATGCTGCCGCCATTAGCCTGCAGCGTCAGCTCGGCTTTTTTGATCACAAAATCCTTAACGCCTCTGTCGACAGTAATATCATAACCATCTTGCGTACTATACAGTACATCGCTTAACCCATAGCTGCCGGCATTGGTTTTAGTGCCGCTTAAGATCAGGTTCTGGTCTACTGCACCATTATAAGTCAGCTTACTGCTATCTACACCCTGTGCCTGGCCGGTATAAGTATACTCACCGTTATGCGCTGTCACTGTCACTGGCTTCAGCCAGTATTTCAGCAGCGGTGTCACATGATCACCATACACTTTCCAGGCGTTTTGATCTTCAGGCTTGGTAATTCCACCTTTAAACGCCGTATTGAAACCCGCTAAAGTTAAAACAGTTCCATCGCCATCCAATTTTTTGTAACCGGTCACATTTGTACCTTTAATATTCTCCGTATTATCAAAAACCGCATAATAAGTATTAGTAATAACACTACTAGCATTTTTATAACCTACGATGCCGCCAACATTGCTGTTACCGCTGACACTGCCTGTATTATAGACATTGTTCGTTTTATTTCCACCACTAACATCATCCAGCCCAAAGATGCCGCCAACATTGCTGTTACCGCTGACGCTGCCTGTATTGTAGGCATTGTTTAGGTCACCATACCCATTTCTCCCCATAATGCCGCCGACACAATCGCCACTGCCGCTGACGCTGCCTGTGTTGTAAACATTACTACAAGAATTACTGCTAGACCCTGCAACACCGCCGACGTAGTTGCCACTGCCGGTAACAGTGCCTGTGTTATAGACATTATACGTTGTTTTACCAGTATAATCTTCCTCACACCCCCAGACGCCGCCGACGTAGTCGCCACTGCCGGTAACAGTGCCTGTGTTGTAGGCATCATTTAGTTCACCATAACAACTATACCCTATGACACCGCCGACATTTGTGTTACCGCTAACGCTGCCTGTGTTGTGGGAATAACTTACATACTTATAATTAAGCCCTACGACGCCGCCGACATTTGTGTTACCGCTGACGCTGCCTCCCGCGTTGTAGGAATAACTTACCGTCCTATCATTATACCCCACGACGCCGCCGACATTCATGTCACCGCTGACGCTGCCCGTGTTGTGGGAATAACTTACCGTACCCTCATTCATCCCCACGATGCCGCCGACATTGCTTTTGCCTGTAACACTGCCGTTGATCAGACCCACATTCCGTATTGTACCATTGCTACTGCCAAACAGCCCGACATCATTTTCGCCACCACGGTCAATGGTCAGGCCATCGATAGTATAGCTCAGACCATCAAAAACGCCGGTAAAGCCTTTACTTTTATCAGAATAATCATAATCTCCCAACGGATCAAAACCGGAATATTTGGTAATGCCGCCACCGACATAGCTATTCCACTGCGCCGTGGCTTTGGCGTTGATATTGTCTCCCAGCATGTACTTACCATTCTTATTGCTGTTGATGTTCTGCAAATCATAGACATCTTTGACCAACATATAATCGTTGATTGTATTGGCAGTCGTTCCGTCCAGCTTTTGGGCGATGTAAAGCGCGCTTCCTTTCCCCTGCCCAGAAGCAGCAGTACCGTCAGTGTAGTTGGCTACTGCATGGTTCCCCTGCCCGTCACCCACGTCCAGCGTGGCAGTTCTGGCTACTTCGTAACCTACATTGATCGCTCCGTTACTTTGCAGCACGTAGTTGGCTTTATCTGCGTCTGTTACCGCGCTGCCATCAGCTTTGGTGATGCTGGCCGTATTGCCCAGGGTGATATTGCCGCCGCGGATCGTCAGTTTATCGGCCTTGATGGTACCCAGATTGACCACATCGGCCGCAGGCGCAGCAGCTTCCCAGCTTCCCTCAACGCTGCCGCTGAAGCCGCTCAGCTTGCTTTCATCCAGCCTGGCAGTAGATGTATACAGACTTCCGACGCTGACTTCGGCCCCGGAGCCGAACAGAACGCCGTTGGGGTTGATGAGAAAGACGTTGACACCGCTGCCGTTCAGTTTGCCGAAGATCTCGCTTTTATTATTGCCTGTAACGTAGTTGAGGACGGCGTTCATATTGGTGAAGTTTACCGTTTCACCTTTACCAATGCCAAAGTCCTGCCACTTGATGGCGACGTTGGCACTGCTGCTGTTGCCGGTGACATTCATCACATTATTAACTACATCCCCAATAGTGCCATTACCGGTAACGACGTCGCCGACGATGGGCATGGCGCTGGCCGTAGTGGTGACAAACATGCCGCCGATAAGCAGGCTGAGTGTCAGCCGCCTGGCCAGGTTAGATTTTTGGTATTTACCCTCTTTTATTTTCATCTTTTTTCAGCTCCTCCGTCAAAATATTTTTACGGCCTGAAACCACAGGCGTCCGTTTTTATCGTGTTCCTCACCCTGATAGGGCTGGCTGTTGATCTTTCTTGCGTAATCCAGCCGCAGGTAGTAGCTGCCGCTTTCGGCATACTGCACGCCTACGCCCCAGCCTGCCAGGTTGCGGTGCGGGTCGACGCCGCTGTGATTATATACTTCGCCCCAGTCTGTATAGGCGGCCAGTGTCAGGTTAGGTACTGGCGTATGACAGCGCAGCTCGGCTGTGGCCTGGTAACCGCCGTCGCCGCCGGCTTCGCCCTGCGGATAGGCACGTACGCCGTTGGCGCCGCCCAGATAGAACTGTTCACTGCTGTCCAGCTCTTTGCTGCCCAGCTGGCCGTGGAAGTTGAGCTGCAAGTCGACGCTGTTGCCTAAACGGCGCAGATGGCTGACGTCAGTGGTAAACTTCTGGAAGCTGCCTTCGCCTGCACCGGTAAAATCTTCGTTGGTAAGCTGGCCCCAGTAGTATAGAGCGCTGTAGCCGGTATAGCTGCCGGCCCTGCGGCTGCGGCCGCTGATGCCGGCATTCAGGGCGTTGCTGTGTTTTTTGGTGCTGAAGCCAAAGAGGCGCATTTCGTCCTGCAGCTGGCGATTGGCGTAGCCGTAGACTGCGGCCAGATAGTCGCCGCCGCTGTTGATAAGGGGCGTGCTGCCGTAGATACTGAACGTCCTTGCTTTGCCGACAGCGTCTAAAATATTAAAATAGTCGCCCAGACTGTAGTCCATCAGGCTGTAGCTTACGCCCAGCCGGCTGCCGCGACTGCCGACGGCTGTTTCGTAGCCCAAATTGTAGTTGTGCGTATCGCCGTTGGTCAGCATGCCGCCCAAGTAAAGCTTATCGCCGCTACGGCCCAGATCATCAAACGTAGTCTGAAAGCCGTAACGGTAGCGGCCACTGTAGCTGCCGCCGTAGTTATCAGCATAAAGCATTGTTTCCGTTTGCTTAGTATCGGCGAGGGTAATGGTCAGATAGGTCTCGCCGACGCCACTGCCGGGGTGCAGGACGCCTGCCGCGGCGATGCCGGGCAAGTCGTTAAGGTTGTTCAGCACAGTTTCGGCCGTTTTGCCACGCAGGTAGCCGCCCACGGGCAG
This sequence comes from uncultured Phascolarctobacterium sp., assembly GCA_900545535.1. GTDB lineage: Bacteria > Bacillota > Negativicutes > Acidaminococcales > Acidaminococcaceae > Phascolarctobacterium. The sequence continues at coordinate 53,320 of UQZN01000017.1, forward strand.
CGGCGCGGCAAAGGCCTGCGCTTTGCTGTCAGCAAGGCGCGACTGGTTATCGATCTTTACCTGTCCCAGTTTGCCTAAAAAGATACGCACTTCTACCTGGCCGCCAGCTATCTGCTGGGGCGGCAAAAAGGCGCTGGCTGCGGCATAGCCCTGACTGCGGCAGTAGGCAGTGATCTTATCGACCGCCTCCTGCAGATCGCTGAGCGTCACTTCCTGATCTAAGTAATCTGCTGTCAGACGGTCTAATTCTTCTGCGGTGATAACTTCGTCACCGGAAAAGACAAATTTGTGCAGCGTAAATTTCATCTCGCCCTGCAGCTTGTCTGCTTCAGGCAGCGGCGCCAGTTCAGTCTGCTGCGTGCTTTCCGTACGGTTTTGCTGATCGGCCCTGACTGCCGGGTCGATGCTGGGCAGTGCCGGCGCAGCCCAGGCTGCGGTGGTGCAACCCAAAGCGCAGGCAATTGCTAAAGCCAATGTTTTACTGTTCATATTCTTCCCTGCTTTCATCTTGTTATTCGTAAACAGTTTTTTTATGCTTTTACATGTTACGATTTTTTACAGCACTTTTGGCTGCTCTCACTTTTTAACAGCCTTTACTTACTCTTGCTTTTCCGATTCTGCTAGAGCGCACCCCCTTTAGATATAGCAGCTGACATAGTATATCCTTGTATCTGCTGGCCCGTTATTTGCGTAAACTGAATTTATCCCCTCCGCAGCAACTGCAAAAGCTTCCGTACCTCCTCAAGAGTATATGTTTCTGTAAGGGATTCCTGCTCAGACACTGTCTTTTCATCCTTTTCAGCCTGCTCCTGTCCCCAGTCCAGTGCCGCCTGAGTATCTAAAAATACTTCCAGCTGGCAATCCAGCACATTAGCGATGCGCAGCAGCAGTTTCAGACTGACGTTGACATGATTACGTTCCATATTGCTCAGATGAGTCTGGCTGATACCGATACGCCGTGCCAATTCCTGCTGACTGATCTGACAGACCATCCTCAGAAAGCGGATATTGCCGCCGATACACGTCAGGCATTTTTCGTCGTACACCCTTTTACCTCCACTCCTGCGCCGCTGGAAATATTGTTTTATCTTTGTCTTACTTTGCTGAAAGCCTAGTTTTATTTACTGAAACTTTAAAAACATTTGTTAAAATAATATTCGCACTTATTATAGCACACCTGTACCCCCCCGCAAGACATACTAACGGATATATTCGACGCAGCTTGGCTGTCTATTGCCCTTACGTTTTGCCAGCCGCCAGGAGAGAGGTAAGCCGTAGGGTGTCACGGCTTGCCGGACACTGTTTTTCAATTTTTTTCTTTAAATTTTCTTTTGCTTTGAAATTCCAATTTTTACTTTTTCGTTATAGAGCTTTCTTGAAAGAAAGCTCCGCAAAGAACTTTCAGCGCTGTTAAGATTTGGATTGCGCTTCACTCACTGCCCGCGCTCCGGGCAACTCGGCATCACAGGGAAAAAATTAATGCTATGCTGCGCATAGTCTGCCGATTCCTCAGACATACCCTGCGCCTGCTTGCAGCTGCGTTTCGCTCATCTGCCAAATCTTCCCAATGCGCTGTAAAACCCTCTGTATCGTACGTTTGGCTTTTTAAGCAATAATTACTGGTTTCATAAGTATGTCGATGCCGTTATTATGAAATTTAACAGCTGTTTGTACGATGCAGGGTTTTGAGCGCACATTGTGGTCAGTCCGTTGTGTGCGCTGCGAGCTGTAAGCGCTGGAAGGTTTGTTTGAGGCATTGCTTCTTTCTTACTGAAGATTTTCTCTTTTCGCCAATGCCGAGTTGCCTAGAAGCCGGACAGCGAGCAAAGCTAAACAGGACTTGCCACAGTGCGCTAAGTTCTTTGTTGACTTTCTTTCAAGAAAGTCTAGAAAAATTTTCTCAACAAAAGAAATGAACATTTAAGGAAAAACAAAAACTAACTTCAAATTCTCAGCAGAATAATTCTAAAAAAACATCGCAAAAAAAAAAATTAGCCCCTGAAAGGGGCTAAAACTTTTTGCGCCACTTTTCCCTATTTACTTTTGCACAAAACAGGCGTACACTAGCTACTGTTGCGCGTAACGACTGACAGTATAACCGGTTATCATAAAACCAAGGGACTTGATCACCATAAAT
>UQZN01000018.1 GCA_900545535.1 uncultured Phascolarctobacterium sp.
CACGACGCTTCCTATTCGGTCGCGTCTTTCGGATAAGTTCGCCGTCACGCTTATTTAGAATGTAAACCGTAAACCCGCATTGAACTGCCATTCCGTACGCAGGTCGCCGCCGAAGGTTTTCAAGGCGTCAAAATACAGATTGCTGTTTTTGGCGATCCCCAGATTAGCTCCCAACCCTAGCTCCCACCAGGTGCCGTTCATCTCAGCACGGTCCATAACTACGCTCCTGCCGTCATAATATGCTTCGCCGCTGCCGCTGCCGCCAAAGTCGTGCAGCAGCGACGCTTTGAGATAGGCATTACTCTGCCGTCCATTCATGGTAAATTCCTTACCGCTCAAAACGCCTATACGGGTCACAGCGCTGTTGACTGCCTCCTGACTGATCTGCGTACCATTGGTCATAGTATAATCGTTACTGCCGATACGTCCCAGACTCAATTCTGCCTGCGGTTCTATGAACCAGCCGCCCTGCAGATCCTGTCTGTAGCCGTATTCGGCGCTGATGCCGTAAGCCCAGGTATCGTAATCGGCCTTAGCGGCATTACCGCTTAAATCGACTAATTTAAAATCATTGGTCAATTTGCTGCCGCGGGCGATCACGTCCAGATAATGTCCCTTACTGCCCAGCCAGCTGGCGTATACGCCTACGCCGGTACTGCTCAGATCGCCGCTGCCGCTGTTGTAGCTGGCATTGCTGTCGATGCGGTTGACAGCGATGCCGGTATAAAGCTTGCTGCCCTTGTAGTCCTGCACCTTGTCGATGCCGCCCTGGAAGGCTGTGTAGTCCTGATCAAAGCTGCGGTCATAGGCACTGTCGGCGTTCATTTCGCCACGGTAGTAACGGGCCCAGACACCGCCTTCAGCTGCTTTAGGGTCGCTGCGCAGGTCGCCCAGGCGTTTCATCAGGTTGTTGCCTTCGATGCGCCACAGGTTCTCTATCGACATCTGGGCGTCAGCTGCCGTCATTACTGCTTCGGAAACGCCCAATTCCCTGAAATCTATTTGCGTGATCTTGACATCATTGCCGTCCACCTCTACTGTCGGCGTTGCCAAAAATCTGCTCAGCGGGTCGTCCAGTTCGCTTTCTTTGCCCGCAAAGTTTAGTTTCTGACTGTTTAACTCCTTTATCGTCAGCACCGTCACGGCGCCGATAAAGCTGCCAAGCCTGCTGCCGTCAAAGGCTTTATCGTAGCCGACAGTGATGTACTGGGTTTCCGTGCTGCTGTCAGCTGCCAGACTTTTAAACTCAAAGCTGTCGGCCCTGTTATGAGTAAGGTCGGTAGCGACCCGGAAGGTATTGCTGCCCTCCAGCTGCAAAGTGCCGCCGGTAATAGTCCGGCCCACGTCCTGGCCTGCGCCCGGGCTGCCAAAACCCAAAGTCGCATCCTTCAGGTAAGTAATAACAGCATTATCTTCATTCGTGCCGTCGCTGGTGTTCAATGTGGCTGTATCATTAAACAGCACTGTAGCGGTATCGGCATAGATGGCGTAGGCTTTCATGTTTTGCGCCTCTTCTGCATTAGCGCTGATGGCGATGGTACCGCCAGTGTTTTGAGCACGCAAAGTAATCACAGCGCCCTGTTCGACATATATGCCATAGGCCTCGGCCTGCTCGCCTTTGGTGTTGCCAGCACTACCACTGTTTCCGTCAGAGCCGCCTGTGCCGTCTGTACCGTCAGAGGCAAAAGAAAAGTCGTCTGGATTAATGCCGCCCTTACCGCCACTGCCGCCCTTACCGGCTGTACCTCCTGTGCCGCCCGAGCCGCTCGCACCTCCGCTTGCCTTTACGCTGATGCTGTCTACAGTCAGGTTTATAGTACCGCCACTGCTGTGCACACCATAGGCAATTGCGCTGCCGCCCTGGCCGCCTTTACCGCCGTCCCCACCTGTACCGCCTTTGCCGCCATCTCCGCCTTTGTCGGCCTTGCCGTTTTGAGCTTTTGTGCCGCCTACGTTTTGCCCTGCGCTGCCACCCATGCCGCCCCTACCGCCGTCTCCGCCTTCACCGCCTTCACCGCCTTCACCGCCTGTACCGCCCTTGCCTCCTGTAGCCTGCACACTGATGCTGCCTGCAGTCAGGTTTATAGTACCGCCGCTGCTGTGCACGCCATAAGCCGCTGCGCTGCCGCCTGTTCCGCCTTCGCCACCGTTGCCGCCTGTGCCGCCTATGCTTCCTGTACCTCCGAGCCGGCCATCCCCCCATTTCCGCCGGTACCAGCTTGGCCGCTGTCTCCGCTCAGCTGGACACGACCGCCTGTGCCGCCTTCTCCGCCTATTCCGCCTTCTCCGCCTGTGCCGCCTGTTCCTCCCTGACCACCTGTGCCGCCGCTGCCGCCTGTAGCCTGCACACTGATACTGCCTGTAGTCTGGTTCGTGCTGCCGCCGCTGCTGTGCACACCATAGGCCGTTGCGCTGCCACCTGTGCCGCCTATGCTTCCTGTTCCTCCCGAGCCGGCCATCCCCCCATTTCCGCCGGTACCTCCTGTACCTCCCTTGCCGCCTGTACCTCCCTTGTAGCTATCGCCGCCATCGCCGCCCTTGTCACCCTCGCCTCCTGTACCGCCATCGCCGCCTGTGCCGCCCTTGCCGCCTATGCCGCCCTGACCGCCTGTAGCCTGCACACTGATGCTCGCTGTAGTCTGGTTCGTGCTGCCGCCTGTGCCTTGCACACCATAGGCCACTGCACTGCCTCCTGTGCCGCCTATGCTTCCTGTACCGCCTGGTGTGCCATTTCCGCCTGTGCCGCCCTGATCACCTGTGCCGCCCTGATCACCTGTGCCGCCGTTATAGTCGTCATTTCCTGATTCTCCGTAGCCGCCGCTGCTTCCTTTGCTTCCTCCGGCGCCGCCTATACCGCCTGTTCCCGCTTGGCCAGTATCGCCCGTCTCATTCACTTCTATCTTCTCTGCAGCGCTGTCAATGATCCTGACCTTCTGAATCGCGTCAGCGCCTTTATTGACATCGTCAGCAGCCCAGGCAGTGCCGCCCCACAGATCCAGTCCGCCAGCCGATACTAGCGACATGGCCAGCAAGGTATAGGCCACCTTTTGGGTCAGTATTTGTTTTCTGCTCATTTTCATCCTTCTTTCCTATGCTTTAGTAATTTGATCTTTGGTTAATGTAATATCTCCTCACAGCCTTTGCTGCCATTAAAACGTTTTACCTGTACGGCAGCCTTACCAGCTGCAAAAGCTGCCGCACTTCCTCCAGGGTATAAGCTTCTGCCGGGGCGGCCTGCTCAGGTGCAGCCTTTTCAGCCTGCTCTTTGCCCCAGTCCAGCGCCGCATTGGTATCTAAAAAGATTTCCAGCGGGCATCCCAGCACATTGGCGATACGCAGCAGCAGCTTCAGGCTGATTTTCACCCGGCAGCATTCCAGATTGCTCATGTGGGTCTGGCTGATACCGATACTCTTTGCCATATCCTGCTGGCTTATCTGGCAGGCCGTCCGCACAAAACGGATATTGCCGCCGATATTTTGCAGGCATTTTTCGTCATACATCTTCCCACCTCCACTCCTGCGCTGCTGACAAAATTGTGCTGCCCTTGTCTTACTTCGTTAAAAAAACGATTTTATTTACCAAAGCTTTAAAAACATTTGCCAAAATAATATCCGCACCTATTATAGCACACCTGTACCCCCCCACAAGACATACTAACGGATATATTCGACGCAGTTTGGCTGTCTATTGCCCTTACGTTTTGCCAGCCGCCAGGAGAGAGGTAAGCCGTACGGTGTCACGGCTTGCCGGATAGTCGTACACCGTTTTTTATTCCAGTCGCAGCGATTCTTTTGTGATGTGCAGCCGGGCAGCTTGTTCATCTTTTTCCCAACGCGTATTTTTAGCTGCATTCATGTCAGCTGTCGTACTTTGCTGCAAATAACGCTGCCCTGACTGATATATCACATCATTACCAGTCTGATAGTCAGGACCTGGATCAGGTCCGGGAGCTGAAGCTTCTCTTACGATCAGCTTGCCACTGCCGTTAATCGTAATATTGTAGCCGTGCTGATTGGAATATAAAAGTTCAGCAATATCGTATACCCCAATGCCGTTAACTTTTGTTCCCAAAATTTTATCCATATCTATCCCTGCCAGGTCATAACCAAGCTTATTCAAATCTACTATATTGCCTGCCTCATCATAAACAACAATCTGATCACCATTAATAGTGATCGTCAGATCAGTCATAAATGATTTTAACAAGGGCATGGTATGCCCTTCATAAATACGCCAGTTGTCATTAAAGCCTGACCAGCTGTCATATTTACCATCACTGTTGCTTTGCAGCTGTGCCAGGGTATATCCCTTAACATTATTTGAAGTGCCGGTGGCAGCGCCAAAAGCATCTATGCCTGCATTGATACTGTTGCCGTCTTTATCTGTTGTAGCATAATAGGCATTATTGACTGTACCACTATCAAAATCCCCTACCAGTATCCCTGTATAACTATTGCCAGTGACGCCGCTGGTATTATAGACCTCACTTATCCTGCCGCCATCATTATAGCCGGCAATGCCGCCAACAGCTTCATCCCCGCTGACACTGCCTGTGTTATAGGCATTGCTTATTGCGGCAGTGCTGCCTTTATTAGAACCAACAATACCGCCTATCTCATAAGTGCCACTTACAGTACCAGTATTGTAGACATTGTTGATAGTACCGCCCTTATTGCTCCCTGCTATCCCACCAATTCTGCCAGCGGCACCAGTAACACTGCCGGTATTATACACAGTCCCTACTTTACCGCCGTCATTATAACCAATAATGCCGCCTACATAATTAGCGCCGTTAACAGTGCCTGTATTGTAAACATTGTTTATCTCGCCGCCGCTGTTCCACCCCACCAGGCTGCCGACGCCATTGCCGGAACCCCTGATACTGCCGTCGACCAGACCCACATTGCAGACAGTGCTGCCGCTGGTGTAACCAAACAAGCCTACATATGCTCCACGATCAATATACAGACCGGTAATTGTATGTTCCAAGCCGTCAAACGTACCGGTAAAAGCAGTACCGCCGTCATCCGGGTCATAACCCAACGGCATAAACCCGGCGCCGCTGTTCCAGCCGGCAGTAACACCGGCCTCTATATTGCCCGTCAAATAATAATTACCGCTTAAATTAGTGCTGATATTCTGCAAATCATAGATATTATCTACGGCAAATGCTGTTTTGATACTTTGCCCCGCCCTGCCGTTAACAGTGATATTAGTATATGTCTTATTGCTGTTACCGGCATAATGCTTGGCCGCATTGCCCTGTACCGTATCCGTACCGCTGACCGCCTGGTCGATAACAAAATGTTTGGCAGTAACAGTTAAATTATTTTGCATATCAGTACCATTGCCTAAAGCTGCCAGCGCGTCAGTTCCAAAAACGACTCTGCCGCTGCCTGCATCCACTGTCATGCTTGACGCCGTCACCGTCCCCAGATTGATGATATCGGCAGTGCCTGACGCACTTGCAGCCAAACTGGCAGCTGTACCGTTAAACCCATCCAGCCTGTTTGGATCAAGCCTGGCAGTAGAAGTATATAAGCTGCCGACATTTACCTGCGAACCGGCGCCAAATAAAATACCATTGGGATTGATAAGAAACACATTGACGCCGCTGCCGTTAAGCGCACCATAGATCTCACTTTTCACATTACCGGTAACATAATTAAGGGCATTTGCCATGCCCTTAAAATTAACGCTTTCTCCACGGCCAATACCAAACTGTTCCCATTTAATCACCATATTACCGCTGCCTGTGATGTTCATAACATTGCCGCTGCCTTCAATATTACCGCTGTTGCTGCCGCCCACTATTGTGCCGCCCTGTGGCAAAGCAAAAACACTTCCGTTAACAAATATTCCACCAATCAGCAATGCTGAAAAAATCCGGTGTGCCAGGAAATTATTTTTCATACTTTTCTCTCCCCTCAGAATATCTTGACAGCCTGAAACCATAGCCGCCCATTTTTATCCTGCTCTTCACTTTGATACCGCTTTCCGTCTAGTTTGCGGGTATAATCAAGCCGCAAAGCAAAATCGCCGGTTCTTCCATATCTAAGCCCTACACCCCAGCCTGCCAAACTGCGATGTTCTTCACCATAGCCGCCCTTCTGGTGAACTGTGCCAAAATCAATAAAACTGCCAACACTTAAATCAGGGATCGGCGTTTTATAACGCAGCTCGGCCGTAGCCTGATAACCGCTGTCACCGCCTGCTTCACCCTGAGGATAAGCACGCACGCCGTTAGCGCCGCCCAAATAGAACTGTTCACTGCTGTCTAAAACATTGCTGCTCATCTGGCCGTGAAAATTAAGCTGCAGATCGACCACATTACCTAAACGGCGCAGGTGATTGACATCTGCAGTAAACTTATGGAAACTTCCTTCTACCGCGCTTACCGCAGCATCACCTGTAAGCCGGCCCCAATAATACAAAGTACTGTAATCCGTATAGCTGCCTTGCCCACGGCTTTGTCCCCTGATCCCTGTATTGACGAGATTGCTGTGTTTTTTAGTACTGATACCAAAAAGCCGCAGCTCATCCTTAAGCTGACGGTTAGCATAACCATAAGTCACAGCTACGTAATCGCTGCCGCTGTTTTTAAGGGGAGTACTGCCATAAATACTGAAAGTATTGGCCTTCCCCACAGCATCAAGCAGATTAAAATAGTCGCCCAGCGTATAATCCATCTGGCTATAACCAATACCTAAGCGGCTGCCCCTGCTGCCAATAGCAGTTTCATAGCCAAAATTATAATTGTGCATAGCTTCATTAGTCAGCATACCACCCAGCCACGTTTTATCACCATTGCGGCTTATATTATTAAGCGTGGTCTGAAATCCATAGCGGTAGCGGCCACTGTATTGTCCACCATAATTATCGGCATATAATGCCGTTTCAACTGCTTTTTCATCAGCCAGAGTAATAGTAAGGTCTGTCTCTCCTATCGCCTGGCCTGCACGCAAAACACCAGCCGCGCTGATTCCCGGAAGATCGTTCAGATTATTAAGAACCATTTCAGCCTGTTCAGTAAGCAAATACTCCCCGCTTACTAACGGCGCTATAAACGCCCGCGCCTGACTATCAGCCAGCTGTGAATAGTTATCAAGCCTGACATGTCCCAGTCTGCCTAACAACACCCGCAATTCCACTGTGCCCTCGATGCTGCTTTGTGGTGGTATAAAAGCCGTTGCCACGGCATATCCCTGCCTGCGGCAGTAAGCAGTTATGATATCAGCAGCTGCCTGCATATCACTAAGCGTCACCTCTTGATTAAGATATTGACTGGTCAATTCTTTAAAAACAGCTTTATCAATAACGTCCTGTCCGGTAAAGTTGATCCGGCGCAGCATAAATTTAGCCTCACCTTGAACTTTGACAGTAACAGCAGTATTTTTTAACCCGGCCTGCTCCCTTCTTTCGACCCGATTTTCTTCTAAAGCCTGTCTTGTATGGTCACTGCCTGGCAACGCCGGAGCTGCCTCAACCGCATTGTCAACGACAAATATCCCCCCCGAATATACAAACGATATTGTCAGTAAGATCCTGGCTATTTTTTTGCTCACTGCGGTATTCTTATGCATGCTTTCCGTACTCCTTCTCATCTTCACATCAAATTCTGCTGATAATTTTTTATCCTTCTCAGCAAATGCCGCAGTTAATGCAGGCTATTTTCCTCAACTGCAACTACAGCACTGCCTCCAGCTTATAGACTGCCTGCCCGGGTACATCATTTTCTGTCCGTTGCTTCCTTTGTTAAAAAGCTGGTTTTGTTTACCAAAACTTTAAAAACATTTGTCAAAATAATATTCGCAACCATTATAACACACCTGTACCCCCCCACAAGACATACTAACGGATATTTTCGACGCAGCTTGGCTGTCTATTGCCCTTACGGTTTGCCAGCCGCCAGGAGAGAAGGGGAGCCGCACGGTGTCACGGCTTGCCGGACACTGGTTTAGTGTTTTTCTTTAAATTTTCTTTTGCTTTTAAATTTAGTTTTTGTTTTTTTATTTAGTGTTTTCTTTTTTATTATGCCGCTTTCTTGAAAGCAAGCGGCGCAAAGAACTTTCAGCGCTGTTAAGATTTGGATTGCGCTTCACTCGCTGCCCGCGCTCCGGGCAACTCGGCATCACATGGAAAATTAAAATGCTATGCTGCGCATAGCCTGCCGATACCTCAAACATACCCTGCGCCTGCTTACAGCTGCGTTTCACTCATCTGCCAAATCTTCCCAATGCGCTGTAAAACCCCCTGTATCGTACGCTTTGCTTTTTTAACCAATAATCACTGGTTTCATAAGTATGTCGATACCGTTATTATGAAAGTTAGCAGTAATTTGTGCGATGCAGGGTTTTGAGCGCACATTGTGGTCAAGTCCGTTGTGTGCGTAGCGAGCTGTAATCGCTGGAAGGTTTGTTTGAGGCATTGCTGCTTGCTTGCTAAAGATTCTATCTGTTCGACAATGCCGAGTTGCCTGGAAGCCGGACAGCGAGCAAAGCTAAACAGGACTTGCCACAGTGCGCAGAGTTCTTTGTTGACTTTCTTTCAAGAAAGTCTAAATCTACTCTTTCAAGAAAGCGGCATAAACAAAAAGCAAAAAGAAATGAACATAAAAAACTTTCCGGGCATAAAAAAACAGACATTCAAAAAATGAATGTCTGTTTTTGATCGCTCAATCTTAAATTGTCAAACTACTACCCTACTTCTTTTCCTAATGCATCCAGCAGTTTTTTGACTTGGTCGCTTACTTGACTGCTAACTTAGTCGCTCACGACGATTTCAAACAACTGCTTACCGCCCCTACTTCTTTTCCTCTTCCCACTTGTCCTGCAAGTCATTTTCAATAGCCTTCCAGGCTCTGCCGAATTCAGCTTCTTTAAAAAGCGCAGTCAGGCCTGTGATCTGCTTCAGGCGCAGGATCTCATCTTTATCCATCCCCAGATGCCTGGAGATCCAGGCGTCTGAACGCCCCAGCTCATGCAGCTCGCTGATGATATTGCTCATCAGGTCGACATCGTGCGAGCCTCTGGCCCGGTTGTGCCTGATCGTGCTTGCCATGCGGCAGTCGATAGGCTTATCGATGACCGATACCGGCAGTCTGCCGCCTTCCCGCTCGTAAATATCCTGATAGTCCAGCATGATGCGGTAGCGGTGAAAGCCGTCGACGATGATATACAGGTCTTTTTCGCTGTCATAATAGCAGACGATGGGCATGGTGTAGCCGTCTTCCCTGATGCTGTCATACAGCAGCTTCAGCTCGGGCGGCGCCACAGAGTTGGGGTTATAGGTATTGGGCTCGATCTTTTCGATCGGTACGGAAATTATGTTGTAAACAGGACTGCTGAATTTCATTTTTCCTCACAAACCTTACTGTATTTTTTCTTTAAAACGTCTACCAGCTTCTGCTGCTGACGCGTCAGGCCAAAGCCCATAAAGCGGCACAGGTGATCGTTTTTCAGGATGCAGAAGCACATCCGCTTCCAGCTGGGGATATCTTTGGTAGATTTGATATCGTCGGTATGGTCTGGTATTTTGCCGACAAAAACGATGCGGGAGTTTTTCATGACCGTGTAATTGGAAACGCCGTTGCGCCGGATATTATAGCCGTGTGCCTCCAGCTCGCGGATAGTTTCTTCTTCCAGACCGCCGCCCACTGTATGCCAGAATTCGATCGAGGTTTTGAACTTTTTGATATAGTTCTGCCTGAGCCGTGCCGGCAGCGTGGCCAGTAAAAAGCGGGTGTACGATTCCCAGGTATGCCCTGCCGGCAGCGTGATATTTTTATAGCCCATGGCTTTCGTTTTGCCATAGATCGCGCCGAAGTTAGCGCCCTGCACACGTCCGATCAGCCTGACCCAGATCTGCGGATCGATGACCCGGTACAGGTTCAGGCTGTCTTTGGCATAATCGTTGAAGGGCGAAGCAACGCGCATTTGATCGGGCTTGAGCCCGGCCATGTAATAAAGGTCGTACAGGCGGTTATAATCGTAACCGAACAGGTAATTGGCGTGCCAGACGTCGCTGGTGCTCCAGTCGTAGATGGGCGAAGCCACCCAGACATTTTTGAACTGGTTGCTGATCCAACAGGTTTCTTTGTAGCCGTATTTGCGGTTCAAAAAACCACTATAGCGCTGCAGCGATTCATCGGCGCGAATACCCAGCAGGCAGACTGTTTTTTTGCCGCCGTGGGCAATGCGGTACCATCTGCCAAACTGTTTAGCCAGGTCTTCCTGATGCATACGGTAGCGGTAGGTAGTCATGGGGTTGTTTTTGATGTTGATCACGTATTTATGCTGCGGCATCGGCCTGATCCATGCTTCTTCCTTGGTATTGTCCCAGGGATACCAGTACATTTCGTAGCTGCTGAGGGCCGTTCTTGTCGCCATTGGCAGGCAGACCCAATAAGGCTCTACGTCGTTTTCGATGCGGGCAAAGGTTCTTTCAACGTATTCCGTGGTAGCGCTGTACTGGGCTTCAAAATCCTGATGAAAAACGCCGATGCGTTTATCGGGATAGTGCTCCTTTTGGAAGTCAAGCACCAGATTGAGCAGCAGGCCGCTGTCTTTGCCCCCCGAAAAGGATACAAAGATATTATCAAATTCCTCAAACAGAAATTTGAGCCGCCGCTGCAGCGCTTCATATACATTTTCGTTTAAATATTCCCTTTTCATCATATTTCTACCCTTAAAGTTTTTATTTTATATCTATCGCGATAATAATATATTATATATTATCTGCCAGACCTGTTCAATATACGGTATATATTTAAGGCGAATCCCTGTTGCACCACCTTCTCAATGGCAAATTTTTCTTTATCGGTAGTGAAAACAAAAATAACCGTTTGGATATTTTTTGCCGGGCTTCCGCATATGAAAATACTATTTTCTGAGGCCGCCTGTAACAAACTTTTCAAAAGCCTTCTAATTAATAACTTTTCCTGTGTATGCAGTATTTTGTATCTTTTATTTTTGCCTGCTCTGTGCTAAAATAACAGTAAGGATATTAGTATATTACAAGGAGGTTTGTTATGAATACCACACCTGTTAAGATCGTAGAAACTGTTTTGCGTGACGGCCACCAGTCGCTGGCGGCTACCAGAATGCGTATCAGCGATATGGTTCCTGTTCTGGAGGAACTTGACGATATGGGTTATTATGCCCTGGAAGCCTGGGGCGGCGCTACTTTTGACGCCTGCCTGCGCTTTTTAGACGAAGATCCGTGGGAACGCCTGCGTACTCTGAAAAAACATTTACAGAAAACCCCGATCCAGATGCTGCTGCGCGGCCAGAATATTCTGGGTTACAGCCATTATGCTGATGACGTTGTCAGAGAGTTCGTGAAACGCTCTGTCGATAACGGCGTTTCCATCATCCGTATTTTTGACGCGCTGAACGATACCCGCAATATGGAATGTGCGATGCGGGCGGCCAAAGAAGCAGGCGCGCACGTACAGGGTGCTTTTGTTTATACTATCAGCCCCTACCATAAGGATGAAGACTTTTTGAAGGTGGCACAGGAACTGGTGCAAATGGGCGCCGATTCTATCTGTATCAAGGATATGGCCGGTCTGCTGTCGCCGTATAATGCCGAAAAGCTGGTGCGGACGCTCAAATCGCAGCTTACCGTGCCGATCGATATCCATACCCATTTTACCAGCGGTATGGGCGATATGACTTATTTGAAAGCGATCGAGGCCGGTGTCGATATGATCGATACTGCTTTGTCGCCGTTTGCTCAAAGCACCGGTCAACCCTCTACCGAGGCGATCGTGGCTACGTTGCAGGGCCAGCCCCGCGATACCGGTATCGAACTGACCAAACTGCACAAGGCTGCTGATTATTTCCGCGGCGTCAAAACGCAGCTTGTTAAGGATTTTGGCCTGAACGACAATATCCCCATCGATCCCAAGGTACTTACCTTCCAGATCCCCGGCGGTATGCTGTCGAACCTGCTGAACCAGATGAAGGAAATGGGCTCTGCCGATAAGTATCCCGAATTGCTGGAAGAAATGCCGCGTGTGCGCGCCGAGCTTGGCTATCCGCCGCTGGTAACGCCTACCAGCCAGATCGTTGGTTCCATGGCGGCTTTGAACGTCACTTTGGGCCGTTACAAAATGATCCCGAACGAGGTCAAGGACCTTGTGCGCGGAAAATATGGCCGTACTCCTGCCCCCATCAATCCCGAGGTCAAAAAACTGGCTATCGGCGACGAGCCGCAGATCGACCACCGCCCGGCTGACGATATCGCGCCGCAGATGGACAGCCTGAAGGCCAAACTGGCAGCGGCCGGTTATCCCAACGCCGACATCGACGATGTTTTATCCTACGCCCTGTTCCCCGATGTTGCTTTGGCTTATTTCAAAAAGCACCGTTAATTTATTATTTTCATAACAGCATAAAAGAACAAATAAAATCCAGCATTTTAAAAATGCTGGATTTTACTATGTATTACCATTTTCTAGTTAATTACATTTTTGAACACTCATTCCGGTAAATCCGGGTAAAGCCCCTGTTTTATTTTTTTTAGGCCATCAAGCGTCCTGACTGAAGGTGCATAAATCAGATCAAAACGAATAGGATATATCCGCCTGTTTTTTACCGCACGCATAGACTGAAATTTAGGATCATACTTTAGAAAATCAACACTAAGCTCTGTAGACGGATCATATACGATCACAAAAATAACTTCCGGATCATAATAGATCAAATCCTCCTGACCTATCCTCAAAGCATCTACCGGCATTATCCCGCCCAATGTTTCCACCATATTACCTACGAGCCATTTCCTGTCATAATTAATGATATAGCGGCTGGTCAACTCTATCACCATTACCGATTGAGCTGCCCGCCCCTGTATTTCTTTGTTAGCCCGGGCAAGTTCTTGGTGTATCGCATCGATGTAAGCCTGAGCTTTAGTTTCTACCCGAAAGATGCGACCCATATCGCTTAAATACTGACACTCGTCTTCAATAGTACCCTCAGGTACAGTTTTATTCGACGTCGCTGCAATATATGTCTTAACACCTCTTTTGTCCCACCAGCTTGTCGTCCTTAACCAGGAAGGGGTAAATGTGGACTTCCAGCCCAAAATAAAATCCGGCTGCACTGCAATGACATTTTCCATATTGATACCATGAGGACTGAAATGCTGGACTTTTTTTATTTCTTCAGGATACAGCTTCTGCATCTGCTGGTAAAACAAACTGCCTACATCGACCGAAGTCAAGGCAACATGATCCCCCAGTCCCAGTGCCAACATGGTTTCTAAATCATTGGCAATATCAAGCACTACCCTTTGAGGTACGGAATCAAAAACTACTTTTTTGGCATTGCCCTGCGTATCATAGGTATTTATCACTACCGGCGGCAGTTGTTTCTGTACTGTATTTTCATTTTCCGCCACAGGTACCACTACCGGAATATTACCTTGCAGATAACACCCACTGAAACACCAGCAACCAATGATAAGCAACAGCAAAAAAACTTTTTGCATCTCCTGATCCCTTTCTGAACTATGCTGTTAAACACTAATTGTTAAAACTTATACTTCATCCCAATCAGGAATGAACGGCCAGGCTGCGCAAAAGCTCCCAATCCATGATAAGAACCGCCAAAAAGCTCATAGCCTTCATTGGTAAGATTACCAACCTGCAGATAGGCAGATATATCTTTATTGATTTGATAGTTTAAATTGAGATCCATCACTAAAAATCTATTGTTAGTAAAGAGCTGACTGCAACCGGTATAGTACGATGTACTCAACAATACGTTCCATTTATCTTTCTGATAGTTTAAATCCAGCATATATTGATTAGTCGGGCGGTAAGCATTAATATACGCATTGACCAAATCCTCCTCAAACTGCAGGCCAGGTCTGAAAACAATACCGTTTTTAGCCTTCCAATCTTCTTTCACATAAGCATAGGAAGCGCCCACGGACCAGTTATCGTCAAAATGATGCTGCAAATCAAAATTGATAGCCTGACGCTTTTGCTTGGCATTAACGGCTTTAGTGTTCCATGCCTCTGCCTCATCATCCCAAACAGATAACGCAGAAACAGCGTTAGACATATTCAGATAATTATAGTTAATAGAACCAGAAGTTTTTGTGGAGAAATCTTTACGTAATCCCAAGGTCAATGCGTTACCCTTTTCGTCCTGCAATTTCTGTCCTTTATAAAAATAATAATCATCTTCTTCAACATATGCGCCTATAGCCAGAGGACGATTGATCCTTGTCCACCCCAAATAAGCACTGCTTTTATCATCAAAAGCATATTGTGTATTGACCGCATAAGTAACGATTGAATTAGTGCTATTGTTCTCTGTTACACTAACACCTTTTTCTGTTGTTTTAAAAGCATCATAATGCTCATACCTAACAGATGGAGTCAGCTCCCATTTATCTGACAAATGGATCTTATCTTGAACATAACCCCTGTAAGTATTACGGTCTACCTCTTTACGCACATTTATACCATTACTCTTAGACCAGCTTTTATGATTTGCACGGTCATAGGTCATACCTATAAGCACATCGTGTTTACCATAAGATTTGCCCAACTGGAACTGAATTCCACGATTATCTTCCTTATTATATTTGGGTGATCGAACAACATCAACTTGACTAAGACCAGCCCAATAGTCCCATGCCGGATCGCCAGGATATAAATCGGCAGGTCGCTTATTGCCATCTTTGTCTTTAGCAACGAATCCACCCCAATTATCATAGAATGTATGGGATTGATTATAGACACGAACAAAGCTTTCCATATCATGATCTTTATTAAATGAATAGGTAACATCTATATCATTGAATGAATAGGCAGTATAGGAACCTGTAAAAGCATACTGATAAAATTTATTTCTAAATCCCGGGTTAATAACATCACCCCATCCGCCCTTCAAAATGCGCAAATAGTCTGCCTGACTCATATATCTATAGTCTGGAGTAGTCATCGGATAGCCGTCTTTACCATTCGTATGATTATATGATATACGTAAATTATGAGTCTTATCAAATTCTTTATCAATCCTGAAATTAACACCTTCATCTTTCCAGGCAGTTCCTCGATAAGTATAATTTTTTTTAGTAACCCGGTCATAGTATTTAGTATCGCCTGACATATCCCGATTCACAGCCAGAAAATATCTTAAAGACCCGTCATCTGTAGAACCGGAATAATTCAATTTATATGTATGACGATCCCATGAACCAGTAGCAATATCAACGGTACCAGATGGTTTAAGTGCACCTTTGCGTGTAATGATATTAATAACACCGCCTGTAGCGTCAGCTCCATAAACAGAAGCTCCCGGACCTTTGATGACTTCTATTTTTTCAATATTATCAATACTCGTGATCTGATCCAGATTTACTAAAGCTTTACTGCTATCATAACCATACTCGGAGAACAACCCACTGGCAGCATTGTCAACTCTTCTGCCATCAATACATACGATAACTCTGTCATCGCCATTTATTGAAACCGTAGAATTCATATAACCATTCATGCCATATTCGCCGCCACGATAGCCAGGGCTGCTGATACGTACACCCGGCATCCGTTTAATTGCCTCTGTAGCAGTCGCATAATGATGTTCTTCAATCTCCTTACGAGTGATAACATTAACGTCACCGCCAGTACGATAGTAAGACTGTTCGGTAATAATGTTGCCAAAACGATCCCTGGCATCTTCTACTACGATTTCGTCTAAATTATATTTAGGTACCTCTTCCTCATTTTTATCTTTTAACTGCTCAGCATTTGCATTAGCCATAGCTGATAATAACATCATTAAGCAGGCTGCTGTTTTGTACTGTTTTTTCATCAAATTCATCTCTCTTCTACATTATTGTTTATTTTCCCACACTATCAGACAATCTAAATCGGTTGTGCTCTTGCCAATTTGCTGATATGGCGATCCCAAAGCCTGGAAAACATAAATTGCAACCCCTTTCTGTAATCACCTTTTAGAAAATATCTTTCTAAGCTTTCCAATGCTGCGGCAAATAAACTATATTCATCCTGCCGGTTTTTGCATCATAATTAACCTTGCTTTCAACTTCATACATGTCGTAAATAAATTTTTCTGTCAGCAATTCATGCGGAGTCCCCATTCCGACAACAGCCCCGTCTTTAAGTGCAACCAGCCTGTCACAGTACATAGCCGCACTGTTAAGGTCATGGATCGCTGCAACCACGGTCAAATCAAGACTTTTGACGATGTCCATGATCTGCAGCTGGTACTTGATATCCAGGTGATTGGTAGGTTCATCCAGCACCAGACATTCTGTCTGCTGGGTCAGCGCCCGCGCTAAAATTACCCGCTGCTGTTCGCCGCCGGAGAGCGTTGAAAAATTGCGTTCTTCAAAAACTTCCATACCAACAGTTTTAAGTGCCTGACGGGCAATTTTAAAATCTTCCTGATTATCCCGTTCCAAAATCTTTTTATGCGGAGACCTTCCCATCAAAACAACTTCCAATACCGGGAAATCAAAACTGTAAAAATTATGCTGCGCCACTACGGCCAGCTTTAATGCTGATTCACGATAAGAAAGCTCATCCAGACTGCGGCCATTAAAGAATATCTTACCCATAGTTGGATGCAGCACCCGGTAGACACATTTTAAAAAGGTGCTTTTGCCGCTGCCGTTTGGTCCAATAATGCCGACAAATTCTTTAGCATGCATGGTAAAATCTATACCTTTTAAAATTTCTTTGTTACCAATAAACACTTTGACTGCTTTGGTTAACAGTTCCATTCTAATTTCCTCCAAAACCATAAGTGCGCTTGATCATCAGATACACGAAGCAGGGTGCGCCGATCAGCGAAATCAAAATACCTATGGGCAGCTCCGTCCGTGGTATAAGTACACGGCACAAACTGTCAGCAATTACCAAAAATACAGCGCCCGTAAGTGCCGCTACCGGGATCAGCTTTTTGTGATCTGTACCTACTAACATTCTGATGACATGCGGCACGATCAGCCCAACAAAACCCACCATTCCTGCTGAGTACACCACAAAACCCACTATCAAAGAACTAATCAATAAATAAAGCTGCCTGTACAAATGCAGGTCAGTACCTAAAGTGATAGCAGATTCATCACCCAAAAGCATTAAATTTAACATCCTGCTTTGTGACCAGAAAAACAATACTGCCAATATCACTATTGGCGCTATCACTGCCAGATTATCCCAACGGGCACCGGCAAAACTGCCCATCATCCAATAAGCGACTGTCTGCATACCTTCTTTGTTATTGGCAAAATAAACTATGAAGCTGGAAAAAGCACTGCAAACAGAACTAAGAGCCATTCCTGCTAAAAGTAGTTTTATAGAGTTAGAATGTCCGCCTAAATTAGAAATAAACAGTACTCCCAGTGAAATAGCAAAAGCACCCAAAAAGGCCGAAACACCTACAAAATTTTCACCTAAGGACACTCCTATACCTAATAAAATTGATGCAGTCGCTCCCAACGAAGCACCTGAAGAAATGCCCAATATGTACGGATCAGCAAGGGGATTTTTGACAATGGCCTGCATAATAACGCCGCAAACGGAAAGTCCACATCCCACAATCGCTGCCAAAACAAGCCTTGGGAAACGTAAAAGCCAAATTATATCATGGATAGGCCCTTTCCCTAACGCATCAATAGCAGTGTCACTTTGTAACTGCTCAATAACAGCTGCATAAATCTGCGGCATCGAAAGTTTGACCGTACCAATGCTCAATGCCCAGAACACAGCTAGCAACAGCAGTATAATAAGCAGGGCACAAATAAATAAATAACTGCTTTCCTTAAGAAATTTCCACATTATATTTACTCCTTCGCTAAAATAAAAACGCCTTTTTGCAGACAAGCAAAAAGGCAAAAGGATACACTGATCCAAATTCCTACCCATCACTCGCAGGTTACAGAAATTCTAAAACCAGGCAGTTCTTCTGACTCTGCTTCATCACTTACCTCACCTTCCCGGTTTCCCAGTGGCATTTTTGAGGCTTACTCAGCATTACAGCGGCGTGACCGTGTTGGTTTTGCACCAACTTCTCTATTAAGTACGTTTACACCTGATTTTTACTATATTTAATTAAGGTTATTTTTTTAAAATATCAACTATAAATTATTGTTATCGTTTAGTATTATAACATTATGTCCCCCCCAGTCAAACAAAATTGCATTGATATTGTATAGAACGATATCAAACAATTTTGCTTTGCCTAACTGCAAGCAGTTAGGTCAAAACCCTTCATACTCACGACAAATAAAAAACACATTTTAAAGAGTTTCTCCTCTCTAAAATGTGTTTTTTATACTTATTTATTTTTTATCTCTTAAAAGCCGCTGTAATGCGGTCTTTTACCTCCCTGCTGTCGTCAAGCGCCAAGCCAAGCTCCAAAACTACGTCATTCCAGGTATTGGCAGGCGTTTTCATCAGCATGATAGTCTGAATATCTTTATCGCACTTCCGCGCCAGCAAAGCTGCCGTATTGACATGGTGCATCGGAAAGCCCATTTTCATATATTTGATAGTGACATTACGGTCAATATCCATGCGTTTGAAGAGCCTGTCTGCCTGATATTCGATCGCTCTGTCACGAAACTTCTGTGGTGACAGCCCAAGAGCCAATTTTAATCCTTCCCATGTATACTTATCGCTCATGGATATTACCTGCGCCAGCGGTTTTTGAGAAAAATAAGCATATATACAGAAGGTTTCCAGATTCTTGAATCCAAACCTGTCATAGTATTTTCCCAGTTCTGACTCAGTAAAGCCATAGTCGTTATGCAATATCCCGAGCAATTTTTCTTTAGTAGGGTCAGCTATCCGAAGCCCAGCAAACCCTGCGCCAGTCCTTTTACCACTGTTATCCAGACGGCCTGATTTTGCTGCAGCTTCTTCATAAACTGCAGCATCAATACCTATTTGTTTGGCAATATCCGGCCAAGCTGCAGTTATTGTACGCATTTTAATAAGATTATCTACAGCACGTCCACTTTTATCAGCCAGCAGCACAGACATTTTGATATCATTTTCTGTGTAACCCTTTTTTAAATATTTCAGGATTTCAGGCTGTGGCAGTTGCGTTGTGGCAACTAAGCCGCGGCTTTGATATTCCAGGCTGCGATCATGGAATTTTTGCGGTGTCAGCCCTAAAGCCAGCTTCAGCCGCTCACCTGTATGAGTCTTTCGCAATTCCGCTACCTCTGTCAGCGATTTTTGCGAAAGAGCAGCATATAAACACAGCGTATCCAGCTCGCGATAGTTTGTACCGCTGTCTAGATATCCTGACAGCTCAACTGCATCAAAGTTATAATTTTCTTTTAAAAGCTGCAGCGCCTGTTCCTTCGTCATTTGCGGTCGACGCATTCTTGGCAGCGGCGGCCGTTTTTCAGCATTGTTTGCCGCACTGTAAACCGACTGCGTTCCGGCTTCAGCAGCCCAGAGCGGTGAAACAGTTATTCCCTGCATTGCAAGTGCAGCACTTACAACTACTGCTGTCAAATTTTTTCCCATTTTCATTCCCCTTCCAAATTACTTCAAAATGTCTTCTACCCATGCACCACATTTTTTAACAACTAAAATATTTTACCGCGCAATCACCATCACCGACACGAATTATTTTATCAGAATATTTCAGAGAACTGTTATCATGAGTAATAAAAATCACTGTCTTTTCCTTCAATACACTATTAAATAATTTATAAAAAATCTCTCTGCTGCCTGCATCCAAATTGGCTTCCGCCTCATCAAAAATAAATATCGTACTGTTTTTATATAAAGCGCGCCAAAGCCAACTTTTGCTTCTGCCCACCCGACAAATTAACACCATTACTGCCTATATTATCATTCACATTTTTATCATCCAATCCGACCATCTCCAAAATCTTCGCAACACGACTATAATCGACATCATTTTTTGTTAATGCCACATTAAAAAATACACTGTTTTCAAATAAATAAACCTTCTGACTGACAACTGCAAACTGCTGCCGATATGATAATAAATCAAGATCATTGACATTTTGCCCGTAACATTCAATACTGCCTTCAGTAGCCTCATATAACCGCAGTAACAGTCTGATCAAAGTGGTTTTACCAGCTCCATTTTTGCCGCTCAGCGCAATTTTTTCACCACTGTTAATAACAAAATTAATATCACTAAACAATTTCTTATCATCATAACCAAAACATACATTTTTAAAAGCAAATAAAGGTTTAGATGTATCAAAATCCAACTCAACACCGCCTTCTGTTTCTTTCGGCAGTTCCAAAAATTTATAATAACGCCACACCGAAGGCAAAATACCACTTAACGTATACTTAATATTCATCAGCATACTCAACGGTGTGACAACATACATCAGATACATCGAAAAGGCAAATACACCGCCTAACGTCATCGATTCATCAAGAATAAAAACGGCCCCCAATACAAAAACGGTAGATGTAATAAATTCCATTATTATCCTATCTAAAGACCAATTACAAGCATCTAACATAATACTTTGGCGTTCCGAGGAAACTGCCTGCGTTTGGAACGTCCTAAAGACATCAAGTTGAAGTTTTTGCATCTGAAAAAGCTTTACTTCTTCAACGCCGGTCGAAAAAGTATCAACCCAATTCGCAAAATCAGAGCTGGACTTTAATACAACCTTTGTTAGCTCCTGCTTTTTAGCCGAAAACCATTTTAATGTATAATATTTAATAGGCACAAAAACTAATACCGCACAAGCCATTTTCCAGTTTAAGAAAAATAAACCTATGATACCACCCAAAGCACCTATACCTCGTGCTAAAGCTAAAAAAATTTTTTCATCTAAAATCTGAGTAATTTTAATAATATCCGTTTGTAACTTGCTAAATAATTCAGTAGTATTGCCACTTAAAAATCGAATGTTAATGTTACAAATATGCAAACAAATATTCTCATATAGTTTAAAAATAAAATCGGCCCTAATCTTGGTACGAACCTTTTCCATCATAATATCTATAACAGACATACTAATAACCAGAGAAATTGTAACAGCAACTATCTTCAGCACGACAGAGAAATCTTTGGCAATAAAGCCTTCATCTACAAGTTTGCGCTCTAAAAAAGGAAATAGTAAATGCAATAAGGCATTAATAACAACCAACATAACCAGTATCACTAACTGTTTTTTATAAACTTTTAATAAGTTCCATAATTTTTTACTCTCTGATGACAAAAACTCACCTCCTCAATGCAATATTTTATAACTATTCCTCCATTAAACCAGACAGCATCTTTTTATAGTCGTTCATAAAACGTCTACAAATTATAAAATGATCAGTTTCCTCATACTTTACCTTCTTAATACCGTCATCTCCTAAATTGTAAATATATGCTTTGGGATATGCCAAAATTACAGGCGAATGCGTTGCGATCAAAAACTGGGCTCCGACTTCAATCAACTAATTTAAGCGTCTTAAAAAAGCCAGCTGCCTTAATGGAGAAAGAGCGGCTTCAGGCTCGTCAAGTATATACAACCCACCACCTTTAAAACGGTTTAGAAACAATGACATAAAAGCTTCACCATGGGACTGGTCATGTATCTTTTGTATTCCATATCCTGCCTCTACCCCCAAGTCTTCAATATTAGTCATCACATTGTAAAACGTTTCAGCTCTTAAAAAATAAGAGTCCACAGGTTTGCGTATACCTTTAATTAAACAGATATTCTCATACAACGGAGAATGCGTTGCTCTGCTCGAATAAGTAAAATTCTTTGACCCACCTTCGGCATTCAAACCATACGCCACAGCAATAGCTTCCAGTAAGGTAGATTTCCCCGCTCCATTTTCACCAATAAAGAATGTTACATCCTGATGTAATTCAATTTTCCCAAGTCTGGCAATAGCTGGT
Source organism: uncultured Phascolarctobacterium sp. (assembly GCA_900545535.1). Lineage (GTDB taxonomy): Bacteria > Bacillota > Negativicutes > Acidaminococcales > Acidaminococcaceae > Phascolarctobacterium. The sequence continues at coordinate 21,898 of UQZN01000018.1, forward strand.
ATCGTATAAGGATGTTCATTTTTACTGTTACTTTTATTTTCATGCAAAGTTACTGCAAGAATAAATTGTTTATCATTCAAAATATTTGTCCCTTATATCTAAGATTTTATTACCGCTCTATTTCCAATGCTGCGGCAAATAAACGATATTCATTCTGCCTGTTTCAGCTTCGTGATTGATTTTACTTTCGACGCCGTACATATCGTAAATAAATTTTTCTGTCAGCAGCTCCTGCGGCGTTCCCATGCCTACCACTGTACCGGCATCGATCGCTACCAGCCTGTCACAGTACATTGCCGCGATGTTCAAATCGTGAATAGCGGCTACCACGGTAAGGTCTAATCCTTTCACGATGTCCATGATCTGCAGCTGATACTTGATATCCAGGTGATTGGTCGGTTCATCCAGCACCAGGCACTCAGTCTGCTGCGTCAATGCCCGCGCTAAAATTACCCGCTGCTGCTCACCGCCGGATAGTGTGGAAAAATTGCGTTCTTCAAAATCTTCCAGGCCTACGGTTTTCAGCGCAGTCCGAGCTATCTTAAAGTCTTCAAGATTATCTCGTTCCAAAATCTTTTTATGCGGCGAGCGTCCCATCAGCACCACGTCTAAAACAGAAAAATCAAAGCTGTAAAAATTATGCTGCGCCACAACTGCCAGCTTCAAAGCCGATTCACGATAAGAAAGTTCATCTAATCTTCTGCCGTCGAAAATTATGGCTCCGTCAGTCGGCTTCATTACCCTGTATACACATTTTAAAAATGTGCTTTTACCACTGCCGTTAGGGCCGATAATACCGACAAATTCTTTAGGCCTCAGCTTAAAATCAATACCCTTTAATATCTCTTTGCGGCCAATGAATAATTTTACGGCTTCTGTCAATATTTCCATAATCAGTTCCCCCCAAAGCCATAGGTGCGCTTAATCATCAGGTACACAAAACATGGCGCCCCGATCAGCGAAATCAAAATACCTATCGGCAATTCTGTATGCGGAATGATAATGCGGCATAAGCCGTCGGCAATGACCAAAAATACAGCGCCTGTCAGAGCTGACACAGGAACCAGCTTCTTGTGATCGGTCCCTACCAGCATTCTGATAACATGCGGCACGATCAGCCCGACAAAGCCTACCATACCTGCTGAATAAACTACAAAGCCGACGATCAGCGAGCTGATAAGCAGATAAAGCTGCCGGTAAAGATGCAGATCGGTACCTAAAGTAAGTGCCGATTCATCCCCCAGCAACATCAAATTGAGCATCCTGCTCTGCGACCAGAAGAACAGCACTGCCAAAATAACTATAGGCGCTGTTACAGCCAGATTATCCCAGCGGGCGCCGGCAAAACTGCCCATCATCCAGTAAGCTACTGTCTGCATGCCTTCTTTGTTATTGGCAAAATAAATGATGAAACTGGAAAAAGCACTGCAGACCGAGCTGAGTGCCATACCTGCTAACAGAAGCTTGATCGAATTGGAACGTCCCCCCAGATTGGAAATAAACAAAACGCCCAGCGAAATTACAAAAGCGCCGATAAAAGCAGCAATACCCACAAAATTTTCGCCGAATGACAAACCTATCCCTAATAAGATCGCTGCTGTTGCCCCCAGTGAAGCACCGGCAGAAATACCCAATATGTATGGATCTGCCAGTGGATTTTTTACAATGGCCTGCATAATCACACCGCAAACTGATAACCCGCAGCCAACAAGCGCTGCTAAAATAAGTCTTGGCAGCCTTAAAAGCCAGATAATATCATGTATCGGACCTTTGCCCAACGCATCGATCGGCGTATCACTCTGCAGCTGGTTAACCACAGCGGCAAAGATCTGCTGCAAGGGCAAATTGACCGTGCCAATGCTTAAAGCCCATAAAATCGCTATTGCCAGCACTATAACCAAAAGGGCACACATAAACAGATAGCCGCTATCTTTCAAAAATTTCCACATAATAGTTTACTCCTTATACAGTTCCGGATATAATCCACGCGCCATGATTTTGATACCGTCATAAGTTCTGACACCGGCGCTGTAAACAGCATACAGTGGTAACGTATACACCCGCTTCTCACGCGCGCAGCGCAGATGGCTAAGCGCCTTATTCTGATAAACGCGATCTAAAAAGACCTGCTCGTTACCGTAATTTCTTTCAGTTATAACCAGAAAAATAACATCCGGGTCAAGATCAACGACCTGTTCCAGGCTTAAAGTATCTTTTTTGGCGATCAGTTCACCACCTAATTGAGTAAAAATATCACCGGCCAGAGTTTTTTCACCGTAAGTCCTGACTTCTTTACCCAAAAACTCCATAATTATTCCGCGCGGTCTTTGGGGCATTTGCCTGGTTCTATCGATTGCAAAGGTTATTTCCTGCTGCATTTCTTTAACCAGGGCTTCGGCACGCTCGTTTTTGTCAAAAATTTTCCCTGCATCTAAAATATACTCATATTCTTCCTCTAGTTTATTCTGGTGGGCCGATGCCCGCGAAGATGGTGCAATATAAGTATTAACACCCCTGCTCAGCCAGAAATCAGTACCGCGCAGAACTTTGCTGCCAAATGTAGAATACCAGCCGATAATGAAATCAGGCTCCATCATCATAATTGTTTCTACATCCAGATTTTGCAAACTGGTATAGGGTATTTTTTCATACTGCGCCTGATATTCAGGTCGCAGATATTTTTTATCAGGTACGCCCATTCCAGCTACGATCCTGTCACCTACGCCAAGCGCCAGCAGCAGTTCGATCGTATCCTGCCAGACTGCGATAATTCTCTGCGGTGGTTTATTGTAAATATATTCCTGCTTCTCATTACGCGAATTATAGCCTTCAAGTACAACCGGATAATGCTCCTTGTTGTAAGCAGCCTGCTCCTGCTGTATTTGCATACTTTGCTCATTGACTTTGACTACAGGCGCGCAGCCGCAGGTTATCAAAAAACAGGCCAGTAAAAGCATCACTGTTATTTTTTTCATTTTTGCCTCAAATCAAAATTGTTCTAAATAATCAGGTAAAGTACGTCTGCAACAAACTCAGACGTACTTTACCAAGTGAAAGGAAGTAAAACACTAAAATTACATTTGCTTTAAAAGTTATTAGAATTTATATTTCATACCAACCATAATGCAGCGACTTGGCATAGCCGAGCTGCCAACACCATTCCAGGAATTGTAAGAAGTTTCATAAGCTTCATTTGTTAAATTGCTTACCAATACATATGCTGTCATGTCTTTTGTTATTTCATAATTCAGGTTCCAGTCTAAAACCAAAAATCTCTTATCAGTAAAGGCACGCGTATTACAGCCGGTATACCAATTAGTTAAAAGTCCCGTGTATAATTTACCATTCTCATATGATAGATTTAAAGAATAATGATTTTGTGGACGTAAGCTGTTAATAGCGACATTGATATCACTGCTGTCCTGGTATCCCCAATCAGGATCAAGTACCCAGCCATTTTTAGCCTTCCATTCATCTTTCATATGCGAATAGGAGGCACTTAACATTACATGCTCGTCAAATTTATGATCTGCTGTGATGTTAAAAGATTTCTTGTCCTCTTTCGCATTGACGGCAGTATTGCTGAACTGAGCTTTCGTATCATCCCAAATCGGCAAAGTAGCAATAGCGTTACTCATTTTAGTCCAGTCATAATGTACAGCTACACTGGTCTTATCCGATAAGTCTTTACGTACGCCTAAAGTCCATGCATCACCTTTTTCATCCAATAACGGCGTTTTAAAAACACCATCGACAGACGTATAATCGCCCTGTCTTAATGGTCTGAAAACCCTGGTCCAGCCTAAATACATACTGCTTGTATCGTCAAACATATACTGAGTATTGATAACCGGAGTTATTTCATGAGTATCACCTTTCCCCTGTGTAACAGATCCATCAGCATTCGTTGTGTCAAAAGAACTGTATTTAGAATACCTGATAGCCGGTGTGATATCCCATTTATCAGTAATATGAATTTTGTCCTGAATATACCCCAGGATAGATTTACGATCAACATGTGAAGATGTTATCGTACCATCATTATTGATCCTTTTGGAATAATTTTTAGCCTTATCATAAGTAATACTGGCGATAATATCGTTAACCCCTACTGATTTTGCATACTGTAACTGTACGCCGCGATTTTTTTCTTCATGCCAGCTGGTTGGTTCCGCTGCTACGCCGCCAGTTTTTTCGACCCATTCTTTCAAGGCTTCCTGATCGCCGCCCGGAAAAGGTGCAAGGTTTTCATTTATCCATTGCTGTAATTGTGCATCAGTCGCACCAGTAGGAAAGGCAGCTTCATAATCAGCTGTTGTTTTTAAATTCCATTTATATTTATCACGATGGGCGTATCTATGATTTTGGTCATATACTCGGACAAAGCTTTCCATACCATTTTCTTTATCAAAGGTATAAGTAATATCCCAGTCATTGTTTTTAAAACGGCTGAATGACCCATAGGCAGCTCCATCCAGAGCATATAAATTATGGTAGCCTGGATTTTTCAAATCGCCAGAAAGTTTTCCTCCAACAATTTTATTGTTTCCATCCAGTTGACCAATAGCGGCATTAAAAATTATTCTTTGCCAGTCGGCCTGGTTCCAGTAGCGCAGGCTTGGTGTAGCGATCGGATAGCCATCTTTACCCTCTTTAAAATTGTACCAAATCTTTAAACTTTGTTTTTCATTAAAATCTTTGTCTATACGCAGGTTAACGCCGTCTTCTTTCCATTTTGAACCGCCTAAAGTCCCTGTACCGCCAGTATATCCATCTTTATATTTAGTATCACCCGACATATCTCTATTTGCAGAAATGAAATAATGCCAGGATTTATCATTACCTGCGCTGCCGGAATAACTTAATGCGTATTTGTGTTTATCCCACGACCCGGTCGATAAATCAATTGACCCTACATTGTTACTGCCACCCTTACGGGTAATGATATTGATAACACCTCCCAAAGCATCTGCTCCGTAAACTGAAGCGCCAGGACCTTTGATGACCTCGATTTTTTCAACATTTTCCATATTGGTCACCTGATCTAAATTTACACCGGTAGATTTACTGCCAGTCTTACTGTTACTGGAAATTCTGGTACTGGCAGTATTATCTACGCGGCGTCCATCTACCAAAATAATTACTCTGGTATCACCATTTATGGATACGCCATTATTATAAAATTCATAGCCATACTCACCACCACGGTAACCTGGGTTTTGGAAAGTTACTCCGGGAATACGTTTAATAGCTTCTGTTAAATCTGTATAATGCCGTTTTTCTATTTCTTCACGGGTGATTACTTTTACGTCACCGCCAGTACGGTAATAAGATTGTTCGGTAATAGTATTGCCAAATTTATCTTTGGTAGCATCGGCTTCAACCAAAACTGTATCCAAAGTATAGCCTTGTAAATTTTCGTCAAAAGCAGCATACGAAGTAGATGCCATTGAAAGCAGCATTACCATCGCAGCTGCAGCACCATATTTTTTATTAAGCTTCATCAAACTCATCTTCTTTCATCAATTTTTACATTTCATCATCCAACTATGACTAAGATTTACTTTACCAGCGCGAACCGTTGATATACGTAAAAGTGTAGTTTTGATCTGTGACCCATGATTTCCAATCCCCTGCAAATTTTCCAAGATTAAAACTCATGCGTTTAGTACCATTAGGTGCTACTTTACATAGTGGTATTTTTACCGGGGCACCAATAAATTCATATTTACTGCCATCTTCTTTGGTAAAAATAATGCGTGCAGTAAAAGAATTCAATTTTGTTACTGTTAAATCACTGCGCCGGTTTTTAAAATCCCCCATCATACACAAATCGCCATTATTCAGCCATATTTTACTGGTATTCCATTCCAGAATCATCTTATCCGTGGAAACTTCTGCCGCTGATACAATTCCAAATCCTGTAAATGTCAATATCACTAAAAATATTACTGAAAATTTTTTAAACATTCTCATTCCTCCTTTCCTCAAAAATAATATTCTGAACTTACTATATATTCCAATCCTTTGCCAAGCTTACCCTGTTTCGCTTGCAAAGTTTTAGAATCACAACAAAAAAGCCTTTTTGCGTGCTCGCAAAAAGGCAAAAGGATATACTTATCCAATTTCCTACCCATCACTCGCAGGCTATAGAAATACTAAAATCAGGCAGTTCTTCTGACTCTGCTTCATTGCTTACCCCGCCTTCCCAGTTTCCCAGTGGCATCTTTGAGGCTTGCTCAGCATTACAGCGGCGTGACCGTGTTGGTTTTACACCAACTTCTCTATTAAGCAATCGATTACACCTGATTCTTTTCTTTATTCAGTTAGAAGTATCTTTTTTGCTTTTTATATTATAAACTACTGTTATCGTTTAGTATTATAGCACCACATCCCCCCCCAGTCAAACAAAATTGCATCTATATTGTATTAAAACAATATAGAACAATTTTGCTTTGCCAAACTGTCTATAGTTTGGATAAAACAACTCTATCAAAAGTTAAAATGTAAAATTTATCTATCAATCCTTATCAACACCTGCGCTTTATTCCTACATCAGAGAAAGTAACATTTCTTTTATATTCTTTATGCAATTTTATTATCGTTTAGCATTATATCACTAACATTTCTATCAGTCAAATAGTTTTCTTTTAGTATAATAAAAATCGAATATATTCTAAAAAAAAACCACTTTGAAGATAAACTTCAAAGTGGTTTCGATTAGGCGTTAAATGATATTTTATTATTGATTAATAATTTTCAACTTTTCTTCCTGCAGCTTTTCTTTAGCGATCTCCAGCATCAGCTTGATCCGGTTCATCTGGTTGACCTGGCTGGCGTCGGCGTCACAATCCAGCGCAATGATATTGGCCTGTGGATTGGTACGCAGAAGCTCGCGGATCATGCCCTTGCCGGTAACATGATTCGGCAGGCAGGCAAACGGCTGCAGGCAGACGATATTATTGATGCCGCCGCTCAGCAGCTTGGCCATTTCAGCAGTCAGCAGCCAGCCTTCGCCGGCCATATTACCGGTCGAAAGATGCTTTTCAGCTAAAGCTATCAGTGTTGATAAAGGTTCGTAAGCGCTGAAGCGTTTGCTCTTTTGCAGCGCGATGTTCAGCGGCTTGCGGTAATAATCCAGAAACTTCATAAACAGCTTGGACTTGATCACATTGCCCAGCGTTCCGTCCAGCAGACGGCGTTTGACCTGTTCGTCATAAGCCGCATAGAGGAAGAAATCCATCATGTTCGGCAATACGACTTCGGCGCCTTCCGCTTCCAGATAGCTGACGATATTATTATTGGCAACGGGATGATATTTGACCAGTATCTCTCCCACGATGCCTACCTTGGGCTTGCGGACGTTATCACGCAGCGGCAGCGCATCAAAGGCAGCAGTCACCCGTTTGATCGTCTGTTCAAACGACAGGCCCGTCAAGCCTGCCAGACTGTCCTTGCAAAGCTGTGACATCAGCTTATACAGGGAATCGGCCGCGCCTTTTTCCTGTTCGTAAGGACGTACACGGTGCAGCAGCTGCATCAGCAGATCGCCATACAGCAGGCCTTTGACCATATCTTTCAGCAGATGCCACGACAGCGAGAAGCCGTCGCTTTTTTCGCCATACAGCGAAAAAACAGGTATGTTGCCCAGCCCTGCGTCACGCAAAGCACGGCGCATCAGGGCGATATAGTTGGTAGCACGGCAGGCGCCGCCCGACTGGAACAGGGCGATACTGGTTTTATTCAGGTCATACTGGCCTGACTTCAAAGCCCGCAGCATTTGCCCAATGACCAGGATCGCCGGGTAACAGATGTCGTTATTGACATATTTCAGGCCTAGGGCCACTGCTTCCCGATCCGGCAGCGGCGCTATCTCCAGCCTGTAGCCGGCATGACGCAGGGCGGTTTCCATAAACTGGAAATGCACCGGCGAAAGCTGCGGCGCCAGGATAACGTGGGTATCGCGCATTTTTTTCGAGAACGACGGCGGTATATAAGCCGGGATGTCGGTTTCCTCATGTTTATCAAGCCGTTCGCGCATCGCCGCCAGCAAAGAACGGATACGGATACGCGCGGCGCTGATATGGTTGATCTCGTCGACCTTCAGCAAAGTATACAGCCTGTGGTGCCGTTCTAATATCTCTTTGACGACGTCGGAGGTGATAGCATCAAGGCCGCAGCCAAAGGAGCTGATCTGGACCAGTTCAAGCTCAGGGTGCGCGGCTACAAATTCAGCCGCACGATAGAGCCGTGAATGCCAAGACCACTGATCGACGACTACAGGCAGTTGCCCCCGCAGGCTTTCCGGCAGATCGGCAACGGCATCTTCCGAAATAACCGTCAGTCCAAAGGAAGCGATCATCTCCGGCAGGCCGTGATTGATTTCCGGGTCGGTATGATAAGGGCGGCCGGCCAGGATCACGGCATGACCATGTTCGTCCAGTACCTTTTGCAGCAGTTTGTGCCCCATCTCCCTGATTTCCTGCTTATAGCTGATCTGTTCGGCACGCGCAGCCTGCACGGCAGCGGCCAGCTCTTTCTGCTTCAGCCCTTCATGTTTCAGCACTTCTGTCAGCCGTTCTGTCAGACGTTTATCGTGATACAGCGGCAGGAAGGGATGCATAAATTCAACATCGTCTGCCCGCAGCTCTTCCATATTGGCATAGACGCTTTCGGCATAGGTCGCCACGACCGGGCAGTTATAGCAGTTGTTGGCCGTCTGGCATTCTTTTTCATTATAAGGCACGCAGGGATAAAAAATCTTCTTGACGCCCTTCGCCAGCAGCTCGTGGATATGACCATGCACCAGCTTGGCCGGATAGCAGAGCGAGTCGGACGGTATGGAAGCCATAGCCGATTCGTACAATGCTTTTGACGACGGCGCCGACAGTTCTACCCGATAGCCCAGCTTGGTAAAGAACGTGAACCAAAAAGGATAATCCTCGTACATATTCAGGATACGCGGCAGGCCGATAACGCCGCGCCTGGCAGCTTCCAGCGGCAGCGGTTCATAATCGAACACCCGCTGATATTTATAGGCATACATATCAGGCGCGCTGGCCTGGGCCATTGGCAGCCCTGCCCCACGTGGACAGCGGTTGCCGGTATGAAAGACGCCGGCGGGGAAATAATGCGCTGTTACCAGGCAATTATTGCCGCAGCCGCCGCAGCGATAGCTTTTACTGCGGTAATCAAAGGCCGCCAGCGTTTTGTCATCTACCAGCGTCGACCCTTCCTGACAGCGGTCATGGGCCAGCAAAGCCGCGCCAAAAGCACCCATCAGCCCTGCAATATCAGGCCTGATCACTTCTTTGCCGGTCAGCTGTTCCATCGAGCGCAAAATAGCGTCGCTGTGGAAGGTGCCGCCCTGTACGACGATAGTGTCGCCCAGTTCGCCCGCATCGCGCAGACGAATGACTTTATAAAGCGCGTTTTTGACAACAGAAATAGCCAGTCCGGCAGCAATATCGCTGATTGCCGCGCCGTCCTTCTGCGCCTGTTTTACTTTGGAGTTCATAAATACCGTACAGCGTACGCCCAGATCAACAGGCTCCTGCGCTGTTAACGCCAGTCTGGCAAATTCAGCGGCGTCAAGTCCCAGTCCCTGGGCAAAGTTTTCGATAAACGAACCGCAGCCGGCACTGCACGCTTCATTCAGCATCAGCCGGTCGGGAATACCATTTTTTACAAAAAAGCATTTGATGTCCTGCCCGCCGATGTCGATCAGAAAGGATACATCGGGGGCAAAGAACGAAGCGGCCCGCAAATGCGCTACTGTTTCGACTTCGCCGAAATCAGCGCCAAAAGCGACCTTCATCATTTCTTCGCCATAGCCGGTAACGGCTGCGCCGCCGATACTGGCCTGCGGGGGCATTTTTTCGTACAGATCCTTTAACGCCGCGGCGGCGATCTGTACCGGATTGCCGTTATTGCCGCTGTAATATGACCACAACAGTTTGTTGTCCTCTGACAGCAGAGTCATTTTTAAAGTTGTCGAGCCGGAATCGATCCCCAGATAGCATTTGCCAGTGTAGGCAGCCAAATCTTCCCGTTCGATCCGGTGCCGGTCATGTCTGGCGCGGAATTTTGCATACTCTGCCTCGTCGGCAAACAGCGGCGGCAGTTTGGCAACGGCCTCCAGCGGCGCGTCGTTGACCTTAGCCAGTGCCTGCAGCAGCTTTGCTTCGTTGAAAAGCTCGCCGTCCTTACCGGCCAGAGCCGCGCCGATAGCGACAAAGCAATCTGCGTCTTTGGCGATCAGGGCTTCGTCAGCCTGTAGTTTTAAAGTGCTGATAAACTGCCGGCGCAGCTGCGGCAAAAAGTGCAGCGGCCCGCCCAGAAAGGCTACTTTGCCGCTGATAGGCCGTCCCTGCGACAGGTTGCCGATCGTCTGGTTGACGACCGCCTGCAGAACGGAGGCAGCAATATCGTCTTTCGAGGCACCGTCATTGATCAGCGCCTGCACGTCAGTTTTAGCAAAAACACCGCAGCGTGAAGCGATCGGATAAATACGGCTGGAACGTTCGGCCATACTGCCGAGCCCAGCAGCGTCCGTGCCTAAAAGCGATGCCATATGATCGATAAACACGCCTGTGCCGCCGGCACAGACACCATTCATCCGCTGCTCAGGCGAGCTGCCCAGCCAGGTGATCTTAGCGTCTTCCCCGCCTAATTCGATAGCTGTTTCCGCCCCAGGCAGCAAAGAACGAAGCGCCGCGCGGCAAGCGATAACCTCTTGTACATGCGGCACCCCCATGCGTTCGGCAAAGCCAAAGCCGGCCGAACCGGTCAATATCAAAGAAAATTCTCTGCCGTCGATAATAGCGAGAACCTTCTCAATTTCCTGTAAAAATGCAGTGCTGGGATCTGATAAATGACGGAAATAATCTTTAAAAACAATTTGCTCTTTTTCGTCTAAGACTACAAATTTGATCGTAGTTGAGCCAATATCGACCCCTACATGATAAATCAGCTTCTGCATACCAAATCCCCCTGTCAGGAAGCAGCCTGCCTTCCTGTAACCCAAAGCTTAAAGCTATAGTCTCCATGCCCTGTTTCCCTGCGCAGCCCTTGGCATCTGAAGGCGCCTGCAAAAAAACTATAAGCATATTTATTTCTGATACTTGAATTAATCAGAGACAGCTTTTTTTATAATTATATACCTGTTCACCTAGTATTTTCAATGCTTTTGGCAACAAAATTCAACAAAAATACTCCATTTGTCGGATTAATAAATTACAAAAACAGATAGTGCTGACCAAAATAAAATTTATAAACTTTCTCTATTAAAAACAAAAAGAACGGCAGCCTGTACAGGCTGCCGCAGCATGGTTTCAACTATTTTTAAAGTGCTTCTTTAAAGGCACTGCCGCCCACAAATTCGCGCAGGATCGAGTTCTGAGGGATCAGCTCTTTATCCAGCGGCGTTACATGGCTCAGCAGGTCCAGCAGCCTTTGCGCGTTGGTATAAACAGCTTCCGTTTCGGGAACGCCCTGCAGCAAGGGTTCTGCATATTTTTTCAGCACCGCGAATTCATAGACCAGCGTTGTATTAAAAATAATATCCGCCTCTTCCTGGAACGGGAAGATATATTTTTCTTCACCACGGCGCACATCATCCCACAGCTTCAAAGTCATCAAGGCGTCATGCGAACGGAACTGCGAGTCGCGCACCAGCCGGCGCAAAAGCCGCATATCCGTAGTCTGGATCCTGTTGTATTCATCCAGCGACATCGGCGTCAGCGCGCTGATATAGACCTTCAGCTTGTTACGTGCCGGAACGACGGCGGAAATACGTTCGTTCAAGCCGTGGATACCTTCGACGATCAGTACCGCATCGTCGCTCAGCTTCAGTTCGCGGCCGCGGTATTCGCGCAGGCCGGTACGGAAATTGTATTTGGGTATTTTGACAGTTTCACCTGCCAGCAGCCGCTGCAGATGGTCATTGAACAGTTCCAGATCAATTGCTTCGACGCTCTCAAAGTCATAGGAACCATCGGCTTTACGCGGCGTATTCAGGCGTTCTTTGTAATAATCATCCATTGAGATCGGCACAGGCCTGATCCCATTGACGACCAGCTGGATACTCAGCCTTTGCGCGAAAGTCGTTTTGCCGGACGAAGAAGGCCCGGCAATCAAGACCAGATGCACGTCTTTGCCTTTATCGGTTATCTCATCCGCTATTGCGGCGATCTTTTTCTCGTGCAGGGCTTCGGCGACCTGAATGATGGTTTTGGCATAGCCAGCTTTGATAATACTGTTGAGCTTGGCCACAGTATTACATTTCAGCATCGTCGACCATTCTTCCATCTCGTGGAACATTTTATTGAGCTTGGGGCTGTCGACAAAAACGTCCAATTCCTCCATTGCGCCTGGTTCCGGGTAGTTGATGACAATACCGTTTTCGTAGCTGATCAGCTCGAATAATTTCAGATAGCTGCAATCAGGCAGCATAGGCCCGAAAAAATACTCGCCGCAGTCCTGCAGGAAATAAATCGTCAGCAGGTGATCTTCCGGTATCGACTGCAACAGCTCCAAACGGTCTTCTTCTTCTCTTTCCCGCAGCAGTTTTTCAGCTTCTTTTTTCGTTATATGCTGATATACTATTGGCTCAGCCTGTGCGACCAGCTTTTTCATATAATCTTCCAGTGCCTGCAGATCATATTTGCTGAGCACTATGCCATTGGTTATTTCGCAGAACAAAGCGCTGCCTAAAGAGTTACGGGCTTCTATTTTTACTTCCGGACGCAGCTTTTTGATGGCTACAAGAAAGAGGAACAGCAAGCTACGTACATAGACTCTCATGCCTTCTTCCGTATCACGGACGATAAAGTCAACGCTGCCGTCTTCCATAAGCGGCTTTTGCAGATCGGTACCAATACCTTTGAAAACGCCCTCTACGATCGGGCTTTGGTAATTGCCGGCAAAGTCCCGGCTTATTTCCAAAAGCGTCGTTCCTGCAGGATACTCTCTGGTAATATTGTCGGGTAATGTCAATTTAATGTTCATAAATACTCCTTATGGGAAAAAAGACCGGAACCTTTTTAGCTCCGGTCTTTGGTTGTTGTTGCATCTTATTTTTCTACTGCCTGCATTGCGGCCATAACCTTAGCGGCCATACCGGCGATCTTTTTGAGCGGTACCGCGCAGACGGCGATACGGACGCCAGCTGCCAGCGGCACAGCAAAAATATTCTCTTCATGCAGCTTGTCGCAGATAGCGTCGGGGTTTTTAGCCGGGATGGACAGGAAGAAGCCTGCTACATAAGGCAGCATCGGCAAGCCGCAAGCGGCTGCTTCTTTGGTGAACAGGTCGGCACGTGCTTTGATCATTTGATAATAGTCGTCACGCTCTTTTTCGGTAGCAGCCAAAAGCTCCGGGTCGCTGTAAATATTAGCCAGCGTTTTCATGGCCGGACGGTTGATATTGGACCAGGTAGCACGGCTGGTATATTGATTGATAGCGGCAAATTCTTCGATGATCTCTTTGGAAGAGGAAACGCCGATCATGGCGCCGGTGCGCTGACCATAGAGTGTAAAGCCTTTCGACATACTGTAGGCCACGATACCAAGAATATTGGCCGGCAGATTGGAGAGCTTTTTGAAGATTTTGCGCACTTCTTCTTTTTCACCGGCATAATCGATATAAGCAACGTCTAAAAGCAGCGTTACCGTCTTGTCAGTGCCTGCGGTCGCTTCTTTGATGATGTCGATAACGCCCTGCAGGTCTGCTTCGCTGAGGCTGTAGCCGGTCGGGTTATGCGCCGGGGTATTGATCATCAGCAGCAGGCTTTTCTGTTTGCCAAGAATCTCGTTGACTTTGGCCTTTAAAGCCGGCAGATTGTATTTATTGTTTTCGTCCAGCATTTTATAGGTATCCAGCTTACGGCCCATATCCTGGCACAGGACTTTATACGGCCCCCAGTACCAGTCGGAGGTCAGCGCGGTTTCGCCTGCATCCATATAGTTCCAGATCGCATGATGGATAACGCCGGTACCACCGGCAGTGGCAACAGCGGCGATATAGCCTTCCGGTCTGGAATTGCCGAAAGCGGCAGTCACTACTTTATCAAGATAGTCCGGCAGGCCGGAAATAGGCGCATAGGCGATCAGCTCGTTAGTTGCCAGGCCGCGGTAAACCTTTTCGATCGTCGGCAGGCAGACCAGTTTCTCGTCTTCGTCCAAAATAGCGCCGATAGTGGCGTTGGTAACTTTATCAGCGCCGTATTTGGCTGCTGCGGCAACGGCGGCGGCATTAGCGCCGAAAATTTTATCCTGAGCGGATTTTCCTTTGGCATGGTTAGCTGCAATACTGGTAATCATTTGTAAAAAGCCTCCTTAGTTTATATAAGTCACTTTACTTGCTTTTTATTTCGCGCCTTCTGGGAAGAAATGTTCGTGGATAGCGTTGACAGCGGCTTTGACGTCTTTTTCGGGAACCAGGCAGGAAACGCTGATCTCGGAGGTGCTGATAACGTCGATATTGACGTTGGCTTTAGCCAGCGCGCCGAACATACCGGCTGCGATACCGGGGCTGCCCAGCATACCCGCACCGACGATAGAAACCTTGGCGACATTGATCTCAATATCGGCTTTATCAAAATGCATCGTTTCTTTCAGGCTCTCGATAACGCTCATCGCTTCTACCATATCCGTCTGCATCACAGTGAACAGAATATCATTTTTATGATCGGTAGCACTGGCGCTTTGGACGATCATATCGACATCGATATTGGCATCTGCCAAAGCCGAGAAGATTTTATATGCCACACCAGGTTCATCGCTGACACCGCGAACGGCGATCTTGGCAACATTAGTATCGTGCGCTACGCCGCGAATAACAAAATTTTTCTCTTGCACTGTGTATTCCTCCCTAATAATAGTTCCGGGTACGTCGTTAAAGGTAGAACGTACATGGATAGCCACGCCGTTATGCTCGCCATATTCGACGGCGCGCGGCTGCATGACGCCGGCGCCCAGACGGGCCAGCTCCAGCATTTCCACAAAAGTGATCTCGTCCAGCTTCTGCGCTCCGGCTACGATACGGGGATCGGCAGTATAAACGCCGTCCACATCAGTATAGATATCGCACATATCTGCCTGCAGACCTGCTGCGATAGCCACAGCGGTAGTATCGCTGCCGCCGCGTCCCAAAGTAGTTATCTGGCCATTGTCAGTAACGCCCTGGAACCCTGCCACGATAACGATCTTACCTTCGTCCAGGGCCTGCCTTACCTGCTGGGCCTGAACGTCCAGGATACTGGCTTTAGAGTGCTTATCGTTAGTTTTGATACCCGCCTGCGCACCGGTAAAAGATACCGCAGGCTGCCCTTTAGCGCAGAAAGCACTGGCCATCAGGGCAATAGAAACCTGCTCGCCTGTTGCCAGCAGCATATCCAGCTCCCGTTTTGGCATTTCAGGATTGACTTTAGCAGCTAAAGTCAGCAAATCATCAGTATGGTCGCCCATAGCGGAAACAACCAGGACGATCCTGTCGCCCGGTTGACGTTCGCGCAGGATCCGGTCCACGATGCCATGCATCTTCTCAGGTGTCGCAACCGAGCTACCGCCAAACTTTTTCACCAGTGTAGCCATTTACTTCCCCCCGTTTGTTAACTTGCCACCCGGAACAATCCATTCCAAGTGCACAGAAAGCATATATTTTCACTAACTATTATCACATTATTTAGTCTTTCGGTCAATATCTTCCACAAAATTTTCTTGATTGTATTACATTTTTACACAAAACTGCCTCTTATAGATAAATCACCGTCGCGCCGGCGCCGCCTTCATGCAGCGAGGCCAGTTCCAGCCGTTTCACCGCGCGGTGCGACGACAGATAGGCAGTCAGGCCGGCACGCAAAGCGCCAGTGCCCTTGCCATGGATAATACGCAGCTCCGGCAGTCCTGCCAGCAATGCGTCGTCGATGCCCTTATCTACTGTCGGTATCGCCTCTTCGATCGTCATGCCGCGCACATCAAGCTCCTGCCTGGTGGCAGCGGTGCGGGTGACCAGCATATCATGATTATAGCCTTTGCGTTTTTTAGGCCGCAATTCTTCGTTGACTTTGGCTTTACCTTTCACCAGCAGGCAGTTTTTCGCAGGTACATTGGTTTTTAAGATCCCCACCTGCACTGTCACATCACTGCCGCTGACGGCGACGATCGTGCCGTTTTGCCGCAGCGAAGGTAAAAAGACGGTCTGCCCTACTTTGGCAGTTTCCTGCGACAGCGGCGTACCTTCCGGCAATGGCGCGTCCTCGCTGAACTGTTTATTCAGCTGCTTGCGTGCGGCTTCGGCGGCGGCTTCCAGTTTTTTCGCGTCAAAATCTGCCTTCATCGAGCGCAGCTCTTTTAAAATTGCTTCCGATTCACGGCGGCTGCTGCGGTAAATATCATCAGCCTGTTCACGGGCTTTGCGCAGCATTTCGTTTTTGCGGCGGTCAAGCTCCTGTTTCTGCTTGTGCAGCTCCTGCTTAATACGCTCGCTTTCCAGACGCAGCGTCTGGATCTCTTTGTTCTGCGTTTCGTATTGGCGGCGCTCGCCTTCCAGTTCATGCAGCACGTCTTCCATATGCACATGCTCCTGATCCAGAAGCTTACCGGCATTTTCGATGATCGCTTCCGACAGTCCCAGCCTTCTGCTGATATTGAAAGCATTACTGCTGCCAGGAACGCCCATCAGTAATCTGTAGGTCGGGCGCAGGCTGACCGGGTCAAATTCCACACTGGCGTTTTCCATACCTGTATGCCCATAGGCAAAGGTTTTCAGTTCGCTGTAGTGGGTCGTGATCATCGTCAGCACGCCCTGCTCGTGCAGATGCTCCAGCATCGCCATCGCCAGGGCCGCACCCTCGTTAGGGTCAGTACCAGCGCAGATCTCGTCCACCAGCACCAGATCGCCGCCGCGGACTTCGTTTAAAATCTCTACCAGATTGGTCATGTGCCCGGAAAAGGTACTCAGACTTTGCTCGATACTCTGCTCGTCGCCGATATCGGCATAAATAGCCCTGAATACCGGCATTTTAGCGCTGCGGGCAGGCAGAAACAAACCGGCCTGCGCCATCAAAGCAAACAGTCCGACGGCTTTTAAAGCTACGGTTTTACCGCCGGTATTAGGGCCGGTGATCAAAAGGGTATTAAAATCGCCGCCCAGTTCTATATCCAGCGGCACTACCTGATTTTGGTCCAGCAGCGGATGACGGCCCTGCACGATCTCGACCTTGCCGCCCAAATGCAGCATGGGACGTACGGCCTTCTGCTGCTGCGCCAGATAAGCACGGGCACAGATAACATCAAGCTTGGTAAGGATCTCGACGCCGGCAGTCAGCTGCTCGCAGTCTGCACCGACGCTGCCTGACAGCTGCCGCAGGATCCGTTCGACTTCTTCTTTTTCTTCGGCCATATATTTTTTGATGTCGTTGTTCAGGTTGACGACTGCCATAGGCTCAATAAACAGCGTTGCGCCGCTGCCGGACTGATCGTGAACGACCCCCGGAAAATTGAGCTTGTATTCCTGCTTGATCGGAATGACATATCTGTCGCCGCGCATGGTTACCAGCGCGTCCTGAAAATATTTTTGATTATTGGGATCATGCAGGACCTTTTCCAGCTGCTCGCGCACGCGGTTTTTCGCTATCTGGATACCGGTCCGCAGTCCGCCCAGCTTGGTCGAAGCGCTGTCCTTGATCTCGCCTTTTTCAGAAATAGCATTTTCCAGCTGTTTTTCCAAACGCGGCAGCGTCTGCAAAGCTTCGGCATAGCCAGCCAAAGTCGGAGCCAGCTCGTGCTCCTCCTGCAAAAAGGTCTTGATCTGGCGGATCGCCGCGGCCGTACTGCCGATCTCCATCAGGGTTTCTGCTTCCAGCACCGCCCCTAATTGGGCATGCTTAACGGCTGCCACAATATTATGCGCGCCGCCGAAGGGAAATCTTTTGCCTTCATCTAACAGGCGCAGGGCCTCGGCTGTTTCTTCCTGCAGGCGCTTAACAACGCTGAACTCACTTTCCGTGCGGATCGCTAAAGCCTGCGCCTTCCCCAGTGACGTAGCCGTCTTACCGGCCAGCATCGCTTTTACTTTATCAAATTCTAATGTTTTAACAGCAAATCTTGCCATAATTACTCCTTATAATACGCCGCGGAAATAATGCCCCCTGGTCGTATGCGGCAGGTTTTCCGCAACTTCGCGGTCGCCCCGCAGCACTTCCTTATACAGCGTTACCAAAGACGCAGTTTCTTCATCAGTATAATTGCGCGCGTCCAAACGCAGACGGCCGACACCGATACTTTCCATGTGCCTGACATTGGTCAGCATCGACAGGTCATGCGCGTTCAAAATATGCATCCGGCAGTTCTGGTCGGTAACGACAGGAAATTTTGCATCCTTGCGGTCGCTCAAAAACAACTGCTCACGGCAGTTAAATTTGCAGGCGCCCTGATGCAGGTCACCTAAAAAGCTGCCGCCTACGCAATATTCAGAAACCATCATTTCGATCCGGCCCTGTACCATACATTCCACAGGAACGGGGCTGACTGCGGCTAAATGCTCTACCTGTGCCATTGTCAGCTCCGCCGACAGGGTCGCGCCCACGGCGCCCTGTTCCCGCCAGAATTCCAGATTCTGATCGTTATAGATATTCAAAGACATATCGGCCCATAAGGGCAAACCGCTGTATTGACGTGCCAGCTGCCACAAGCCGATGTTACTGATATAAACAGCGTCCGGCTTTAGCTGCTGCCAGCAGGCAAACAGCTCGGCAAAATACGGCAGCTGCCCTTCTTTGACGATACGCGGCGTCGCTGCGGCCCATTTTTTACCATAATTTTGAGCAAGCCCTGCTACTTCGGCATAAGCCTGCTGCGGCAGCTGTCTGCTGCCAAAAATATCGCCGCCGAAAATAATGTAATCAGCGCCTCCGGCCAAAGCAGCCTGGGCTTTAGCGGCAGTATCAGCATGCACCGTCAAAAGCGCGTGCCTGCTGCGGCTGATTTTCTCAGGCGGCACCAGATCGCGCGGCACTTTATGACGCTGTGCGCGCACCGGCGCAAAAGCCTCCAGACGGGCAGCGTCCAAAGCCTCAGCCGCCAAACGGCGGGCCTCGTTGATCTCGCTCATCGGCACCATGACGTTTTCATCACATTCCAGCACCAGATCAGCCAATACATATTCCGTAGTGCCCAGGCGGTCCACCTGTTTACGCACTGTTTCTTCATTTAAAGCATGCTTGCGGGCAGGCTCTACAATAAACTGTGTTTCACCATAGCCGGTATTGCCCTCATCGTCAGTCAGCAATATCGTCATCGGGCTGCCTGATCTTGCTGTTACCAAAGCGCTTACGGGAATACGGCGTTTAGCCTTTTCGCCAAAAAACTGTGCGGCATATGTCATCAGACGGTTATCAAAGGTCCTAAAAACACGGTCATTCATTTTAATGCCATGGGGCACATCAATAGTGACCTGCGAACCTGCCGCAGCAACGCTTACTTCCTGTCCGTTCTGCAAAAGTGACGTCACCGTAGTGCCAACACGACCACCTACGCTGACCCAAAACTCCAACCCGTCCTCCAGATGCAGTTCTTTATCCAGTTTCAACGTCGCTTTATTATTGGCTTTATCCAGCTTGACGACACGGCCTACCAAAACGCCGCGGTTATTAGGACGCCGGTCGCTCATCATCTCTTTGCCGGGACGGTCCAGCAAATAAGCCGTTGTAAAATCACGGTTGAAGATCTGCTCGATATTGGCAAAATCTTCCTCCGGCACCTGATAATTACCGGAAAGATAACTGTCGATAGCCCTGCGATAGGCATCGACAACAACGGCTACATATTCAGGCCGCTTCATGCGTCCTTCGATTTTGTATGAAGTAACGCCGGCTTCGATCAGCTGCGGCAAAATCTCTAAAGTATTCAGATCCTTCGGGCTCAGCAGATATTGTCCGGCATCCTTACCGCTCAGCAGATCTTCGCCAGCTGCGTTCACCAGCTTATACGGCAGGCGGCAGGGCTGCGCACAGCGTCCACGGTTGCCGCTGCGGCCGCCGATCAAGCTGCTCATCAGGCACTGGCCCGAATAGCAGACGCACAAAGCGCCATGGATAAAAACTTCGATCTCTGTTTCCGTGCCCTGACAGATCGTCTTTATTTCTTCCAGGCTCAGCTCACGTGCCAGGACCACACGTTCCATCCCGGCGGCGGCAGCAAGCGTCACCCCTTCGGAATTAGTGACCGTCATCTGCGTACTGGCATGCAAAGGCAGGTCCGGCACGATTTGCCGGGCCAGACGGATCACTCCCAGATCCTGCACGATAATACCGTCGATACCCACATTGTTTAAAAACAGCAGATAGTCGGCCAGCTCGCTCAACTCACTGTCATCGACCAGCGTGTTGACCGTGATATACAGCCGCACACGATGCATATGCGCAAAGTAAACAGCCTTCTGCATTTCCTCGCGGTCAAAATTACTAGCATACTGACGGGCGCCAAAGGCTTTGCCGCCCATATATACAGCATCGGCGCCGGCATTCACCGCTGCCTCCAACGCTTCCCAGCTCCCGGCGGGGGCGAGCAGTTCGATGGTTTGCTTTTTCATTAACTAAAAACCTCTTCTCTAAATGTCCTTCGCCGCTTTCAGCAAGGCTTCATATTCACGGCGCAAGGTGTATAACTCGCCCGCCAGATCCAGTGCCGCCCAGACGGCGACCTTGGAGGTAGTGACTAAATGCTGGCTTGTCGCCAGCTTCTGCATTTTCTGATCGACCATGGCTGCGATCGCATCCACGTCAGCCCGCGGCAGATCGGTCTTTAAAGTGTATTCCTCATTAAAAATTTTCACGGTAACGGCAGTTTTTTCCATTTCCGACCTCCGTTATCACAGCACTTTAACAGTAAAGCTGAATTTATCAAAGCCGCTGCCCTTTTCCCAGGCACGCTTATATTCCAGATTAACCTTATATTCGCCCGGTTCCTGAGCACCGAAAACAATTATTTCCAAGCCCGGCATCCCGGATTTATTATTGGCAGCATTGCCCGGCAGGATATAGGAACGGCCCAATTCATAAAACTGGCCTGCATACCCCTTCTCCTCGACAAACCAGGAATAACCTGTCGTACGGTTGGATTCCAGCTGCAAGGCCAGCAGCTCCCCAGCTTTGACAGTAACGACCTTATCCTCAACGGCACGGGTCAAGCCAAAAACGGTCAGCAAACGCTCTGCGTCCCCTGTCCGCAGCAGCGGGAACAACTTGCTGTAGGAAACAAAATTACTGTAAGCCGCACCGCTGGCAGTACGGGTATAAATACCGTTATCCGCAAACAATACGCCCTCATAAGCGCCTAAAATCTCATGGATAGCATTACCCTCACCCACGAAATCGCGAATACTGAATTCATTACCGGTCGTCATATCCAAATTTACAGCCTGATAAGCTGTACGTCCGCCGTTAGTCGCTTTAAGCAGTATACCGACCAGGCTGGGGCGGTTCAGTTTGACTTCATAGCTGACCTTACCGCTGCCGCCGACCTGCGCCAGCAAATCTTTGATCCTGGCTGCCAAAATACTGTTGGCATTTTTTTGCAGATTGGTATATCTCAGACCGTCGATCTCCGGGATCTCGCCCTGCATATTCTTTGTCGCAACAACTTTGCTGTATACAGTCGTCAGCTGCTCGGCAAAAGCCACAGAACTCAATCCCAGCATCAGGCAGCACAGTAAAATTCCCAGTATTCTCATCGGCGTCGCACCTCTTTCAGTAATTTTTTTGATTTAAGCTAAAGTTTTGATATATAAAACAGCCCTGCGCATTCTGCTCAGAGTCTTTTCCTTACCCAGCAGCACCATAACGTCAAATAAGCCGGGGCTCACGGTGCGCCCTGTCAGCGCCAGGCGTGTCGGATGCACGACTTTGCCCAGAGACAGCCCCTGTTCTTCAGCGATCTTATTATAAGCTGCCTCCGTACTGGCCAGATCAAAGGTCTCCAAACCTTCAAGCGCATCGATGCAGGCCGTTAAAAGCTCTGCTGCTTCCGGCTTGAAATGCTTGCTGACACCTTTTTCATCATAGCTTGTCACATCCTTAAAGAAGTATTCTGCGGCTTCAACAACTTCCTGCAGCGTCTTGACGCGCACGCGCACTACGTCTACCAAGCGGGCAAAATAATCTTTATTGACTGCCAGCCAGGCTTCATCCACCAGTCCGGATTTGATAAAGAAAGCCGTGGCCTCAGGCAGCACTGCTTCCAGCGGTAACGCTGATAAATATTGTCCGTTCATCCAGGTCAGTTTCTTAGTATCATAAACGGCTGCCTTTTTCGACATTTTTTCCAGCTCGAACTGAGCTACAGTATCCTGCAGCGAGAAAATTTCTTCTTCGTTGCCCGGAGCCCAGCCCAGCAGGGTCAGATAATTGACGATCGCTTCCGGCAAATACCCCTGGTCGCGAAACTCTTCGACAGAAGTCGCGCCGTGGCGTTTACTGAGCTTACTGCGGTCAGGAGCCAGGATCATCGGCATATGTCCGAATTCAGGCACGTCAAAACCGCAGGCCTCATAAAGCAGTACCTGCTTGGGAGTATTGGATAAATGTTCTTCGGCACGCAGTACATGACTGATCCTCATCAAATGGTCGTCAACGACTACGGCAAAATTATAAGTCGGCATACCATTAGTTTTAACGATGACAAAATCATCAAATTGCGTCAAATCAAAAGTAACGTCGCCGTGGATCAGATCATGCACGGTCAGGCTGCCTTCCGTAGGTATTTTGATACGTACGGAATAAGACTCGCCTTTGGCTGCTCTGGCTTTGGCTTCCTCGACAGGCAGATCGCGGCAGGTGCGCGCATAGCGGAATGGCTGTTTAGCCGCACGCTGCTTTTCGCGCTCTGCTTCCAAAATTTCCGAAGTACAGAAACAATAATAAGCTTTGCCTTCTTCCAAAAGCCGTTCAGCAACCTTGCTGTAGATCTCACGACGCTCTGACTGATAATACGGTCCGACTTCGCCGCCTACTTCGGGCCCTTCATCCCAATTCAGTCCCAGCCATTTCAGACTGGTCAGGATCTGGCTCACGCTGTCTGCTTTTAAACGCTCTGTATCAGTATCTTCAATGCGCAGCACCAGCTTGCCATTATGCTTTTTAGCGAACAGCCAGTTAAATAAAGCCGTCCTTGCTCCGCCAATATGTAAATAACCCGTCGGGCTGGGTGCAAAACGCACACGCACTTCTTCCATGTTATCGTCTCCTCAATTTGAAAAATGAAAATTCTATATCATTATAATTATATTACGAACAAAGTAAAAAAGCAAAGCAGCCCCGCCCTAACAGGACTGCTTTGCAGCAGATTTTACAGTTATTTTTATTCTCAGGTTATTTTTTACCTGCTGCGTTACTTTTTAAACAGCGGCCTCTTCTTTAACGGCTTCTGCCAAAATCTCGATCGCCAGGCAGATATCGTCATTGTCAGCATATTCTGCCGGGTTATGGCTGATGCCGCCTTTACAGGGCACAAACAGCATACTTGTCGGGGCCAGTGCAGCCATATGCATGGCATCGTGACCGGCGCCGCTGTTCATATGCCGATAGGCGATCCCTTTAGCCGCACAGACAGCATCAAGCTTTGCCGCCAGTTCTTCGGACAAAGCAACCGGCTTATCAGCTGTCAGCATATCCATAGTAATAGTAATACTGTCATTTTTAGCAATCTCCGAAACAGCATCACGAATATTGCTCAAAGCACAGTTGATGCTTTCCTCATCCACACCGCGCAGATCTACCCACAAGGTAGCCTTGCCCGGCACCACATTGATCGAAGCCGGCTCTACGTCTAAAACACCCACCGTCGCAACGGTGCCGTTTTCGGCTTCATTAGTAGCAGCTTCTTCAATAGCTATAACCAGCCGGGCCGCACTTACCAGCGCGTCTTTGCGGAAGCCCATCGGCGTGGCCCCGGAATGATCGGCCATGCCTTCAACGATGATCTTAAAACGTGTCGGCGCCGCGATATTATGCACGATTCCGATCCGCTCGCCTGTTTCTTCCAGTACTTTACCCTGTTCGATATGCATTTCCCAAAAGCTTTTAAAGCAGCCTGTTTCTTTACGCGCCTGTCCATAGGCAGCAGGATCGCAGCCCCATTCAGTCAGCGCTTCTTTTAAAGTCACAGCGCCGGCTTTGGCCGCGCTCGAAAATTTATCAGGATCGCCTACGCCGGCCATCAGCTTGCTGCCGATAGTGGCAAAACCAAAACGGCTCGATTCCTCAGCCCTGAAAATAATGACCTCCACCGGGCGTTCCAGTGTTTCATCCTGCAGCATATACAGCACTTCTAAAGCGCCGATGACGCCTACCGTACCGTCATAAGCGCCGCCCTGCACGACTGTATCGATATGGGAACCCATAGCGACAGGAGCCAAAGCAGGATTTTTACCTTCCCGCCGCAGAAAAACATTGCCGACAGCATCAGTTGACAGCTGCAGCTTTAAATCCTGCACCTGCTGCAGCAGCCAGTCCTGCGCTGCCTTGTCCTCTGCCGTATAAGCCAGTCTTGTGATACCGTGTTCTGTTTTGCCGAATTGTGCCAGTCCCTGTAACAGTCCGGCTACTCTTTCTTTGTTTACTGCCTGCATAACAGTCCCCTCACTTTCTCACACTTATTTGTTTTTATTTTGACGGCGGTTCGAACCGGTCTTCGGCGCTTTACGCTTATCAGCAACGGCTTTTTTACCGCGTTTCGGCTTGGCAGCTTCAGACTTACGTTTTTTCTGAACTGGTCTTGCCTCACGCCGGGCTATCGTTTTGCCCTCTAAATTCTGCCGTTCCATTTTTACATCCAGCTTGCTTTCAATATTCTTAAGCCATTTGGCCTCTTCTGCCGTATACAGGGTAACAGCGATACCTTCGTTGCCGGCACGCCCGGTACGCCCGATGCGATGCACATACCAGTCTACATCATGCGGAATATCATAATTGACGACATGGGTCACGCCTTCGATATCCAGGCCGCGGGCAGCCAGATCGCTGGCTACTAAAATCTGCAGCTTGGCTTCACGGAAAGCCTTCATCACGGTTTTACGTTTGGCCTGCGACATTTCGCCATGCAGTACATCTACATTATAGCCCTTGCTGCCCAGCCAGTCACCCAGCTCTTTTGTCCGTTCCTTACTGAAGCAGAAAACGATCATCAGATAAGGGTTATAGCGGTCTATCAAAGCGGCAACTGCCTGATTGCGGTATTCGTCCGTAGTTTTGATACAGATCTGCTTGATGTTCTCGACTGTTGCCTTATTGGGATCAATATCGATCAAAGCACAATTCCGGGTGATCCGCTTGCCCAGCTTTTGTACTTCCTCAGACAAAGTGGCACTGCACAGCATCGTCTGACGCTCAGGATCAGTCATCGCTATCAGCTCGGACGCTTCATCAATAAAGCCCTGCTTCAGCATTTCATCTACTTCGTCCAACACCAGATATTTAACGCCGCCCAGATTAGTATTGCCTTTGCGGATATGGTCCAAAAGGCGGCCCGGCGTACCGATCAAAACATGGCTTTTGCCGTCCAGCTTATGCTTCTGCGCTTCAAAATCACGGCCTCCGGTAACTGCCAGCACCTTTACTTCGCTTTCGCCCAACAGCTTCTTAAGCTCTACTGCGATCTGCTGTGCCAGTTCACGCGTTGGAGTAATGACCAGCGCCTGGACAAAAGGCTTAGACG
This sequence comes from uncultured Phascolarctobacterium sp., assembly GCA_900545535.1. Lineage (GTDB taxonomy): Bacteria > Bacillota > Negativicutes > Acidaminococcales > Acidaminococcaceae > Phascolarctobacterium. The sequence continues at coordinate 47,610 of UQZN01000018.1, forward strand.
CATCCAGACGTTCAACCATTGGTACTAAAAACGCCAAAGTCTTACCGGTACCTGTCTGCGCTCTGGCAATAACGTCACGCCCTGCAAACAGGGCCGGAATAGCCTGTTCCTGAACAGGCATCGGCCTTTTGATGCCCATTTGCTTAAGCTGTTCCACTGTTTTGGCACAAACCTTCAATTCTGCAAAACTATTAACCATCTTTCTCACCGCTTTCATTTCAAATCCTAAAATTAAATAAAAAAGCGTCCAATACGGGACGCTCCCACAACTTCATAAAATATTCTCATCACAATTATGAACGTAATTTAGGCGAATTAAACCACAGTCCTGAAATAATATTCTCGTGAGCATTATGTCTAAAAACCACTGTTACAAGAACACTATCGGCCTCTTCGCTAAATGTCGCCTTATAATTAACAAGTATATCCTGATTATTGAACTGTTTCCCAATAAACTCTTTACTGCCAGAAATATAAACTCCTATTTTACCCTTAATAGTTCCAATTTGTTTATTATAATTCTCTTCAGTCAAAGCCTGTCTCATTTCATTAGAAAAATCTTTAGAAAACTTATCATAGTCGTCTTTATTCATCGCTTGCAATAAACTTTCAGTCATAGGATCAGCAAAATTCTGTACTTCCACAGCGTCAGTCTGCTTAGCTATAGCAATAGAAAAAAATGCCATACACAGAGTACAAATTATTGCTATTATAGAAGAGCGTAAATTCATTGATGTTACCTCCTTACACCTTCATATTATCATAAAGAAATTTTTAGTTCAATAAATAAACCTGTTAAAAAATAAAACTCCAGCTTAAACTGGAGTTTGGGAAACAGATGGTGCCGAGGACCGGAATCGAACCGGTACGGGGATCACTCCCCGAGGGATTTTAAGTCCCTTGCGTCTGCCAGTTCCGCCACCCCGGCAAAAAAGTGGAGGCGACACCCAGAATCGAACTGGGGATAAAGGTTTTGCAGACCTCTGCCTTACCGCTTGGCTATGTCGCCTTAACTGGAGCGGAAAACGAGATTCGAACTCGCGACCCCCTCCTTGGCAAGGAGGTGCTC
>UQZN01000019.1 GCA_900545535.1 uncultured Phascolarctobacterium sp.
AGTTAATACAATGAATACTTTATAATACCCCCTATGTTATAATTCATATTTATTTCAATCAATTACAAAATAATTGTGTATTATATTTTTTCTTTTTTTCTCTGACCTCAAAAAAATTAGAGAAAAATTTACAAATACTTTTGCTGTACTTCTTAAATATGATTTTTGACCCGCTATAACTAAAACATTCCCTATCTTCATAAGAAAAACACCTGGTTTAAAACCAGGTGTTTAGGGGAATATTTTCAAACAGGGCAAGGGTTGCTATACCCTGTTGAAAAACAAAAGGAAAAACACAGTGCTCACTTAAAACTCAAACCGTACGCCGGCATTGATCTGCCATTTTTTCTGGATATCGGCGCCAAAGCTGCGTTCAATATCACCATAGAAATGGCTGCTGTTACCTAATTTGACATTAGTTCCCAGCCCCAGCTCAAACCAGGTATCGCCATAATCACGGTTATCACTCAACGTCTCACCGTTAGCGGCACGCATATAAATATCGCGGTCGCCGCCAAACTCATGCAGCAGATTAGCCTTGAAATACACATCATTGTTCTCAGACGTTTTCTGACCCAGCACAAAGCCTAAACGGCCGATGTAGCTGTTGACCCCGCCCATATACACATGGTTGCCACGGTCTGTCGTATAGCTGCTGCTGCTCAACCGGCCCATAATAAACTGCGCCTGCGGCTCAATAAAGACGCCGTGTTCTTTGCTCAACTCTATCGTTTTGCCATATTCGATACTCAAACTGTAAGCATGGTTTTTATTATTGGCTTTATCAGGATAATCGCCATAAGAACTGATATCTGTATCAAACAAGCCTGCTTTGGCAACTACATCGGTATAGTTACCGTGCTCGCCATACCAGGTGCCATACAGGCTGCCCGCAAACAGCTTGTCCTTGCCGCTGCCCAGGCTGTAATCAGCACGCCCTGTGCCTCTTTCCAAAGCAAAACCATAAGTACTCTTGGCATTATCTGCTTTATCATAGCCCAGCTGGTACATATTGTAATGGCTGTCAAAACTACCGCTGCCAAACTTGCCGCCGGTATAACGGGCCCACAAGCCGTCGCCGTCAGTCTGGTTGCTGCGGTGGCGCAAGTCACCCAGACGCTTGCGCAGGGTATCGTTGCTGTTACGCCACAAGGCATAACTGTTATCGGCCGCATCCAGCAAAACACTGGTATCATTATTGATTTTTTTCGCAATCTTCGTCAAATACCACTCGTTGACTGTACCCACAGGATTACCGTTAGCATCTAAAGCCGCCAGACCGTTTTCGATCGTCGGCGTCACATCCCACAAACCGCCGGCATTAAGCTCCTTGCCCACAAACTGCGCAGCCTGCTCGGCACTGTTGTCCGTTACCAGCAGCAGGTTTTTCACACCGGTCACCTCACCCAGACCGTTCGTCAGGCTGGCGTCTTTAACCTGGATATAAGTTACACCGGCAGTAGTTTTTGTGCCGATAGTGATCTTATCGCCGTCAGTTTCGCTGCCCAGATCCGTATCCATGATAAAATTACCGCCGTCGCCCTGATACTCTGCTACCGCCAAAGTATCGGCGCCCTGCGTCATATCTATAGTAGCATCATTATTATTCACCAGCTTCGTCGCCACACTGTCGCCTGTCATATTCCACAGTGAACCATTGTCAAAAGACAGACTGGTCGTCCTGTCGGTATTATTGGCTCCCAAACTGGCGCCCGTCAGGAACGAAGACGCATTTTTAAAGCTGATGTCGATGTCTGCACCATTATTAAGCATAGCCGCATCATCAAAATGCTTGACATCGCCCACCAGCTGCACCTTTTTCCCTGCATCTGGATCAATAGTGATCGAACTTGTACCGACCCGGGCAGCATTGCTGCTGTCAACTGTCGCTACCGCAGTACCCTTATTGGTATTGACGATCACATCGCCGTTATATACCGCATCGTTGGTATCATAGCTTACTACCACCAACCCGATACCGCCCTCATTGATAATATTGACGTTCACATCACCGCTGGCCTGTGCTGCACCGGAAATACCAATAGCGCCGTTATAGCCGGCGGAATTGACAGCACAGCCATTGATCGTCACATTAGTCTGCGAACCTTCCTGCAAAACGATCGGCGTACTGTTGCTCCAGCCGAAAATACCTACCATGCCTTTTTGCTGCTCGTTGCCAACGCCGACCGTAGCATCAGGCGCTATCACCGACACATTCAGCACCGCGTTTTTACCCAGGTCCAGACCTTCACGCAGACCATCCATCATCTCTATACTGTTACTGCCAGTACTGACCACGCTCACATTGGTAACAGAATTATCAGCAATGGTCGTCTTACCGCGGATAGCTCCGGCCCAGCGTAAACCATTGCCATTCTGGTCATAAACATGGATATTATTGACTGCTCCGTTAAGATTGATATGGCTGCCATACAGAGCATAATTATTACCGTTGTTCGCGCCATATAAAACAACATTAGTATTGCCGTCTACATCAAGCGAACCGTCCACGCCGTAAATATTGCCAGGGCCACCGGTAACCGACATATTCAGATCGCCTTTGATAACAGAGGTAAAACCGCTGATACCGAAAACCCCGGAACTGCTGTCACTGACAACTACCATATTTACATTGCCGTCGACTGTAGCATTACCCTTGATCCCATATGTAGCGCCATGGGAATTTACCGACATATTCAAATCCCCGGCAACCGTAGTATTACCATTGATGCCAGTAACATTTTTCTCGCCGCTCAATATCGCGTTCACGTCACCGGTAACCTCAGCTGTACCGTTAACACCCACGACATCGCCGGTATTGCCCTTGATATCCAGTCCCAGATCACCGTCGATATCAGCCTTATAGCTGCCAACATTGATACCGGTAGTCTTATCCGTGCCCTTGGTATTATCCAGGATCACCGTTGTATTCTTAGCCGCAAAATCAACAGCCGGGTTCCAGATCCCATGCATCCCGGCAGTAGCTCCGCCACCGCCGTCCTTTTTCGTCAGCTTGACTGTAACGTTCTCCAGCCCCATCTGATTGGCAGTCTGGTTTTCAATACCAAACATAAAACTTTTGCCAGTACCATCGATCACGATATCCCCGGCGCTGAAAGTACTGCCCACTTTGTTAGTTATACCAATGATATTACCATTATTGTCGGCCTTGATATTGATCGAGCCTGCTTTAAAATCAGAAGCATTCGTACTATCCAGACCATTTTGGATACCATAGACCTCGCTGCCATTACCCTGCAGCTCCATCGTGATATCAGCAGCTTCAAAAGAAGATACCTTACCGGAAACGCTGCTGATATTGGCGATCCCCACGACCTGTCCGCCGGTGCTGGACGCAGTGATATCCAGATTTTTAAGGTTATAGCTGCCGCCGGCATAATTATAAATGCCAAAAGCTTCACTGCTGCCGCTGCTGCTGGCTGCTATTTTCACATCCTGCATCACCACGGCACCGTCGCCACGGTTCTGCACCCCGGCAACACGGCCGCCATTAGCACTGTTGCTCACCGTAATATCAACCTTATCGTTAGCGGTATAACTGCCGCTTTGCTCTACAGCAATGCCTGCATCATATTCGCCGGCACTGCTGCCGCCCCTGATCGTCATTGTTACCGCACCGGTCTCGATATGACCGGCATCACCAGCCTCGCCAAGATGCGTATCAACAGCAATGCCATAAGCAGCGCCGCTGCCGCCGGCCGTTCCGGCAGTGATGTCCATTGTCAGCGGATTACTGACGATGATCTGCCCATTTTTATAAACACGCAGACCGCTGTTATGACTACCGTTGCTGACAGTGATGTCAACAGCCGACGAATCGATCCTGATCACCGAATCCGTCCCTGCTACGATGCCATGATTATCAAACGTTGTATGAGTAGCGGCATTATTGACCGACAATGTCGTATCGGCTGCAAAATTGATCTCCGCCCCGTTATAAGCGCCAATACCGTGCGCATCCAGACTAGTGTTATAGCTGCTGCCGATATTGACCCCAAAAGCACCGCCGCTGACATTCATTACTACACCGGCGCCATTACCGCTGACAGCCGCATCAGCCGTCGCCAGATAACCAGGCATATAACCGGGAAAAGCGTTATTCTTCACATCAGTAACAGTCTGAGTGCCGATATTATACGTTCCTGCCGTATCATGGTACACAGCTGCCGCAGTCCCCACACCGCCGCTAAAAGCTGTTAATACCAAACTCATTGCAATAGCCTTTTCCAACTCTTTTCTTTGCATCCTATTCAACCCTCTCGCATTTTATTTTATTTTCAAAGACCCCTAAAACTGAAACTGCACTCCGGCATTGATCTGCCACTGCTTCTGGATGTCTGCGCCAAAACTGCGCTCAATATCCAGATAAACACTGTTGTTCTTGCCAGTACGCCAATTTGTGCCCAGGCCCAGCTCAAACCAGGTATCGCCGTAATCCTTGCTCTCGCTCAAACTGGAACCGTCTGACGCCAGCATATTTACCTCTCCCCGTCCGCCTAATTCATGCAGCGCCGAAGCCTTTAAATACACATTGCCTTTCTCAAAATCGCGGCCCATTGCCAGCCCCAAACGGGCGATAGCGCTGTCCATACCGTTATATTTGATCCGGGTGCCGTTCTTCGTCGTATATTCAGTACTGTCGATATGTCCCACAGTAAACTGTGCCTGCGGCTCGATAAAGAAACCGTCCTTCTGCGTCAGCCGCTTGTTATATTCAAAGCTCAGGCTGGTAGCCCTGGTATCAAAATCACCGCTGTCGGTGATCCGGCCATAAGTATCGATATCGCCCTTCAGCTTGCCATGCTTCAAAACTATATCCACGTTATCGCCGTATTTACCTTTTTTCGTAGCATACAAAGCCAATGACCCCATATCAATATCGCCATTACCGGCAGTATAGCTGGCATTGCCTTTACTATATTCCAAAGCTGCGCCGCCGTACCAGACGCCGCTTTGCTTGCCGTCTTTATCGGCAAAAGCCGCATCATAACCGATCTGATACGTGTGATAGCTGCTTTTAAAGCTGTCGCCCTTCAGCTGGCCACCATAAACGCGGGCCCACATACCATGCTTATCCGTATGGTAATCCAGCTCGCCCAAACGGTTACGCAAAGTATTATTGCCGTTGATCCACGTCGCATACAAAGCATCATTAACTGCGATCAGCGACTGGGCATTAACAGTCTGCGACCTTTGATAACCATAAATAAACCAGTTCTTGGCACCGTTGCCCAAAATACTGTTCACTTCTGCATTCGCCGCAGCTTTATCGTTATACACCGCATTTTCCGGATCGCTCACATCATAATCTTCACTGCCAATCAGCAGTTCGTAATCCCACAGGCTCTTGCCGTAAATATTTTCCGAATCCTTAAAAGTTATCTTATTGGCAGCGCCAGCCCCTACTGTAGCAAAACGCAGAGTATTATCTGCGCTGATCGCCGAAAAATCATCCGTAGCATAAGCCTGGATCGAATGTTCGCCCGTACCGGCAGTCGCGTTTTTGATATAGATCATATCGCTCTGGCTCTTATCACTGGAATTCAGATCCAGCTGGAAAATACCGTCCTGACCCTTCAAATTGCCGATATACACATAATCATGCTTCACATTGCTGATAGTGCTGTACACCGAATCTAAGCCGTAATTATGCCATTCCTGCTTCAGATAATCGTCATACAGATTGACGATGCCGCCACTTTCCAAAGTCAGAGCCGTTACGCCCTTACCCTGCGAATAATGGCTGCTGTCACCAAAATAGCCCCACTCAGCGCCATCCTTAACAGTTATATTCAAAGTACCCGTAGTTGGGAAAATAGAATAACCGGCATTCTTTTCATCACCATACCAGTATGAATCCTTACCGCTCAGCACCGCATTGACACTGCCAAACCCGGCCAAATCTATAGAACCAAGGATCTGGGTAGTTTTGGAATTGATATTGACCTGGGTTTTGCTCAAAGCATGGCTGGTATCATTTTTAGCGCTGATAGCGTCAGGCTCATTGCTGACCGCCATGATCCTTGTCGTATTGCCATTGAAATTGATAATGCCGCCGTTCTTTACGTACACTGCGTTAGCGCCGCTGGTGATATAATTGCCGACACGGTTATAAATATAAGCATCGCCGGCTACATTGATCAACCCGCCGTCAATAGCCTGAAAAGTAGTCTGCGAAGCCGACGGGATCGAATCATTATCATCGATCATCGTCACCGAACCATTAAAATCAGCTCTGCCGGCTACATTAAAATTCTCACGCAGCGCTCCATTAACATGCGACGAAATATCATTGAGCCAGTAAAAATCGCCGTTGACCACCAGCTCGCCGCCCTTTTCTACCTGCTGACCAAAGGTATAGATAGAAGAAAGCCCCTGCTGATGGATATTAAGATTACCATTGACCACCAGCTTTTCGCCGTTATTGATCCTGATAAGTCCCGTATCGCCGACTGTTACATTCAAAGTATTATTGTTGGCATTGCTGATCGTATATTCGCCCTCTTCAAACAAATGCTGCCCCCAGACAAGAACAGCAGCATCAGTATCCGTGATCAGCCCCGGAGTATATACCGCGGCACTTGCCGCCATCGGCATAACCCCAAAACTGCCCGCACAAATAAATGACGCAGCCAATAAACCCCTTGCAACGCCACCGCTTAGAGCCGTCGCCCTTAAATTTAGTGCGACGGCTCTTGCCAAGTCCTTTTTTAACATTTCAACCCATCCTTTCTTTCCATGTTCCCCTCATGGTCAGGTAACGCTTATTCCGGCTGTGAAAAACCTGCACACAAATTTCTGCTGTGCCCAAAATAATTTTTCAGCCCAGATCAACGCCCGCCTGATTTTTAACTTTTATTTTATTCCCAAAAGATAAAAAACTTTTAATCAAGCGATTTATATTTTGTTAAAATTAAAAGTTAAACTAGAAGAATTTTACGTATTATATCACACGTGTCCCCCCCCGCAAGACATTATTGTTCGAGTTTAAAAAAATTTTTGTTCGATGGTCTTGCAACTGGGAACCTTTACAAACCCTCTAAGAACACAAAAAAGCACAGACCTGAAAATCAGATCTGTGCTTTCGCACTGCTTATGTATGTAATTTTATGCCTTAAAACAACAATTTTATTTCTGTTCTGCCTCGATCTCTACCGGTACAAAGACAAACTCGGCCAGCTTGCCGTCCTTATCGAACACATACGCCGCGCGCACCACCTGCTGACGGCTGTAGCCTGCCAGATACGTCAACCGGTCAGCCTGGTCAAAACGCTCAAAAGCCGCAAACTTCATTTCCTTCTGTTTGCCGAATTTCTCCCGCAGCTGCTTTTGCAGCTCGTCAAAATTACCAGCAGTCAGCTTGCTTTGCAACCCCGGCGCCAGATCCCCCTGCAGCTGGGCCAAACCGCTGCCTGCCGGCGCTTCCAGCGCCGCCACAAATTTATCTACCACACGCTGCTGTTTATTCAAGTCGTTGCCGTCTCCGGCTGCCATGCACACGCTGCTGATAGCCATAGCCACCAGCATTACTACTGTCAATACTATTTTTTTCACTGGGATCTACCTCTTTCAAAGTTTTATTTTGTTTTGCCGGGCCGGCTTCACTGCGGCCCGTTTTTTTGTTACTGCCGTTTAAGCGCTTGCTGCTTCCGCATTTTCCTGCGTTTCGTCAGCTGCTTCCTGCTGCTCTTTATCAGCCTCATAAGCTTCCTGCATCCGGGCATATCTGGCTTCCAAACGCTCCATGCGGGCTTCATAAGCCGCTTCCATTTTGGCCAGCCGCGCTTCATAATCGGCTTCCAGCTTCTTCATCCGTGCCGACAGGTCAACATTGCTTTCCTGCTCTTTGCGTTCTGCCTCCGGCATTCTGTCAAGGGCAATGCTGATGCCCATATTCATCATATGCTTGCTGCTGGTAGTCGAAGCGCCTATACTCAGCATCGTCCGTTTGTCCGGGCGGTAGAAGCCGCCCACGGCCAATGCCTGCTTGCCTTCGTAGCTGCCCATGGCCATGGCAAAGTCTGCACGGCTGTTAGCGTTTTCAGGCTGCGGATGCAGGCCTGCCAAAGCGGCACTCAATGCGCCCACTTCTTTGATCTCGGCGCCCATCCGGTTCACCTTGCCGTCCAGCGCCTGCACATCGCTCTGCAAGCCTTCGATAGCACTGCCCACTTCGATGCGGCTGCCATCCTCACGGTGCAGAGTTACTTCGCCCCCGCTGATCTCCGTACTGCTGGTCTTAGTCTCTTCTTCGCCCTCTTTATTTGTAGTGGTAGTGGTTTTGCTCACCGTCATACCGTGCTCATTGGTATTCACACTGCTGCTCTGCACTGTTGTTTTACCAGCACTGTTAGTGCTGGTTTTAGTAGTGGTAATGCTGGTACCTCCGGCAGAAGTATTATTGGTGGTCTCCCATTTTTCTTTCTTATCGTTATTAGCATCCGATTCTTTGGTCGCCGACTGAGTAGTGCCGCCCACTTCCGAAGTGGTAAAACCGTTTGTATAATCGTAACCGTCTTTATTGTTGGAAAGCTGGTTATTGATGGCATCATTCTTATCCACAGTACCGCCGGATACATTTACTTTATTGCCGCCGACCCATAATTCGTTAGTCTCGATCTTGCCGCCGGTGATAGTAGTTTTGCCGCTGCTGTTGCTGAACTCTGCGCCGTTGCTGCTGTTAATGAAGCTATGCCCGCCCGCATTACTGGTCAGCTTGCCGCTGCTGCTATTGATACTGAACTTGGCAGCATCAAGATCACCGCTGCTGCCCACACCGATATACAGACCATTGCCGTTGATAACCGAATGGGAACTGTTTTTGCCGACGGTGATGCCGTCTTTATTGATCGTGGTCTGGTCTTTATCGCCTTTGGCGATGATAAGCTCATCACCGTTAAATCCTGAACCGTCACTGCTGCCGCCACTTCCACCGGTGCTGCCGCCTGTACTTCCACCGCCGGAGCCTAAGCCGTCTACTTTATCAGCCAGCTCTTGGATATCCACGCCGTTAAAGCTGGTGCTGGTAATCACAGCGCCGTTGATTTTGCCATCGCTGCTGAAAGTAACGCCGTTGATGCTGCTGACGCCAGTCACTACACCGCTGGCAGCAAACTGAACGCCGCCAATAGTTGCCGTAGCTGCTTCCAGACTACTTGTTTTCATACCCGCTTTAGTAAAGCTGGTAGCGCTTTCGATGGTAGTGGTATCGTTTAAGCCGTCGCCATCCTCGTCAGTGCGTGTCACGCCTGCCATATCGGCAGTTGATGTACCGTTATTCTGAATGTTTTCTACAGCTTTTTTCAAGTCAGTCACATCAGAATCCAGGTCATTCACATTCACGCCGCCAATGCTCAAACCATCAGCAGCGTTGCCGCTGATCGCCGCACCATTCACACTCAGTTGGGTTGCTGTTACCCTGCCTGTTGTCAGGCCTTCATGGTCAAGATGCGTGCCGCCTGCAGCAGCGGCAAAAGTGCTGATGCCGTTCCCTACATGGATGCCGCTGGCATCGACAGTAACCTGCATATTCCCGCCCTCGCCAAAGATAATGGCACTGTCGGTGATCTGGGTATGGGTCTTGTTGCCGGCATTACCCACTACCAAATTGCCGCTGAAAGTAGTGCTTTGGCTGGCTGCGTCATAGCTCATGCCCGTAGTCACCGTTTGCAGATCAGCCGCAGCTTTCACCAGGCCGCCGTTTTCGTCACCTACCAGTGTCGATACATCCTCAAACGCTTCTTTACCGGCATATATCTCTGCCAGCGTTTTGCCGTTTTCAATAAACTCAGTCGCAGTTACCTTACCGGTCACAGCTATGCCTTCGCTGTTGATTTTGGTACTGCCCTCAATCATAGTATAACTGTCTGCACCCGTGCCGCCGTTGTGTTCTATACCTGCAGTATTGGCGCTGGTAGTACCGCCGTCATTTTTCAGCTGGCTCAGGTTGATGCCGCCTACAATGACGTCGCCGCTAGTACCGCTCTTATCGATCGTCACGCCGTTAAAGCTGGCCGCTGTCAACGCGCCGTCGCTGCTCAAGCCAAAAGCAGTACCGGTGATCTTAAACTCGCCTGCCGTCACTACAGTCGCCGCCACGCCGCCGGCAAAGGTTGTCATTTCCGCACCTGCCGTACCGCTGTATGTCATGCCGGTAGTAGCTGTTTGCAGCTCGCCAATAGACACAGCATTTGCTTCTGCTTTAGTATAAGTAGCAGACAAGCCAGTTGTAGTATCGTTAACAGCTGTTTCCAAATCGTCCGTACGTTTCAGCAAACCATTAGTACTGTCGCTGATCGTTGTTTTCAGCTCTGTTACGTCAACATCGCCGACTGTATAATTGCTGCCGTCTTTTTGCAGCAGCACACCGTTAAAGGTCTCTGTACCGCTGATGCCTGCTGCGCCGATAGTTACGCCGTTGATGCTTTTCACACTGCTTATTTCTCCGGCTTTGATCACCACGCCGTCCACTGTCGTTTCAGCTTTATCTTTATCGTAACTGATATTGGTGGTTTTGGTCTGCAAATCGCTGATATCGCCGGCATTGCCGCCGCTGCTGGTTTGCAACCCGGCAATATCATCACTTATATCTTTTAAGCTATAACCGCCGATGGTCGCATTCTTATCTGCGTCAGTACCGGTGATCGTCACGCCGTTGATGGTTGCTGCTGTCAATGCTCCGTCAGCGGTTACGCCAAAGTTACTGCCGACTTGCAAATTAGCCGCAGTTACGCCGCCGGCAAAGGTTGTCATTTCCGCACCTGCCGTACCGCTGTAGCTCATGCCGGTGGTGGCTGTTTGCAGCTCGCCGATAGACACAGCATTTGCTTCTGCTTTAGTATAAGTAGCTGACAAGCCAGTTGTAGTATCGTTAACAGCCGTTTCCAAAGCTGTTGCTCTGCTGCTCAAATCTTTATCGGCACTCTCCAAAGCAATCATTTTGGTATCATAAGCACTTACATCTACTTTTTCAGCCAGTTTAACGTTAGCTTCTTCTTTGGTATAAGCGTCGGTGATACCATAACCTGACAGCGTTGTCGCTTTATCTGCCTTACCTGCTACGTCAGTCTGCATCTTCGTTACGTCAACAGTGCCCACAAGCACGTGGTCTTTATCAGTACCAGTGCCGCCTTTAACTCCTAAAGTAACGCCATTCACTGCGCCCGTCATTTCAATATCTTTGATACCTGCCAAACTGCGGTAGCTGCTTTCATCTGCGCCGCCAAAGCTGACCTGATTTGCTGCCGTTGTGGTGCTTTCTGTACCAATAGCGACACTGTTTTCGTGCTTAACCTCTGCATTGGCACCTAAAGCAATGCCGTCTTTAGCGCTGGAAGCAGCATAAGCGCCAATAACAGTGCTTCTTTTATAATCAGCATTCATTACATTAGCATTTGTCCCAATTACTATAGTTTGATCAGCCCTGTTTTTGCTACTACTACCTACACCAACACTTTCCTCCCCATCAACTTCTGCAAATGCGCCAATAGCAGTAGCCTCCATTTTCGTAGCCAAGGAATAATACCCCAAAGCCGTAGAAAAAGCGCCAGACGCAGTAGCATTGTTTCCCACAAGAGTTGCTTCATAGCCAGAAGCAACAGCATCCATTCCGATGGCAATAGTATTTGCTCCGACTGTATCAACATTTGCACCAAGGATTATGTTACTATTATCCCCATTATAGAGAAAACTCACCCCGTTGATACTGGTTACACCGTTCAGCGCGCCTTTACCATTAGACGTGTATTTTATCACGTTGAAACCAGGATCGTCAGGATTAGTTTCCACACTTTCTGTCCACACGCCGCCAAAGTTGACGTTGTCGCTGCTGAATTTGATACCTTCGATGTCAGTCACGTAAGGACTTACGTCAGTACCGGCACCTGTACGCTTGATGCCGCCAATATTGGTTCCCAGTTCCGTTACGTCAACGCCGCCCACAAGCACATTATCTTTATCAGCGGCAGTGCCGCCTTTAACTCCTAAAGTAACGCCATTCACTGCGCCTGCCAGCGTTATATCCTCAATTCCCGCCAAGCTGCGGCCATAATAAGTACCATTCGTGTCTACAATACCATCAGCATTAAGCTTATAATAGCCAAAATTAACTTCGTTATCAGCAAATGTATTGCTGCCCGTACCGATGGCAACACTGTTTACGGCTTGATAAACACTAGCCATATACCCTAAAGCCATACTACGTTCAGCATCTACATTACTAAAAGCACCTATTGCAGTGCTATAAGCCTTATAAGCTCCAGAGTATGAGCCTATTGCCGTAGCTCTGTCCATTCCCATATCTCCAGCAACAGCTGAATCACCAATAGCTACTGAACCAGAACCAAAAACAGTAGCATCTTTACCAATAGCTATTAAACCAGAACCAGAAGCAGAAGCATCCCAACCAAAGACCATATTATCGTTTTCCATATCCAGAACTGCGCCGTTGATGTGGGTGACGCCATTCAAATAGCCCTTATTTAGGGTAATGCCGCCGATATTGCCGCTGGCTGCTGTGATGCTGCCTGCGGTAATGACGTTGCCGGTAGCCTGGTCAATGCTGAAAGTAGTTGCCGCGCCAGCTGCCTCGCTGGCTTTGACTGCGAGGTTTGTTGTGATATTTGTCAGGTCAACGCTGCCTCCGTCAAGGATATCATTGATGTCCACACCGTTGATGGTAACAACGCCATTCAGGGCGCCTGCCATAGTAATATCTTTGATACCTACCAGACTGCGGTAGCTGCTTTCAGCTGCGCCGCCAAAGCTGACCTGATTTGCTGCCGTTGTGGTGCTGTTAGAGCCAATAGCGACACTGTTTTCGTGCTTAACCTCTGCCTTGGCACCTAAAGCAATGCTGTTTGCAGCTTCAACTTTGCTCCCATAACCCAGGGCGACATTGTTACTCCCATCAACAACTATTTCAGAACCCAAAGCTATACTGTTTGTGCTTTTCCCTCCTATAGTTGAGTTGTTGCCCACAAGAATACCATTAGAAAAAAGTATAGCTGAGTTGTTGCCCATAAGAATACTCTCTGAGCAATTATCACCTATTATCCTTGAAGTATAGCCGATAACCGTACTATATTCAGCGCTAGCAGAAAGAGTTGAACCATAGCCTAAAAGAACACTATAGTCAGCGCCCTGAGCAATATTTAAATTACGGCCCATAGCAATAGAGTTGGAAGACTCATTTAAAACAGAACCAATAGCTATAGAATCTGACGCAGCCGCAACACCACCGATCTGAATCCCTTTCTCAAAGCTGATGTCAGTAACGCCTGTCAGGGCGCCATTAACAGCCTGGTCTGCAATTGGCATGATACCATCATCATCATCGTTGCCGGCACTGGCGGCACGCACACCGTAGGTAACAGGCGGTACTGCAGCATCTGTATTAGCGCCCTCTTCCCCCTCGGCGGCTGCTTCCTCACCCGTGGCAGGCGCAGAAGTTTCTTCGTCCCCAGCAGGCGTTGTGGTGCCATCGCTCTGCCCTTTTCCGGCTACAGTCTCGGTCTGCCCGGCAAGCTGTCCAGCCTCTGCTGCCCAGGCCGGAGCTGCATAATAACTTTGCACGCTCATGGCTAAAAGCACTGCCAAAAGCAATTTTTTAGCACGCATATCCCTTTTACTCATCTGTTTCCCATTCCTTCTTTCTTCATCCTTCGGCTCACTGTTAGTCTTTGTTCTGCCCCTGTCAGGCTGCCTGCGCCCGACAACGCCGGTTTCAGCTGTGCCAGCAGCTCAAGCAGGGTACTGAAATCCGCTGCTGTATAGCTGCCCTGTGGTGCAGGGGCGGCTGCCGCCGGCACGTCAAAAAATTCGTCCAGGCGGTGCTGCAGCAAATTGGCCAGCCGCAGCAGCAGCTTCAGGCCGATCTGTACCCGTCCGCACTCGATGTTGCTGAGGTGGGTCTGGCTGATACCTATCTGCTGGGCCAGCTCGCTTTGGCTGATGCTTTTTTCCATACGAAAAAAACGGATTCGAAAGCCAACATTACTTAGTTTCGTTTCGTCGTACATAACACACTCCTTACAGATTGCGTAAACAAATAAAAAATATGTAAAAATTTCATTTGGCGGCACTTCCAGTTTATAATTTTAATCACATTTTTATATTTATTTACATAAGCAATATCTTTTGGCATTATAACACACCTGTACCCCCCCACAAGACATACTAGCGTATATTTTTAAAATACTTACTTTTTTAGCTTCCCCAGCACTTATTCAACAAACCACCAAGAAATGCTTAAAACATGGTGCTGCCCCCGCACCAGGGCGTACTTGCGCAGGCAAAGAGTGGGGGGACTTTTTTGCAAAAAAGCCGGCAAAGATTTTTTTATTCATTAAAAATGAACAGCTAAAGAAAAATATAATAAAGAAATACCAGTTAGACTGCATTTTATGCAGTCTAACTGGTATTTGAATTTACTTGACAGATGCGCTATAATATAAATACAAAGAGATAGCAAATGTTTCGTAGCGTTGGCTCATCTCGTAACTAAATTAACTTGAAGATGGGCCCGCATACTTATGTTGGGCTCATTTTCTTGCTATTTTACGGCAAGAATAATGGTTGCCACGAGGATACCAAAAGCAATCATCAATGATAATGCCTGATATACACTCATAGTCTCACCACCAATCCGCTACGGGACTGATAAGCCAACTCATTTGCTATCTCTTGCCTTAGTATAGCACTTTACATTCAATTTTACAAACAAAGGTTCACTTTTTATTCATGATTCCAATATTTTTGCCCGGTCAGTTATGGCCGGGTTTATTTTTTTGTTGGCTGCTGCAAAGCTGCCTTATTAAATAGGTTTACTTTTGTTTTTTATTGCAGGACTGCATTGGCATTTTTAAATATTTTTTAGAAAAATGCTTGCATTTGTTATTTTAAAGGCGTATAATGCGTTTTAGAAAAGATAAGGCGACACTTATTTTTGCTTTAAGTGTCGCCTTATCTTTTTATTTTTCTGTGCCTTTTCTCTGCTCCGGTACGGTTATGACTGTCGCGTCATAGCCTGCCGGCTCTCAAAGGCCGGTTGTTTTATGTTCTTTGACGATGGCGCTACTCAGCTCATGCAGGCAGTCGCCCAGCTTGTCCAGCCGCTGCTCCATCCGCAGCAGCAGGTACCAGCTCAATACTATCGGAAAGCCAAAATTGCCAACTGCTTTGAATATTTCCTGCGTATCCACTAGGCCAGTACGTCGATGGTGACTGTTTTGATACGTGCTTCGGTAAATTCGGTCAGTTCCAGGCCACCGCTGGTAAGCACGTTGGCTTCGATGATCTTATCGGCAGCTGTTTTGGCTTCGGCAAGGGTGAGGCCTTCGCGCGGGTCGGCGATGCTGAGGGTTTTTTTAGCGCCGTCGCTTTTGGTGAAGATGAGTTCGAGTGTTTTTTCCATGGTGGTTGCTCCTTTTTTGTAGGTTTTGCGCCTACTTTATTTTTTTGTCTTTTTGGACTTTTGTATTTTATTTGTGGATTTTGGTTTTCTTTTTTTATATGCAGCTTTCTTGAAAGAAAGCTGCGTAAAGATTTTTCTCTTTAAATGTTCATTTCTTTTAGCGGTAAAAGAAACGAACCAAAGAAAAACCGGCACGTCGCAGATTTTTATTTTGCTTCGCTCAACGGCGGCTCCGCGAAACTCGGCATTGTTGCCGAAGATAAATCATCTGAGCAACAATGCCTCAAACAAGTCACTCCGCTTTCGCCTTATTCGCATCGCACATAACAAAATCTGCTCAATGTGCCCTAACACCCTACGTTCTACTGCTTTAGTTAGAAAGCATTGTTTCATCAGTAATTTGATACTGTGCTTATGAAATCTAAAACTGAATAGTACGATGCAGGGGTTTTGAGCGCACATTGTGGTCTAGTCCGTTGTGTGCGCTGTGAGCTGTAAGCGCTGGAAGGTTTGTTTGAGGCATTGACTATTTGTAGCTAAAGATTTTCTTTGCATGACAATGCCGAGTTGCCTGGAAGCCGGACAGCGAACAAAGCTAAACAGGACTCGCCACAGTGCGCAAAGTTCTTTCGGTTCCTTTCTTGCCCAAGAAAGGAACATAATAAATTAAAAATCTAAAAAACAAGCGGATAATTTATAAAATTACTCCGCTTGAGCCAGCTCGGCCTTTTCCGTCACGTAGACGTTGACTACCGCATGGCTCATCAGATCGTTCAAGGCATTGGCGACGGCAAGGCACTTGTCGTCTTCTGCGTCCAGCTTAACGCTGCCGATAGATACAGATTTGACCTGTGCCGCTCCCAGCGCGTTAACACCGTTTTCTACGGCTAAGGATAATTTGTAAGATGTTGCTGTTTTGGTTGTTGTTGGCATAATGATTGCTCCTTTATTTTTTGTATTGGTTGCCTGTCTTGTTGTTACAGGTTTGCGCCCGGCTCAGCGGGCCAGATACCACAGGGCTTTACCTCTTAGCACCTGTCCGCCCGGTTTCATAGTGCCGTCGCCGGGTGAGTCGCGCATATACCACAGGTCCCAGCGGGTCTGGGGGTCGCCGCTGTAGGGGCCGTAGCCGTCGCAAAGCGCTGCTTCGCAGTGTGTCATAACAGTACCGGGTTCGATGCCCAGATCCAGTTTGACGGCAAGTAGTGCCAGCATTTGCGCCAGTTTGTCGGTCTGCGCTGCCGTGGGGGCATAGGGCCCCAGTTCGGCGTCGTAGCCGTGGTTGGCCTGTGCGCCCAGCCCGCCGCAGAGGGCGATGCCGATGCTGCCGCTGTTGCGCCGCCAGGTGTGGCTTTTGCGTTCGGTCAGGCTGGTGCAGCTGCGGTAGATCGTGCCGTCGGCGTCGATGTTCAGATGATAGTCGTCGTAGACCTGTCCATAGCGGCCTGCCGTCCAGTGCAGATAGATCTGCGCGATACGGTTGCGTGCGCAGGCGGCCAGGTCGGCGAGCTGCATCAGTGATACTGTCTGTGGCTGTGTGATCAGCATTTTACCTCCTCCCTTCGTCAGTATTTTTCAGGGAACTGCCGGGCAGGTTTTGTTTTGGCCCTGCTGCCCTACACTTACTAAGTACATGGTTTTTTTGCTGAAAATCAGGTTGAGGGCAAAAAAAAAAAAATTTTTATTTTTTTCGTGCGAACCTGATTTTTGCATTTTTTGCTGTGTATTTAGTAAGTGTAAAACCAAACCGTCTTTTTCTTTTAGTATTTTCTTTTTCTTAACAGGTTTCTACCTCTCACCGGGGTTCTACGGGCTCTTTTGTTTTAGTGTTAATTTATTTAGTATCAGTACTGCTAAGTACGAAAGTACAGGATCAGACGGCGGCGTTTTAACAACCTAAGGAGGCGTATTTTTTTGTATTTATCTGTTTTATTTGTGAAAGGCGGCGGTGTTGATGAGGCATGACTGCGGCGCAGAGACACAGGAAAGGCGTTTGGCAAAGATCGAGGCTGACTGGCTGGCCGCACCTGAGGATGCGGAGCTGCTGGAGGTTTATACCTGCGGGTTATGCGGCAGCCCTATTTTTGAGGGTGAGGAATATCTGGCTGTAGATAACTGCGGCGAGGTGTGCAGCGAGTGTCTGGAGGGATTGAGCGCCAAGGATTTTGC
This sequence comes from uncultured Phascolarctobacterium sp., assembly GCA_900545535.1. Classification (GTDB taxonomy): domain Bacteria; phylum Bacillota; class Negativicutes; order Acidaminococcales; family Acidaminococcaceae; genus Phascolarctobacterium. The sequence continues at coordinate 17,603 of UQZN01000019.1, forward strand.
TTTGGCGGCTTTGGAGCTAAAAACCGGCGCAGCCGGAGTGAACGGGAGATAACAGGCAGATGAACGAACGATCAACTACAGAGCAGCTGGATTTTGCAGTTTTGGTGCCGCTGGCACAGTCAGGCGACAGCCGGGCCGTCAACAGGCTTTTGCTGGGCTTTACGCCGATGGTGCGGGCTTTTAAATATAACAGTTATTATGTGCATTTTCTGGAACAGGAGGATACGGAGATTTTTGCTTTGATGGCGGTCAATGACGCGATCATGAGCTTTAGGCATAGTAATTTCCATTTTTTTACTTCGCACGTCAGATTTACGATCCGCCGGCAGCTGAATTTGCAGGTGCAGAAGCAAAAACTGCGGCTGGATTGCGAGCAGGCAACGCTGGACGAGGAAACGAGCCTGACTTTGGATACTTTTGCAGCTGACCGCTATAGTGAAAGTACCCGTACGGACGAGCTCAACGCCGGTCTGCTGGAGCTGCTGGCACAGCTGCCCCGGCTGCAGCGGCTGGTGCTTTGCGAGGTGTTCCTGGCGGGAAAAAGCCAGCGTGAGGTGGCAGCGGCGCTGGGCATTACCTGCCAAAGCGTGTTTTGTTCTAAGCGCGACGGGCTGGCCAAGCTGCGGCTGGCTTACGGCGTAGATGCGGACGGGCTGCACTGATGGAGCGGCCGTACGTTTTTATGCAGCGGGCGCTGCTTACTTTTAAGGCGGCCGGCTTGCATCCGCCGCTGTCGGGTTTTGCCGAGGAGGATTTCTGGCTGCGGCTGTGGGTGGAGCGCTACGGCGCTTTGGAGCCGCAGCTTTTTAACCGCTGTGTGAAAAGGCTGGCCGGCGAGCGGTATTTTCCGCGGCTGCACGATATGGATGCGGCGGTGCTGGATGAGCAGAAAAAACGGCAGCAGGCCCGGCGGCGCACGCAGGAGCGTCGGGCCGACTGCCCTGAGCCGGATCTGTTTGACCTGGCCAACAGCCAGCGCCGTGTGCGTGAGATCATCGAGCATCTGCAAAACAGGCTGCTGCCAGTGTACAAATAACAAAAGACCAGAGCAAAAATGCTCTGGTCTTTTGTTATTACTGCCTGAAGCGTATCTACTTTTCAAATTTAATTGTCACTTTATAAGGTTTATCAGACTTCAATCTATAATTTCGCAATTTATATCTTATCTCATTCCATTCTAAATTAATATAAATAATTTCAATAAAAGATGTTAACACTACTATAGCACTTGCTAACTCTAACTCTCTATTATTTACTAAAAAGTCACCATTTTTAGAATAAGAAAATGCTACTAACATAATAAAAAATAAAATAAAACCTTTCACTTCTAAAAGACTTTTTTTAAGTCGATATCTACCCTCAGGCTGCTTATATTTCTTTTTTATATACCCACATTTGAATATTACATATATAGTCAATACGCCAAAAAAAATTTTTAAATATTCTATTCCAACTTCACCCAAGATCACATTACTCATAATTTCTCATTCTCCTTTTTTATATTTATAAAGTCATTCCAATAATCTTATAGTCAATTTATTCTTCTGTCAAATGCAATATCTCATTTCACGACAATTTTATCTATAATAGGTATATTTAAGCAAAAGCAAGGGCCCGCTTTGATCAAAGCAGGCCCTTGCGGGGAAATATTTCAATCAAGATAGAGGGTTGCAGTATCTTGACGAAAAGTAAATTTAGTTATGTCGGCAGTTTTGCCGGGTTTAGAAGGTCCAGCGGGCACCGACGTTCCACTGCCAGTTTTTGGTGAAGTCGCTGCCGGCACTGCGTTCGACATCCAGATAGATGTGGCTGTTGTCGCTGGTTTTGAAGGCGGCGCCGACGCCGTATTCAAACCAGGTGTCGTTGAAGGTATCGCTGACTTTGATGTTGTCAGTGCCGTCGTTCATGGTTACGTCATAGCCGCCGCCAAATTCGTGCAGCAGATTGGCTTTGGCGTAGACGATGCCTTTACTGCCGATCTCACGGCCGATGTTGAAGCCGATGCGGCCAACGGCACTTTTGATGCCGCTTTGGTCGATATTGATGCCATTGCTGGTGGTATAATCGTCACCGCCCAGATAGCCCAGGGTGAACTGAGCCTGAGGCTCGAAATACCAGCCGTGTTCCAGCGCGTTTTTACGGCCGTATTCGGCACTCAGCGAGATACCGGTGTTGTTGAAGTCGCCGGTGATCTTGTTGCTTCTGGTATCGTAAACGGTAAAGTCATTGTCCATAGTGCCGATCTTGAAGATCATATCCAGATAATGGCCTTTGCTGCCGATCTCGGTATTATAGAAGCTGATGGCTTTGCTGCTGTTGTCGCCGCTGCCGCGGGTGTAGCTGCTGTCGCCGTCGGTGTAGCTGAAGGCTACGCCCTGGTAACGGGTCTTGTCTGCTGTTTGTTTGGTCACAGCGTCGTAGCCCAGTTCGTAGGCGGTGTATTTGTTTTCAAAATCAAATCTGCCGTCGCGGCCGATCTTGGCGCCGCGGATACGGAACCAGACGCCCTGGGTGTCTTCGCCATTCAGGCGCAGCTCGCCCATGCGCTGCAGCAGTTTATCGTTTTCGTTACGCCAGGTGTGGTAGTTGAGCGCGTTGGCGGTCAGTACCGTATCGATACTTGTAGTAGGCTGGCTGATATTGACGACCTGCTTCAGGTACCAGTCTTTGGTGTAGTTGCCGCTGAGGTCAGCGGTGTCCTGCTGGTCAAGCTCATAGCGTTTCCAGTACAGAGTGCCTTCGCCGTCGACGGCGGCAAAGCTGCCGTTATGGTTGTTGACTGTTGCCAGCACTGTGCCGACGCCTTCCGCTCCCATCGGGGTGTGGCTGTTGACTTCGTACAGGTCGATGTACTGGGTACCGGTGAGGGTATCGGTTATATACAGCTTGTCGCTGTTGTTACCGCTCAGGCTGGTATCGATGTGCATTTTGATGACACCGTCATTGCCGCTGAGGTTTTCGACCGTCAGTGCGGTAAATTTGCCGTTGTCCTGCGTCATATCGATGGTAGAATGGTCGTTGACCAAATGGTTAAGATAGGAATGGTCAGTTACTTCCCAGACGGAGTTCTCGGTCAGGCTGAGGTCGGTTTTGGAGCTGTTATCCGTTTCGATCTTGCCGTGCATAAAAGAAGCCGACTTCATAGAAAGGTCGACCTGACCGCCCCAAACACTGAGGATGTCGCCGACAATATTATATTTACCGGCATTGCCGGTAAGTTTGCCGTCATTATAAACATACAAGGCACGGCCGTTTTGATTGGCACCGCCCTGTTCTGTCAGGATAGTGGCACCGTTGAGCACTGTTTCACTGCCAGCGTCCTGGGAGAGGATACCGATAGCCAGCTTACTGCTTTGGTCGGTACTGGAATAGATCGTAGCATTAGTGCCTAAGTCTATTTTAGCCCCGTCACTAACAAAGGCACCCAGGGAATGGCTGTCCGTACTGTGGACCCTGACATAGGCATTATTGCCTACTGCAAGCGTGGGGGCACGGAAGCCGGCTTCCAGTCCCCGGGCTTCGCCTGCACCTGTAACGGACAGTTTCAAGTTATCGCCGACGGTGATCTTGGCGCCGTCGGAAGAAAGGATACCATAGGCATAGCCGGTACCGTTGTTGACGATTTTGATATCCAAATTGTCACCTGCCAGGATCTTCCCGGGACCGCCCGCGACATTATTGCCGGCATACATGCCAAAGACAGCGTCACTGGAATTACCGGTAATGGTCATTGTTGAGCCATTGCCAATTCTTGTAGAAGCTCCCGCAAAGGTCTGCAACCCGTAGACCCTGTGAGTGATACTGGTATTATCAGTCATAGTAAGGTTGATTTTTTCAAGTTCACTGACGCCGGTAGTAAGATGCAGCCCGGTAGTAGTAAAAGTACTGTTGTTGGCATCAACGAAGCCGTTGATCGTCAGGTTGATCTCGTCGTTGTAGACAATGCCGCCTGCTGGAGACATAATGCCGATAACGCCATTAGTAAGGTTACTGCCGGTGATTGTTGCCGTGCCATTGACTGCCGCCAGCGCTGCTGCGCTGGTAAACGGTTCATCAACACCCTCTGTGGCACCGGCAATATTGGGACTTGCCAGCAGCAGCCCCAAAACTACTGCTTTTTCCAAAAGTCTTTTGTTGTTGGTCATTGTAAATCATTCCCCTTTTTGATTTTATTAAAATTAGACCGACTGCAGAATAAGCTCAGTCCATCTAGATTTTTCCAAATAACTTCCAACTATCAGGGTTATTCTTTCGCAATACTTAAACTTTAATTAAATAGATAATTTTCATCTATATAGATTAACCCAAGCCATTATACACTATCTGTCCCCCCCCGCAAGACTTATTTACTTTTTATTTATTACAACTTGAGCTTAGTCTTGCAAAAGACTACGCCGCCGCTGATCGAAAACGAAAAAAAGCCCGGTTCAAAAACCGGGCCTGCAATTCATACTTTTTGTTTTTTTATTGCGTCAAGCTATGTTTATTTTGTCAACTGCTTCCGATTGCAGTATAATGTTAGTCAATAAATAAATTTATACGGAGTTGATGATGATGTCTGAAATAAAAGCTTTGAGCCCGGAGATCAAGCGCCGGGTGCTGAAGATGCAGCAAAACGAGCTGACGGAGTACCATATTTATACGAAGGTGGCAGGCTTTGTCAAAAACCCGGACAACAAGGCCACGCTGCTGAAAATAGCCAATGAGGAGCACCGCCACTGCCAGATCTGGGAAAGCTTTACTAAGGAAAAGGTGCAGCCTTTACAATGGAAGATCTGGTGGTATACCCTGCTGTCGGTGATCTTTGGCTATACCTTTGCCCTGAAGCTGATGGAGGGCAACGAGGGCGACGCGGCTTATAACTATGAGGAGATCGCCGCCGAGATACCGCAGGCGCAGAAGATCGCCGAGGATGAGGACCGGCACGAGCAGCAGCTGCTGGCCATCTTGGACGAGGAACGCCTGCAGTATGTGGGGTCGATGGTGCTGGGGCTGAACGATGCCCTGGTAGAGCTGACAGGTACTTTGGCCGGTTTGACCCTGGCGCTGCAGAATACCAAGCTGATCGCTTTGTCGGGGCTTATCACCGGCGTTTCGGCAACTTTGTCGATGGCTTCGTCCGAGTTTCTTTCGGCCCGCAGCGAAGGCCGCGAGGATGCTTTGAAGTCGTGTACTTATACGGGGATCGCTTACTGCATCACGGTGGCGCTGCTGGTGCTGCCTTATCTTATTTTTGATGATGAGCATTATCTGCACGCTTTGGGAACGATGCTGCTGACGGTGGTGCTGATAATTTTGGTGTTTACCTATTATATTTCGGTCGCCAAAGACCTGAATTTCAAAAAGCGTTTTTGGGAAATGGCGATCATCAGTCTCAGTGTAGCGGCGTTTTCCTTCGTTATCGGCCTGCTGGTGAAAGAGGCTTTGGGAATAGATATTTGATTTTGACGTCATTGTGCCCGCATAGCGGTGCACAGCAAAAAGACGCAGCTTAAAAGCTGCGTCTTTTTTTATAGCTGGATTCAGTTCAGTTTTCCAAGTCTGCGTACTGCGTTCTTTTCAGACCAGTCCCAGCCATTTCCAATAGGTAGCGCCCAGGATCATGATCAGGGCGAAAGCAATGATAGTGATCGGGATACCGGCACGCACAAAGTCATGTACTTCAAAGGTATCGGTGCCGTAAGCGATCATGTTCTGCGGCGCGTTGACCGGCAGGATAAAGCCGAAGCTGACGACGTATTGCAGGATCATAGTCATACCGACGATATTGACGCCCGGAGTTTTGAGATGCTGCAGCACGGAAATAACGATCGGGATAATGGCTGCCGCCAGACCTGTGGCGCTGGCAAAGCCCATGTGAATAACGATGAGGAACAGGGACATGATCGCCAGGACCATCAGGGTAGTCGAATTTTCGAGCCCAAAGCCGACAACGATCTCGTTAGCCATCCAGGTGGCTGCTTTGGTAGAGAGCAAAGCCGTGCCCAGCGAGATGCCGACGCCGAACAGGAGCACTGTGCCCCAGTTGATCTTATGCACGACGTCGTTCCAGTTCATGACGCCGATCTTGGGCAGCATCAGCAGAGTGACTGCGACCATTGTCGTCGTGGAGGTGTCGATGGGATGCAGTTTCTTTTCGGTGGTCCAGAAGATCAGCAGGAAAATGGAGATGACTAACAGCTTCATTTCATCGACGCTGACCTTGCCCATTTCTTTGAGCAGGCGGGCCACTGTTTCTTTGCCGCCTTTGATCTCGTCGATTTCCGGCGGCATCAGATGCATCATCAGCTTATACAAAATGATGGACATCAAAAGTGAAAACGGAGCTGCTGCGACGAACCAGTCGAGCCAGGAGATATCGACGCCCAGCTGGCTGCTGATAAAGTTGACGGCGACCATGTTCTGCGCGGCCGCAGTTTTGATACCGACGTTCCAGACGCTGTCGACCTGAGCGACGGTGATCATCAGCATACCGGCGAACCTGCTTTTCAGCGGCACATCGAAAGCTTTGATCATGCCCATAACGATCGGTACCAGACAGGCTACACGGGCCGTGGTACTGGGTACGAAAAAGCTGAGGATAAAACCGCAGAGGATAACGCCGATCACGACGCGGTTGGATTTTGCGCCCAATTTGGAGAGGATCACCAGCGCGATACGTTTATCAAGGCCGGTCTTAGTCATGGCCACAGCCAGGAACATGGCTGCCGCTACCAGACAGAAGGCTGTAGAGGCAAAGCCTTTCAGCCCGATGCCGAGGCCTGCCGCCGTCCCAAACAGCTTACCGGTTTCGGGATTGGGAGCAAAACCGATGAGTAGCGCCATCAGGGTCATGATAACGCCGGCGCTGACCGGGTAGGAGATCGCCGTTGTCGCCCAGACGATAACTGAAAAGACCATGATGCCGATCATTCTCTGGCCGGCTACGGAGAGCCCTGCGGGGTTAGGCAGCAGCACAATAGCTGCTAACGCCGCCAGCGCCAGATAAAAACCGTACTTTTTTAAAAATCCCACTTCTGCTGTTGTTGTTTTTTTGTCCGTTTCCATAATTTCACATCCTTTGCATTAGAGTTGCATATAGAAAATGCTCCGGGCCTGGCGCCCTGCATCAAAGCGGTTGCGAGGCTGCAAAGTGCAGCTATAAATACCAGAAAAAATAATCGCAGATATAAACAGAAAACTCCGATATGTACCGTCATCGGTATATCGGAGTTCTTCTTTGCTTTCTCTACCCTGATTATACAGGCTTTGCAGCGATTTTTCAACCGTGCTTCTGTTTCATAAGTTACACTTATGAAAATTTGCCTGAACTTTTTATACTTTCAAAATATTATCTATACTTTACAAACTAATTTCTATGATTATATTTGCTTGACATATAATCTTCTGCACTTTTTTTCACTTTTGCTGTAGTCTTTCTGACCATTCGGCTTCTTTGAAACCGACCAGTACCGCATCGTCCGTTATCAAAAGCGGCCGCTTGACCAGCATACCGTCGGTCGCCAAAAGCTGCAGCTGCTCTTCCTCGCTCAGCTGCGGCAGTTTATCTTTCAGTCCCAGCGCTTTATATTGCAGGCCGCTGGTATTAAAAAACTTTTTCAGCGGCAGTCCGCTTGCCTGCTGCCAGCTGTGCAGTTCTTCGGCAGTAGGATTATCGGTTTTGATATCGCGTTTAGTGTATTCAAGGTTCTGCGTCTGTAAATATTTTTCGGCTTTCAGGCAGGTGCTGCATTTGGGATAACAAATAAAAAGCATGCTCTCACTCCTTTGTTTTTTGTTATTATAGCATGTTTTATCAGGTCTGTGGCAGTATTTCATAAAGTCCATTATTTATCACGATATTTTTATCGTCATATCTTAAAATTTATTTTTCTTATTATCAAGGATAATAAATTAATTCTTTTTTCATTATATTATATTGCAGGAATATTCACAGCAGATAACGAATATATGAACTTACTCTATAATACAAGGAGCTGAGCATCAAGTGGAACTTCACTTTAGACGCAGAGAGAATTTTAAAACCTAGATAAGGAGGAACCCCTATTGATTCAATTTATCAACGTAAGTAAAGCTTACAAACAGCACAATGTTTTAGAGAATATCAACTTTTCGATCAACGAGGGCGAACTGGTGGTGCTCATCGGCCCTTCCGGCTGCGGCAAAACTACTTTGCTGAAGATGATCAACCGTCTGATCGACCCTACCGCAGGTCAGATCCTGATCAACGGAACTGATATTATGGCGCAGGACCCGATCGAGCTGCGCCGGAATATGGGTTACGTGATCCAGCAGACCGGCCTGTTCGTACATATGACGGTGCGAGAAAATATCGAGATCATTCCGCAGCTGGCCAAACTGCCGCGGGAAAAGATCGTTGAACGTACAGTAAACCTGATGGAAATGGTGGGCCTGCCGCAGGAATTTCTGGACCGCTATCCCAACCATCTTTCCGGCGGCCAGCAGCAGCGCATCGGCGTAGCCCGCTCTTTTGCCATGGACCCCGGCATCATTTTGATGGACGAGCCGTTTTCGGCGTTAGACCCTATCACCCGCAGTCAGCTGCAGGACGAGCTGGTCAATCTGCAGGCGAAGCTGCGCAAGACTATTGTCTTTGTTACTCATGATATGGACGAAGCGGTGAAGATCGCTGACCGTATCTGTATTTTACATTCCGGCGCTATTTTGCAATACGACACGCCGGAAAATATCCTGAAGAACCCAGCTGACGGTTTTGTCAGCGAATTTGTAGGTTCTAAGCGCATTTGGAGCAGTCCCGAACTGATCAAGGCCAAAGATATCATGATCCGCACGCCGAAGATCACCTACCCCGATGTGCCGATGCTGAAATGCATCGAAAAAATGCGGATCGAAAATGTCGACAGCCTTCTGGTAGTCGATGAAAGTGAACATTTATTGGGGATCATCCGCGCCCGTTCTATCCATGCGGCGCCGGATAAAAGCGAGCCGGTGTATACGGTGATGCAGCCGGCACAGGCAACAGCCGCCCCCAACGAGAACATTGTGGCCCTGCTTAAAAAGGTCAACAGCAATCATATTTCCAATGTTCCCGTAGTAGACGAAAATAAGCGGCTGCTGGGACTTATCACTCATTCCAGCCTCGTAACGACGATGAGTCAGCAATTTATTGACTTTGAGGAGGGCGGAGCATGAGCGGATTATTAGCATATGTGCAGGACCAGCAGCAATATATAGGACTTTTACTGCTCAGTCACATCCAGTTGACTTTGCTTTCAGTAGCTATCGCTGTTTGTATCGGTGTGCCGCTGGGCATTTACATTTCTGAGCGTGAGCGTTTGCTGCGCCCGGTAATGGGTTTTGCCAATCTGGCCCAGGCTATTCCCAGTCTGGCGCTGCTCGGTTTTCTTGTTCCTTATATGGGTATCGGCGCCGTCACCGCTGTAGCGATGGTCGTTTTGTATTCGCTGCTGCCTATTTTGAAAAATACCTGTACCGGGCTGCGCAATATCAGCGCCGATACGCTGGAAGCAGCGAAAGGTATCGGCATGACGGATATGCAGATACTGTTCAAGGTGCGTCTGCCGCTGGCTCTGCCTGTGATCATGGCTGGCATACGCATTTCCAGCGTTACAGCCGTAGGGCTGATGACGATCGCGGCTTATATCGGCGCGGGCGGCCTGGGCACACTGGTGATCAGCGGCATCCAGACCGATAATGCCAATATGATCCTGGCGGGCGCCATCCCTGCCTGCTGTCTGGCACTTTTGATGGACTTTTTGATGAGCAAGGTCGAAACTGCGGTAACACCTGTCTCGCTGCGCCCTGCTTCGAAAAAAATGTCCAAGGAAAGCCTGGAACGCACCCGGCAGCACCATAAACGTATTCTGGCAGTTGCCGGCATGATCGTTATTATCAGCAGCGGTTATCTGCTGAGCCACGAGTTTTTAAATAAGCCTGATCTCCGCATCGGCTCCAAAGACGCGACGGAAAGCGTGATCGTCGGCAATATGCTGGCCGACCTGATCGAGGCCAAAACTGATCTCAAGGTTGAACGTAAGCTTGCTTTGGGCGGCACGATGATCGCTTTTGAAGCGCTGCGTTCGGGCGAGATCGACCTGTATCCTGAATATACGGGCACCGGCTACAGCACGATCTTAAAAAACAAGCTGCGGCCCGGTTTTACGCCGGAGGAGATGTATCTGCTGGTCCAACAGCAGATGCGTGACACGCATCAGATCGAGCTGCTGGAAAGCTTCGGGTTTAACAATACCTACGTTTTGGCGGTAACACAGGAAACCGCGGCTAAATATCATCTCAAGACGATGACCGATCTGACCCGAGTCAGTCATAATCTGCGTTTCGGCTGCTCGCCGGAATTTGCGGCCCGTGACGACGGTTTGCCGGGCATCGAAAAAACTTATGGTATGACCTTCAAATCGGTCAATAATTTCTCCGGTACGCTGATGTATACGGCGATCACGTCTGACAATGTCGATGTGATCACAGCTTTTTCGACGGACGGACTGCTGCAGAAATATGATTTGGTACTGCTGGAAGACGATAAAAATTTCTTCCCGCCCTATTATATGCTGCCTTTCGTCAACGGTAAAACCAACGCCGAGCATCCTGAGATCGCTCAGGCTTTGTCTGCGCTCAGCAGCGCCATTGATGACACAACGATGCAAAAGCTGAATTATGAAGTAGTTGAAAAGGGCCGCGACCGGGCAGAAGTAGCCCGCACCTTCCTTTTGGAGCGTGGTCTGGTAAAACCGGAGGATTTTAAAAACTAAAAATTTTTAGCGGCGCTTGCCCCTGTTGGCAGCGCCGTTAAGTTTTTCCTGGTACCGGAAGCCTGCTTTTATTTGATTGACAAGCTCTGCTATTATCTTTAAAATGGTTATACTAGCATTAATTAAGGAGTTTACCATGAGTGAGAACACTAAAAAATATATCCTGATCACCGCAGCTTTGATCGTTATCGGCGCGGCCCTGTACTTTTTTTACTGGATGCGCACGCCGCAATATACCTTCACCCAGATCCACGAGGCCGTGCAGCAGCATGACCTGAGCAAATTTGAAAAGCATGTCGACCTTAATTCACTGTATGCCCATGCGTATGACGATGTGGTTTATTACGCCTTCGGCGACCCTAAAGAGGCCAATCCCTTTTTACTGGGTATCGTCCAAAGCCTGAAAAGCGCCGTTGTGCCGATCATGACCGAACAGACCAGACATTATGTAGAAACAGGCACGCTGGAGGATCACAGCGAAGACAGCAGTGATACAGACGCCACAGCCGCAGTGCCGGCGCCTGCCCCCAGCCCCAAAAATGAAGGCCAGCAGCTGGCCGAGCAGCTTAAAGACCGTACCGGCTTTGGCACGATGCGTTACGAGGGCGTGGAAAGCAGCGAGCAGGTAGGCAAAACTGCCGATGTGGCTGTGAAGCTGTATGATAAACAGCTGGAGCATAATTTTATCCTGCACGTCAAAATGTACGAACTGGACGACGGCAGCTGGCGCCTGACAGAGATCACCAACCTGAAAGAACTGCTGAAGGAACGTGAGCAGGCTACGGCGTCAAAGCTCCAGCAGCTTAACAGCAAGGTGCAAGCCGAACTGGATGCCGCCATCACTACTGCGCCGGGAACGATCTCGATCGCTTCCAGCGGCGGCTGGTTCCCCTCTTACACTATGCAGGCTGCTTTTACCCTGCACAATATCTCCGGTAAAACCATTACAGGCCTGCAGGGCTTTGTGGAAGTGTTTGATAACGACGGTATGCTGCTGCAGCGCTGCCGCTTCAACGAATATCTTACTTTAGCGCCTCAGGGCAGCATCAGCCTGAACAAGCTGTTCAGCCTCAACCAGTTCAAGCCTGAGACCGTGCGTTTGCTGCGCAGCGATCTGCAAACTGTCAAATGGCAGCCCGTTATCAGCAGCGTCAGCTTCGGTGACGGCAGTAAACTGCAGCTGCTGACGGAAATACCTAAAAACAAATAAAGCGCAAAAAAATAGACACGCCTGAGCGTGTCTATTTTTATTTTCTTCAGTTCATATCATAGCTGATAATATCGGAAATGGTGTCGATAGGGATGAAATATTTAACGATGCCTGCCGACATGGGCGCAACTTCGCCCGGATTGTAGACGATATAAAAACCAAAATTCTGCAGATCGGAATCTACATAGAATTTTTCGTTACCGATAATGGTAACTTTCCGGTAAGCAACTGCCGGATCTTTCATTTGTGCTTTTAATCTGTTATCGCCTTTTTGCTGAATGGCGATCAGCATTTCCAGGCGTTCTTTGTAAGCGTCGCCGGGAATGAACATATCGGCCAGAGTATAGATCTTACCGTTTTTCGGATTAACGGTCAGCGTTGTGATCGACTGGTTGTCGTGAGCGCCGCCAGTATAAGCGGAAGCGTGTTGTTCAAGCGATAACAGCTCATCGCCGGCAGTATAGACCGTATAGTCGATGTCCAGTTTATACTTTTCATCAGCTTTAGTTTTGCCAAGCTCCTTCTGCTCTTTGTCAAAGCCGGCGTTTACCAGAAAGGCACTGCCTTTCACAAGCGCAAATCCTTCCTGCACCGGGTCAGAAGCACCGTTGGTAAAGTCCAGGTAGTTGTCTAAAGTGATTTTCTGACTGTCACTGGGCAAATATTTATAGATCTCAGCTACAGTATTTTTCGTAGTCATTTGCGTCAGCAGCGTGTCCATCTTGGCGCCGCCGACAGAACCGGTAATGACAGGAGTAGCTGTCTTGACCTGTCCTTCGTTGATTTTTTTAGTTTTAACAGTCAGCCCTGCCGCAAAAGCCGATGCCGCAACGCTCAAAGTCAGCGCGGCAGCAATGCCTGCTGTAAGGAATTTTCTGGATATTTTCATAAAAGCACCTCCTAGTTTCTTTAATACAAGTATAGCATTTTGTATAAGAAAGTCAACTATAGTAAAACTTTTTCAACATTTAGTATATTTTAAGCGATTTCAATTTTTACAAACGATACTTTTAAAAACATTACTTTCGCTCAAATATTTACCGTTGTTTTTACAACTGTCACGGCACAAAAAAATACGACCTTCGGCTTGCTGCCAGGGTCGCATTTTATGATAAATTTTAATTTGAGTGCAATTGGTGGAGATGAGGGGAGTCGAACCCCTGTCCGAAAATATTGCAATATGACTTTCTCCGAGCGCAGCCGTTATTTTAGCTTTCGCTTCCTTGACGCCCAGCGGCAGGCTTCGCGGTCGCTATCTCGATGAGCTTCCCCTGCCGACCTCCGAGAATTGGCCTGCGGGTATCCCACTGTTTGCGTCTTTTCCGTTCCCATGGGAGGAGGATCGGAAAGACGTTAGCATTAAGCTGCTAAAGCGTAATCAGTTTTTGCGTTTACTTTAAACGTCCGCCGTTTAACGTGCTGACGGAACCACGGCTCGCTTATCATACCACACCTACCCCCGTCGAAACCAGTACATCCCCGGTTGAAGTATGGCCTGTAAGGCTCTAATTATTCTAACACAGGCGCCTGCTACTTGCAAGCGCTGCCCTGTGAAGAATCTGCAACTTTTAGCGGTTCCGCTCCTTCATTACGCGTTCCATTTCGCGTTTGGCGTCTTTATTGGCCAGGTCCTGCCGTTTATCATACAGCTTTTTGCCTGTGGCCAGCGCCAGTTCCATTTTTACCAGCCCGTGGGTAAAATACATTTTCAAAGGCACCAAAGCGTAGCCTTTTTCCTTTACCTTGCCGATCAGGCGGCGTATTTCCTCGCGGTGCAGCAGCAGCCTGCGGTTGCGAAGCGGGTCGTGATTGAAGCGGTTGCCCTGGTCATAAGGACTGATGTGCAGGTTATAGACATAGACCTCAGCCGTCTTGGTGATCTGGGCATAGCTGTCTTTCATATTGGCTTTGCCTGCCCGCAGCGATTTTACTTCGGTGCCTGTCAGCTCGATACCGGCTTCGTAGGTTTCATGGATCGTAAAATCATGCCGGGCTTTTCTGTTTTCCGCAATGATCTTGATTTTCTTTTCTGCCATTATTGTTCACCTGGTCATGATTATTTTTTCTTGCGGCCTTTTTTCCTGTTTTTGGCATGGTTAGCGTATTTATTACCGCCAATGCCGCCTTTGCCGCGTTTTTCCAGCGGCTTTTTGCGGGGGCTTTTTTTGCCCTGTTTTTTGCCGCCGCTTTTTTCGACTGCACTGCGTGCCGAAGCATGGCTGCGCTGGCCTAAAAGCTGTGCTTTGATGCGGTCACGGGCAGCGTCGTTTTCGCCGGCCATGATAAAGTCGATGTTCCTGTCGGCGATATTGACCTGTAAGACCTCGATCCGCACCGGGTCACCCAAACGGTAGACCTTGCGTGTATGCGAGCCTACAAGGGCATATCTGTCCTCGTAGAACTCATAATAATCGTCCATCAGGCTGGAAATATGCACCAGACCTTCGACGCCGTTTTCCAGCTCGATAAACATTCCGAAGGCTGTGACGCCGGAAATAACGCCGTCGAACTCTTCGCCGATATGACCGGCCATATATTCCGCCTTTTTCAGGTCAACGGTAGCACGCTCTGCTTCTGCGGCCGCCCGTTCGCGGATCGAGGCATGCTCGGCGATCGCATCCAGGTTCAGCTCCAGCTTTTCGCTTTTCCCGGCGTTCATCGTCGGGTCGCTGATCCAAGCGTGCAGCAGGCGGTGGACGATCAGATCAGGATAGCGTCTGATCGGTGAGGTGAAATGGGTATAATATTCTGCCGCCAGGCCAAAGTGACCGATATTCTCGGTCTGATAAACGGCCTGTTTCAGCGAGCGCAGGGCCACGGTAGCCGCCAGGCGTTCTTCCGGCTTGCCGGACATTGCTGCCAGGGCCTTCTGCACTTCGATCGGCTTGGTTTCTTCGCTGACTTTCAGCTTGACATTAAAGTTAGCCAGAAGTTTGGCTAAATCTTTCATTTTTTCTTCGTTGGGCAGATCGTGGACCCTGTAGATAAAGGGCCACTTTTGATTGAACATATGGCGCGCCACGGTCTCGTTGGCGGCCAGCATAAATTCTTCGATTACCGACTCGGCAATACTGCGGACACGCTGCACGATTTCCACAGGCCGGCCCTGTTCATCTAAAATGACCTTCTGTTCCGGCAGGTCAAAGTCGATAGCGCCGCGCGTGGTACGTTTTTTGCGCAGCACCAGGCACAGCTCCTCCATCAGTTTCAGCATCGGTACTACGTCTTCATATTTCTGCGTCAGTTCCGCATCGCCATTGACGAGTATCTCACGCACGATACGGTAGCTGAGACGGTGCCGGACGTGGATGACGGACGGGAAGATCTCGTAGCTCAAAATGCGCCCCTTGCGGTCGATACGCATCTCACAGGACATGGTCAGCCGGTCTTCACCGGCATTAAGACTGCAGATACCGTTGGATAAGCGTTCCGGCAGCATCGGCAGCACTCTGTCTACCAGATAGACGCTGGTGCCGCGTTCACGGGCTTCTTTATCCAGAATAGCGTTTTCTTTGACATAATAGCTGACATCGGCGATATGTACGCCCAGTAAAAATTCATCTTTGCCAAGCTGCTTCACATAGACGGCATCGTCCAAGTCCTTGGCATCGTCGCCGTCAACAGTCACGATCGGCAGCTCACGCAGGTCGCGCCTGCCTGCCAATTCGCTTTGCTTGATGCTTTTCGGCACCCGCTTCGAGGCTTCAAGGACCTGCGGCGGGAATTCCAGAGGCAGATCGTTCTGCTTGATGATCGAAAGTATCTCCAGCCCCACGTCGCCCACATTGCCCAGGATCTCAATGACCTTACCTTCGGCGTTGCGGCGTTCTACAGGCCATTGGGTGATTTCTGCCACGACCTTCTGATTGGTCTTGGCGCCGCCGAAATGACGTTTCATGATATAAATGTCCTGCCCGATCCGTTTGTCGTCAGGCGTAACAAAGCCAAAATCGCCGCTTTGATGAAAAATACCGACGATCTTATTGTTGGCGTGAGTGATGATACGAATGATCTCACCCTCCGGCTTCTTGCCGCCGCTGGAGCTTTCCACACGTGCCATGACGCGGTCGTTGTTCATAGCTCCTCCTAAAGCGCGGGGCGGAATGAATACATCGGGCCGCTCGCCCTTGTTGTCAGGGATCACGAAACCAAAGCCCTTGCTGGTGAGCTGAAAACGCCCGACTACCAGGCCCATTTTTTCAGGCAGTCCATAGGTACCGAAGCGGGTCTTGATGATATCGCCGTTTTCTTCCAGTTCCAGCAGGTCCTTCCAGAAGTGATCAAGATTGCCCGTAACGGGGATCGTTTCGATCAGTTCTTCCGCTGTCTGCGGCGCATACGAGCTGCCCCGCATAAAATCTAATATTGTTGTTTTACTGCTTTTCGCTTGCATTGTTGTCCTCCAGCATCATTTTAGCTACTGCTTCAGCAGCTACGATGCCGTCTTTCGTAATTATTTGGCCCTGCATTTCTACCAGGCGGCCTTTTTGTTTCAAACGCCGGCCCACGCATTTTACCGTTTCACCGATCATGACCGGCTGGCGGTAACGCAGTTCCATTTTTGCCGTATAGGCAGGTTTTCCTTCGGTAGTAAACAGATAATGGCCCATGATCTCATCCAGTAAGACGCTGATCAGCCCGCCATGCATTCTGCCGTCATAGCTTTGATGTTCTTTTTGCGGCGTAAAATAAGCTACGCACTCTTCGGCATCCATCGTAAATTCCATTTTTAAACCAATAGGGTTATCTTTGCCGCAGGCAAAGCACCAGGTATATTCTTTTTCCTGCATTTTCTTACTCCATTAAAAATTCATAAATTTTTGCAAAAACATCGTCCCGTTCATTATCCAGGGTCAGGATATGGCCGGAATGATGATACCAGACAAGTTTTTTTACAGCCGTGCCCAGATGGTCGTAAATATATTGAGCGCTGGCAGGTTTTACCGTATGCTCTACTTTAGACTGCATCACCAGACAGGGTATTTTGATGGCCTTTAAATACTTCTTTTTGCATAGATCGACCAGCTCAAACAGGCTGCTCAGCGGTTTGACCGGCATCAAATGGTAACAGACGCTGTAGCTTGCCGGCACCTGATACTGGCGCTGACGCTTTTTCAGGTAACGGATAAAAAAACGCAGCAGCGGCAGATAAGGTGCGCGCCTGTCACAGACATAGATCGGCGCGGCCAGGATCGCGGCTTTACTGACCGGCAGTTCAGCCGCCGCCTTGATCGTCAGCAGTCCGCCCATGGACAGCCCGACTATCGCAACGCTGTCGCAAATTTCCCGCAGCCGCTGCACACCGTCCTCTACAGCCTGATACCAGTCCTGCCATTTCGTCTCGTTCAGCTCGTGCGGCGTAGTGCCGTGTCCTGCCAAACGCACGCCCAGCACCGTCAGTCCCTGCTGCCGGAGATATTCGCCCAGCAGGCGCATCTCACCCGGAGCCCCTGTATAGCCATGTACCAGGACTACGCCCTGTTTACTGCCCTGAAAGAAAAATTCTTCATTACCGCTGAATGACTGCACTGTCTTACGCTCCTAATCTTACTTATACTATAATATTATATCACATGAAAAAAAATCCCACATCCGAAGATGTGGGATTTTACAAACAACTTACAATTCTTATTTAAAGAAGCCCAGGAGGATACCGCCATGAGCAGCCAGAACCGGTGCAAATACCAGGGAAACGATCGTCATCAATTTGATGAGGATGTTCATTGCCGGGCCGGAAGTATCTTTAAACGGATCGCCTACGGTGTCGCCGGTAACAGCTGCTTTATGAGCTTCGCTGCCTTTACCGCCATGAACGCCGGATTCGATGTATTTTTTAGCATTATCCCAGGCGCCGCCTGCGTTAGCCATCAAAATAGCTACCAGTACGCCGGCTGCCAAAGAGCCGCCGATCATGCCGCCCAATGCTTCGGTACCAAAAAGGAAACCGATCAGCAGCGGAGCAACGATTGCCAGCACGCCAGGCAGAACCATTTCGTGCAGGGCAGCAGCAGTAGAAATATCTACGCATTTACGATAGTCAGCTTTGCCTTTGCCTTCCAGCAAGCCGGGGATCTCACGGAATTGACGACGAACTTCTTCGATCATTTCATAAGCGGCTTTACCAACAGATTCCATGGTCATAGCGCCGAAAACGAACGGCAGAGTTGCGCCGATGAAGAGACCTACCAAAGTTACAGGGTTCAGCAGGTCGATATTAGTGAGGTTAACGGTGTGCGCATAAGCAGAGAACAGAGCCAGTGCGGTAAGCGCAGCGGAACCGATAGCAAAACCTTTACCGATAGCAGCAGTAGTGTTGCCAACGGAGTCAAGTTTATCAGTGATCTCACGAACTTCAGGAGGAAGCTCGGACATTTCAGCAATACCGCCGGCATTGTCGGCGATCGGGCCGTAAGCGTCAACAGCAACGGTCAAGCCGGTAGTGGAGAGCATGCCTACAGCAGCCAGAGAGATACCGAACAGGCCCATGCCGCCGTTAGTAGCGCCGCCCATAACAAAGAAGGATACGATTACACCGATGCAGATGAAAAGCATAGGCCAGAAAGTAGAATACATACCTACTGCCAAACCGGCAATAATAGTAGTTGCCGGACCGGTTTCGGATTGCTGAGCGATTTTCTTGACGCTGCCGTAATCAGCAGAGGTATAGATCTCGGTGATCTTGCCGATGATCATACCAACCAGAAGACCGGCTGCGATAGCCCAGAAAGCACTCAAAGAACCGAACAGATTGCTGGAGAGATAAGCGGCAGCAGCGATAACGATAGCACCGCCGATGTAAGTACCGCTGTTCAAAGCAGCCTGCGGGTTTTGAGATTTGCTGGAACGGGCAAACATAACGCCGATGATAGAAGCAAGGATACCTGCAACAGCCAGCATGAAAACAAATTCTACGCCTTCGCCGCCGGGATATGCCACAGCGCCCAGAGTCAGAGCGGAGATGATCGCGCCTACATAGGACTCGAACAGGTCAGCGCCCATACCGGCAACATCGCCTACGTTATCGCCTACGTTATCAGCGATAGTAGCAGGGTTACGCGGATCGTCTTCCGGGATACCGGCTTCGACTTTACCAACAAGGTCAGCGCCAACGTCAGCAGCTTTGGTATAAATACCGCCGCCAACACGGGCGAACAAAGCGATCGAGCTTGCGCCCAGACCAAAACCGGTAACGATATCGATGTTACGGTCAAAAACAAAATAAGCTACGGAAAGGCCGGCAATACCAAGGCCTACAACGCCGAGACCCATTACAGCACCGCCGGAGAAGGCGATTTTCAGAGCTTCGCTCATGCCGTGACGGGCAGCTTCAGCCGTACGGACGTTAGCTTTAGTAGCTACGGTCATGCCCAGGTAACCTGCGCAGATGGAGAAAACAGCACCGCCGATAAAGCAGAGTGCAGTGCTTACGGATAAGAATGTAGCGATAATTGCAGCAACAACAACGATGAAGACAGCAAGATATTTGTATTCTCTGTACAAGAATGCCATTGCGCCTTCATGGATATAACCGGCGATCTCCTTCATACGGGCAGTACCGGCATTAGCAGCGCTGATAGCGTTGCTGAGCATTACTGCCACGCCGAGGGCAACAAGACCGACGACTACAGATAAAATTAAATAAGTACTCAAAACATTGATCCCCTTTCTGTTTCTTTTGAGTTTTTAAAAATTAAGAACGCAAAGCGTTCTTTTTAACCAAATTAACCGTTGATTTTTGCCAGAGCAAGCGTAATGATACCAAAAGCAGCACCCAAACCAATCGTAACTTTAGCCATTAAAGTATCAACATCATTACCCTTGCCGAAGAAGGCGCCACCACCGCCTCCGCCGAACGCATCTGACAAGCCTGAGCCCTTCCCGGACTGCATTAACACAGACGCTATCAAGGCGATACAGACGATTACGTCTAATACCATTAAGACAGTTGCAATCACAAAGCTTACCTCCTCTTTTACTTAGTACCTAACTATTCTATCATAATGTCATACAGCTTACAACGGTAAAATATAAAAAATTGTACAAAATTTACCAAAAAACAGGGCAAATACACGTCCGGTATCTGCCCTGCTCCAAAATAGCCGTTCTGCCGGTTATTTATTGATATTGTAGAATACAGCCTTGCCTTTATATTTAGCAGCGCCGCCCAGATCTTCCTCGATGCGGAGCAGCTGGTTATATTTGGCAACACGGTCGGTACGCGCCGGCGCGCCGGTCTTGATCTGTCCGGCATTAACGGCAACGGCGATATCGGCCAGAGTAGTATCCTCGGTCTCACCGCTGCGGTGCGAAATGATGCAGGTATAGCCTGCGCGTTTCGCAGTTTCGATAGCGTTGAAGGTCTCGGTCAAAGTACCGATCTGATTGACTTTGATCAAAATAGCGTTGGCAGTAGCGTTTTTGATGCCTTCAAGCAGGCGCTGCTCGTTAGTAACGAACAGGTCGTCGCCCACCAGCTGCACTTTGTCGCCCAGTTTTTTCGTCAGCGCTTTCCAGCCTTTCCAGTCGTCTTCTGCCAGGCCATCTTCGATAGAAACGATAGGATATTTTGCGCACAAAGCAGCCAGATAATCAACCATTTGGTTGGAGGTTTTGACCAAACCTTCGCCTTCCATCTGGTATTTGCCATCTTTATAAAATTCGCTGGCGGCTACGTCCAAAGCGATCATAATATCTTCGCCCGGCTTGTAGCCTGCTTTTTTGACAGCTTCCAAAATAACTTCGATAGCTTCTTCATTGGATTTCAAATTCGGCGCAAAGCCGCCTTCATCGCCCAGACCGGTCCCCAATCCTTTAGCGTTCAGCAGTGCTTTCAAGCCATGATAGATCTCAGCGTTCATCCGCAGCGCCTCGCTGAAGCTTGCAGCGCCGACAGGCATGATCATAAATTCCTGGATATCGACGTTATTGTCAGCATGCTGACCGCCGTTCAGGATATTCATCATCGGCACCGGCAGCTCCTGCGCCGCAACGCCGCCCAGGTACAGATACAGCGGCAGGCCTACAGAAGCAGCGGCGGCTTTGGCAACAGCCATGGAAACACCCAAAATAGCATTAGCGCCTAATTTACCTTTATTCGGGGTCCCATCCAGACGGATCAGCATCTCATCGACTTCTACCTGACGGGTCGCTTCCAGGCCGATCAAAGCTTCGGCGATAACATCGTTGACATTATCGACGGCTTTGGTGACGCCTTTGCCCAGATAACGGTTTTTGTCACCGTCACGCAGTTCTACCGCTTCATGCACACCGGTAGACGCCCCGGAAGGAACAGCGGCGCGGCCGATAGAACCGTCTTCCAGACAAACCTCGACTTCGACAGTCGGATTGCCGCGGGAATCCAAAATCTCTCTTGCATATACTTCAGTAATCATTGCCACTCTAACTTCACCTCATCATTTATTTTTATCTGTTAACAGACTTTTCCCTGTCATCGCAGCAGGCTGCCTGATCTGCAGCAGCTCCAACAGCGTCGGCGCAATATCCGCCAAAATACCTTCGCGCAGCGTGTGCTTTGCCTTGCAGACTACTAAAAACGGCACCTGGTTCGTCGTATGGGCCGTATAAGGCTGCCCCGTCGTTTCATCCAGCATCTTCTCCAGATTGCCGTGGTCAGCCGTAATACAGGCCGTTCCCTGCAGCGCCAGTATTTTTTCAATAATGCGGCCAACGCAGGTATCGACGGTTTCCATGGCTTTGACAGCAGCCTGCAGCACACCTGTATGCCCTACCATATCGGGATTGGCAAAATTCAGGATCACTACGTCATACTTATCTGCGTCCAGCAGTTCCAGCAGCTTGACCGTCACCAGCTCCGCACTCATTTGCGGCTGCAGATCATAGGTTGCCACCTTAGGCGAAGGGATCAGGACCCGATCCTCACCGGCGTTAGGTTCTTCCTCGCCGCCGTTAAAGAAAAAGGTCACATGAGCATATTTTTCAGTTTCGGCGATCCGCAGCTGCTTAAGCTGCCGGTCAGCCAGCACCTTGCCCAGGGTATCCGCCAAAGCTTCCGGCGCAAAAGCCACCGGCGCTTTGATAGTTTCATCATACTGAGTCATACAGACAAACTTTACCGGGCGTGCCGTCTGCGGACGTGCAAAATGAGGAAAATCCTCATCTACAAAAGCCCTGGTCAGCTGTCTGGCCCTGTCGGGACGGAAATTGAAAAAGATCATCCCGTCACCGGCTTTGACGCAGGCTTCTGCTTCAGGCGCGGTTATGAACGGTACTACGAATTCATCTGTGACACCCGCTGCGTAAGAAGCGCGCACGCCGCTGACAGCGTCGGTACAGACAGCGCCTTCATGGCTCACCATAGCGTCATAAGCTTTCTGCACACGTTCCCAGCGTTTATCCCGGTCCATGGCATAGTAACGTCCTGCTACGGTTGCTATCTTGCCTACGCCAAGCCGCTGCAGCTCCGCTTCCAGCTCTGCCAGATAACCATCGGCAGTCTGCGGGCCCACGTCACGCCCGTCTAAAAAGGCATGGACATAGACCTTAGTCAGGCCCTGCCGTTTAGCCATTGCCAGCAGTGCGAACAAATGCCTGATATGGCTGTGCACACCGCCGTCTGAAACAAGCCCCAGCAGATGCAGCGCGCTGCCGTCAGCTTTCACGGCCTGCATCGTTCTGCTTAAAACGTCATTTTCAAAAAAATCGCCGTCTTTGATAGCTTTAGTGATCCTTGTCAGTTCCTGATAAACGATGCGTCCGGCGCCGATATTCAGGTGACCGACCTCAGAATTGCCCATCTGCCCGTCTGGCAGGCCCACGGCTTCACCTGAGCAGGATAACCGCGTATGCGGATATTGGGCGAACAAAGCATCCAGATTAGGTGTTCTTGCCAAAGCAGCTGCGTTATACTGCCCTGCCGGGGCAATACCCCAGCCATCTAAGATCATCAGTAAGAGCGGCTGTTTTGCCATTTCTGCCACCCCTTATATACTGCGCGCGATAGCCGAAAATGCCTGCGCATCCAGGCTCGCTCCGCCCACAAGTACTCCGTCGATACCGCTGATAGCGAAATCGGCGGCATTTTTAGCATTGACGCTGCCGCCATATAAGATCCGTACCTTACGCGCGATCTCGGCAGAGAATAATTTTTCCAGTCTGGTCCTGATCAGCTGGCAGACCTCCTGCGCATCTTTGGCAGTTGCTGCCTGGCCGCTGCCGATTGCCCACAAGGGTTCATAAGCGACCACCAGGACCTCTGCTTCCTCAGGCGTGATCCCCTTAAGCGCACTTTTCAGCTGCATACTGATCTTGCGCGAGGTCTTGCCTTCGGCACGTTCCTGGGCATTTTCGCCCACACACAGCATCGGTTTCAAACCATTACGATAAGCGGCACGCATTTTTTTAGCAATAGCCACTTCATTATCACCAAACATGGTGCGGCGTTCAGAATGACCAACTAAAACATATTCGGCACAGATGTCGGCGATCATTTTACCGGAAACAGCCCCGGTATATGCGCCTTCATCTTCCCAGTGCAGATCTTGAGCACCATAGCCTACATGTTTGCCGTCAATAGCCTCAGCCACGCTTTCCAGCGCTGTAAACGGCGGGAAAACGACCACTTCATTCAAAGTACCGTTAGTATCGCTGACGATATCTTCAGCCAGTTCCACAGCTTCGTTCACATTTTTATGCATTTTCCAGTTGCCGGCCACGATTTTGCGGCGGACATCATCCAAAGCCGCAACACCCGGCAGGACTTTGCCTTCCAGATATTCCAGCGAAGCGCCGCCGCCGGTGGAAATATGGGTGATTTTTTTAGCCAGCCCCAGCTTTTCAATAGCAGCTACCGAGTCGCCGCCACCTACAATACTCACGGCACGGCTTTTGGCAACGGCCTGTGCAACGGCTTCGGTTCCTTTACAGAAAGCATCCATTTCAAAAACGCCCATCGGGCCGTTCCATACAATCATTTTAGCGTCCTGCAGCGCGTCCTGATATAACGCGCTGGTCGCAGGGCCAATATCCAGAGCCATATAATTTTGGTCAAGTTTCGCTACTTTTTCAACTTTATGAGCAGCATCGGCAGCAAAAGCCTCCGCCATGACCAGATCTACCGGTAAAAGCAATTTTACTTTACGTGCTTTAGCCTTTGCCAGCAGCTCTTTTGCTAAAGCGATCTTATCTGCTTCGACTAAAGACTTGCCCATTTTATGGCCTTGCGCAGCTAAAAAAGTATTGGCCATACCGCCGCCGATCAGCAGTGCGTCGACCTTCTCCAGCAGATTTTCGATCACGCCGATCTTATCGGAAACTTTAGCGCCCCCGATGATCGCCACAAAGGGATGCAGCGGATTTTCCACAGCCTGACCGACAAAACGGATCTCTTTTTCCAGCAAAAAGCCTGCTGCCGAGGGCAGAAAATGCGTAACACCTTCTACCGAGGCATGTGCGCGGTGTGAAACACCAAAACCGTCATTGACATATAAATCTGCCAACGCAGCCAGTTTTTCAGCAAAATCCATATCGTTCTGCTCTTCTTCCTTATGGAAGCGCAGATTCTCCAGCAGTAAAACCTTGCCGGGTTTAAGCTTCTGTACTGCTTTTTCGGCCTCTGCGCCAATGCAGTCGCCGGCAAAAGCCACAGATACGTTCAGCAGCTTCGCCAAATGCTTGGCCACCGGCGCCAGGCTGTATTTGATATTCACTTGTCCTTTTGGACGCCCTAAATGCGCCATCAAAATAACCGCTGCTTTATGCTCCAGCAAATATTTAACCGTTTCCAGGGAAGCACGGATCCTGGTATCGTCAGTGATCTTGCCGTTTTCGTCCATCGGTACATTATAATCAACGCGTACCAGTACTTTTTGCCCGGCAACATCTAAATCACGCAGGTTCTTTTTATCCATTAGAATGACATACTCCTTTATTACAGGCCTTGTTTAGCAATGTAAGCGGCAAGATCTACCACACGGTTGGAATAACCCCATTCGTTGTCATACCAGCTGACAACTTTAGCCATTCTTTTACCGACCATCATCGTAGACAGACCGTCAACGATAGAGCTCAGCGGACAGCCGTTGTAATCTCTGGAAACAAGCGGCAGCTCATTGTAACCCATAATGCCTTTTAATTCACCTTCAGCAGCTTTTTTCAAAGCAGCGTTGATCTCTTCGGCAGTAGTATCTTTTTCCAAAACAACAGTCAGGTCAGTAATGGAAACATTCGGTGTCGGTACACGCATAGCGAAACCGTTCAATTTGCCTTTGACTTCCGGCAGTACCAGCGAAACTGCTTTAGCGGCGCCGGTAGTGGTAGGAATAATAGACATGGCGGCAGCACGGGCGCGGCGCAGATCCTTATGCGGCAGATCAAGGATCTTCTGATCATTGGTATAAGAATGGACTGTAGTCATCAAGCCACTTTCGATACCGAAGTTTTCCAGCAGTACTTTAGTGAACGGCGCCAGGCAGTTCGTAGTGCAGGAAGCATTGGAGATGATATGATGCTCGGCAGCGTTATATTTTTTCTCATTAACGCCCATAACGATAGTGATATCCTCACCTTTGGCAGGTGCAGAAATAATGACTTTTTTAGCGCCGGCGGTCAAATGGGCCTTTGCTTTTTCACCCTCAGTAAAACGTCCGGTAGATTCAACTACGATCTCTACGCTCAATTCACCCCACGGCAATTTAGCCGGGTCGGTTTGCGCGATAACTTTAATTTTTTTGCCGTCAACAACGATATTATCGCCATCAACAGTTACTTCATGCGGAAAAGTGCCATGTACAGAATCATATTTCAAAAGATGAGCCAAAGTTGCAGCGTCAGTCAAATCATTAACGGCAACCACTTCTACCTCAGGATTAGTAAAAGCAACACGGAAAACCTCGCGGCCGATACGGCCAAAACCATTGATACCAATTTTTGTCATAATAAAACTCCTCCTTGTTATGCTTTGAGCAAATTATATGTTTGCACTAATGTGCCTTGTAACCTTAATCATTTTCCAGCATCTTCACTATATCGTGAGCCGCTGCTTCGTCAGTGATCAATATATCCTGACGGGAAGCCCTGATGACCGACAAAATGGCCGCTGCTTTAGACCGTCCTCCGGCTACGCCGATAACGGTGCCGATCTTAGGCAGATCCTGCAGCATCAGGCCGGCATTATTAGTCATATAGATCTGTCTGCCGTCTAAAGCGCAGTACTGACCAAAGGCTTCGCCTACAGCGCCGTCATCCAGCAGCTTTTTGATAAACTCCGGCGGCAGCCTGCGGTGCCGGGCCATTACAGAAGCCTGGCCTACGCCATGCACCAGGATATCGGCCCGTTTGATGATATCGACAACGGCCTTGACCCCAATATCCTCTGCCAGAATACTGTTCAAAATTTCTTCACTGACACTGTCAGGAACATACAGCTGCCTGTAGGAAGCTCCCAGCCGCTGCGCTAAAACCGTGGCTATCGTATTCGCCTGCAGTTCAACATTGTCACCCAGTCCACCCCGGGCAGGCACAACAACTGTTTTAGGCTCATTGCCGCTCACATTGGCAGCCAAAGCAGCCATCGTCGTCCCACCGCTGACAGCAACAATATGTTCCTTACCGTCATTCAGCAGATTTCCAAGTATCCGTGCTGCCGAACGGCCAATTTCACGCTTGACTACCTCTTCCTGATCGGAATCTCCGGGAATGATAACAACGCGGCCAATATCCAACCGGTCACACAAAAACTGCTCCAAAGAATTCAGATCCTGCAGTTTGCGCACATAATCAGCCAGTTCTTTCAGAATATCAGCACCTTCTTCTGTCACCGACATTCCGGCAGAAGAAAACGCCAGTAAACCACCGTTTTTCAGAAAATCCACCTGCGCCCGCAATACTCTTTCGCTCAATCCCAGTCTGGCCGCTAAAGCCCTGCGTCCTATCGGATGTTCATGGCTCACCTGCCGCAGGATCTGGTATCTCTGAACTAAAAGATTCGTAAGCTCGGGAACGATTTTCTTCTGTAAATTAATAATACTGTCCATAGTGATCTCCCAGCATATTTTGTCCCTCGTGGTCCATTTTAAGTCCCACTAGCTCTAAAAATAAATTTTCAGAAATCTTCATTTAGTCTATTGTAGCACAAGGCATAAAAGAAAAAAAGTGCTATCGTGTTAAAAATAGCAACAAATCATAATTTATTTGTTAAATCATGCTCTAAAAGTAAAAAGCCGAAGAAACTTCTTCGGCTTCAAAACAACATATTTTTAACGGTAGCTTACATTTTCAGGATACATATCATGCATCATCAACCGCTTTTTAGCTGCTGCTTCCCATTCTGTTCCCGGCTTGCCATAGTTGGCATAAGGATCGATAGCCAGACCACCGCGCGGAGTGAATTTGCCCCATACCTCTATGTATTTAGGCTCCATCAGCTTGATGAGGTCTTTCATAATGATATTCACACAATCCTCATGGAAATCACCATGATTGCGGAAGCTGAACAAATACAGCTTTAATGACTTACTCTCGACCAGTTTCTGATCCGGCACATAAGAGATATAGATCGTAGCAAAATCAGGCTGCCCCGTCATCGGGCACAGGCTCGTAAATTCCGGGCAGTTAAATTTAACAAAATAGTCATTGCCGGGATGCTTATTCATAAAGGCTTCCAGTACTTCCGGTGCATAGTCTGTAGGATAATTGGTTTTATTCCCTAACAGGCTCACACCTGTCAATTCTTTTTGGTCTCTTCCCGAAGTCATAAATCCTCCTTATTTCTTTGCTGAAGCAAAATTAAATATTTCGCAGCGTTCCAAAGCCGTTACCAGTACCATACCAACGATACCGGAAATAAACTGGCCTACCAAAACAGTAGAAGCCAGCAGCCAATACGGCAGATCCAGCAATACGGAAAGCCAGACCGGCACACCAAGCCCCGGCACTAAAGTAATCGCCAGCATAACTGCCCAATTACCTAAATTATGGCGTTTGGCATAAACGATCACCAAACTGGTCAGAATGCCGACTAATCCTCCGCCCAGCATATCCAAAGGTCCCAAACCACCCATCAGAGTATTAGCCAGTACGTTTACTACGCCAAAGGGGATTACCAGAAACGGAAAAATAGCGCTGAGGCCATATAAAGCCGTGGCAATCCGTACCTGATACTGCCCAAAAGCAAAACTTTGCGTACACATCATCACTGCCAGATATAAAGCCATACATAAGGCGGAAATAGTTAATTTTTGTGTTTTAGTAAGATTTTTCATAAGTCTGATGCTCCTTTCTTGCCAGTGACCAAGAACGGAACTACATAAAAAAGGACGAAAATAAAAATTTTCGTCCCATCCATGTTAAAACAGTTCTGCCTGAAGCAGAACACCCGTAGTTTTATTTTGAGACAGGATGGTCACGAACTGTCTGTTATTTGATTACTTACGCATTATAACAAAGTTCCGGCAGTTTTGCAAGTGCCGGAACTTTCTGCAACCAGAAAATCTTAATTAGTAGCAACCTGTATTTCAATACCATGCGGTACATTAGAAGTCATAACCTCTTCTAAGTTCTCCTGAGTAGCTTGTAAGTCAACATTCTCCCTAACTTCAACTTCAAAATCAGTTCCTGCAGGATAGTCAATATTGCTACCTTTCATAAACAATCCACCAACTAAGCTTACTGCAGCAGCAACTGCAACTGCTCCCCCATCAGTATTGCCCATACCTATTATACCCTTTTTTAAAGGTACAGCGATATTATTCACGGTTTTAATTTCTTTACCGGCAATTTTTAAAACGCCTTTTCTGCCAAACCCACCAGCTTTCTGCGCTTCATAAACATATGCCTTGCCAAGTGTATCTTTAGGTATTACAACAACACCATTAACAATCAAATTATCAATGATTTTTATATCAACTTCCTGATTTTTCTTATGCGTTTTAGAATTTGCAGCATTCACTAACTCAACCTTGAGTTTAGTTCCTTTCGGAATATAAACATGTCCTGGCAAGACACCATCGATAGTAGATCCCGAAATCTTCTGCCTTTCCTCCTCTTTAATTTTAGCCAATCTTTCTTTCATTGTAAGATTATCTTCCACAACTACTTCATCATCGGCAAAAGGATCATAGGCATTCATGTTACTTCTTGTTATTTCCTGCGCTGCAACGACATTCAAAAACATTGTATTACATAACATCGAGGTGCAGATCATTAAAACGGCACTACTTTTCTTCCAATTCATCATATCAAACTCCCTTCATGGTCATTATATTAAGTCATCAAATACGTAAAGTCAATTGCAAAAATATATACACCTATGTAGCGACGTTCTACCTAGAACACCGGCGGTCAGAGGATGTTATCTCGCTGCGCAATACTTCTGCTACAAGAGCTTTCTATCACACGCGCACGCTCCTCTTCGTTGCCTGCTCTGTGAAAGCTCTCTGTCTCGGTCGTTCACTTCTCTTCGCTCGTGAGC
>UQZN01000020.1 GCA_900545535.1 uncultured Phascolarctobacterium sp.
GAAGATGCCGTTGTTATTTGTCCGGTCGACCCTTACGTTGAAAACGAATATTTTGCGGCTTTGCAGGAATTAAGCCGGCTGGCAGAAGAAAGCGAAGGACTTGTATTACTTGGCATCACTCCTACTTATCCCAGCGAAAAATACGGCTATATCATTCCTGAAACAGATGCAGCAGTCAGCAAGGTAAAAACCTTTAAGGAAAAACCTGACGCAAGTACGGCAGCAGAGTATATCAACCAGGGCGCATTATGGAATGGCGGTGTTTTTGCCTGCAAACTGAAATATGTTTTAGAGAAAGCCCACGTCCTGCTGGATTTTACCGATTATTACGACTTATATGCCAAATACAGTACCTTGCCAAAAATCAGTTTTGACTATGCGGTAGTAGAGCAGGAAAAATACATCAAAGTAAAACGCTTTGGCGGAGCCTGGAAAGACCTTGGCACGTGGAACACGTTGACAGAAGCGATGGAAGAACAGGCTATTGGGCAGGTGATCATGAATGACCAATGCCAAAATCTGCATGTTGTAAACGAACTTGACGTACCCGTGCTTTGTATGGGACTGAAAGATATGGTAGTTTCGGCCAGTCCGGAAGGCATTCTGGTAGCCGACAAAGAAGAGTCCAGCTATATCAAGCCATTTGTAGACGAAATAAGGCAGCAGGTGATGTTTGCCGAAAAATCATGGGGAAGCTTTCGCGTTTTAGATGTAGGCGAAAACAGCCTGACAATCAAAGTGACTCTAAAAGCAAGCAACAAAATGAATTACCACAGTCACGAACGCCGGGACGAAGTCTGGACGATCATCTCCGGTAGCGGCCGCACGATAGTTGACGGAATGGAGCAGCAGGTAACGGCAGGTGACGTGATAACCATGCAGGCCGGCTGCAGACATACGATCATTGCAGACAGCGAGCTTGAGGTGATGGAAGTGCAGCTGGGCAGGGAGATAAGTGTCCATGATAAGCAAAAATTTGAACTGGAAGAATAGAAAAGCAACTAATATACCCAAACCGTTTTTATTGCAGTCAGCCTGCAAAGAAGCGCTTTGGGGCGGGCAGAAGCTGAAAGAGCATTTCGGCAAACAGGCTAACATGGATAATATTGCTGAAAGTTGGGAGTGCTCTACGCATCCGGAGGGGCCGAGCACCGTAGTTACAGGTGAGCATAAGGGCATGTTACTGACGGAAGTTTTGCAAAAACATCCGGAGTATCTTGGCACTCATCCAAGAACCAAAGGCGAACTGCCCATATTGGTGAAATTCATTGATGCCAGGCAAAAACTGTCTGTGCAGGTGCACCCGGATGATGAATATGCCAAATTTTATGAGCGTGGACAATTGGGTAAAACAGAAATGTGGTATGTGCTGGAAGCCGATAAAGGTGCTGAGCTTATTTATGGCTTTTACAGGGATATGGACAGCGCTGCCGTCAGGAAAAGCGTAAAAGATGGAAGTATAGAGAAATATTTACAGAAAGTAAAAGTACGGCAGGATGACGTATTTTATATCCCGGCAGGGACAGTGCACGGTATAGGCGCAGGTAACCTGATCGCCGAAGTGCAGGAAAGCTCTAATCTTACCTACAGGTTATATGATTATGATCGCACAGATAAGCAGAGGCAAAAGCGTAAGTTGCATATAGAAAAAGCGTTGGCAGTTGCCAATCTAAAAGGGCAGACGCCGCCGCGGCAGCCTCTGCGAGTACTGCGCTATACCCCAGGCAGCGCGACAGAATTTCTATGTCGTTGTAAATACTTCCAGGTTGAAAGAGTACTGATTAATACGAAAGATAAAAAGAAATTGGCAGAATTATATACAGGCAGCAATTCTTTTCAGGCTTTGCTTTGTCTAGATGGTGCAGGCCATATAGTTATGAGCGACGGTGAAAAGCTAACATATACCAAAGGAAGCTGCATTTTTATTCCGGCCAATGCAGGAAATTTGCAGTTATGTGGGAAAACTCAATTTTTAAAAATATCTTGCTGACTAATTTAGACTTATTCAAATCGTAATATTATTTAGACACCGCACTTTTCCAGTGCGGTGTTTTGCTATATAATAGAGCGGTAGTAAATATAAAAAATAAAGAGGTACTTATGCGTTTATTGATTACCGGCGGTGCCGGTTTTATTGGCAGTAATTATATAAATTGGCATTTACAGCAGTATCCGAATGATGAAATTGTTTGCCTGGATAAGCTGACCTATGCTGCTAATATGGCGGCGCTGGCAGATGTCGTTAAATTAAATAATTTTACTTTCATCCAGGGCGATATTTGTGATGAGCAATTTGTAGAAATGTGTTTTGCGCAGTATAAGTTCGACTCAGTGATAAATTTTGCGGCTGAGAGCCATGTCGATACTTCTATCAAGTCTCCGGCTATTTTTACTAAAACTAATGTCGAAGGTACAGGTGTATTGTTAGATGCCTGTGTTAAGTTTGCTGTAGCAAGATTTCATCAGATATCTACGGACGAAGTATATGGGGACAAACCGTTAGATTATGACTGGCGTGGGTTCACAGAAGAAGCTGCCTTACATCCTTCCAGTCCTTATGCTGCTTCAAAGGCAGCAGCTGATTTATTGTGCTTGGCTTATGCCAGGACATATGGTTTATATGTAACTATCAGCCGCAGCAGTAATAATTATGGACCCTGGCAGCATAGTGAAAAACTTTTGCCTAAGATCATAGCTTTAGCAGAGAGCGGACAAAAGATACCTGTTTATGGTACTGGTTTAAATAAACGTGACTGGTTATATGTGCTTGATCATTGTATTGCTGTTGATAAAATACTCAAAAATGGAAAAGCAGGTCATATTTATAATATTGCGGCCGGTACCGAAATAGCCAATCTAACTTTTATAAAAGTGGTACTGGGAATTTTGGGTAAAGATGAAAATGTAATTGAATTTGTGGAAGACCGGGCTGGGCATGATTTACGTTATCCTATGGATTGTGAAAAAATCAAAAATGAATTGGCTTGGAAACCGCATTATGCTTTTGAAGAATCACTGACTAAAACTGTAGCCTGGTATAAAGGTTGAATACTATAAAGCAGAGCAGATGCTCTGCTTTTTTGCTAAATTTTTACCGCTTAAAATTTGCCACTGCTAACCTAAAAAGGTATAATAATATAATACAGGTAATTTTGCGAAGCTGCTTAGTTGCGGTTTCAATTTTAATATGAGGTGTATTCAGTGACAGCAAAAACTTATGCGATTTTAAATTACGGCTGCCAGATGAACGAAAGTGACGCTGAGCATTATGCCGGCCAGCTGCAGGAGCTTGGCTACAGCGCTGCTGACGATTTTCATGATGCGGATGTAGTTGTAGTAAATACCTGCTGCGTACGTGAAAGTGCGGAAAAACGCATTTTAGGTAAAATTGGTGAATTAAAAGGGGTCAAAGCAAAGCGTCCGGGACAGATCGTTTGTGTTGCCGGCTGTATGGCGCAGAAGGATGGTGAGAAACTGATCAAAAAACATCCGCAAATCGATTTATTGATCGGTACAGCCCATGTCAATGGTTTTAAGGAGATACTGGCTGAGTATTTGGCTGATAAAGGCGAACGGGTGTATAACAGTCTGGAGGTCAAAGAAAGCGAGTTTGAGGGCGAGCGTATTCGGCAAAGCGGGTTTTCAGCCTGGATCCCGATTATGTATGGCTGCAACAATTTTTGCACATATTGTATTGTGCCGTATGTACGTGGACGTGAGCGCAGCCGCAGTATCGAAAATATTGTGGATGAGGTCGAGCAGGCCGTTGCTAAAGGGTATAAGGAGTTTACGCTGTTAGGGCAGAATGTCAATTCCTATGGTAAAGATTTTGGCGAAAAAGATCAGTTTGCCAAATTATTACGCCGCGTGAATGAAATCCCGGGAGTGGAACGGATTCGCTATATGACAAGTCATCCACGTGATATGCACGAAGATGTTATCAAAGCAGTTGCCGAATGTGAGCATGTTTGCGAGAATTTTCATATCCCATTTCAATCCGGCAGCAACAAAATTTTGAAAGCAATGAACCGCGGTTATACACGTGAAAAATATTTGGAACTTGTAGCCATGATCAGGCGTTATGTGCCGGAAGCCGCTATTACAACGGATATTATTGTTGGTTTCCCTGGGGAAACAGAGGCTGATTTTAACGATACTTTAAATTTGGTCAAAGAAGTTGGCTTTGATGCGGCCTTTACTTTTATTTATTCCAAACGCTCGGGAACACCGGCTGCTGTAATGGAAGAACAGGTTCCGTTAGATGTAAAGAAAGCCAGACTGAATTTACTGATGGAAGCCCAGAATATTTCGAGTGTGCAGCGCAATGAAGCTTTAGTTGGCAAAACATTAGAAGTTTTAGCAGAAGGACCAAGCAATAATAACGAAAAAGTATGGAGCGGGCGAACACGTACTAATAAGCTGGTTTTATGGCCGGTAGAAGGACGAGAGTTTAAGTTGGGTGATAAAGTGCAGGTGCAGATCGAAACTGCGCAGACTTGGCTTTTGAAAGGGAAGGCGGTAAAATGACAACTGCTTATACGCCGATGGTGCAGCAGTACCTTGAAGTAAAGCGTCAGCATGAGGATGAATTGCTGTTTTTCCGTTTAGGCGATTTTTATGAAATGTTTTTTGAGGATGCGCTGACAGCCTCCAGAGAGTTGAATATCACGCTGACAGGGCGTGCCGGCGGTATGGAAGAAAAGATACCGATGTGTGGCGTGCCTTATCATTCTGTCGATAATTATATTGCCAAACTGATCAAAAAAGGTTATCGCATCGCTATTTGTGAGCAGGTGGAAGATCCTAAAGCAGCCAAGGGTATCGTTGAACGTAAGGTCGTCAAGATCATTACGCCCGGAACTGTTTTGAGCGAACAGCTTTTAGATGATAAACATAACAGGTATTTAGTTTTTCTGCAGGAGGATGGCAGTGAAATATGTCTTGCTGCCGCCGATATTTCTACAGGCGAATGCCAATGGTTCAGTGCTGCTGGTGAAGAGCGTTTGATGGCGATCAAGGAACAGCTGTTCCGCATTCAGCCGGCAGAATTAGTTGCCTATAGCGGTATTGCCAATTGGGAGAATTTAGCAGCCTGGATCAAAAGCAAAGTGCCGGAATGTGCAGTTTCGGTATATCAGGAAGAAGAAGGAGCGCCGCAGTATTTTGCGCAGCATTTTGGCAATGATGATGTTGCCGATATTTTAGTGCATGATACGGTAGAGCATTTACTGCGTTATCTGCATGTAACTGTTAAAGCAGATCTGTCGCATATCAACAGCTTGTCGCGTATCGCTAAAGAACAG
Source organism: uncultured Phascolarctobacterium sp. (assembly GCA_900545535.1). Taxonomy (GTDB): domain Bacteria; phylum Bacillota; class Negativicutes; order Acidaminococcales; family Acidaminococcaceae; genus Phascolarctobacterium. Next base: position 5,304 of record UQZN01000020.1, read on the forward strand.
TTTATGAATTTGGATGCAACGGCTGTCAGAAATTTAGAGCTTATCAAAAATATGCGGGATGGTTCCAAACGGGGCACATTATTAGATGTACTTGATTTTACGTCTACTTCTATGGGTGCCCGTAAACTGCGTAACTGGATCGAATGTCCTTTGCTGGATTTGTCACAGATCAGGTCAAGGCAGGAAGCAGTAGGAGAATTGCTGGCTAATATACAGCTGCGTGGCAACCTGCAGGAAAAGCTAAAAGCTATTTTTGACTTAGAACGTATTGTTTCGCGTATCGAAGTTGGCAGTGCCAACGCGCGTGATCTGGTTTCACTGCGTTCTTCACTGGCAGTGCTTCCTGAAATAAAAAGCTTACTGAGATCCTGTAACAGCAAACTTTTACAACAGTTATGTGAAGATGTGCATCTGCATCAGGAGCTTTTTACTACTTTGATGGCAGCGATCGTAGATGAACCGCCTTTTTCTGTACGCGAAGGCGGTATGATCCGCAGTGGCTTTGATTTAGAGCTGGATGAACTGCATTCGATTGCCAGTGATAATAAGACCTGGATGCAGAATTTTGAACTGAAAATCAAAGAAGAGACTGGCATCAAAACCTTAAAGGTCGGCTACAATAAGGTTTTTGGCTATTATATCGAAGTTTCTAAAGGTCAAAGCGCCAATGTACCGGATTATTTTGTCCGCAAGCAAACACTTGTAAATGCCGAGCGGTATATAGTTCCTGAATTAAAAGATTTTGAAAATAAGATTTTAAGCGCTAAAGAAAAAATCGAGCAGCTTGAATATTATATTTTTTCACAGCTGCGTGAGAAGATCAGGGCTCAGATCGTGCAGATGCAGGAAACAGCCCGGGCTTTGGCCAATATCGACGTTTTAGTATCGCTGGCGGAAGTTGCCTTTAAATATAACTATGTGTGTCCAGAATTGAATAACCGCAGTGAAATAAAGATTTATGACGGACGCCATCCGGTGGTTGAGCGTTTGCTGGAACGTGAGATTTTTGTTCCAAACAACACGACTCTCAACAATAATGACGAACGTATGATTATTATTACCGGACCGAATATGGCTGGTAAATCGACTTATATGCGCCAGGTTGCCCTGCTGGTTTTGATGACGCAGATGGGCAGCTTTATTCCCGCACGTCAGGCTACTATTGGCCCTGTGGATAAGATTTTTACTCGTGTCGGCGCCAGCGACGATCTGGCAACCGGTCAAAGTACCTTTATGGTAGAGATGAACGAAGTTGCGCAGATCCTCAGGTATGCAACTAAGGACAGTCTGATTATTTTGGATGAGGTTGGCCGTGGTACCAGCACTTTTGATGGTATGAGCATCGCGCGTGCGGTAATGGAGTTTATTCACGAGAAAATAAAAGCCAAAACACTGTTTGCTACGCATTATCATCAGTTGATTGCCTTGGAAGACGTTATGAGCGGTGTTAAAAATTATTCTGTTGCCGTTAAAGAGCGCGGCAATGATATCGTCTTTTTGCGCAGGATCGTGCCTGGCGGTACTGACCGCAGTTACGGTGTACATGTTGCAAGGCTTGCCGGCCTGCCTAAGAAGGTCATTGACCGGGCTCAGGAGATTCTGGACGAGTATGACAATTGTGAAACTGCCTGCAGTGTTCAGATAACTCCACGGTCAGAAAAAGAAGCGGCGCCGATGGGGTCGTTGTTTGCCAGCGGCTTGCAGCAGCAGATTTTAAAAATGGATGTTATGGCGATGACGCCGATCGAAGCGTTGAATGCCTTGTATAAATTGCAGGATGAAGCCAAAAGGGAAGGCGGTGAATTATGAACGAACAAAAAGTACAGTTATTAGATCAGAATACGGCGAATCAGATCGCAGCCGGTGAAGTTGTCGAAAAACCTGCTTCTGTCGTCAAAGAGCTTGTTGAAAATTCTTTGGATGCAGGTGCGGATAATATCGAGGTCACTATTTTTGGCGGCGGCACAGAATACATCCGCGTTGTCGATAACGGCAGCGGTATGTCGGAAGAAAATGCAAAATTAGCAGTTCTGCGGCATGCTACAAGTAAAATCAGAGCTGCGGAAGATCTGCTGCATCTGAATACTTTAGGTTTTCGCGGTGAAGCATTGCCGAGTATTGCTTCTGTCAGTAATTTTCAACTGCTGACGCGACCTGTTACGGAAGAGTTTGCTACTTCGATCAAAATCGAAGGTGGTGATCAGGCTGAATGTATTGCTACAGGTGGTCATACGGGGACGACGATCATTGTTGAAAATTTGTTTTTCAATGTTCCGGCCCGCCGTAAATTTTTACGGACCGTACAAACAGAAAGCCGCTATATCAGTGAACTGATTACCAAACTGGCTTTATCGCGTCCTGATGTGAGATTTAAGCTTATCAGCAACGATAAAGAGGTTTTAAGTACGCCGGGCAATGGTGATCTGGTCGAGACTATCAAGGCGCTGTATGGTAAAAATGTCAGCGAAGAGCTTTTAACAGTAGATTTTGCTGACAGCGAAGTGAAAGTAAGGGGCTTTATCGGCAAACCGACTTTGCTGAAAGGTACGCGGCAATGGCAGACCCTGCTGGTAAACGGACGCATCATTACTAACAGAATGATCGCCAAGGCGATCGATCATGCTTATCAGTCGCAGATTCCTAAAAGCGGTTTTCCGTTTGCGGTGTTGAATATCAATGTCGATACTGAAACTATTGATGTCAACGTCCACCCGCAGAAAAGTGAAATCAAGTTCAGTGATGACAGCACGGTTTATAAAGCAATGTACAAAGCTTTGACTGACGCATTGACGCGGCCCATGAGCGCTAAACCGCAGGATCTGACATTATTGGATGATTCTGAGCTGCAGGTATTTAAACCTGCTGAGACTGCTGCAGAAGCAGCGGAGATACCGGCAGTGCTGCCGGAAAGCAGCGAAAATAAGTCCGTTGAGGCAAAGACGCAGGTTTTACCGGTTTCAGGTAGCAATACTGGTGCTGTAAAAACAGAACCGGCACCGGAATATAAAGCACAGCAGCAGAGTGTTTGGAAAGAGCCGGAATATACATACAGACCTCCTAAAACAGAACCTGTATATACGATCAGCGAAACCCGTGATGTTTTTGATAAACAAGACAATATTGCTTCTAATATTATTGATTTTACTGATACTGACAGCGGCGTCGATACGATCTGGCCTCTGGGACAGGTTGACAGAACCTTTATTGTTGCCCAATCAGAAGATTCTTTGTTTTTGATCGATCAGCATGCCGCGCATGAGCGAATCTTATATGATAAGCTTGTCGCTGCTCATAATAATATCCCGGCTCAGCAGATGTTGATACCTTTGTATATCGATGTTACGTCCCAGGATGTCAATTTGATCGAGGAGCATCGGGAAGAATTCCTGCGTTTAGGTGTTGATATAGAGGCAGCAGGCGAAGCTATGCTGCGTGTTTCAAGCCTGCCTGCGGATATTAAGGCTGATGATGCGGAAGATTTTGTGCGGGAAATTACGCAAATGCTGGCTGAATTAAGAACGATCGATCCCAGCGATTTGCGTCAGAATATTTTGCATATGACTGCGTGCAAAGCAGCCATCAAAGCCGGCGAGGTTCTGAATATGCGCCAGATGCGGCAGTTGATCATTGATCTTTGCAATACGGAGCATCCTTTTACCTGTCCTCACGGCAGACCCTGTATGGTGGAAATAAATTCTGCTGAATTGTATAAGATGTTTAAGAGAACGTAAAAGTATGCAGAAATCGTTTAAGTTTGCAGTAACAGTTGGACGCAATGGAAATGCTGATTTAGAGAAACTTGCTCAAATATGGGCAGAGAAATTTAACGTGAAATATGTGGAACGCAGCAGCAAGGGATCTTTGAAATTTTTGCTTGACCGGGAGCAGGTGGACGCACTTTTAGTGGCAACGAATCAAGGGCCGCAGGTCTATAGTGCTTCCGGGACCTTCTTTTTTCACCCCAGTATGGCAGTTTTGCGTGCGCAGCGCTTAAAAAAGCACGAGCCCGATCACTTTGTTGCTGCCCTGGAGCTTAAGCCGGGCATGAAAGTTCTCGATTGCACGATGGGGCTGGCCAGTGATTCCATTGTTGCCAGTTTTATTACAGGAGCTGAGGGTGTTGTTTGTGCTGTTGAAGCTTCGCCATTACTGCATTTTGTAGTCAGTGAGGGACTGCAGAACTATCAGGCTGAAGATATTGATTTAAATAGTGCCATGCGCAGGATAACAACGGTATGTGCAGAAGCGGAGACTTATTTAGCTGCTTTACCGGCCGACAGTTTTGATGTTGTTTACTTTGATCCAATGTTTAGAATACCTGTAAACGGTTCTTCCAATATGGAACCGCTGCGGCCGCTGGCGTGGGAAAAACCTCTGACGGCAGAGACAGTTGAGGCTGCGCTGCGAGCAGCTCCCTGTGTAGTTATCAAAGAACGGGGCCAAAAGCTGTTGGAAGCTTTTGGGTGCACAGAAATTGTTGGCGGCCGTTATAGCCGCGTAAAATATGGTATCCGAAGGAGGTAACGGCATGAAACCGAAAGTTGCCGTTATTTTAGGACCGACTGCAACCGGTAAAAGCCATTGCGGTATAGCCTTGGCAAAGCGTCTTAATGGTGAAATAATTTCCGGCGATTCCATGCTGGTATATCAAAAAATGAATATCGGTACGGCAAAACCTTCTGCTGAGGAATTAGCGGAAGTGACGCATCATTTAGTTGATATTTTACCGCCGGATGCTGAATTCAGCGTTGTTGATTTTAAAGAAAAAGCCGAAAAGCTGATCATTGATATCAATGAGCGCGGTAAATTGCCAATAATTGTTGGCGGCACCGGGCTTTATATCAAGGCTTTACTTGAAAATTATGAGTTCAATGCCGTCGAAGAATGCAGTGAATTGAGGCAGGAGCTGGAAGCATTTGCAAAAGCACATGGCAACAGTGCTTTGCATGAAAAATTGCAGATGCTTGACCCAGACGCGGCATCAAGATTGCATGCTAATGATGTCAGGCGGATCATCAGAGCGATCGAGGCAGTGCGGGGCGGCGAAAAAATTACTCATAAGAAGGCTGAAGAGTGGCCCTATGACGCTGTTGTTTTGGGTCTGCGTATGGAACGTGAGAATTTGTACGCACGGATTAATGCCAGAGTTGATAAAATGCTGTCAGACGGGTTGATCGAGGAAACTGAAAAGCTGCTTGAAAGCGGCGTCTCTCCAGATGTCCAGTCGATGCGCAGCATTGGTTACAGGCAGATAACCTGGTATTTACAGGGGCAGATGGATAAAGCGGCCGCTGTTGAGAAATTGAAACAGGCAACGCGGAATTTTGCCAAACGGCAATTTACCTGGTATCGTCAGATGCCCTATATCGAATGGTTCGATGTGGGAAAAGAACCTGTATATGAAAAGATTATTGAGGATATGCAGCAAATGCTTGTAGAAAAGTTTAAACTGCGGTAGAATTAGGATATATAGTTAGAAATTACTTTGGAGGGGAAACTTATGAATAATAGTGGACCAAAACCGACAATGAATCTTCAGGACAGCTTTTTGAACCACGTACGTAAAGAAAACCTGGGTGTTATTATTTATTTAGTTAACGGCTTTCAAATCAGAGGGCTGGTAAGAGGTTTTGATAACTTTACCGTTATTATTGAAAACGAAGGTAAACAACAGCTTGTTTATAAGCATGCTATATCGACTATTTCGCCGGCGGCTAATATTACAATTATGCAGCCAGAGAAGCGCGAACAATAATCTTTTGAAAAACAGCGCTTGAGCGTTGTTTTTCTTTTTTGAGGATAAATTATGAACGATAAGTTAAGTTTATTTTTTGAATATCTGACAGTTGAATTGGGATTATCGCCGAATACACGACTGGCATATGAGCGTGATTTACGTTTGTTTAAAGAAGCTTTGTCTTTGCCTGATAATGACGCGCTGGCGAAAGTATCGCGTGAACAGATCATTCGCTATATGACAGGTTTGAAAAATAAAGGCCTGGCAGCAGCAACAATAGCACGGAAGCTGGCTGCCATAAAATCTTTTTATCGTTTTATGACGGCAGAAGGCTATTTGGATATTGATCCTGCTGAAGTTGTGGAAGCGGGAACGAAAGGCATCAAACTGCCCAGGGTTTTAAATCCGGAAGAGGTGCTGAAGCTTTTGGAGCAGCCTGATCTGGGGACGCATGAAGGCTATCGTGACCGCACAATGCTGGAAGTGCTTTATGCGACAGGAATGCGCGTTTCCGAATTGCTGAGTTTACCTGTCAGTGGGGTTAATCTGCAGATGAAATATATCATCGCTTTCGGCAAAGGCTCTAAAGAGCGGTTGATACCTGTAGGCGGTATAGCTGTTGAATATTTAGACAAATATCTGCATGTTGTAAGGCCGCAGTTGGTCCATACAAAAAATTCCGCTGTCAAAAATTTATTTTTGAGCATGAACGGTAATGAAATGACAAGGCAGCGGTTTTGGCAGATCATTCGCGGTTATGGGCATCAGGCAGGGTTAAGTAAGGAGCTTACACCGCATATGCTGCGGCATTCTTTTGCGACGCATCTGCTTGATAATGGGGCTGATCTGCGGTCTGTGCAGGAACTTTTAGGACATTCAGATATTTCTACAACACAGATCTATACGCATCTGACAAATAAACGCCTGCGCGATATTTATGAAAAAGCGCATCCGCGGGCATAGAGGAGGCTACTATGGCGAGAAGGAGTAATAGAAAAAAGGGATCAGGCGGAGGCTTCGTTCTGACTCTGATTTTAGTATTATTGGCTATAGCCGTTGCCGGCGGTATTTATTATGCGGCGAGCAGAGGCGGAGAAAAAGATGTGCTTGATAAAGGCCTGACTGGTTCTTCTGCTGTTGATTTACGGGAAGAATCAAAAGAAGCACACAGGGCAGTTGACGATATTTTGTTATCGAAAGATAATTGGCAGTTAACTGACAATGGCCGTGAAGATCAGCATGAGCGCATGAAGGAAACAGGCGGAGAAGTGGTCTGGAATAAGCGTCAGCTGGCTATTGGCGTTCCGCCAAGCACAGGATTAGAGGGGGCGGCCGACTGGCTGGGAGAGAAAATTGCCGGTACGAAAATGCTTGTACTCAATCAGCGCGATGCGACTTACAACGGTTGGGAAGCAGTGCGGATGGAAATTGCCATTTCTGCCAAAGCAGGAACAGGTAAAATGAATTTTGTCACCGATACGGTTTACTTTTATCATAATTTAAATCTGACGAAGGAAGACAAAGATATTAAAGAAGATGAGAGTAAGAAGAAGGATGACAAAAAAACGACCCAGAAGTATCATGGTAAATTAGCCGTTATTATTGACGACTGCGGTTATGATCTGGCGCCGGTAAGGAAATTGGTCAAATTAAATGCGCCCTTTAGTTATGCGATCCTTCCCTATAAGGATTTCAGCAGCGACGCTTTGCATGTTATAAAAGGCGGCGGGAAGACTGCCATGCTGCATTTGCCGATGGAACCGATGGACAGAACAGCAATGTCTGAGGGCAAAGCTACCATACTGACTGATATGACTGCTGACCAGGTTCAGCAAGTGACGCGCAAAGCAGTAGACAGCCTGCCTGGGATCGAAGGCGTTAATAATCATCAGGGCTCAAAAGCAACAAGTAATGAAGCAACGATGAAAGCCGTACTGAAAGTTTTGAAGCAGCAAGGTCTGTTCTTTGTAGACAGCAGTACCTATTCCAAATCTATTGGCGACCAGGTCGCACGCAGTATGGGTGTGCCTACGGCACGCAACAATATCTTTTTGGACAACAGTGCCAACGAAGACGACATTATTGCTAAAATCTGGCAGGCGGTGGAAATGGCTGACAGAAACGGCAGCGCCATTGCTATTTGCCACGCCCGGCCGCATACTGCTGCAGCCTGGAGCAGGGTCATTGATGAAGTAAATGCATCTGGAATCCAGTTGGTTCCCGTAAGCAGTTTGTTGAAATAAACGGAGGAATTGACTATGTATGTTGAAGAAACGATCAGTAAATATGAAAAATATATCAATCCGGCCCAGGCGAAATTATTTCGTTTCATGGGTTTGGCAAGCGTTGAAGGCCACGCAGAGGGTTGGATAATAACCGACAGTGAAGGCAAACAGTTTATTGATTGCCTCGGCGGTTATGGCATGTTTGCTTTGGGTCATCGAAATCCGGAAGTTATAGCGGCGGTGGAAGCCGAGCTACATAAAATGCCTATGAGCGGGAAAGTGCTTTTTAACAGGCCTATGGCTGATCTGGCAGAAAAACTGGCAGAAGTCACTCCCGGTGATCTACAATACAGTTTTTTCGTCAACAGCGGTACAGAAGCTGTTGAAGGCTGCCTTAAAGTTGCGCGTCTGGCAACAAAAAGAAAAAAGTTTATTGCCGCCAAGAATGCGTTTCATGGCAAAACTTTCGGTTCTTTAACGGCTACAGGCAGAGATTTGTTCAGGGATCCGTTTAAACCGCTGCTGGATAATTTTACTCATGTAGAATACGGCGAGATAGACGCTCTTGCTGAAGTGATTGATGATGAAACAGCGGCAGTTATTTTAGAACCAGTGCAGGGTGAGGGTGGGATCATCGTTCCACCGGAAGGCTATTTAAAAGCCGTGAGAGAATTATGTGACCAATATGGCGTCTTATTGATTGCTGATGAAGTACAGACCGGTATCGGCAGGACTGGTACCTGGTTTGGTGTTGATCATGAGCAGATAACTCCGGATATAATGGCTACAGCCAAGGCTTTAGGCGGCGGGGTGATGCCTGTTGGCGCTATAACGGCTACTGCTGAGGCCTGGGCTGGCCTGATCGAAGCACCTTTTTTACATACTTCAACTTTTGGCGGCAATCAACTGGCCTGTGCTGCTGCTAATGCTGCCCTGCATTATATCGAAGCAAATGATGTGCTTGCCCGCGGCGCAGCTGCCGGAGCATACTTTAAAAAAGGTCTGGAAGCGATCCAAAAAGAATATCCTTCTGTCATTAAAGAGGTCCGCGGCCGCGGTATGATGATCGGCATTGAACTTACTAAAGAAGGTGCCGGCGGTATGCTGATGTCGCTGATGATCGATAAATGCGTCATTATTGCTTACACTTTAAATAATCCTAAAGTTATTCGGATCGAACCGCCTTTGATTATGCCGACAGATATTATCGATCAGGTTTTGATGATCTTTAGAGAAGCTGTACGCAGTACGGCTGAAGTGATTGAAGATTTATAAAAGGAGCAGAATTATGCCTTGCGTAGAAACAAAAATCGTGATCAAAGGCGACAGTAAGCCGATCTTTGAAATAATAAAAAATATGGAAGCCTATCCTTCTTTTATGCAGGATCTGGTCAGCGTAGAGATTTTAGAACGTGGTGAGAATACTACGGTTTCTCATTGGGTCTCCAATGTAGACGGGCGTAAAATAGTCTGGACCGAGCGTGATACTTTTTACCCGGAAGAGCTGCGGATCACTTATTGTCAGACGGAGGGTGATTTGAAGAAAATGGAGGGCGAATGGAAGCTGGTTCCTGTAAATGAAGGTACGGAAGTTTCGCTGCTGGTAGATTTTGAATTTGGTATTCCAATGATCGCCGGACTGTTAAATCCTATTTTAAAGAAAAAAGTTCGTGAAAACAGTGAAAATATGTTGACAGCTGTTAAAGCGCAAATTGAAAAATAGTGTAGTACTTGGTATAATATTCTACAAGGCTTAAGCAAGTCTTATAGATGATGTTTGCCGGTCTTTATTTTGAGGAGGAACCAAAAAGTATGAGAACAGCTTTTTTAATGACGGCTCTTACTGTGTTATTGGTACTGGTCGGAGACTATTTCGGCGGTGCCCGCGGTATGATGATGATGCTTATCATTTCACTCGCCATGAATCTATTTTCGTACTGGAACAGTGATAAACTGGTTTTGGCACAATATAATGCCAAACAGGTTGATGAAAAAAGTGCGCCTGCATTATATAAAATGGTGCAGCGTTTGGCAGAAAGAGGCAATTTGCCAATGCCCAAATTATATATTATCGACAGTCCCGTACCGAATGCTTTCGCGACCGGCCGCAATCCTGAACATGCTGCGGTTGCAGTAACTACCGCTTTGGCCAATGCGCTTGATAAAGATGAGATCGAAGGTGTTTTGGCACATGAATTGAGCCACGTGAAGCATGGTGATATTTTGATCGGGACAATAGCTGCTTCCATGGCGGGTATTATTACGACGCTCTCGCACTGGGGCATGTTTTTTGGCGGCGGAGACAGAGACCGCAATAACAGCAGCAGCGCTATTGTCGGGTTGGCTATGATGATACTGGCGCCTCTGGCTGCCGGGATTATCCAGATGGCAGTTTCGCGTTCCAGAGAATATATGGCTGATGAATCCGGCGGTGAGTTAAGCGGCAATCCTGATGCTTTGGCGGACGCTTTGCTGAAAATAGAGTCTTATGCTAAAAACAGAACGATGCCGGGTGCTACTGAAAATACTGCCCATATGTTTATCATTTGTCCTTTCAGTGCGAAAGATATGCAGCAGCTATTCAGCACACATCCCAGCACCGCAGACCGTGTAGCACGGTTACGCGCGCAGGCAAAAGCAATGCGCAGCAATGGAGGTGCAAAATAATTGGATAAAAAATTAACCTGGCTAAAACAGCTTTCTGAAACCTGCGGTGTTTCAGGATTTGAAACGCCGATTAAAAATCTGCTGCAAAAACGATTGCAGGATAAAGCGAAAGTATCCTATGATAAATTAGGCAGCGTAGTTTTTACTAATGAAGGCAAAGGTAAAGAGCTGCCGAAAATCATGCTTGCCAGTCATATGGATGAGATAGGCTTTATGGTTAAGCATATTACTAAAGAAGGGTTTTTGAAATTTACCTGTTTAGGCGGCTGGTGGGAGCAGGTCATGCTCAGTCAGCGTGTTACTGTGCATGGCAGCAAAGGTGATCTTGTCGGCGTTATCGGCAGCAAGCCGCCGCATATTCTGACACCGGAAGAGCGGACAAAGGTTGTTGCCAAGCGTGATATGTATATTGATATTGGCGCTGCTGACGAAGAGATGGCGCGTAATCTGGGCGTTTTCGAAGGCTGCCCGGTAACGCCGTATGCTGAATTTGCGGTTATGGGTGATGGAAAGACATTGCTTGGGAAAGCGTGGGATAATCGTATTGGCTGTGCGGTAATGGCAGATGTTATGGAAAATATCAGTACTGATAAACATCCCAATACTGTCTATGGCGTTGCCACAGTACAGGAAGAGGTTGGTTTGCGCGGTGCTCAGACCAGCGTTAATCTGCTGAGCCCTGATGTTGCTTTTGTTATTGATACCTGTGTGGCAGGCGGTACGCCTGGCGTAAGTGATGATGTTGCTCCGGCCAAGCTGGGAAAGGGTATTGCCATCACGATCTTTGATGCTGGTATGATCCCCAATACGGCCCTGCGTGACTTTGCCAAAGAGGTTGCCGAGGAGTTGAAAATTCCGACGCAGATCAGTATTTCTGAAGGGGGCGCTACTGACGGCGGGCGTATTCATTTGCATGATGCCGGCGTTTTGACCTTGACCTTCAGTATTCCTACCCGTTACATACACAGCCATCAGTCTATAATTCATATGGACGATTATGAAGGAGCTGTGCAGCTGATTACGGCAATGATCGATAAACTGGATAAGAAAAAGTATCAGCAGCTTTTAAAAGGCTAAAATCGCTTAGCGGTTTAGTATAAATTAAATAGTCTAGATAGGAGAGATTCCAATGCAACAAACACTCGTACTCGTAAAACCTGATGGTGTCAAAAAAAATCTGATTGGTGAAATCATCGCTCGTTTTGAACGCCGCGGCTTGAAAGTTTCGGCTTTAAAATTAGTAAAAATCACAGAAGAACAAGCTAAATATCATTATGCTGAACATGAAGGCAAACCCTTCTTCGGAGAACTGGTTGAATTCATTACTTCCGGTCCGGTTGCAGCAATGGTCATTTCCGGCGAGAACGCAATTAAAGCAGTTCGCGGTCTGATGGGCGCTACCAATCCTTTAGATTCTGTTCCCGGTTCCATCCGTGGCGATTACGCGCTGACTATCGGCGAAAACATCGTTCATGGCAGCGACGGTGAAGAATCCGCTGCCCGTGAAATCAAAAATTTCTTTAAAGCTGAAGAAATTTATTAATCAAAAATTTTCCGGAAGGATGGTGGCAAAATGAAAGCATCAGTATATACCAGAACCGGCGACAAAGGCACTACCGGACTTTATACAGGCGAACGCGTACCGAAGCAAAGCATGAGAGTGGAAGCTTACGGTACCGTTGATGAGATCAGTTCGGCGCTTGGCTTGGCAAGAGCTACAGTCAGACGCGAGGATGTCAGAGAAACGATTTATAAAGTACAGCAGCTGCTGATGTCACTGATGGCTGATATAGCAAGCTTGAACTTGCCTGAGCCTTATATCAAAGAAGAGCATGTAAAAATGTTTGAAGAAACTATCGATAAATTCGATAATATGCTCCAACCTTTGAGTCATTTTATCATCCCCGGAGGCACCCCCGGATCAGCTGCTTTGGACATTGCGCGTACTACTACACGTCGTGCCGAGCGCTGTCTGCTCCGTTTATCTGAAACTGAAGAAGTCAATTCTCAGGTTCTCATTTGTTTGAACAGGCTTTCTGATTTATGTTTCATTTTAGCAAGAGTTGAAGTAGAAGTAGAAGCTTAAAACAAAATGACCATAGGTTCTGCAAGAGCTCTATGGTCATTTTCTTTTGAGTTAAATTACTTTAAAAATGTTTTGAAGTAATTAAAAATGTAGTATTTTTTATACGAAAGATATATACTTACCCTAATTATATAGAATGATAATGGGAGATTAATATGAATTTTTACCTGTTGTCGATCCTTGCTTTTTGTGTGTTCGTAGCTATTCTCTATCTTAAATCTTCTGAGCATCAAAGGATGCTTTATTCGCAGAAATATGTGCGTGATAAGGTCAGCGGAACACTGGGCTTTGATAAATTTAAAGAACAGGCAGATGAATTGCTGCAGCACAGAAAAGAACCTTGGGCGCTGATACATTTGGATATTGAGCCTTATCATGATATCGTAGATATTTATGGTCGTGAAACGGCGGATAATGTTTTGCGGATATTGGGAACAGAACTTAACCGGCGGGTCGTGAAAGGCTATCTAACAACCAGACAGGGCGGAGATAAATTTTTCTGCCTGGTTCCGTTTGTCGATGAAGAGACACATAATAACTGGTTTGACGGTTTAGCTGATATGGTGGAAAGCGAAGTAAAGCGTATTTGCAATATCAGCATCAAGCTTCGCGGCGATCTGTATGTTTTTCACTTTGAAGATTCCCTGGAAGACGCACTGGTTAAAACCATCGCCCAGCTCAATAAAAAAGTTTTTCGTAAATGCAGCCGCAGTTTCTTCATGATCAATGATCCGGAAGCTGCAACCGGTTATTATGCCCTGGCGGGAGAAGTATGCAGCGGCCTGGAAAATAAAGAGTTTGCGGTTTATTTCCAACCGCAATATAACATTTATACAAATGAGATCGTTGGAGCAGAAGCTTTGCTGCGGTGGGAGCATCCTAAACGTGGTATAATCCTTCCCGAGGTCTTGATCCCGATTCTGGCAGACAGTAACCAGCTGTCTAAATTTGAGAATTTTGTTTTTGAAGAGATTTGCCATTTCTTGGCCTTGCGCCTGGCTTTAGGTCTACAGGTTTTTCCCATTTCATGTAATTTTTCTTTTGAACATTTCAAAGATGAGAATTTTATCAATTCTTTAAAAGAGACTGCAGATAAACATAATGTTCCTCATAAGCTTTTAGTAGTTGAGCTTGCTGAACGATTATTGGCTGATGATGTGAATTTTGCAGGTATGCAGGTTGATGAACTGAAAAATCAGGGCTTTAAGATCGCGGTCGATAATTTTGGTGCCGGGTATTTATCGCTGCGCATTTTAAGTGATATCAGTGTTGACATTTTGAAAATTGATAAAAGAATGCTCGCTGCCTGTGACAATGATAAAGATATCAAGATCATCAAAGGTATGGCCGCTATTGCCAAAGAGCTGGACATCACAATGATTTGTGAAGGCGTGGAAACAGAAGCGCAGGTAGCAATAATGAAGAGTGTTTCCTGTAATATAGCGCAGGGATTTTATTATTGTCAGCCCCTGAGAAGACCGCAGTTCGAAAAACTGTTGAATTTGAGCAAAATTGAAATCATTAATGCTGAACGGCGCAGTATTAACGGCTATGGCCGTACTGTCAAACTGCCGTCATACAGAGATTTGGGAGATTTATTTCCGCAAATGTACGATTTTGCCATCGAATTGAATTTAAAAGACGGCCGTTATTCAAGAATGGCTTTTAACCCAACAGGGAATGTTTTTATTCCGTATACAGGTGCTTATAAGACTGATTATAAGCATATCGTTCAGGAATTGCTGTATCCTGAAGATATCGAAAAATTTGCTGCCACTGTTGATTTTGATGTTTTATGTGCGAACTACAATAATGCGCCGGAGCATTCAGGCTGCGAATGCAGGTTTGTTGGTGCTGACGGTGTGGCGCAGTGGTATAAAATCAGGGTGTATTACTGGTTTGGACGCAGCCGCGTTTTGATTACAGTCAGAAATGTCAATGACGCGCATGAGTATTTAGACGAAGAATATGAAAAAATGATTTGCAAGTCAGCAGGACTTTGTAAAAGAATGTAGAATATATAGTATTGGAAAAAATCAACAGGTGTGCCGATCGCGGTCGGCGCTTAATAGGGAAGACCGGTGTAAATCCGGCGCAGTCCCGCTACTGTAAAGGGGAGTTCACTGCAATATGCCACTGGGAAACTGGGAAGGCGCAGTTGAATGTTGAACCTGAGCCAGGAGACCTGCCTGTTACGGGTATCTTATGCCTACGGGAGATAGGTGGATACTTGCATAGGTTGTTTGTTTATGCCCTCTCTCGAGAGGGTATTTTTATTTTGAAGGGAGGCTTAAAAATGAACAAAGAATTGATTTTAGTAACCGGCGGTGCGCGCAGCGGCAAAAGTGAGTTTGCTGAGCGTTTGGTTTTGCATTATGGACGCAAGTGCGCTTATATAGCTACGGCTGAAATCTTTGACGACGAGATGGCTGAGCGTGTCCGTCTCCATAAGGAACGTCGTTCTCCCCAAAGATGGAATAATTACGAAGCGCCCTATGCTGCCGAGCAGGTAATGGATGAGGCGGGGCAGGGGGCAGACGCAATTTTATTTGATTGCCTTACTTTATACATGAGTAATTTAATGTATGGTAAGGTTGCGGCTGCGGGAACTTTTGAAGAAAAGGTAATATTTGTCAAAGGCGAGATAGCAAAGTTATTGGAAGCCGCCAGAAAAACAGAAAAGCTGGTAGTATTTGTTACCAATGAAGTTGGCAGCGGTATTGTGCCTGATAATATTATGGCACGTGAGTACAGAGATCTTGCCGGATGGGTAAATCAGCAGGTTGCCGCTGAATGTGACAGAGTATTTTATTGTGTCGCAGGTCAGGCGATCGACGTCAAGAAAATGGCATTTAACTTTGATGATGAAGGAGCAGAGTAATGGAAAAAATAATTATCCCGCCGTTGGACAGCAATGCTGCGGCAATGATAAAAAGTAATTGGGCAAAAATGGATAAACCGCTGCACAGCTTAGGCAAGCTGGAGGAAATGGTTGAGCAATATGCCGCTATGACCGGCACAGCATTGCCGGATCGTATCAAAAGTGCAATGCTGCTGATGTGCGGCGATCATGGGATCGCAAAATACGGCGTCAGTGCATATCCGCAGGAAGTGACGATGCAGATGATTAACGGCTATATGCGGGAAACTGCCGGAGCTAATGTTATGGCACGCCATGCCGGTGCTGATGTTTTTGTGGTTGATGCAGGTACGGCTTTTGATTTGAGCGCCATGCCGAAAGTTTATCAGGAAAAGGTCGCCTGGGGCACGGAGGATTTTACGCAGGGACCGGCGATGACCCTGCAGCAGGCTGAGCAAGCTTTAAAAGTAGGAATGAAGGCTGCTGATGAATGTATTGATAAAGGGTATAATTTATTGGTTACGGCAGAAATGGGAATCGGCAATACTACTTCTACTGCGGCAATAGTTTCCGCTTTTCTGGGCCTGCCTCCAGAGCTTACTGTCGGAAGAGGAACCGGTATCAATGACGAAAGAATGGCGATAAAAAGAAAGGTCGTCGCTGACGGTCTGGCTAAAAACCAGCCCCGTTTGGGCGATGCTATGGATATTATCTGTAAGGTTGGCGGTTATGATCATGCCGGGTTGGCTGGAATGATCCTTGCCGGTGCCAGACGCCGTGTGCCGACAATGGTCGATGGGGTAAACGCTACTGCTGCCGCTTTACTTGCTTACGGTCTGGAACCAGCCTGCGCCGAGTATATGCTTTGTTCACATCTTTCTGCAGAAATATCGCACGCAAAAATGCTGGAAGTGTTGAAGCTCACGCCTATCGTCGATGCCGGGATGCGTCTTGGCGAGGGAACAGGAGCTTCTCTGGCGATCGTTATTTTGCAGATGGCGATTAATACCTATAAAGAACTGACTAAGCGTGGTGGCATGCATGCGTGATTTTATCACTTGCCTGGAATTTTTGACAAGAGTACGTTTTTCTAAACGAACCGATTGGCGTGACGAAGATTTTTCACGCAGCGTTCCGTATTTCCCATTGGTAGGTTTGGTAATCGGAGCTTTCCTGGCGGCGGTAAACTATGGTTTGTTTTATATTGAAACACCGCTTTTTTTACGGGTGACCCTTTTACTGCTGGCTGAGATCATCATTACTGGCGGTTTGATGTATGACGGCTTTATGGACACTGCTGACGGTGTTTTTTCGGCTCGCAGCCGTGAGCGAATGCTGGAAATAATGAAGGACAGCCATGTCGGCTCTAATGCTGTATTGGCGATCATTATTTTAGTCCTGCTTAAAATAGCGGCGTATCTCGAACTGGATGGAGCAACACTGACCTGGGTTTTACTGACGATGTCCGTTGCTACACGAACCTTTATGGTGGTGTTTATTGTCAATTTCCCTTATGCACGTAAAGAAGGGATCGGGCATATGTTTACCAAATATGCCAAGCCGGTTTATACATATATTGCTTTTGCGGTATGTACCGCTGTTATTGCGGCCTGCGGCTGGCAATATTTAGCTGTGGCAGGCATATGTTTTGCTTTTACGTTGATGCTGGCGCAGTATTTGAAAACGCAGTTGGGCGGACTTACAGGCGACACTTATGGTGCCTTGACTGAGTGCGGTAATGTAATTTATTTGCTGACAGCAGTATTTTTATTAAGATAAGGAAGGTTTAACGATGGATATAAATAATATTATTGAACAAATAAAACCGATCGATAGTCAAAAAGTAGATGAAGCGCAAAGCAGATTCGACAATTTGATTAAACCGGTCGGTTCACTCGCTAAACTGGAAGAAATGGTTTCCCGTTATGCCGGCATCATTGGCAGCGCTGATAAAAAGGCTGTTCAATATCCTAAAAAAGCTTTGCTGCTATGGAGCGCTGATACACAGGCTGTTGCTAAAGCGATGCAGGGAGAACTGCCAGTTGTTTTGCTGGCACATGAGGCCAAAGCAGAGGTTTATCCCCTGATGACTACGGCTGTAAATCTTGAGGACGCACTTGAAGAGGGGGCGATCCTGACTAAAGAATACATTACTACAGAGAAACTGCAAATGCTGGCTTTGGGCAGCCCGGAAAAGCATCAGGTTACAGAACAGATGGAAGCACTTTTAGAACTTGAAGGGATCGAATTTCTGCAAAAGCTTGATGATCATGTAATAACAGCAATGACAGGAGCTGTTTTACAGGCGGCAGCCTGTAAAGTTCCCGTGATGCTGGATGGTATCGCTGCCTGCCTGGCTGCTATTGCCGCCGGCAAATTAGCTCCTGTGTCTCTTGAATATTGTATGGCAGGGCACGTATCCGCAGAGCCCGGTATGGAAAAATTATTAAACTGGCTGCAAATGTCTGCGCCGCTAAGATTGGCGATCAACAGTGGTGCCGGAGAAGGTGCAGTTTTAGCTTTTACCTTGTTCGATGCAGGTATAAAAGCGTATAATGAGATGGAGACTTTTGCCGAAGCAGGAGTACATGCTGAAATGGAAGAATTTTCACATTCAGTACAAGTAAAAGGAAAGTAATAAGGAGGCAATATGGGCAAAATCTATCTTATAAGGCATGGCGAGACAGATGCCAATCAAACATTTCAATTTCAGGGGCATATCGATAATCCTCTCAACAGCAAAGGCTTTAAGCAAACGGCTGATTTAGGAAAGTATTACGAAGGACTCGAACTGGACGAGATCTATTCCAGTTCTATGCAGCGTGCCAGACAGACAGCTGAACCTTTGGCAAAATTCCACGGTCTCAAGATCCAGCCGCTGGACGAACTGAAAGAAGTTTGTTTCGGCGAATGGGAAGGCTTGAGCTATGAAGAGGTTAAGGCAAAATGGAACGATCAGCTGGAACTGTTTTTTAAACAGCCGGCACAGTGCAGAATGCCGGGCGGAGAATCGTTTGATGACGTTGCCGCGCGTGTTCGATCTGTATGCGAAGATATTTTTAAAAGTGACAGCGATAAAAATATAGCAATAGTTTCTCATGGCGGTGTCGTAAGAGTGCAGCTTTGTCTTTTGCTGGGGCTGGATCTTAATAAATTGTGGATGTTTGGTGTGCATAACGCCAGTACTACCTGCATTGCCAAATGGCAGGACCGCTTTACGATTGAGTATGTAAACGATACACATTATTTAAAAGATAATGTAAACTCTGATGGAATAAAATACCCTAAATAATTATAAATTTTAAAATGTACATTTCTTGTTGACTTTTATCTTTTTTTTAGATATACTGCTTATAGTATATCTCAGTGGTCCGGGTAGGGTTCCGAACTTCTTCCATGCTACATACGCAACATGAGGAAGCAGTGGTAACATCTATAAGTCCTTATGGGGTATGTTTAATGTAAGGAGTGATTAACCAATGAAAGAAGACAAAACCTTAGTATGCCGTGAATGCGGCACCGAATTCGTATTCTCTGCTTCCGAGCAGGAATTCTACGAAGAAAAAGGCTTCACGAATGAACCCGGCCGTTGCCCCGGTTGCCGTCAAGCTCGCAAACAACGTATGGGCATCAACAACGAGCGCCCGGCTCGCGAAATGTTCCATGCTACTTGCGCAGAATGCGGTCAAGACACAGAAGTACCGTTCCGTCCTTCTATGGATCGTCCGGTATACTGCCGCGAATGCTTCAACGCTCGCAAAGGCTAATTAATTAATGAAGTTTAAAAAAACCAATTGCTTAGGCAATTGGTTTTTTCTTTAGTAAATAGATAGTTTTGTGGTATAATATGAACACTTGGCGAGGTATTTTCGAGCCTAGTGAGAATATATGCCCTTGTGGTATAATATCAAGATAGGAAAACTGTGTATCTTAAGGAGGTCCTTTTTATTTTAGAACTAAAAAAGATAACACTGGCTGACAGGCCTTTGTTTGAAAGTTATTTATCACGTCCTGACCAGCGTGGTTCGGAGTGTGCATTTACTAATTTATTTGTGTGGCAGGATTGCTATGGCATTTACTGGACGATAGTACATGATTTTCTGGTGATCAAGGTTAAACGTAATGAAGTTGACTTCTTTTTACAGCCATTTGGCGGCAAGGATGAAGATCTGCCGAAAGTATTTGCGGCGATCAAAGAATATCATGAAGGCAAGCCGTTTGAGATCCATGGTATTTATGAAGCCGGCAAAGAACGTCTGTTAAAGGCTTTTCCGGAGATGGAGTTTGTTGAAGACCGTGATAACTGGGACTATGTTTATTTACGTGAAAAACTGGCTAATCTGTCGGGGCGTAAATATCATGGCAAGAAGAATCACTATAATGCTTTTAAAAAAGAGTATCCTGATTATGTTTATGAACCGATCGGGCCGGATAATTATGAAGAGTGTAAAGCGTTTGGCGATGAGTGGTGCGAAAAGCGTGTCGGTGAAGACGAGAGTCTGCGCTGTGAGCAATGCGCTATCCATGAAGCGCTTGACAATTTTGAAGCGCTGGGACTGCGTGGCGGCGCTATTCGTATTGACGGGAAAATCGAAGCTTTCAGCTTCGGTAAAAAAATCAATGATGATACAGCTGTTTTGCATGTTGAAAAAGCAAATCCTGAAATTCGCGGTATCTATGCGGCGATCAATAAAGAATTTGCCGAACATGCCTGGGGCGACGTAGTTTATTTAAACAGAGAAGAGGATATGGGGCATGAAGGCCTGCGTACTGCGAAGGAATCTTATCATCCGGAATTTATGATCAAAAAATATTCGGCTGTTTTTAAATAGAGGTACAGTATGGATTTTCGTATCATTAATGACGAAACTTTACCTAAAATAATGGAATTATGGGATTATTGCTTTGAAAAAAACGATACTCCTTTTTTTAAGTGGTATTTTGATGAATACTGCTTAAAAGAGAATATGATACTGGGCGGGTTTGATGAAGCTGACGGCAGTTTGATGAATATGCTGCACTTGAATCCTTATACCATCAATTTACGCGGTCAGGAATTGCAAGTGCCGTATATTGTTGGTGTGGCAACAGCGCCGGAATACAGGGGCAGACATTTGTTCGGGCCGCTTCTTGATACTGCTTTTGCAGTTTTGCGGGCTCAGAAACAGGCGTTTGTTTTGCTGATGCCGATCAGTGCCGGGATCTATCGTCCTTATCAGTTTGATTACTGCTATTACAGGCATCGTTACGAGATGCCTTTAGCTGTGCTTCCTAAGGCCGGCAGTGCTTCTGCTGATATTACTCTGCAGCGGGCAGGGTTAGAGCAGGAGGCAGAGGCTTTTGCCAAAGTATATGCTGCTGTAACTGCTGCTTATCATGGCGCGGTCAAGCGGAATGATAAAAACTGGCGGAATTTACTGTCAGTCCATCAGGGAGAGCAGGTCAAAGCCGTGCTTGCCAAACGGGGCGGGCAGGTTTTAGGATATATGCTTTACAGCATTGCCGATAGAACTTTTACAGTGCAGGAGCTGCTGGCAGAAGAAACAGCTGCGCGGGATGCTTTGCTGCGTTTTGCCAGAGGGCATGTAACAGAAGCTGAAAAGTTCAGCTGGCTGGCAGAAGCATGGGATAAAATGTACCTGCATTTACAGGATCAGAATTATGCCGGCAGCTTGCAGCCGTTTATGATGGCGCGCTGCATTAATGTGCGTCAGGCACTCGTGCAGCTGACTAATATTGCCGCAGATATACAGGGCGCAGTTTCGCTGCTGATCACTGACAAAACTTTGCCTCTTAATAACGGTTTGCTGAAGCTGGAAGTTAATGATGGTCAGGTCGATGTTAAGAGCACGGTGGATATGCAGGATATAGAAATGGATGTAGCAGCCTTTACGCAGTTATATTTTGGTCAGTTCTCCGTACAGGAGCTGGCGGCTGAAAACAGGCTGAAGATACATAATGAGGAAGCAGCGTTATTGTTGGACAGACTGTTTCCCAAGTGTCATAATTATATTAACGAGTATTTTTAACCGCATCTTATTTTGGAGGCTGAGTTTATGAGTACAATCAGACGTATTTTTGTGGAGAAGAAAGATGCCTTTGCTGTTGAAGCTCACGGGTTATTATCCGATCTGCGCAACAACCTGGGCATGAAAAATCTGACTGGTATCAGAATTTTAAATCGTTATGACGTGATGGGCGTCAGCGATGAAGAATTTGCGGCCGCCAGAAAAATAGTGCTGTCGGAACCACCGGTCGATACCGTTACCGACGAAGTTTTTGAAGTGCCTGCAGGTTGCTGTGCTTTTGCTGTAGAATATCTTCCTGGACAATATGACCAAAGGGAGGATTTTGCCGAACAGGCTATTCAGCTGATCACGCAAAAAGAACGTCCGATGGTAGCTTCGGCCAAAATTTATATTTTGGAAGGTACTTTGACGGAAGCAGAACTTACTAAAATCAAAAGCTACTGCATCAATCCTGTTGAAGCCAGAGAAGCAGAATGGGAGAAACCAGCAACTTTGATCGCGACCTGCGAGGAACCTGCCAGGATCAAGTCGGTTGGCGGCTTTTTGACAAAGAGCAGGGCGGAAATGGAAGCACTGCGTCAGGAAATGGGACTGGCAATGAGCCTGGAAGATCTGCTGTGGTGTCAGCAATATTTTAACGAAGAACACCGTGAGCCCACTATTACCGAAATAAAAGTACTGGATACTTATTGGTCTGATCATTGCCGCCATACTACTTTTATGACGCAGATCGAAGACGTTGAGATCGAGACAGGTGAGTATAACAAGCCTGTTCAGGAAGCTTTCGATAAATATATGGCTACCCGTGACGCCGTTTACGGTGAAGACACTGAGCGTCCTGTGACCTTGATGGATATTGCAGTCATTGGTATGAAAAAACTGCGTTCGGAAGGCAAGCTTGATGATCTGGATGTTTCTGAAGAGATCAATGCCTGCTCGATCGTTGTTCCTGTGGAAATTGATGGTAAAACAGAAGAATGGCTGGTTATGTTTAAGAACGAAACGCACAACCATCCTACGGAAATCGAACCCTTCGGCGGGGCTGCGACCTGTTTAGGCGGCGCGATCCGCGACCCGCTTTCCGGGCGCTCGTATGTTTATCAGGCTATGCGCGTTACCGGTGCGGCTGATCCGCGTGTGCCGATTGAAGCAACCCTGCCCGGTAAATTACCGCAGCGTAAAATAACTGTTGGTGCTGCTGCCGGTTACAGCTCTTACGGCAATCAGATCGGCCTGGCAACTGGTCACGTCCAGGAATATTATCATGATAAATTTGTTGCCAAACGCATGGAGATCGGTGCTGTCATCGGTGCTGCTCCCCGTGATACCGTGCGCCGTGAACGCCCTTCTGCCGGAGACCTGATCGTTTTACTGGGCGGCCGTACCGGACGTGATGGCTGCGGCGGCGCAACCGGTTCGTCTAAAGAGCATACGGTAGATTCGCTGCTTTCCTGCGGTGCGGAAGTCCAAAAAGGAAATCCGCCGACAGAACGCAAGATCCAGCGTTTGTTCCGTAACCCTGCTGTTACAGCGATGATCAAACGCTGTAATGACTTCGGCGCCGGCGGTGTTTCCGTTGCTATCGGCGAGCTGACTGACGGCCTGGTCGTCAATCTTGATAAAGTTCCTAAAAAATATGAGGGGCTGGACGGTACGGAACTGGCGATTTCTGAATCTCAGGAACGTATGGCAGTCGTAATTGAGGCCAAAGACCTTGATGCCTTTATAAAACATGCTGATGAAGAAAACCTGGAAGCTACTGTTGTAGCCGAGGTTTCTGATAATCCGCGTCTTGTTATGTACTGGCGCGGAGAGAAAATCGTTGATCTGGCCCGTGCTTTCCTCGATACTAATGGGGTAGCGCAGCACACGAATATCGTAGTCAAAGCTGCAGTGGGCGAAAATGCTTTCGATAAAGTTCCCGAATGTGTTGCTAAAGCCGCTTCTTTGGAAGAGGCCTGGCTGGGCAATTTGAACCGTTTGAACGTTTGCAGCCAGAAAGGCCTTTCGGAACGTTTTGACAGTACGATCGGCCGCGGTACAGTTTTGATGCCGTTCGGCGGTAAAACACAATTTACTCCGAGCGAAGGTATGGTCTGCCGTCTGCCGGTGCTTCATGGTACGACTACTGCCGCTTCGGTCATGGCCTGCGGCTATCATCCCGAGGTTGCCTGCTGGAGTCCGTTCCACGGCGCGATGTATGCGGTAGTTGAGTCTGTGGTCCGTGCAGTATGCCTGGGGGCTGATCCTGATAAACTGCGCCTGACTTTACAGGAATACTTCCCTAAGCTGAATAATACTGAATTTTGGGGCCAGCCGTTCAGTGCGCTTCTTGGCGCTTTTACAGCTTTAGACGCACTTGATTTACCCGCTATCGGCGGTAAAGACAGTATGTCCGGTACTTTTATGGATAAAACGGTACCGCCGACACTGGTTTCTTTCGCTGTTGACGTTATCAACGGGGATCAGGCTGTTTCCGCAGAATTTAAAGCGGCCGGACATAAAGTTGTCTTTTTATCCTGCCCGCGTGATAACGCTGAGGTTCTGGATTTTGCGGCGCTGCGCAAAAATATGCGTGCCGTACATCAAGCGATCCTGGCAGGGAAGGTGCTTGCCGCCGCTGCCGTCAAAGAAGGCGGTATTGCCGCTGCCGTTACTACTATGTGTCTTGGCAATCAGCTGGGCTTTGAATTTATTAAACCGTTCCAGGATACAGAGCGTTTGTTTACTTTGCAGCCAGGCGGCATGGTGCTGGAACTGGCTGGCGAAACCAGTATCGAAGAATTGTTCGACGGCCTGGATTGCATGCTTTTGGGTCATCTTACAACAGAACAGTCCATTTGCATCAACGATACAGCTGTTAAGCTTACTGCAGCCCGGGAAGCATATCTGGAGCCGCTGCAGGAGATTTTCCCCTATAAAATCGCAGAAAAAGCCCAGGGCGAATTAAATCAGCCTTTATATAAAGCTGAATTGCCGCTGACAGCTCCTGTGACCTTAGCCAGACCTCGGGTCTTTATTCCGGTATTCCCGGGGCAGAACTGCGAATATGACAGTGCCAGAGCTTTTGAAGAAGCCGGTGCAGTGGCTGACGTCTTTATCATTCGTAACCTTACTGCTCAGGCCATTGATGAATCGGTAGAAAAAATGGTCAGCATGATCAAAAATTCGCAGATCGTGATGCTGCCGGGCGGATTCAGCGCCGGTGACGAGCCTGACGGCAGCGGTAAATTCATCGCTACCATGTTCCGCAATCCGAGGATCAAAGAAGCGGTAACGGAATTCCTCAACGAACGTGACGGCTTGATGCTTGGCATCTGCAATGGTTTCCAGGCACTGGTAAAATTAGGTCTGGTACCTTATGGTGAAATCAGGGATATGGAAGCTGATTCGCCGACTCTGACCTTCAATAATATCGGCCGCCATGTATCGCAGATCGTCGATACCCGTATCGTTTCCAACAAATCTCCGTGGCTGAGCGAAGTAGAGCCCGGTGAGATTCACGCAGTAGCAGTATCGCACGGCGAAGGCCGTTTCTATGCTCCTGAAGCTGTGATCAAAGAGCTGTTCAAAAACGGCCAGGTAGCAACGCAGTATGTCGATCCGCAGGGCCTGCCGACGATGGAAATGCCTTATAATCCCAATGGTTCACTTTATGCGATCGAGGGCATTACCAGCCCTGATGGACGCATTTTTGGTAAAATGTGTCACAGTGAACGTTTTGTAGACGGGTTATACCGCAATATTACCGGTAATAAAGATCAGAAAATCTTTGTTTCCGGTGTCAATTACTTCAAATAATAAAATGAAAACGCGCATCTGCATTGCAGATGCGCGTTTTAGTTTATTCACTTACAGCTTAAAAAGCATATCCATCGGACGGTCTTTAACAGGCTCGATCTTAGCTTTTTTTTCAGGATGGTCGATCAGTTCCAGTTCTTCTGTACGGATCTTACCGCATTTATTTTCAAAATCATCAATGATCCATTTTAAGATCTGTTCGATCTCTTTGTTGACAGAACGGCCGTTGTGATCAGCAATTACTTTTAATTTTTTCATGATCAGGGGATGGATACGCAGGGTAAAACGGGTTTGCTCCATAATTGCTCCTCCTAAAAAATGTGACATCAAAAAAACGTCAATCTAACGTCGTTGAATTTATTATAAAGAAAATACGATGCTTTGGCAAGTTGTCACAAAGATTTTTTAATCTGGGAGTTTGATTTATGATAAAATAATGACAAATGTTAAATATTCGGAGGCAAAAATGAAATTAGACGTAAATAAAGAGTACAGCGGCTTTGTTATCAGGCAGGCTGCTTATATCGACGAGATCCAGTCGGAAGCATATGTTATGGAGCACGCTTACAGCGGCGCCAGATTGTTATATTTAGGGAACGATGATGACAATAAGGTCTTTTCTATCAGCTTCAGGACCCCGCCTTACGACGATACTGGCGTCGCCCATATTCTGGAGCATTCTGTTTTATGCGGCTCGCGCAAATACCGCTTGAAGGAACCCTTTGTAGAACTGGTCAAAGGGTCGATGAACACCTTTCTCAATGCAATGACTTATCCTGATAAGACGATGTACCCGGTAGCCAGCCGCAACGACAAAGATTTTCAGAATCTGATGGATGTGTATCTGGACGCCGTTTTTTATCCGTTGATTTATGAAAATCCTTATACTTTGCGCCAGGAAGGCTGGCATTATAATATTGAGACACCCGCGGATGCTTTGAGCTATAACGGTGTCGTTTATAATGAAATGAAGGGCGTATTTTCTTCTGCCGACGCACTGCTTGACTACGAGGCTATGAAGGCTTTATTTCCTGACACTCCGTATAGCTTTGAATCAGGCGGTCACCCAGACGCTATCCCCGAATTGACGCAGGAAGCTTTCGAGCATTTCCACACCACTTATTACAGCCCTGAAAATTCCTTTATTTATTTGTATGGCGATATGGATATCGAGGCAACGCTGCAATATCTGAATGACGAATATCTAAGCAGTTTTAAACGTACCGGCGCAGTTGATTCAGCGATCCCGATGCAGGCGGCTTTCGCAAGAACGCAGGAAGTTCTTGGTACTTATCCGGTCGGTGCTGACGAAGCTACCGAGGCTAAAACCTATCACGAGCTGCATATCGTTACTGGTGACGCCCGTGATGTCAAGACCTCAATGGCATTAAGAGTGTTGGAAAGCGTGCTGCTGGAAGGCAATTCGGCGCCGCTGCGGCTGGCGTTATTGCAGTCCGGCGTTGCCAAGGACATCAGCGGTTCTTATGCCGGCAGTTACCGCCAGCCGGTATTTTCGATCAAAGCCGCTGGTTCCGGACCGGAGCAGCGTGATAAATTTATCAGTGTTATTTACCACACGCTGCAGCAGTTGACGATCAACGGTATTGATAAAGAGCTGTTAGAGGCGCATCTCAATTATTTGGAATTTAAACTGCGTGAAGCTGATTTCGGCGCTTATCCCAAAGGCCTGATCTATGGTATCAGCGTTATGGATTCCTGGCTCTATGACGGCGACCCTCTGGCAGGACTGCGCTATACTGAGGCGCTGCAGCAGCTGCGGGAAGGTATCAAGACCCGTTACTACGAGCAGCTGATCGAAAATTATCTGCTTGATAATACCCATAAAGTCATCGTTACGCTGAATCCTGAGCAGGGCAAAGAGGAGCGGGAGCAGGCAGTACTGGCAGAAAAGATGGCAACTATTAAAGCATCGATGGATGCTGAAACTATCGCCAAAAATATCGAGCTGTGCAGTGAACTGCACAGACGCCAGGCGGCAGTAGATAGTGCTGAAGCTCTGGAAACGATCCCGCTGCTGGAACGCAGTGACATCAGACGTGAAGTAGAAATTACGGAAACTGTTGTGAAAGAGCTGGGGACAAATGAAATTTTATATGTACCGGCTTTTACCAATAAAATAGCGTATCTGAACTGGTATTTTGACCTGACCGGGATCGATAAAGATTTGCTGCCTTACTGCTATCTGCTCAGCGATGTACTGGGCAAATTCAATACTGATAAATATACTTATCAGGAGCTGGCAACGGCCTCTAATAAATATACCGGCGGCGTTTCCTTCCAGGTACATGCCTATTCGGCTGCCAACGACGCTAACGATTATACAGTCAAGTTTACCGTTCAGGCGAAGGCACTGACAGCGAATCTGGAGAAATTATTCGATATCCTGCAGGCCGTTGCGCTTGGCAGTAAAATCGACGACGTTAAACGTCTGCAGGAAATATTAGACGAAGTAAAAACAGATTGGGACAGCAGCTTCTTCTCGCGTGGACAGACTGTAGCCTGCACCCGTCTGGCCTCATATTTTTCAGCAGCTGCCCGCGTCAATGAGCAGGATCAATTCAGTTATTACGAATTTTTAAAAGACCTGTCCGCAGATTTTGCCGGCAGGGCAGAGGATACCTTAGCTAAATTACGTCAGCTGCTGGGGATCTTCTTTGAAAGCAGTAAATACCTTCTGGCTTATTCCTGTGAAGAAAGCGAACGGATGCTGGTTTTGCAGCAGGCACTGAATTTTGCCGCCGCCCTGCCGCAGTCTGCTGTTGCCGGTAAAGCGCCGCAGCTGTTAGCGGCTCCCGGAGCAAACGAAGGTATCATGACGCCTGGTAAAGTGCAGTACGTTGCCGCCGGCGGTGATTTCCGCAAATTCGGCCATCACTTTCACGGCTCGATGAAGGTACTGGAAACGATCCTGCGTTACGAATACCTGTGGACGAAGATCAGAGTGCAGGGCGGGGCCTATGGCGCTACAGCGCGCTTTGACCGCAACGGCACCATGTTCTTTGCTTCCTATCGTGACCCGAAACTGCAAGAATCACTGCAGGCCTATTATGATCTGCCGTCCTGGCTCGAAAAGCTGGAGCTTTCGGAACGTGAGCTGACCAAATATATCATCGGTACGATCAGCGGGCTGGATACGCCGCTGACGAACTCCATGCGCCTGGAGCAGGCCGGGGTCTACCATCTGAAGCAGGTCGATACGGCAATGAGGCAGCAAATGCGCAGCGAGATCCTTGATTTGACGAATGCCGATCTGCAGAAACTGGCGCCCGTCATCAAAGATACCTTAAGTGAAGGTTACTTGTGCGTAGTCGGCAGCAGTCAAAGTATCGAAGCAAACAAAAATATCTTTACTGCGACCATCCATATCTGATAACCTGCTAAAAATTTTAAGTCGAACAGAAATCATCGTGTTTTTGTTCGACTTATATTTATTTTTGTGCTATATTTATGGTATCAAGAAAGTGAGAGATGGGGGCATAAACATGGCTCAGGTAACATTAGGCAAAACAGGTATCACTGTCAATAAAAACGGCTTCGGCGCACTGCCGATCCAGCGCATTTCACAGCAGGACGCTGTTTATCTGCTGCACAAGGCTTTTGAGCACGGCATCAGGTTTTTTGATACTGCCCGCAGTTATACAGACAGCGAAGAAAAACTGGGAGTGGCTTTAAAAGGTATCCGCGAGCAGGTCTTTGTCGCTACCAAAACACCGTCGAAAACAGCAGAGGGCTTCTGGAAGGATCTGGAGACCAGCCTGCATTTACTGCAAACTGATTATATAGATATTTATCAATTCCACAATCCTGATTTCTGCCCTAAACCGGGCGATGGCAGTGGTCTGTATGAGGCGATGCTGGAAGCGCAGGCACAGGGAAAAATCAGGTTTATCGGCATCACTAACCACCGTCTGGCCGTTGCCCATGAAGCGATCGCATCGGGGCTTTATGCGACGCTGCAATTTCCCTTCAGCTACTTGTCGACAGCTAAAGAGCTTGAACTGGTAGAGGCGTGTGCACAGCAGAAAATGGGCTTTATTGCCATGAAGGCGCTGGCAGGCGGGCTGATCAATAATTCCGCCGCCGCTTATGCCTATCTGGCTCAGTTTGAGCATGTACTGCCTATCTGGGGCGTGCAGCGCGAGCGCGAGCTGGATGAATTTTTAAGCTATATCGATCAGCCGCCGGTTTTGACTGGCGAGCTGCAGGCAGTAATCGATAAAGACCGTCAGGAACTGATCGGCAGCTTCTGCCGTGGCTGCGGCTACTGTATGCCCTGCCCGGTAGGTATCGAAATAAATTCCTGCGCCAGAATGTCATTGATGATCAGAAGGGCGCCGCAGGCAGCGCAGCTGACTGAAAAAGCGCAGGCTATGATGCAGAAGATCGAAGACTGTCTGCATTGCGGTAAATGTAAGGCAAAATGCCCTTACGGCTTGGATACGCCCAAGCTTCTGGAAGAAAATTATCAGGACTACCGCGAGATTCTGGCAGGTAAAGTCATCTAAAAGAAAAGTGCAGAAGTAAATCCCAAAGAGCTTAGCTTTTTAAGGCGCTAAGCTCTTTTTTTGTTAATTTAAGGTTTATGGATTGTTAAAATTATGATAAAATAGTGACAATAATTTTGAATAATGAGAATTTTTAGGAGGCTGGCAGTGCGTAAGGAACTGATAATGCAGGAGTTACCTACCCGGATGTGTCATGCTTCGACGCTTCTGCGCCTTAACGACGGCACTATACTGTGCAGCTGGTTCGGTGGCAGCAGGGAAGGCGCTGCCGATGTTGGTATCTGGCTGGCGCGCCGTAGCAGCAGCGGCTGGCAAAAGCCCTTGCTTCTGGCTTCTGGCACTGCCGCGCACTGGAATCCTGTTTTAGCGCTGATAGATACAAGGATCATGCTGTTTTATAAGGTCGGCGCCCATATCAAAAGCTGGCAGACCTGGGTCATAAAATCCTGTGATAATGGCAGCAGCTGGTCGCAGCCCAGACAGCTTGTTGACGGCGATACTTCCGGCGGGCGCGGACCAGTGCGCAATAAACTGCTGCAGCTGCCAAATGGCAGACTGCTGGCCGGAGGCTCGACAGAGCAGGGGATCTGGCAGGCTTTTGTCGATACCTCTGAAGACGGAGGACGCAGCTGGCAGAAATCACAGCCGATCATGATAACAGGACTGCGCAGCAGCGGCGAACGCACTGTAGCGCGTGATAAAATTGCTATCCCGGTCAGTGAACAGTCTTTTTACGGACGCGGCGTCATTCAGCCCGCCTTGTGGAGCAGTGATACCGGAACGCTCCATATGCTGCTGCGCAGTACGGAAGGCAGTTTGTACCGCAGTGATTCCGAAGATAGCGGACAAAGCTGGAGCAGCGCTTATGCTATAGATTTTCCCAATAATAACAGCGGTATCGATCTTGTGCTCAGCAATACTGATGGAGCGCTGTACCTGGTGTGTAATCCTGTAGCCGATAACTGGGGACAGCGTTCGCCGCTCTCTCTGTTCCGCTCGGCTGACAATGGCAGGAGTTGGGTCAAGCTGCTGGATTTGGACAGCGGCGACGGGGAATTTTCTTATCCCGCTATTATTGAAGCGTCAGGCACGCTTTATATTACCTATACATATCAACGGCAGAACATTGCTTTTTGGCAGGTGCCTGTTGACGAAGTTTGCCCGTCCGATATGCTGTAGGCTGTTTTTGTAAAATTTTATGGAAAGTTGGAGGATTGAAAGATGAAGAAGATTTTAACTACTGTTCTGGCATTGGTAATGATGCTGACTTTGACGGCGGGCTGCGGCAGCGGCGATAAAAAAGCTGCTTATCCGCAGGACGGCGACATTACAGTCGTCATTCCCAAGGCTCCCGGCGGCGGTACCGATGTTTCGGCCCGCGGCATGATCCAGTTCCTGCAGAAGGAGCTGCCCGGTTCTAAATTTTTACCGACCAATAAGCCTGACGGCGGCGGTGTGACCGGCATGGTCGACGTTGCCAACGCCAAACCAGACGGTCATACGCTGGGTATGGTAACTGTAGAGCTGGCCATGTTCCCGCATCAGGGCAAAAGCAAAGTAACTTATAAAGATTACGCCGCTATCTGTGCGCCTATCGCGGCGCCGGCAGCGCTGATCGTTCCCAGTGAAGCGCCGTACAACACCGTCGATGAATTTGTTGCCTATGCTAAAGCTAATCCCGGCAAGGTACAAATGGGCAATTCCGGTACCGGTGCGATCTGGCATATCGCCGCACTTTCTTTTGAAGAGGAATTCGGCGTGAAATTCAAACATGTTCCGTATCCGAAAGGATCTGCTGATATTGCCGCAGCTTTGGCAGGTAAACATATCGACGCTACTTTGGCTGATCCGTCTGTTTTCAAAAGCCAGGTCGATGCCGGCAATTTGAAAATTTTAGCTGTGATGGCAGCCAGCCGTTCAGAAATCTATCCGAACGTGCCGACCTTCAAGGAGCTGGGCCACGATATGACGATCAGAGCCTGGGCGGCTTTGGTAGCTCCTAAGGACACTCCTAAAGAAAAACTTGAAGTTCTGCGCAGCGCTGCCAAAAAAGTCTGCGAATCGAAAGAGTTCAAAGAATATTTCATCAAGCAGGGTATCGATCCGACTGTTATCATTGGCGATGAATGCGCTAAAATGATGCAGGATGACGATGCGATGTATGCAAAATTCCTTGGGAAAGCCAAATAAAATTAATTGAGAAAAACTGCTCCGTCGGTATGTGCCGGCGGAGCTTTTAAAAGGATTTAGATACTGATGATCGATATGAAGCTTTGCAACTATCTGATAGGCGTACTGGGGCTGCTGCTGGGTCTTTTTATGATGCATTCAGCATCAGCGTTCCCGCTGTCCATGACGGAAACAGGTCCTGGGGCAGGGGTGTGGCCTTTTGCTTTGGGCGTTGTTTTGGCACTGGCAGGCCTGGTACTTTTGGGGCATACCTTTTGGAATAGAAAATCCCTCGCAGTGAGGCTGGTCGTGATCAATACGCCTGCCAATCTTCGGGTTTATATCGTTATGGGGCTGGCCGTGCTTTTTTGCCTGGTGATCGAACTGCTGGGCTTTTATCTGGCGGCGCTGCTGATGATCCCCGCCGTGATGCTGGTCCTGGGCTGCCGCAGCCTGCTGCGGATCGCGCTGACGGCTGTGCTGACGGTTGGCTTTATCTATCTGATCTTTGATATTTTGCTGAGCACCAAGCTGCCGCAGTCAATGTTTTTAGGATAGGGGGTTACAGATCATGACCGATATTTTAACAGCTTTAGAAATGATTTTTGTGCCCTTAAATCTGCTGGGACTTATTTTCGGGGTCGGTGCCGGGATCGCGTTTGGCGCTATGCCGGGCCTCAGCGTCAATATGGGACTGGCGCTGCTGTTTCCGCTGACCTTCACTTTTCAGGGGATGGGCGGCATTTTAATACTGATCGGCATTTACTGCGGCGCGATCTACGGCGGCTCGATTTCGGCTATCCTGCTCAAAACTCCGGGAACGCCGGCTTCTGTTGCCACTACGCTGGACGGCTATCCGATGGCGACCGTATTGAAGCAGCCGGGGCGCGCGCTGGGGCTTTCTACTCTTGCCAGCACCTTTGGCGGTATTTTCAGCACGATCTGCCTGATCATTATGGCGCCGCAGCTGGCAAAGGTTTCTCTGCAATTTTCCAAGCCGGAATATTTCGCGCTGGCGATCTTTGGTCTCAGTATCATCACCAGCGTTTCTTCAGGCTCTGTCATTAAAGGCATCATGGGCGGCGTCATCGGTTTATTCCTGGCAACGGTGGGGATCGACGCCATGAGCGGCGAGATCCGCTTTACTCTGGATACCACCTATCTTTTAGGCGGGGTTTCATTTATCCCTATTCTGATCGGTCTGTTCGCGTTTGCGCAGATGCTGACCACAGTAGAGGAATATTATCATAAACAGACGGGGCTGCAGCAGGAGGTAAAGCTCGACCGGGTATTGCCCTCCTGGAGCGATTTTAAACGTGTTTTCTTGACACTGGTGCGTTCCTCGTTTATCGGTACCTTTATTGGCTGCGTACCGGGTACAGGCGGGGATATAGCTTCTTTTGTTTCCTATGACCAGGCCAAACGCTGGTCCAGTCATAAAGAGAAGTTCGGTACCGGTGAACCGGAAGGGGTCTGCGCACCGGAAGCCGGCAATAATGCTGTATCGGGCGGTGCTTTTATACCGGTGCTGACGCTGGGGATACCGGGTGACGGAGCCACGGCGATCATGCTGGGCGCCCTGATGGTGCAGGGATTGCAGCCGGGGCCGCTACTGTTTGTCGAAAAGGCGCCGGACGTTTATGCGATCTTCATCGGTCTTTTGCTGGCAAACGTCATCATGTCGCTGATGGGCTTTTCGCTGATCAGACTGTTTGTTAAAGTGGTGAACGTACCGACAGAAATCCTGCTGCCGATCATCATTATGCTGACCTTTGTTGGTACTTATTCTTACAATCATTCCATGAACGACGTTTATCTGATGGTCGCCGCCGGCATTATCGGTTATTTTTTGAATAAAACAGAATTTTCCATGTCGGCTATCGTTATCGGCATTATTCTGGGCGGGATGGCAGAACAGAATTTCGTAGGCTCGCTGATCATGAGCGACGGCAGCTTTTCGGTATTCTGGACGCGGCCGATCTGCCTGCTGTTTTTGACGGCGGCATTTATTTCGCTGCTGTCACCGTTTTTAGGCAAACTGCTCCGTTTAAAAAAATAAAGCATTTAAAAGCACAGGTATAAAGCCTGTGCTTTTAGAATTTTTTACAGGCCTGCAGAACAGGTAAAATATACGGCAAAGATTTTTTAAGAAAATTTTAAAAAGTAAAAGGAAAAATGCGATTTATGGCGAATACAATCAGGTAACCTAAATTGTGAAAACTTAGAGGAGGCAGAAGAATGCATACTTACAGTATGGAGCTTGGCGGCAGAACGCTTACCATGGAGATCGGTAAGATCGCCAAGCAGGCAAATGGATCCGTTTTAGTTCGTTATGGCGATACCGCAGTAGTTGTTGCGGTAACTGGTACAAAAACACCCAGGGAAGGAGTAGACTTCTTTCCGTTGACTGTAGATTTTGAAGAAAAAATGTACGCTGTCGGTAAAATCCCCGGCGGCTTTATTAAACGCGAAGGCCGTCCCGGCGAGCAGGCTATTTTGACCAGCCGTCTGATCGACCGTCCGATCCGTCCGATGTTCCCTGACGGGTATCATAATGATGTGCAGATCGTAGCTACTGCCGTATCTGTCGATCCTGATAATGCTCCGGATATGCCGGCAATGATCGGCGCTTCCTGCGCTTTATCTATTTCCGATATTCCCTTTGAAGGCCCGATCGCAGGTGTGCGCGTCGGCCTTGTTGACGGCGAGTTCGTGATCTGTCCTACTGTCGAACAGGCACAGGCCAGTTTATTGAACCTGGCAGTTGCCGGTACTAAAGACGCTATTTTGATGGTTGAAGCAGGTGCTAAAGAAGTTTCTGAAGAAACTATGCTTGACGCTATCTGGTTCGCTCACGGCGTTATCAAAGAGCTGGTTGCTTTCCAGGAAAAAATCATGGCGGAAGTCGGCAAACCGAAAATGGAAGTTCCTGTTTATGAACCTCCTGCTGAGATCGCTGCCGAGATCGAAGCCTATGGCGCAGATAAATTGAAAGAAGCCCTGATGGACGCTAATAAATTAGAGCGTGAAGAAAACGTTGCTAAGGTAAAAGCTGAAATCGCCGAAGTATTTATCGAAAAATATCCTGATAATGCTAAAGACGTAGCTTATATCACCCAGAAGCTGGTGAAAAAGATCGTTCGCCGCACTATTTCCGTTGATAAGATCCGTCCTGACGGACGTCAGCTGGACGAAGTACGTCCTGTTACCTGCGAAGTAGGTCTTTTGGCACGTCCGCATGGCAGCGCGCTCTTTACCCGCGGCCAAACTCAGATCCTCAATGTTCTGGCACTGGCTCCGCTGCGTGAAGCACAGATCCTTGACGGCCTGGGCGTAGAAGATACCAAGCGTTATATCCATCACTACAACTTCCCTCCGTACAGCGTTGGCGAAACCAAACCGATGCGCAGTCCCGGTCGTCGTGAGATCGGTCACGGCGCTTTGGCAGAACGCGCTTTGCTGCCGGTCATTCCTTCCGAAGACGAATTCCCGTATGCGATCCGCCTGGTTTCTGAAACGCTGGAATCCAACGGTTCTTCCTCTATGGGCAGCGTCTGCGCCAGCACCCTGTCTTTGATGGATGCAGGCGTACCTATCAAAGCTCCTGTAGCAGGCGTAGCAATGGGTCTGGTCAAAGACGGCGAATATTTCACTATCCTTACCGATATCCAGGGCCTGGAAGACGCTTTGGGCGATATGGACTTTAAGGTTGCCGGTACTGATAAAGGCATCACCGCGATCCAGATGGATATCAAGATCGACGGTATCAATAAAGACATCTTCACGCAGGCTTTGGCACAGGCTAAACGCGGCCGCGACCATATCATGGGCATCATGATGGAATGCATTTCCGAACCGCGCAAAGAGCTGTCCCAATATGCTCCGAAGATCACTACGATCAGCGTAGATCCTGAAAAGATCAGCAAAGTTATTGGCCCTGGCGGCAAAATGATCAAAAAGATCGTGGAAGAAACCGGCGCTAAAATCGACATCGACGACAGCGGTAAAGTTTTCATCGCTGCTGTCAACAGCGAATCTGCCGCTAAAGCTATCGATATGATCCACGGTATCGTTGCCGATGCAGAAGTGGGCAAGGTCTATACCGGTAAAGTTACCCGCCTGATGAACTTCGGCGCTTTTGTCGAGATCCTTCCGGGTAAAGAAGGCCTGGTACACATTTCCCAGCTTTCCACCGAACGCGTAGGCAAGGTTGAAGATGTGGTTTCTGTTGGCGACGAAATCGTCGTTAAAGTGACCGAGATCGACCAAAAAGGTCGTATCAACCTGTCCCGTAAAGCAGTACTCTCTACCGGTCTTGAAAAATAAGCAATAAATTTCAAATCCCGCTGATTCCTTCGGCGGGATTTTTTGTAAGCGAGGTGCACTATGAAAATAAGAGGCTTTGAAAAAATCACTAAATATGCTGCGGTCGAGTTTCCGATGCCGGAGCGTAAAACCCAGAAATCTGCCGGCTACGACATCTGTCTGCCGGAGGATATTGAACTGCTGCCGGGAAAATTGCAGCTGGTGCCGACAGGCATCAAGGCTTATATGCAGGACGATGAGTATTTGGGCGTGCATATCCGTTCCAGTATCGCCGTTAAAAAACATATCTCCCTGGTCAATAATCAGGGCATCATCGACGCTGACTATTATAACAACGCCGATAACGAAGGCCATATCATGCTGGCGCTGCTGAATATGGGAACTGAGCCGGTAGCGCTGAAAAAAGATGAGCGCGTAGCGCAGGGTATTTTTTATAAATATCTGGTAGCTGACGGAGATGCCGACATCGATAAAGCAGTCCGCGGCGGCGGCTTTGGCAGCACGAAAGCCTGAACAAATTTCTAAATAGTTAAGTCATCCAAGTACCGTTTTGATAACGGTACTTTTTTTTATGCCTTTTTTTAGGGTAAAGGCGGGCAAAAGTACGCCATACCGGCAGCCTTTGCAGCTTTATGAAAAATTTTACCAATGGCGGACAGGCAGTAACTTCGGCGGCTGGCAAAACGTAAGGGCAATAGATAACCAAGCTGCGGCGAATATATCTGCTCGTATGTCTTGTGGGGGGGTACAGACGTGCTATAATTATTAAAATATTACTTATAAGAATAAACATTAACTTTGATTTCTAAAACAATAAATTAAAGTTTAAAACAACAAACAAAAAGTGGATTTCATAGTAGTTGAACTATAAAAACATATTAAAAAATGGAGGCGTATAAAGGATGAAAAACAAGTTTGGATTGGAAAACGCAGTTACGCATACGTTGCTGGCTATGACATTGGTATACGCAGGTGGGATGTCTGCAGCTGACGCTGCAAATGTCAACGAAGTAACAGGCAATAGCGTTGGCGGTGCTATCATAAAAGAAAATCAAACGCTTAGCGATACCAGTCTTTTCGGCTGTAAGTATGATGATAGTACAGCTGCGACAGGTGGGTCGGTAACGCTGAACAATGCCGATATTTTTATTGGCAGCAGCCTGACCGGGCTCAAGGGTGTTTTTGGAGGTTATTCGGATGGAGGTGCGTCTACGGGCAACAGCGTTTCTGTGACCGGCTATAAGCATACAAGCACTCCTTTTGGCAACAGCATTATTTGTGGCGGCTATGCAGGCAGCGGAGCTGCCGATGGTAATAAAATAACCTTTACCAACAGTAAAAGCAGCGGCAGTTTATACGGCGGCTGGGCCGAGGCCGGCGATGTTAAAAACAGTGTCGTTACTATAACTGGCAGCACTATTTCCTCCGGCGTGCGCGGTGGCCATACCAACGCCGGCACTGCCAGTAATAATGAAGTGCAAATTACGAACAGTGAAATAAGTTATGTAGTAGTTGGCGGTGAAATTTTTACAAATGGCGCTAATGCCAGTGGTGCGGCGACCAACAATAAGGTTACATTAATAAATTCCAACGCTAATATAGCATATGGCGGGCGTGTCGGCGGTACTTTTAGCGTGTCTACTGGTGATACCAGTGCCAGCGGGATTGGCTCTGCAACGGGCAACACTCTTATTATTGAAAGCCTTAAAAGCGGCAGTGCTATTAAGTTAGAACAAATTTACGGCGGTACAGTGAAAGGCCAGGGCAATGCTAACGGTAACAAAGTCATATTGGGGAAAACCGGCGCTTCGGCAGTGAGCATGACAGATGTCAAGCAACTGTATGGCGGCGGTGTAAGTAGCGGTGGTGGGGTTAAGGGCGGCGACGCTAATGACAATGAGCTGGACATAAAAGCGAATGTAACGCTGGGGGTCAATAACACTGGCAATGGCGGCACAACAATTTACGGCGGTTATGCCGTTGCGGGAGAGGCCAGCGGGAATAAAATCACAGTCGATCAGGGTGCGACCGTCAAAGCGTATTTTATTTATGGGGGCAATTCTTCTAGTAGTTCTGACAGCGGAGTATCGCTGACTAAGCAAAATCAGGTCATCGTCAGCGGCGATGTTACCGTGGGCAACAGCATTGCCGGAGGGTTTGCTACCGGGAAATCCGACACGTCCGGCAGTGTGGCGCAGGGGAATAGAGTAGAAGTAACGGTCGGAGGCAAAGTCACCGGCCAAATCCGCGGCGGTATTAGTGCATATGGCAGCGCTAACGAAAATATAATCAATGTCGGCGGCACGGTAACCGGAGCGTTGGTTGGTGGGTGGTCCAATAATTTAGGCAACGGTGTGGGCACTGCCAATAGTAATACGGTCACTGTCAGCGGTACTGCTGGTGATAGTATCATGGGCGGCTATTCTGTTAAAGGCTCTGCACTCAGCAATAAGATTGAAATAACAGGTAGTGTCACTGGCGATACTTATGGCGGCTATGCAGGTGGTACTCGTACTACAGACAATGCCAGCCAGAATACGGTCAGCATTGGCAACGGCGGCAATGTAGGCGGCAATATTGTCGGTGGTGTTTCAGCTAAAGGCAGTGCTGATAACAATACAGTGCAGATCAAAGGCAGCGGTACCCTTGGTGGTTCAGTTTACGGAGGCCGTACAACAGCCGCTGCTGGTTCGGCAGATAATAATACAGTAGAGCTGGGCACAGGCAGAACTGTAAGCGGCGTTGTTTATGGCGGTTATGCCGAAGGTGACAGCAGTACTTCCGGCAGTGCCAGCGGTAATAAAGTAACAGTCAGCGGGACAGTAAGCAGCACGTCCACCCAATATACCGGTGTAGTATACGGCGGTTATGCACTTACAGGCACTGCCAGTAATAATGAGACAACTATCAGCGGCGGTACTATAGCAGATATGGTCATTGGGGGTTATTCGTTCACAGGAACTTTTAGTTCTGACAGAGCTGAAAGCAATACAGTAAATATCATTAACGGCAGCAGTATCGGCGGGGCTGTTTATGGCGGCTATATTGGTATGGGCAACGCTGATCATAACAAAATACTTATTGAAGGCGGAACGATCGGCGGCAATATCTACGGCGGCTATACTGGTTATGGCAACGCCAATAACAACAGCATCACGATCAGAGGTCTGGTAGATCTGTCGGCAAGAACTATCTATGGCGGCGACTCCGGCAATGGCAATGCGAAAACAGGTAATACGCTTCGCTTTGAAAATACCGGCGGCAGCGTCAAAGCCATCAAAAACATCGATGTTTTAGGAGTATCAGCTCTGGCCAATAACAGCAATGCCTTAACCATTACTAACGGTGCTGCGGGTGATCTGGCAGATACGACTGTCAAGCTGGTTGCCTCCGACAGCGGCTTACAGGTAGGCCAGCAGATAACGCTGGTGCAGGCCAACAGCGGCGTTATAACCAATACGACCAGCTTAGATCAGGCAACGCTGAAGAAAAACAGTAATGCTTTTATCAGCTATGACTTTGAAGAAGTGACCGGTTTAAG
Organism: uncultured Phascolarctobacterium sp.; assembly: GCA_900545535.1. Taxonomy (GTDB): domain Bacteria; phylum Bacillota; class Negativicutes; order Acidaminococcales; family Acidaminococcaceae; genus Phascolarctobacterium. The sequence continues at coordinate 45,271 of UQZN01000020.1, forward strand.
CGATGCCATAGCAGTTATCGTAGCAGGGAAAGAAGCTGACACAGCCAACGCCAGAGCACTGGCTGAAAGCCGCGTCGCCGGTGTGTCCCTGCTCAATCAGGGCGCCGATATGCTGGTCAACCAGGGGCTGGGCGCAGTAAAAGCCAATGCTGCAGACTTTGGAGCGGTTTACGGCTTTGCCATGATGGGCGGCAGCACCTCGCACTATAACACAGGTTCGTTTGTTAAAGCCAATACCTATAATATTATTGCCGGTGTGGCAAAAAAAACACCTGTGAAGAATGGCGACTGGCATACTGGGATTTATTTTGAAAACGGACATTCCAACTACAACACACATAACGAAGGCACAGACGGTGCAGCAGTACGCGGCGACGGCGATGCTACTTATAATGGAGGCGGCATTATAGCACGTTTTGATTCGGACAGCGGCATTTATGGCGAGGCAGGCCTGCGTGCAGGCAGCATCAAAAACAAATTCGGCGGCTTTAGCTATAATGGTGCTGCCGGTGGCTATGAAGACAAAAGCACCTACTACGGCGCCCATGTGGGACTGGGCAAAATGATAGAAGTGAATAAAAATACCAGCCTTGACGTCTACGGCAGGTATTTTTATGCCCATCAGGCTGGTTCGGACTTTGAAGTTTTAGGCGACGAAGTTACTACCGCCAGCGTCAGCAGCGAAAGGTTGCAGCTGGGTTTCCGTGTAACCCGGCAAACAGCGCCCCATGTAAGCTATTACGGCGGCGCGGCCGATATGGCGGTAGCCGGAGTAGGGCTGGCAGCCCCAACACTGAAGGGAAGCAGCGGCATTATTGAGCTGGGTGTACGTTTAGAGCCGGTCAAAGACAGCCGTATCACCCTTGATTTGGGAGCGCAGGGATATTTTGGTAAAAGACGGGGCTTCAGCGGTGGTTTGCAGGTAAATTATAGTTTTTAGTATGTAATACAGCGTCTGCCTCTGCAAAAAAGCGCAGACGCCGATAGTTTTAAAGCCGCCGGAGTAATGCACTCCAGGACTCGAAGAAGTTTTACTCACATAAGGGCAGTATCCGTATCGACTGGCAGATCAATGCCGGGGTGAGATTTACATTCTAATTTGTTGACTTTCTTTCAAGAAAGCTTAAAGGAATAAAAAACGAAAATGGATTTTAATTTAAAGCAAAAGAGTAAATAAGTTTTCTGAACCTTATTTTCTACTTTAACAACATACATAAAAACAATGACGGTATGAATATTATTTTCGTGCCGTC
>UQZN01000021.1 GCA_900545535.1 uncultured Phascolarctobacterium sp.
AAGGCTGGAACAGCGGCGCCGGTTTTAAACCGATCGGCGGTGATGGCAGTGGCTTCGCAGGTGTTTTTGATGGCATGGGTCATGCAATCAATGACCTGTATATAAACAGGGCAAGTGATGATTATGTTGGGCTATTTGGCGTAGTTGGACAAGACGGTATTTTGAAGAATTTTACACTTACAGGTGCGGTTACAGGTCGTCATGAAACTGGGGCAATTACTGGTATGAACAAGGGATCGATCAGTCATGTCATCAATGAAGCAAAAGTAGTTGGACAAAGTACAGTTGGTGGTATTGTCGGATATAATGCCGGGCGGCTGGAGGTTGTTACTAACAAAGGTTTTGTTAATGGCAGCCAGAGAACCGGGGGAATTAGCGGGTATAATGCTGCAACTGGTATAATCAGTGAGGCTGTCAATAATGCAGATGTTACAGGATTAGCAAAAGAACCGCCGTATATAGGCGGTATCTGCGGTTATAACGAAGGCGGCAGAGTGGAGAAAATAAAAAACTATGGCACAGTGACAGGAGCTTTGGATATAGGCGGTATCGTTGGTCATAATTATGGCGGGGTAATAGATACTGCGGAAAACTATGGTAAAGTGGTTGGGCTAAATACTCCTGAACTCAATAATAAGCAGCAGGTAGGTGGTATTGCTGGTATGAATAGAGGTAACGGTATAATCAACAATGCCTATAATGAAGGGGCTGTTGAAGGATACGTACTGGTCGGCGGTATCGTTGGCACTAATTTTATCAGTGGTACAGTAAGTAACGTTGTAAATAAGGGCAGCGTTTCTGCTGAAAAGCAGGTGGGCGGTATTGCCGGAAAGAATGACGATATTATTATTAATGCAAAAAATGATGCCGCTGTTGCCGGTGAGGACTATATTGGTGGTATCGTTGGTTATAATGAAGCTTATACGACAGGAAGATTGGAAAATGTTAATAATTCTTTTAATGGTATAGTAACCGGTAATGGTAAATATATTGGCGGGATAACAGGCAGGAATGATACTAAAGGAACAATCATTAATTCGAGCAATCAAGGAAATATAAATGCAGTTAATGCTTCGTATGTATCAGGAATAGTCGGATATAATTATGGTATAATCATTAATACAGCCAATGAGGCAAATATTAGCGGTGGTGTGGAAAAGATAGGCGGTATTGCAGGCTATAATAATGCGGGAACGATAAAAAACTGTTATAATACCGGCAGCCTTGCCGGTAGTTCTCAATGTATAGGCGGTATTGTTGGTTATAATAAAGTAGGGACGATAGAAAATTGTTATAATACTGGAAATATCGATTGTAAAGATTATACAGGAGGTATAGCTGGTTATAATAATGCAGGGGAGCTAATTAATAACTATAATACAGGTAACATTGCTGGTGATTCCAAATATACAGGAGGTATTACAGGTTATAATAATGCAGGGAAAATAATTAATAATTATAATACAGGCAGTATTGCTGGTGTTTCGCAATATATAGGTGGAATCAGTGGATTAAGTATAAAAGGCAGTATAGAAAATTGCTATAACACTGGTACTATCAGTGGAAATCATTACTTAGGTGGCATTACAGGAAAGAACGATACAGATAATACTATTAAAAATTCCTATAATATTGGAGAAATTTTAAGCAAAAATACTTCCCAATATGTAGGTGGTATCTGCGGTTATAGTAATGGTGCCGTAATTAATGTGTACAGCGTCAGTAAGATAACAGGTAAAAGTAATTATGGCCCGCTTATTGGAAAGACAGGTCAATACTCCACCGTAAATAATGCTTATTATTACGATTTTACTGTTGCATGTTACAAAAAACATGATGATAATGCAGAATATACCACTTTAGAAGCATTCAATAAGGCCTTTGCAGAAGGGTTGGGCGAGGACGATAAAAAAGCATGGAAGACCGGACAAAAACAGACGGCCCCGTATTTGCAAAGCTTTTTAGAAACGATCAGCGGCGATGTCGGCAATGTGGAAGCTACAGCAGGCAGTGATTGTAAGGCAGTGCTGCTGGCCAGGCTGCAGGCATTGGGGATAACAGTAGACCCTGATAAAATATTGGGACTGGAGAATTTAGCAGCAGGCGAATATGATTTGAGCGAGCTGTTATATTCCACGCAGGACGGTTATGACCTGCAGCTGACAGGCAAGCTGGTACTGAAAGCCGAACCACGACCTGAGCCGCCAAAACCTGGACCCGTTCCCGATATGGGAGATAAGTATGCAGCCGCTTTGATCAGTATTCAGAAAAAAGTTCCGTATATGTGGGAAGAAACCGTACCTGATGACAGACGATTGCATATTGATGAACAGCGTAGAATCAGGTTGGACAGCAACAGTGTAAAAATTGAGCCGGCGATTTTTGATGAGATCAATTTACAGGAAGCAGAAATATTAAAAGAATAAAAAGCAAAAAAAGATTTAAAAACTGACACAGCTAAATAAAAAAAGACACGATTAAAATCGTGTCTTTTTTGACTGTGAAATTAAAGGAATTGCGTTGTTTACATGGTCAAAATTTTCATGATGAACATGGCGATACCGGCATTAACAAAAGAAATACCGATCAGTACCGGATAATGTCTGGACGGTACGCCGGCAGTACCCAGCAAACGACCCAGATATTGGATCTTGGAACCTAAAAGATAGATCGCGGGGATAACGATCGTAATAGAACGTTCGTCGATGCCGCCGTCATTATAAAGCGCCATGCAGACGCCAACAGCGCCGCCCATGGACATGAGCGCACTGAAAATGACCATGATTGCTTCACCGGGCAGGCCCCAAAGTGCCATGACCGGAGCAAAGAATTTACCGGCTAAAGTCAGAAGACCGGTAACATTTAAAATTTTGATGCAGACATAAGCCATCAGCACGTTAGGGATGATGTTGTCGATGGCAATATCCCAGCCTTTGCGGGCGCCGCGGACAAAAATATCCATTAAAGAAGGTTTGGCCAATTTTGCGTTAAGTTCTGCTTCTGCCGCTGCAGCAGCATCTTCGGGTGCGTGGTTGATTTTTTCTTCACTCATTGATCAGATACCCTCCTTGCAGAACATTTTTACATAAGCACGCATCATGTTCGCGCCGAAAATTTTCATGACGAACAGTACTGCCAACGGCACGGAAATAGGCACGGTAAGGAAACCGAACAGTGCGGAGCCGGAAGAAAGGTAATTAGTAATCAGGCCGCCTGCTGTAAACTGGAAGGCACTGAAAATGAGCATTTCATTATCAGTGATCTGTTTTTCCAAATGTAATTGTCTGGTCATACCTGCACCGGCGTCGGTGCTTTGCAGGGAAGAAACGAGCGCGATACCACAGACGCCTGGAATGCCAAGGATCGGACGCAGGATCGGAGTCATCAGCTTTTGAGCAGCTTTCAGACCGCCGTAATGTTCAACTACTTCGATGAGGCCCATTGCCAGCATAACGCCGGGAGCCAGACCGAAAGCAAACAGGAAGCCGTCGCGTGCACCGCTGCCGCCTTGACCTGAGAAAGTTGCTTTAGCGCTTTTCATTGTACCGAATTTACCGTTTAAAGTGTCAAAGTCGAAAATGTTCAGACCATGACCGGCATTTGCAAACAGACCGGAGAAAATTGCAATGGCGATTACCAGAACAATATATCCGGACAGCGGAACCTTATTTAAGGTTTCCTTAACTTTGTCCATGTGGGAACCCCTCCTCAAATTATAGATAAGTACAAGTTTATCATTCTGATAAGAAACAGAATGTGCTTTACATTATATCGAAAAAATAACTATTTGACAAGGGAGAACTGATAAGTTATCAGTAAAAATTCGCAACACAAAAGAATAAGATTACTCGCCTTCCGCCATTTTACGAAGATCTTTGGCTAATGTATCGTCAGTGAGGACATAGAGGAAGTCGCCGGCCCGCAATCTTGTGTCGCCTATAGGGATCAGATCGCTTTCGCCGCGTTTGACATCCACGAGCAGCGTATGCTCGGGCCATTTTATTTCCTTGATCAGATGTCCGTCGATAGGACTGCCGCTGCAGACTGCCAGTTCAATGACGTTACGCTGTTTTTCACAGCGGCTGCCGTCATTTTTGCCGGAGTTTTTCAGGCTGCGCGCCAGCAGCTCTTCGTAGATCGGTTTGCTGCGGCAAAGTTCGGCGGCGATGAAGGCTACGATAGAAGCGATGGACAGGACCAGCATATGCTGGAAGGAACCGGTCATTTCCATGATCAGGATGATACCTGTGATAGGTGCCCGTACCGAGGCGGAAAAGAAAGCGGCCATGGAAATGACGATGATATTGGAATAAAAGAAAGGGTTAAGAAGCCCTAAAGTGATCATGATATTGCTGATGACGCTGCCTGTGAGCGCCCCGATGACAAGCATGGGCAGAAAGAAGCCGCCGGGGACGCCGCTGCCGTAGCTAAGCATCGTAAAAATGAATTTACCTGCCAGCAGCAGTAATAAAGCCTGCAGCGGGTAAGGCGTTTTAGCAATATTATTGATCAATTCGTTGCCGCCGCCCAGCACCTGCGGATAAATGAAACCTAAAATGCCGGCGCAGAACAAGGCAAAGACGATTTTGCTGAAAGGAGTAGGAAAGCGATTATAAAAGCGGGGGATATTCAAAAGCCCGGCATTAAAAACTACGCCTGCCAAACCTACGACAAGGCTTAAAAGCGCTACATAACCGTAATATTCCAACGGCAGAAAAGGCAGTCCAAAGAAATCAAAAATAGTATTGTTACCAAAGAAAAAGCGGGAAATAACTGTTGCCGTCATTGCGGCAGCCATAGCTGGCAGCAGTACGACGACGGAGAAATTGCGGTGCAGCTCTTCTAAAGCAAAAATAACGCCCGCTAACGGAGCGTTGAAGGCTGCTGCCAAGCCGGCACTGGCGCCGCTTGTAAGCAGATAACGTTCTTCAAGCCGGGTACGTTTCAGCAGGCGGCTGAGCCCCTGCGCTGTGACGGCGCCAAGCTGGATCGAGGGTCCTTCCCGGCCCAGGGAAAGGCCGGCGCCGATACCGATGATACCTGCGATCAGTTTGACCCAGAGGATGCGCAGCCAGCGCATTTTAATGAAACCTAAGATAGCGCCTTTGACCTGAGGAATACCGCTGCCGGCGGCCAGTGGTTCATATTTGGTAAGTCTGTCTAAAATGAAGGCGATCACGGCTAAAGCGATGAACCAAAAAGCGGTCCAATACCAGCTGGCATTGTTAAGAAAGGTGTAAATATGTTCCCTGTTGGTTTCGACCAGATTCAGCGACCAGCGGAAAAAGCTGATGATCAGCCCTGAAAGTATACCGATGATGATACCTTCGATAAACAGCTTCAGGCGAAAGCTGCGCCAGTTATTGAGCGCGCGGTAGGTATTGATGACTTGATCTTTTGCTAGCATTGTCAGGACTCCTTATAATCACCGCGGCCTTCGGCTATTTCGTAGCCGATAGCGTGCAGCCGTGCGGCGAGGTCATTCTTGGCTTCTGCAGCTTCAGCGCCGCTGCAGAGTTTATTATCATAAAGAAGATAATTCTGGCGGACGTCTGCCGGAGAAAGGTTGGGCATGACGACGTTGGCGCCTGCTAAAATACCCAGTTCGCGGCCGTTGAAAGCGATGGTTCCGAGGGCCGTTGTAGCGGGCAGTAATACTTTGGGAAACATCAGGCGCAGGACGGACAGCATTGTTAAGGTCTGCGCCAGCGTCCCGGCAGGATAATTGTTAAAAGGTGTTGCATGGTGGGGAATAAAGGGGCCGATACCGATCATCTGCGGCTGCAGTTCACTGATAAAGGCCAGATCGTTCAGCAGGTTGTCCAGTGTCTGCCAGGGCGAGCCGACCATGAAGCCGGTGCCGACCTGATAGCCCAGTTCCTTCAGATCATAAAGGCAGCGTTTGCGGTTGCTCAGCTTAAGCTCTGCCGGATGCAGGCGGGCATAATGTTCGTCATTTGCTGTTTCATGACGCAGCAGATAGCGGTCAGCGCCGGCTTCCTTCCACAGCTGATAAGTCGTGCGGCTGCGTTCGCCTACTGAAAGCGTTATGGCGCAGTCGGGATAGGCTTGCCTGATAGCGGTGATAATAGCCGCCATGTCGGCGTCGCTGTAGGTAAGATCTTCGCCGCCCTGGAGGACAAAGGTCCGAAAGCCTAAAGCGTACCCCTGCTCACAGCAGGAAAGTATCTGTTTTTTGCTCAGGCGGTAACGGCTGGCTGCGGCGTTACTGCGGCGGATACCGCAGTAATAGCAGTCATTCCTGCAATAGTTGGTGAACTCGATCAGTCCGCGAATATAGATTTTGTTGCCGCAAACAGCCTGTGCGGTCTGCTGTGCCTGGCGAGCGAGCTCCGTACGGGCGTCGTCGTCGCTGAAAGCAGCAGTCAGTAATAGCTGCATTTGTGCTGGCGGCAGCTGTTGTTTGTGCCGTAATGTTTGTATCAGGTTTTTTATATCCATAATAGATGACCTCAAAAAATAGTATACATTTATTATAGCATATGTAAAAATGCAGTGAGTAATCGTTGTCAATGTAATTTATATTTGTTATAATTATAAAATAATAAGCAATTAATAAAAAATATGAAAGAGTGGACTAAATGGCTTTAAAGGGTATAGATAGTATAGAATTAGAAGAAAATATATATCCGATAGATGCAATTGATCAGGGGCTTCTGGAGCAGCTGACCGTAGATAAATTATTTGACGTTTATCGTTTTGTGGATATGCAGACGCATTTAGTATACGATTATGATAACGGCAGAATGCGTGCCGGCTGCCGTAAATGCTATGAATTGTGGAACCGCAGCAAGCCCTGCCCCAATTGTTCCTCGGAGCGGGCAGTCCAGCAGCAGAAGCAGATCATGAAAATGGAATATCTGGGTGATAAAAGTATTTTGATCCTCAGTACGCCCTGGGAAAAAGACGGGAAAGGGTATGTGCTGGAATTAGGCCGCGACGTGACAAATTCTTTCAGCGTTTATGACGCTACCAGCGAGGACAGCAGCGAACTGCGCGAGCTGATCAGCAGCTACAGCGAACTGGCTGCCCGTGACAGTTTTACGGGATTGTACAGCAAGGGACATGCCAATAACCTGCTGCGGGAAATGTTTGCCGTACAAAAAGAGCATTTGCAGCTGACGCTGGCGCTTATCGATATCGACCACTTCAAAAACGTCAATGATAGATTCGGGCATTTGTGCGGTGATGAGGTCATTTTGTATGTGGTCGGAAAAATCAACGCGCTTAATGAGCAGTGCAGCGGCTGGGCGGCAAGGATCGGCGGCGATGAGTTTTTGCTGGCCTGTCCCTTCAGTGACAGTGAATATGTGGAGAAGCTTTGCCGGCAGATGACGGAAGAGATCGCAGGGCACAGCTTCAGAAAAGGGTGCAGTGAATACAATATAGAGATCAGCTGCGGTGTGGCGGTCTATGACGGCAAAGAAACTTTGGAAGAGTTTTTGGAACGTGTAGATATGAAGATGTATGAGCATAAACTGCAGAAAAAATGAAAAAAGACAGCAGAGAATTTTCTCTGCTGTCTTTTTAAATAGTTTCGCTGATAAAAAGCTGGTTCATCATTTCCTGAGTGCCAATTATCCAGAGGAGGTCGCCCTTTTTAAAAACAAAGGAAGCATCAGGATTGAGATGGGTATAATTCCCCCGTTCCAAACCCAGTGCCAGACAATTGACGTTACCGAGATAGGAACTTTTTTTGAGGGTGGAGCCGCAGAGCGGCGAATGTTTGTCGATCGGCATCGCATAACAGAAATAAGTTGCGCTGCCCTGTTTGGGATCGGCTAAAAACTGATGCAGGGTTTGCAGGTTATCTGTTTCCAGCGGCAGGATCTGCATATCATAGGACTGGATCGCCAGCTCAAAATTATGCAGCTGCCTGGGCGTACCTGCTAAAAGTAGCTGGGAACCTGCATAGATGACGTCCTTGCCGTCGGGAATAGGTAATATCTGGCTGCCGTTTTGGATCTCCAGGACAAAAACATTATAGCGACGGTGCAGATTCAGTTCTTTGAGGCTTTTGCCGCCATAGAGAGAATTGGTTGCTACCCGGTAGCGCTTGACATATAATTGCTCGTCCAGCCAGGTAGGGTGATCGGCAGTATGCTTTTTTCGTTCTGCTAAGGTTTTGGCGTTTAAATTTATCAGAAACTGGGATTCGATCTGTAAATAGCGTTCTACGAAATATTCTGAGGAATAAATAAACTTTGCCAGGATGCAGGCAGCGGCAAAAGCGATGAATTCGCTGAACCCTAAAATGCCTGTGAACACAGATAAAATGAAGAACAGGCCAATGGCGATTTTGAGAAAAAGCAAAAGGAACAGGGGCAGGTGATTAGTAGTTTTTTGGAACCACAGGCTTGAGATAAGATCAGTATGCGCGACCCGCTGGAACATAACAGCCATTAAAAAAGGACCCATACACAGCAGCAGGATGACGGCGGCAATAATATCGGCTGTGTAGCCGTCAAAAAGTCTGTGGCAATATGGCAGCAGCTTACTTTGCCCAAGATAGGAGAGGAAGCTGAGGATGACGCAGAAGACTGTGAGGCGTGTAAAGTAGCTTTGCAGTAATTCCTTCCAGGCACTGCGCTGTTCCTGGCTGGCTGGCGCTTCGTCATGCTGCGGTAAAAGGCGCAGCAGTCTTGCCGGCAGCCGGCGCATGAGCCAGGCGGAAACTTTGTCGGCCCGGCGCAGGATGGACGGCGTCAGAAAAATACTGATAACTGAAACCGCTACGAAAACAGGATATAAGAAAGCGCTGGTAACCTTGAGGGTGGCGCCGATGGAGGCGACGATAAAGGTTATCTCACCCAGCTGCGTCAAACTGAAGCCGCAGCGTAACGCTGTCTGCAGGTCTTTGCCGGCCAGAATGACACCCAGTGAGGCAAAAACAGTCTTGCCGATGATCAGGGTAATAGTAAGCGCGGCGATCGGCAGTGCATATTTAATGACCAGGACAGGGTCGACCATCATGCCGACAGAAACGAAAAAGATCCCGGAAAAAAGATCTTTGACCGGTGTTAAAAGTTTTTTGGTGGTTTCGGTAAACACGGTACCGGAAAGCAGCGAACCCATGAGAAAAGCTCCCAGCGCCGAAGAGAAGCCCATTTTAGTTGCCAGTACGACCATGCTCAGGCACAGGCCCAGAGAAAAAATGAGCAGTGTTTCTGAAGTCAGGTATTGACTGACCTTGCGAAAGAAGGTGGGCAGGAAGAAAATACCGCAGACAAAGCAGATGATGAGGAAAAATACCAGTTCGCCGATACTGCCCAGCATTTCTGTGCCGGAAATGGCCGCGCCTGCAGCGGCAATGGTCGAGAGCATGACCATCATGATGATCCCGGAAATATCTTCCAATACTAAGATGCCGAAGGTAAACTGCGTGAAGCGTTCTTTTAAAAGTCCCAGCTCTTCGAAGGTTTTGCTGACAACGGCCGTAGAAGACATGGTCAGCATGGCGCCGGCAAAGAGACTGTCGAGCGGCTGCCAGCCCAGCAGACGGGCGCAGCCGTAGCCCAGCAGCGTGATGCCTGCAAGTTCTGTTACGGCGGCGATCAGCGCTGTGCCGCCGATACTTTTGATTTTGGCAAAGTTGAAGTCAAGGCCGAGGCTGAATAAAATAAAAATAACGCCGATATCTGACCAGACGGAGATATTGGCTGTATCGACTACATTTGGCAGCAGGTTAAAATGCGGGCTGGCAAAGAAGCCTGCTAAAATATAACCTAAAACCAAAGGCTGAGTGAATTTTTTGCAGAAGATAGTAACGATACCAGCCAGAACAAGAATGAAGGCCAGATCTTCGATGAGGGGAGCAAGTTCGGACACTGCGGCAAAACTCCTTTATAAATATCGGCAAAATAGATATATTTGCTGATGGATTTTAAAAATATTACTTAAGTGAATTATACACTGTTGTTTACGGTTTGAGAAGCAGCGTTTGCCGGGAATAAAAAAACGTCCGCTTCTTTGGTAAGAAACGGACGCTTGCTTAATTTTTATCTCTATGTAGGATTAAGCTTTGAATGATACAGGCTCTTCTTCTTCGACAGGAGCATATCTGGGATTGAGAAAATTAACGAAGATCCAGGCCAAAAGGGCGCCGGATATATTATGCCAGGCCGAGAAGATTGCGCCCGGAACGGTAGCCATCGGCATCGAGGTAAAATGCGCTTTGGCAAGGCCGGTAGCCAGACCGGAGTTCTGCATGCCGACTTCAACGGAAAGAGCAATAGCTTTTTTCCAGCTCATGCCGGTGAGGCGGGCTAAGATAAAGCCTAACAGATAGCCGAGGCAGTTGTGGCAGATTACTACCAGCAGGATGACGCCGGAGGTTTTGAGGATATTATCGCGGCTGACGGCAATAACGCCGGCAATGATCATGGAGATGGCGATAGCCGAAACAGCGGGCAGATAATCGGTGGCTTGCTCGGCCAGCTTCGGCAGCAGTGATTTGACAGCCAGGCCAAGACAGATAGGTATGATAACGATTTGAATGATACTCCAAAACATCCCCAGCGGGTCAAAAGCTATTTTCTGCCCAATAAGTTGATAGGTGATGAGCGGAGTAAGGATCGGTGAAAGCAGCGTGGAGACACTGGTCATGGTTACAGATAAGGCCAGGTCACCTTTAGACATGAAGGTGATGACGTTGGAGGAAGTGCCGCCGGGGCAGGTCCCTACCAAAACTACGCCGGCAGTAAGAGCCGGGTCAAGATTGAAGGCCATCGCCAGTAAAAAAGCCAGCGAAGGCATGATAAGATATTGGGCGCAGACGCCGACAAAAACATCGAGAGGACGTTTTAAGACTAAAGCAAAGTCACGGAGATTGAGTGTGGTGCCCATGCCGAACATAATAACGCCCAGCAAGGTACTCAAAACCGGGATGCCGCCTAAATTGCCGACTACCCATTTAAAGCTGTCGGGTATGGTCATACCCAGGATAAGAAAGACGATGGCGATGATGCCAAAGTATTTTCCTATCAGATGACAAAACGTTTTCATTGCGTAAAACCTCTTTCCCTTATATAAAAATAAAAGTATATCAGATCAACACCTTGCGGTGTAGATTTTTGTCTGCAGAAAACAGCAGAAGCCTGCATTTTCTATCAATACTTCCAAACATTATAACAAAAAAATTTTAAAGATAAAAGACTAAAGATAAAGTTTCAGGAAATATTGCCTTATGTTATAATAAAAATATCGTACAGTAAAGGAGAAAAGCATTGTATACCATCAGGAGCGATTATCGTGCTGAAACCGTTATTGAGAAGTCGCGCTTCATCTGTACGCTGAAAAAGGTGTGCAGCGAAGCAGAAGCGCAGGAGTTTATCAAAGCGGTAAAAAAAGAGTTTTGGGATGCCACCCATAACTGTTCCGCTTATATTATTGATGAGCTGGCGCAAAGATCAAGTGATGACGGCGAACCGTCAGGGACGGCAGGTCTGCCAATGCTTGAAGTGCTGCGCAAGAACGAACTCAGCGGCGTAGCGGCGGTGGTGACACGGTATTTCGGCGGGATCAAGCTGGGGGCAGGCGGATTGGTGCGTGCGTATACAGGCAGTGTGTCGAAAGCTGTGCAGGGCTGCGGTCTGGCCCGGAAGCTTTTAATGGGTACCTTTGCTTTGACTGCGGACGCGGCGGACGCAGGCAAACTCCTGAATATTATCTACCAGCAGCAGCTGTTTACAGTGGCGTCGGTGGAATACGGTCAGCAGGCCAGGATTTTGCTGTATATGAGAAAGGAACAGCAGGATGAGGCGGAGCGGTGGCTGACTGAGGCGCTTAACAGAATGACGCAGCTGGAGCAGGTCGGCAGCGAATATGTCGAGGTGCCTGCAGAGCGTGAAAAGTAAGACAGGTCTGATTGCAAAGGAGAGAGAAAATGGAGTTTTTAGAGAGTTTTGTTGCTTTTGCCAATGATATTTTATGGTCGTATGTTTTGATTGTGATGCTGGTGGGTCTGGGGATCTGGTTCTCGCTTAAGACCCGGTTCGTGCAGGTGCGCTGCCTGAAAGAAATGGTGCGTCTTTTAAAGGAAGGCGTTGGTCAGAAAACTGAACACAACCATATTTCTTCGTTTCAGGCATTTTGTGTCAGCACTGCTTCCCGTGTAGGTGTTGGTAATATTGCCGGTATCGCGATCGCGATCGTCAGCGGCGGGCCCGGCGCTATTTTCTGGATGTGGATCATCGCCGTTTTAGGTTCGGCAACGGGCTTTATTGAAAGCACTTTGGCCCAAATTTACAAAGTGCCGCGCGAGGGCGGCGGTTACCGCGGCGGTCCGGCTTACTATATTAAAAACGTGCTGGGCAATAAGCCGATGGCGGCCTTGTTTGCCGTGCTGATCAGTGTGACCTTCGGTTTGATTTTTAATTCCGTGCAGGCGAATACGATCACGGTTTCTCTGCAGGCTGCTTTTGGTCTGGACCGTTTCGTGATGGGCTGCATTATTGCTGCATTGACGGGCATTGTTATTTTTGGCGGTGTAGCGCGTATTGCGAAGGTCGCCGAATGGATGGTGCCGATCATGGCCGGCTTGTACCTTTTGATTGCTTTAGGTGTGACACTGATGAATATCGAGAAGCTGCCGCAGGTTTTTGCTACTATTTTTGAATCTGCCTTTGGCTGGCAGGCTGTAGCCGGCGGCGGTATGGGCGCAGCTTTGATGACTGGTATCAAGCGCGGTCTGTTTTCGAACGAGGCCGGCATGGGCAGTGTACCGAATGCCGCCGCTACGGCCAGCGCTACGCATCCGGTCAAACAGGGCCTGATCCAGGCTTTTGGCGTTTTTGTCGATACGCTGCTGGTCTGCTCGGCTTCTGCTTTTATCGTGCTGCTTTCCGATGGTTACACCGAAGGCAAGCTGACCGGTATCGAACTGGTGCAGCAATCTTTATCGCAGCAGTTAGGTCCCTGGGCACCGAGCTTTCTGGCAGGCATGATCTGCCTGTTTGCGTTCAGTTCTATTGTAGGCAATTATTATTATGGCGAGATCAATATCGGCTTTATCAGTAAAAATTATATGACGCTGATGCTGTTCCGTGTTTTCGTTGTGGGTATGGTTTTGTTTGGGAGCGTGGCTAAAGTTGCGTTGGTTTGGGATATGGCGGATCTTTTTATGGCACTGATGGCGATCACAAATTTGGTGGCGATCGCGCTTTTGGGCAAGTATGCTTATATTGCCCTGCATGATTATATGGATCAAAAACGTGCCGGCATCGAAGAGCCTGAATTTGACCCGGCGATCCTGCCCAGCCAGCAAGGTATCGAAGTTTGGCATAAGGATTAAATATAATAATGAAAAAGGACGAGCGGCAGCTCGTCCTTTTTATTTGCGTGCTTACAGCATATTCTTTAATTCTGCCGTGTTTTCGACGATGGTGACATTCTGGGCACGCATTTCTGCAAGTGCCGCTGCAACTGTGTTTGGGGCGATGCCGCAGCACTGTCTGTTTTTCAGTTAAGTTATATATTAAAACATCCACCTGGCGCCGACGTTCCACTGCCAGTCTTTTTTGAAATCACTGCCGCTGCTGCGTTCTACGTCAAAGTAGATGTGATTGTTTTTGCCTGTTTGCAGCGCCGCGCCGATACCATACTCAAACCAGGTATCACGGAAACTTTCGCTTACAGTCACAGCGCCGCTGCCGTCACGCATCGCCACCTCATAACCGCCGCCGAACTCGTGCAGCAGGTTTGCTTTAGCGTAGACAACGCCCTTGCTGCCTACTCCCCTGCCAAGATTGAAACCAATGCGCCCTACAGCGCTCTTGATCCCGCTTTGGCTTACTTCGATACCATTGCTGGCTGTATAGCTGTCGCCGCCCAGATAGCCCAAAGTGAACTGTGCCTGCGGCTCGATATACCAGCCGTTGTGCAGCGAGTTTTTCCGTCCGTACTCGGCACTCAGCGCCACGCCTGTATTATTAAAATCGCCGGTGATCTTCTTGTTGTCAGTATCATACACAGCAAAATCACTATCCATATTGCTGATTTTTAATACTACATCCAGATAATGGCCTTTACTGCCAAGCTCTGTATTATAGAAGCTGATCCCCTTACCGCTGTTGTCACCGCTG
Organism: uncultured Phascolarctobacterium sp.; assembly: GCA_900545535.1. Taxonomy (GTDB): domain Bacteria; phylum Bacillota; class Negativicutes; order Acidaminococcales; family Acidaminococcaceae; genus Phascolarctobacterium. Next base: position 14,103 of record UQZN01000021.1, read on the forward strand.
CCCCGGCTGTAGCCGCTGCTGCCGTCTGTATAGCTCAATGCAACGCCCTGATAACGGGTCACAACCTCTGTGCGTTTTGTAACCTCGTCATAACCCAGCTCGTAGCCAGTGTACTTATTGGCAAAATCAAACCTGCCGCTGCGGCCAATTTTACCGCCGCTGACCCTGAACCAGGCACCTTTGGCATTCTCGCCGTTATTTCTCAGCTCGCCCATACGCTGCAGCAGCTTGTCGTTTTCCGTCCGCCAGGTATGATAATTGAGCGCGTTTGCCGACAAAATCGTTTCTACGCTGGTCGTCGTCTGATCATCCGGATCAAGCTTGATAATTTTGTCCAGATACCAGTCAAAATCATAATCTGATTCGGCACTGGCTTTTTTCGCCAGATCGTAATGAGTGTAGAACAAAGTCCCTTCTCGGTCTTTAGCTGTAAACTCACCGTCACCCTTCACACTGGCCAGAACAAGACCATGCCCTTCCGTACTGCTGCCAGCAGGAATATAATTATCCTTCTGATAAATATCGATTATCTGGCTGCCGTTGAAATTCTCTTTGACCTCTATCTTATCACTATTCATGCTGCCGCGCACGTCGATGTCCATCTTGATCACGCCGCCGGTACCGTTAAGTTTTTGGGTGGTCAGGGTACTGTAGGAATTATTGTCGGCACGCATATCTATGATCCCGTCATTTAAAGTCAGGTCTGTGGTTTTGGATGTTTTGGTCATGTTCCAGACAGCGCTGTCAGCCAATCCCAGCTTGGCTGAAGCGTTGGCTTCGTAATTTACGTCGCCGGTCAGAGAAGAGTCTTGCCCGTTAAGATTCAACAGGATATTGCCCGAGCCTCCCGCATGGATCCTACCGATGACGACGTTTTGAACCTTTTGATTAGCTTCATTTACTTCTATGGTTCCGCCTTTTTTTGTATAAAGGGCATAAGCGTTGCTGGCGCTTGCAGCTTTAGCTTCGATATAACTGCGGCCGCTGATAGAAGTATGACCATCGTCACTGTCCTGAACAGAAACAGCATAAGCTTTTCCCAGTATTCCCGTACTATCGGCAGTGATGATATTAGTGGCCGCGTTAAGATAAATACTGCCGCCTGAATTACTGTCATTGGTATTTTTATCATTGCAGACGGCGTAAGCATTTTTACTCAAAGCGCTGGCAGTAGCATTGACCTTTAAAGCTGCGCCGCCGATTTTAATTTCGCCGTTGGCGCTGCTTTGCAGGCCATAACTGCTGCCCTTAGAAGAAGCAACTGTTATTTCAGTAGTACCTGTAGTGCTGTTGTTATTTATATATGAGTTGCCGGCTTTTTTGCTTTCGCCAGAGAGACTTGGTTCCAAACGTATACCATAACTGCTGGCAGAGCCGGTAGAGGTAACATTGATCTTGGTGTTTTGTGAAGTAATATTAAGATCAGCGTTGCCGGTCATTAAAATACCGATGTTTTGAGTCCAGCTTGCGGTAGTGTCAGTAACAGTATTAATCACGATATTTTCGTGATTAGCGAATAGTATGTCTCGGGCTCCCCATATACCTGCTACATAACCATAAGCTTTACCTGTTTTTAAATCAGCTGTTATCGTAGTGTTTTTTCCATGAAACTCCATGGCATTACCGGCAACAGCGCTGTCAGCTTCTATTCTGATACCGCTCATATATGGAGTATCAGCGCCGCCGGTAACCTTAATAGTAGTATCGCCGTTTAAAATCATCTGGCCGCTTTTATTAGTTAATAAGCCATAACCCTGCCCGCCGGCTTCAACAACAACGTTTAACTTGCCATTTACGGTTATAGCCCCGCCGTTGTCAGCCGTCATACCGGAAGCGTCAAGACTTGCCTTGACATTGGACTTTATGTTGATGGTGGTAGTATCCGCATCTAAAATTACTGCTCCTCCAGATTTGGTATAAATGCCAGTCGAAAAGCTTTTTTCTGATGCCGAATTTGTACCATTATAATTTTTCTGCGTAGCATTGATTACCAGTTCATTACCGGTCATCGTTATGGTTTCGCCATTACGAACTGCTTCGATAACATGATTGGGATAGCTGTTGCGATTATCAGGTTCAGCTATATCGAACTGTAATTTGTTGAATTTTATACCTACGTCCTGGCCATCTGTAGTGATTATTCCATTGACATTCCAATTACCTGTAATAGTAGATTGACTACCTGACAAACTATCGCCCTGTATATACTGTTCATCTACGTTGGTGTAATCTTGGCTGGAAATAATAGGATCACTAGCAGTGGTGATGTTTATGATAGCTTCAGTTGGTTCTGCCGCAGCCACGACTCCGTTTGTTAAAAAAACAGAAGTATTTAACCCTAAGAGCAAACTCAAAGCAACATTTCTGTTAATGTTCTTTTTCAAAATATCATCCCCTTGTAATTTGGTTTAAAAATATTAACCAAAATTAATATTAACACAAAAATTATAGCACTTTCGCCCCCCCCCACAAGACTTTCTGGAAAATTCGGTCTGCGGCAAACGGTTGGTTAAAGAGCGGCGCGTTTATTAGCTTGGAGTAAAAGCGCCTCGCCAGATCAATTGCTTCCTTTGGGATAATAAAAAAGTGCCCTCCATTTAGATTTTTATCAAAATGGAGGGGCTGTGTTTTATGTATTCTTTTCTTTACAGTTTTACAGCATATTCTTTAATTCTGCCGTGTTTTCGACGATGGTGACATTCTGGGCACGCATTTCTGCAAGTGCCGCTGCAACTGTGTCCGGGGCGATGCCGCGGCAGGCGGCGAGGTTCAGGATGACCTCAAAGCCTGCGGCGCGTAATTGCAGTACCGTGTTCTTGACGCAGTAATCGGTAGCCAGGCCGCCGCAGATCACCGTGGTGACGCCATGTTCCCGCAGATACTCAATGACGCCGGTGGAAAGCGTGTTGGCCAAGTCATGGTAACAGGCCCCGTAGGGGTGTTTATCAATTTCGATACCTTTGTAGACCTGGAAATCATAGGCTTTGGGGTCAAGTCCTTCGATAAAGTCGAAGCCTTTGGTACCGATGATGGCGTGAGCCGGCCAGCGCACGTCGACATCGGGATAACCGCTGACGGGGCTGAGCACAGGATGCTTACTGTCTGCGATCCAGACTGCCTGAGGTGAATGGGCGTCACGGGAGCCGATACGTAAAGCTGCTAATGCTGCCTGAGCATTAAGCTCGCTGACGATCTGGTCACCTTCGGCAACAGGAAGTTCGTCGGGGCAGATGGGGGTAAAGGTATTTTGCGCGTCGATATCGAACGCGGCGATTTTAGCTTTGGCTGGTAATTTAGTGAGCATGGCAGAGCTCCTCCTTAAATAAAGATGTTTGTTAACAGTATTATACTCTATTTTGCAGGGTGATTATAGAATTTCTTCAAGCCGTAATGACGTACTGTTTTCTTGACAAGGTTTTTAAATCGGAGTAAGATGTGAATATGAATTTCAATTTCAAATTAAGGAGTGCCTCATGAAAAAACGTAATCCTTATAAAACTGCTCAGCAGGAAGCGATGCTGCAATATTTTTTAGAGGATAAACATAATTTTTTAACTGTCAAAGATTTGCTGGGCAGTCTGCAAAAACTACAGATCGACATAGGGCAGACGACGGTGTACCGTTTTTTAGAGCGGCAGGCTTTGGAAGGCTCTGTCATCAAGATCCAGCCGGTGGATGGTTCAGGAACGCAATATTGGCGGTTGCCTTGTCCGCAGGCAGATCTAAGAGGGAAGCTGGTGTGCCTGAAGTGCAGAAAGGTCATTCCTCTGAGCTGCGAGCACCTGGATATGTTTTCGGAGCATGTACTGCAGAAGCATAAATTTAATTTAAGTCTGCAGCACAGTATTTTATACGGCTATTGCGAGGATTGTGATAAGTGAGCAGTCTGTAAAAAGAGCTGATCAGGAGCAGCAATGGAGCTGGTATATTTTGGAGAAAAAATAACGGAGAGAAGTAAAGCGGCTTACTGCTTAATAAGAAATTTTAGCTGCGGTATCTTGTAGGAGGTAGGAATGAAGAAGCTTTTGGCTGTAATATTAGGTATGGTTTTATTGGCTGCAGTTGGCTGCGGCAGTGAACAAAAACAGGCTGAGGGTAAGCTGCCGGTAGTGGCAAGCTTTTATCCCATGGCTGATTTTACCAGACGGATCGGCGGCGATCTGGTGCAGGTCGAGACGTTGATCGCGGACGGCGTGGAACCGCATGACTGGGAACCAACGGCCAGGGACCTGACTAAATTAGGTAATGCCAGGCTGTTTGTTTATAACGGCGGTATTGAAAGCTGGGCGCAGCCAGCATTAGAAGCGGTGCAGGATAAAAAGGTAGTCAGTGTGGAAGCCGGCAAAGGATTGTTTGACGAAAAAGCTACTCATGTAGACCCGCATGTCTGGCTGAGCCCCCGGAAAGCGGTACTGGAAGTTGCCGCCATAACGGCTGCTTTGGTGCAGGCTGACCCTGAACATGCTGCTGTTTATAAAAAGAACAGCGAGGATTATCAGAAGCAGCTGCTGCAGCTGGATCAACGTCTGACGAAGCTGGCGGCGCAGGCGCCGCAAAAGCTGTTTGTTACGACGCATGCCGCTTTCGGTCATCTGGCGGCAGATTATGGTTTGCAGCAGGTGGCTATCATGGGTATTTCTCCAGACGCGGAACCGACGCCGGCTGATTTGAAAAAACTGATCGATACGATCAAAGAGAAACAGGTCAAATATGTTTTCTTTGAAACTTTGGTCAGCCCACGCATCGCTCAGACTGTAGCGGAAGCCTCCGGCGCCCAGACGCTGGTGCTTGATCCGCTGGAAGGGCTGAGTGAAGCCGGCAGAAAAAACGGCGACGATTATTTAAAAATCATGACGCGTAATATCGACAATCTGGAGTTGGCCTTAGGCGTTAAATAAGCGGTGGAGCTATGGAAAATATCATCAAAATAGATAAATTAGGTTATAATTATGGCGAAGGCTGGATTTTGCACGATTTGTCGGTTGAGATCGCCCAGGGGGATTTTGTGGCGGTCATCGGTCCGAACGGTGCCGGTAAAAGTACGCTGCTGCGCCTTTTAGCAGGCATCCTGCAGCCGACTGCCGGCGCGATCGAATTGTACGGAACGCCGCTGCCGCAGTTCAGCAGCTGGGAAAAAATCGGTTATGTGCCGCAGAACCCGGCTAAGCAGCATCGTGATTTTCCTATCAGCGTCAAAGAAGTTATCGGACTGGGACTTTTGTGCGGCAGCAGCATGTTCCAGAAAATTTCCCGTGCCGGTAAGGCCAGAGTGGAAACGATGCTGGAACGGTTTTATCTTCAGGACCTGGCGCATCGTAAAATCGGTGAATTATCTGGCGGTCAGCAGCAGCGGGTCTTTTTGGCGCGCGCTATGGTACGTCAGCCGGAGCTGCTGCTTTTAGACGAGCCGGCGACCGGCGTCGATCCGGATGCGAAGATCGAGTTATACAGGATGCTCCGGGACATCAACCGTGATCTGGGTGTAACGATCGTGATGGTGTCGCATGATCTGGAGCTGGCGGCCGAAGTGGCACACAACGCTCTGTGTCTGGATCATGATGTCTGCTTCTGGGGCGATGTGCGGCAGGCGCTGGTGCATCGTCATAAGCACGGTTACTTTTACAGATAGAAGGTACTTATTATGTTGGAAATGTTTACCACGGAATTTATGCAGCGTGCCTGGCTGGCCGGTTTGATCGTGGCTGTGATCTGCCCGCTGATTGGCAGTTTTTTAGTGCTGCGGCGGCAGTCGATGATCGGTGACGGTCTGGGGCATATCGCTTTTGCTGGCGTGGCCGGAGGCGCATTGCTGGGCTGGCAGCCTGTTTTGAGCGCGGCAGCCGTTACTGTTTTGGGGGCGCTGGTCATCGAATGGGTGCGGACCAGGCTGGCGGCTTTTTCAGAGATGATTTTAGCGATTTTCTTTTACAGCGGCATCGGGCTGGCAGTTGTTTTTACCAGTATGAACCGTATGGGCGGCTTTAATTTAAGCAGTATTTTGTTTGGCAGCCTGATGACGATCAGCAGCAGTGATTTGTGGATCGTGGCCGGGCTGGGTATTTTTGCCTGCCTTTTTGTGATGCTTTTTTACCGTCCGCTGCAATATCTGACTTTTGATGAGACTTCGGCGCGGGTGGCAGGCCTGCCGGCAGACCGTCTCAATATGTGGCTGGCAGTGCTGACGGCGCTGACGGTAGCTTTGTCGATGCGTATCGTAGGCCTGCTGCTGGTTTCCGCGATGATGGTGATCCCGGTAGCCTGCGCGCTGCAGACGGCCCGCAGCTTTGCCGGGACTATTTACGGCGGTATCCTTTACGGACTGGTCATCGTTTCCGGTGGTCTGACCTTATCCTATTATGCTAATTTAGCGCCCGGCGGCACGATCGTGCTGACTGGTACCTGTATGTTTATTTTAAGTTGTTTGTTTGGCAGACGTTTTTACCGGAAGCCTCAGGAACTGAAGACGGCAGAATGTAAGGTCTGCCGCTGCAGGAAGGAGGGCCGGACAGATGCAAGTTGATCTGCATATCCACAGTACGGCTTCTGACGGTACCTGGAAGCCGCAGGAAGTTGTCGCTGCCGCCCTGGCAGCAGGGCTGGGGGCTATTGCTGTGACTGATCATGACAGTGTGGCCAACGTGGCGGCGACGCAGGAGCTGGCAGCTGCCGCCGGCTTAAAATTTATTCCCGGTGTAGAGATTTGTTCGACGAAAGACGATTTCTGTTTTCATATTTTGGGTTATGGCATTGATATTACCAATAAATCACTGCTGGATTTGTTGGAACATAATGAACGGCTTTTGAACGGCAAGGATGATGAAAGCATAAAAATGTTGATCGAACGCGGCTGGCCGCTGGATTTTGACGAGTTTTTGCGGTATGATTATGATAGAAGCCGAGGAGGCTGGAAGGCTCTGGCTTTTTTGCAGGATAAAGGGCTCTGCGGCGACGTCAATGATTTTTTCAACAGGATTTTTACTAAAGAACATGATCTTGGTTTTCCGACTTTTCCTTCGATCAAAGAAGTAGTGGACGCTATCCACGGTGCCGGCGGCGTGGCCTTATGTGCGCACGCGGCCAGCAGCTTCCACGGACCAGGACTGGCGGCGACGCTGCTGGAACTGGCGAAGGAGGATTTTGACGGGTTTGAGTGTTATCATTCGGGACATAGCAGGGAAGATACGGCGGCACTGCTCACTTATTGCCGTCAGCATCAGCTGCTCATTAGCGGCGGCAGCGACTGCCACGGCAGCTTCGTGCCGTCACGTATGCTGGGACGGCCTGTGATCGATAGCAGGGACCTGAATTTACCGGGATTATTATAAGGGAGGAATGGAAGATGACGAAGGCTAAAGTTTATTTTTCGGATATGCGTACCAGATATGGCGGTTTAAGTTTGCCGCAGAAGCTTGGGAAGCTGATCGAAGCGGCTGGGATCGGAGACATTGATTTTCAAAATAAATTTGCGGCGATCAAGATCCATTTCGGCGAACCGGGCAACCTTTCTTTTCTGCGCCCCAATTATGCCAAAGTAGTTGTTGATGCCATTAGCGATCGAGGCGGACGTCCGTTTTTGACGGACTGCAATACTTTATACGTAGGACGCCGCAAGCACGCGCTGGAGCATATTACTGCTGCCTATGAAAATGGCTTCAGTCCTTTTTCCACCGGCTGCCATGTTATTATTGCTGACGGTCTGAAGGGGACGGATGAAGAATATGTGGCAGTTCCGAACGGCGAGCTGGTACAGGAAGCCAAAGTCGGCAAAGCGCTGATGGACGCCGACATCGTGATCAGCCTGAGCCATTTTAAAGGCCATGAGGCCACCGGCTTCGGCGGCGCTATCAAAAATATCGGTATGGGCGGCGGTTCGCGTTCCGGTAAGATGGAAATGCACCATGACGGTAAGCCGCATATCAGCCAGCGCAAATGTATCGGCTGCGGTGCCTGCGCAAGGATCTGCGCTCATGGCGCGCCGATCATCGAAAATAAAAAAGCGCATATCGACCTAGATAAATGCGTCGGCTGCGGACGTTGTATCGGGGCCTGCCCGATGGACGCTGTGAAACCGCCTGCTGACGGTTCCAGCATGGAAGCGCTCAATAAAAAGATGGCCGAATATGCCTGGGCTATTTTAAACGGCAGACCGCATTTCCATATCAGCCTGATCGTTGACGTATCGCCTTACTGCGATTGCCATGCGGAAAATGACGCGCCTGTAGTACCGAATATCGGTATGCTGGCGTCTTTTGACCCGGTGGCTTTAGATCAGGCCTGTGCCGATCTGGTCAACGCGGCGCCGGTCATGGCCAACTCACTGCTGGACGATCATTTAAAAGCTGATCCGGCTGGCTGCGAGGGGCATGACCATTTCCATAACCTGACGCCGGAATCCGAATGGAAGACCTGTCTGGCCCATGCAGAAAAGCTTGGTCTGGGCACCAGAGAGTACGAACTGGTAACGGTGAAATAAAGTTAGATGAAAAACTCCTCAGATTACATCTGTAATCTGAGGAGTTTTTGCTTATATTATTTCTTTTTCGCTTGAGGGATTTTCGGTGCTGTCAGCTCAAAGCTGTGGGCGATCATGGCGAATAATTCGCCTTTGGGCACTTTGCTGACTTCGACAGTGTTCCAATGTTCTTTGTTCATATGCCAGGCCGGGTAAACGCCTGCGTAAGTACGGCGCAGAAACTCGGATCTGACAGGATCACATTTCAGGTTGATACAGAGCTTGCCGTGCAGGTGAAAAATCAGGGCAAACCATTTGCGGTTGCCGCTGTGACGCATGATCGTGCTGTCGTCATCGGCAAAGGGATAATCCTCGACAGCGTTATGATAAGTCAGGCAATGGGCGATCAAAGCTTGTTTATTCATGAAGAGATACCTCCTGTTATCGATATGTTTCTTGTGAGCATGGGTTTTAATAGTCCAATAAGCGGCCGTTATCGTTCCAGTTGCCGTACATAATGTTCTTCTTCGTATTTTCTTTGAACTTTGCAAATCGTATTTGAAAAATATCGGGCTGCTGCTTTTTCTTTTGCAGCGTATTGATACGGACGCGCTGATACAGCGGCGGAAAATTTTTAAAATTGGCATAGGCGTCGGGGTTGGTTTGCAGCCAGCGCTTGATAACAGGGTCGATTTTGAAATGTTCGGGATCCATATCAGGCAAAACGGTATAGCCTGCTTCTGTCATCAGCCCAAGCTTAGCTAATCTGCGGACCCTTTCTTTATTCAGTTCAGTCCAGGGACTGTTAGGTTTTCTGGGTGTAAGCCGCTGTACTATTTTGCCGTCAGCTGTTTTTTTGCAGGTGGAATCGATCCAGGCAAAGCAAAGCGCTTCTTCAACGACATCTAAATAGGCTATCGCATAGTCGCTAGGTGTTTTGGAACGGTTTACCAGCACCCAGCATTCTTTTTCTCTAGCTGAATTTTCCAAGAACCATGCCCGTAGGTCCTGCCGTGTATGTATTGGTAATAAATTCTTGATCTCCATTTGTCAGTCCTTTGAAAAAAGCTGTTTAGTATCTTAAAAATTTGCTTATTCGCTAAATTGTTAAGTATATTATACAACAAAAAATTAATTTATTATCAAAAATACACCGAAGACACTAATGGTATTGGTTGTGTGTTATAATCAGGCTAAGTAAAGATTTGGAAAAGGTGTGAATAATATGTATGGCAGTAAATTGAAATTACTGAGAATAATAGAGATAATGAGGGAAACCAGTGAGCGAGAACCTTTGACTGCGGTACAGATATGTTCAAAACTTCGATCTTATGGCATTGATGCAGAGAAAAAATCAGTCTATCGGGATTTGAATTTATTAAAGGAAGCTGGTTACGAAATAGTTTTATCAGAGGATAATAAAAAGGGTTATTATTTAGCAGAACATTTATTAGAAGATTGGGAGGTAAAGGTTTTAATTGACGCTGTAAGTCAGATGCAGTTTGTATCTGCAGGCAGTAGCAAAATTATTGTTAATAAATTATTGAATACATGCAGCATGGCAACCAAGAAGGTTTTGAAATCTTGTACGATATTGGATACCAAAAGAAAAACAGGTACTACAGCAATAAAGAGAGATATTGAGATTGTTTTACATGCGATAACAGATAGGAAAAAAATAAAGTTTCAGTATGGTGATTTGGATGAGCATTTAAAATATAAATTGCGCTGCAAGGGAAAGTTTTATGTAGTAAATCCATATGCGTTGAGCCTGAAGGACGGGAAATATTATTTACTTGGTAATGTAGATAAATATAATGATTTAGCTTTTTTTAGAGTAGATAAAGTAAAAAATCTTGCAGAAGAAGATAAAGCTTCGAAAAGTGCTGAAGAACTGTTTGGTGCCAATGCAGACTTAAAAATAAAAGAATTTGCTGACATGAGTTTATATAATTATTCGGGTCCGAAAATTATTTTGAAATTGGAAGCAGAGGCAGATAGTATTACAGAATTAGTAGACTATTTTGGAACAAATATGAATCTGATAAAAAGTGGAGATAAACTGATTGCTGAGCTTGAGGTCTTGGAAAATGAAGGGTTATATTATTGGCTTCTGCAGTATGCAGAAAGCACAAAGGTTTTGGCGCCAGAACGTGTCAGAAATAATTTACTTGATAAATTACAGAAAATAAGACAACGGTATGAAATAAAGGAATAAAAAATTATGACTGATGATTTATTAACTATGATATATCCACTGCCGGTTTATAATCATAATTTTATGCTGGCACAAAAAGAAAATTTTGGCTATGTTGAAGGGGTGCTGTTTAAGGATATTCCATTCGTTGCAGAAAAGTGGAGTGATGTAAAGACCGGTGAAATAAGTGTTAGTTTTTTGCTGCCCTATATTAAAGAATTATGGGATGATAGCGTTAGTAATATTTGTGAAAATAACGGCAATATTTTATCTGAGCAGCTCAAGTACCGCTATAATGGTATATTAACTGAAGGTATGCTGGTTTTAAGTGAAAGTATTATTTTTACAGTTTTAGAGCAGCATGTAGCGTTTTTGGAAGCCGCAGGAGCAATAAAGTTTGAAAAATGCTATAATGGAGCTATCAAACTATTAAAAGATTATGTTGATAACTTAGTTGTTGAGGTTATTATTAGTTTGCAAATAGGAGCTAAAAAATATGCTGAAACAGATATAAAATTTATAGAGTTTACAGATAAATGAATTTTATTAAAGTGAGAAAGAACTGAAAACATAGCTATATTCTAAAAGAAAGAGGGATGGATGATGGTCAACAAAAAAGAACAGTATCAAAAGTTAGTGGAAAAGAGGCAAGCATGCAGATGTTGCAGTGATTTTGGATTAAAAAACGGGGAAGAAATTTTAAAAGCTAAGCAGAAGAAGGATATTAATGAAATAGGCCAATGGACTGCTTCTTATACGCCAACATCTAAAGGAAGTCTGAATGCAAAAATAGTCATCTTAGGCCAGGATTGGGGAACGATTGAGGAATATAATAATTTTATAAATAGCGGTGAAATTGGTAAATTTCCTACATCGGAGTATGAGTTCAACACAAGTCCAACAAATAAAAACTTGGAAATCGGCTTAAAAGAAATTGATAAAGAAGTTGATTTAAAGAAAGGTAATTTTGGCGAATGCTTTATGACTAATGCAATATTATGTTATAAAACGGGAAAAATGAGTACTAAAATAAAAGATGAAAATTATAGAAGATGTATTCAAAAATTTTTGTATGAATTATTAGATATTATAAAACCAGAGATAATAATTGTTTTGGGAAAACAAACTTTTAATGCGGTAGTGCAGTGTAGTAAAGGCAATCTTGTAGATGAGGGAAATGTTTATAAAAAGTCATGGTATTATAATAGGACTATTTTACATGGATTAAAAGGGAATTTTAAATATTGTCTTAAAGAACATGAAATTCTGGTATTTCCTATGGCTCATACAGGAGCTTTGGGGGTGCTTAATAGAAACAGACACCAAAATGCTCGTGAATTTATAAAAGATTGGGAAGATTTGAGTGATTATCTGAAGGATAATAGTATTTTGAAATAAATAATACTCCTGTAACAAAAAAGCCGACCAGAAGGTCGGCTTTTACTTTTTGGTATAAAATTATTTGCCGGTCAGGCGTTTGATGATTTCCTGATAGGCTTCTTCGACGCTGCCCATATCGCGGCGGAAGCGGTCTTTGTCGAGCTTTTCGTTGGTGTCCCAGTCCCACAGGCGGCTGGTATCAGGGGTGATCTCATCGGCGAGGATGACTTTACCGTCGGCATCGACGCCAAATTCCAGCTTGAAATCGATGAGGCGGACTTTACGTTCAGTCAAAAAGGCTTTGAGGATCTCGTTGATCTTTAAAGCATAGGCTTTGATTTCTGCGACCTGCGCATCGGTAGCGAGACCGAAAGCTTCAGCATAGTCGGCGTTGATCATGGGATCGCCCAGATCATCGTTTTTGTAGTAAAATTCTACGATAGGGCGCTTCATGACATAGCCTTCTTCGACGCCCATTTTTTGAGCCAGGCTGCCGGCAGCTATGTTGCGGGTAACCACTTCTATCGGGATAATGGTGACTTTTTTGCAGAGGGCTTCACGGTCACTGAGTTTTTTGATCTGATGATGCGGGATACCGTTTTTTCCCAGCAGGTCAAAGAAGAAGCTGGTGATCGTATTATTCATAATGCCTTTATCGACGATAGTGCCTTTTTTGAGGCCGTTCATGGCGGTAGCGTCATCTTTATAATAGATGATTACTTCATTGGGGTTCTCGGTTTCAAAAACTTTTTTGGCTTTGCCTTCATACAACATATTTGCCATTGTCTGCAACCTGCTTTCTTTTAAATAAATTTATTAGTAGAGCCGGCGAATGTAAAGCACTCGTCGCCTGCTAAATCGCAAGAGTCGATGATTTCGCATTTTTTACATTGTTAGTTTAGCCTGTTTGCCTGTCCTTGTCAATAATTTTTCGGAACATTTAATGTGAATTTTAGTAAAAAAGCACCTTTTTAGGCAAATTTTCCGAACATTCAAACAGGAAAAATGAAAAATATTTGCCAAAAACTCTTTACAAATCAAAAAATGTGATTTATAATCACAGCATAAGCAACAGCGAAGTTGCAGGCCAAGGCCTGAGTTCGCTGTTGTTTTGTTTTTATTGTCGCTTAGATTAGATAAGGGGGAGAGACGATTATGAGCAATGTACCAAAAATGTTTGGCAGCCTGGTTTTTAACGAGACGGTCATGAAAGACCGCCTGCCGACGGCTACCTACAAGACGTTCAAAAATGCTGTCTTAAAAGGCGAAGCGCTGGATCTGCCGATCGCTAATATCATCGCCAACGCGATGAAGGATTGGGCTTTGGAGCATGGCGCTACCCACTTTACGCACTGGTTCCAGCCGATGACCGGCATTACGGCCGAGAAGCATGAAAGCTTTATTGCTCCGACTGCCGATGGCCGTGTTATTATGGATTTTTCCGGCAAGGAATTGATCCAGGGTGAGCCTGATGCTTCCAGCTTTCCGTCCGGCGGCCTGCGCGCTACTTTTGAAGCCCGCGGTTACACTGCCTGGGACCCGACCTCTTATGCTTTTATTAAGGATGGCTGTTTATGTATCCCGACTGCGTTTTGTTCCTATACCGGTGAAGTACTGGATAAAAAAGCGCCGCTGCTGCGTTCGATGTGCTGTGTAGATAAAGCAGCCAAACGTATCCTGGCACTGTTTGGGGAAACTACCGAGAAGGTAGTGACGACAGTAGGGCCGGAACAGGAATATTTTCTGGTCGATAAGGATATGTGGGAGCAGCGCAGAGATTTGATTTATACCGGCCGTACTTTATTTGGTGCCAAGGTACCCAAAGGCCAGGAGATGGAAGACCATTATTTTGGGATCATCAAACCGCGTGTGCTGGCCTTTATGAAAGAGCTGGATGAAGAGCTGTGGAAGCTGGGCGTGCTGGCAAAAACGGAGCATAACGAAGTAGCTCCGGCGCAGCATGAGCTGGCGCCGATCTTTACTACTACCAATGTGGCTTCGGATCACAATCAGCTGACTATGGAATTTATGAAGCGCGTGGCCCTGCGGCACGGCCTGGTGTGCCTGCTGCATGAGAAGCCTTTTGCAGGCGTCAACGGCAGCGGCAAGCATAATAACTGGTCTATTGCTACGGCCGAAGGCGATAATTTACTGAGCCCCGGCAAAGAGCCGCATAAAAATACCCGTTTCTTACTGTTTCTTGCAGCCATTATCAAGGCTGTTGATGAATATCAGGACCTGCTGCGCGTGAGCGTAGCCAGCGCCGGCAACGACCACCGTCTCGGCGCGAACGAAGCGCCTCCGGCGATCGTATCGGTTTTCCTGGGTACAGAGCTGACCAATATTCTGGAAGCTATCGAAAAAGGGAAAAAATACAATCCTGATGCGGCTGCTCTGCTGAAGCTGAGCGGCGATATTATCCCGGCACTGACCAAGGATAATACTGATAGAAACCGCACGTCTCCGTTTGCTTTTACCGGCAATAAATTTGAGTTCAGAATGCTGGGCAGCGAGTTTTCGATCGCTGGACCCAATATCGTTCTCAATACTATCGTTGCTGAAGCTTTGGAGCAATTTGCAGATAAATTAGAAAAGGCAGCCGATAAAGAGGCTGCTATGAAGAAATTGATCAAAGAAACCATCGTCAAGCATAAACGCATCGTGTTCAACGGTGACGGCTATACGGACGCATGGGTCAAAGAGGCCAAATCGAGGGGGCTTCTCAATCTTAAATCTACGCCGGAAGCGCTGCCTTATATGGAAGCAAAGAAGAATGTCGACCTGTTTGTCAAACATGGTATTTTTACCGCGACCGAGGTGCATTCCAGGGTGGAGATCATGCTGGAAAAATATGCCAAAACGATCAATATCGAAGCTTTGACCATGCTGGATATGCTGCATAAGGATATCCTGCCGGCGGCAGTTGCTTATACTAATGATCTGCTGGGCAGCGCTACAGCCAAAAAGGCACTGGGAATCAAGAGCTGTTTTGAGGCTGAGCTGGCGGCTAAGCTTTCTGATCTGACGTCTAAAATGTATACCAGCGGTGAAAAACTGGCTAAAGCCCTGAAAGGCGTAGAAAAATGCGCCAATATGAAGGCGGAAGCTAATTATTACCATGACACGGTTTTGAAAGAAATGGAACTTCTGCGCAGCTATGCCGATGCGGCCGAAGAACTGATCGGCGAAGATTACCTGCCATATCCAACCTATGGCAAGCTGCTGTACGGCGTCAATAACTAAAAGACGCACAGGGGACGGTCAACAACGCGAAGAAGCGTATCCGTAAGGGATACGCTTCTTTTTGTATAAAAAATAGAGATAAAATGATTGGATGTGGAGGACTATGATGGAGAAATATGTAGCAGCAGATACGATTTGGGTATTGATCGGCGCATTTATGGTATTTTTTATGCAGCCTGGCTTTGCCATGGTCGAGACTGGTTTTACCAGAGCTAAAAATGCCGGCAATATCGTCATGAAAAACTTTATGGACTTATGTCTGGGCAGTATCGTGTTCTGGATCATCGGCTTTGGCCTGATGTTTGGTACGGATATTGGCGGTTTGCTTGGTATGCCTGATTTCTTTGTACAGAACGATTATGGAGCTTCTTATCCATCCTGGGCCTTCTTTATCTTTCAAACAGTTTTCTGTGCTACGGCCGCGACTATTGTCTCAGGCGCTATGGCCGAGCGGACGAAGTTTTCTGTGTACTGTATGTACAGTATCCTGATCAGCGCGGTCATTTATCCGATCTCGGGACACTGGATCTGGGGCGGCGGCTGGCTGGCGGAAATGGGCTTCCATGATTTTGCCGGTTCGACTGCGGTCCATATGGTTGGCGGTGTAGCAGCGCTTGTCGGCGCAAAGATCCTGGGGCCGCGTATTGGTAAATATAATGCTGACGGCAGCGTTAATGCCATACCGGGACACAGTCTGACGCTGGGCGCTCTGGGTGTATTCATCCTCTGGTTCGGCTGGTTTGGTTTCAACGGCGGCTCTACAGTTTGCGCGACTGGCGACGATGTCTTGACGTCGATGGGCAGAATCTTTGTTACAACTAATCTGGCGGCTGCCGCCGCAGCTACGGCGACGATGTTTCTGACCTGGCTGCGTTATGGCAAGCCAGATGTTTCGATGACGCTGAACGGTGCCCTGGCAGGGCTGGTTGCGATCACTGCCGGCTGCGATACAGTCAGTGTGCCTGGTTCTTTTGCTATCGGCATTATCGCCGGGATCGTGATCGTTTTTGCAGTAGAATTTTTTGATCAGGTGCTCAAAATAGATGATCCGGTGGGCGCGATTTCTGTACATGGTGTCTGCGGCGCTTTGGGTACGCTTCTGGTGGGTATTTTTGCGGTGGACGGCGGCTTGCTGTACGGCGGCGGTACTGATCTGCTGCTGACGCAGGCAACGGGCGTGATCGCGGTTGCCGCTTATATCGGTATCGTGATGACGTTTGTTTTCCAAATCATCGATAAAACTATCGGCCTGCGCGTCACCGCCCGTGAAGAAATCGCCGGCCTGGATATGGAAGAGCATGGCCTGGCCAGTTCCTATGCTGACTTTATGCCGGCTGTGGAAGATTTCCACGGAGCCGTAAGCACTGCGGAAGCAGCAGAGGCTGGCGTGATGGTGGCTCATGTCCCTGCAGCAGCGGGAGCGACGTCGGCAGCAACTGTTGGCAAGCCGGCAGATACGCCGAAGATGACCAAGATCGTTATCATTACTTCGCAGCTGCGGTTTGAAATGCTGAAGGATGCTTTGGATAAACTGGGGATCACAGGCATGACGGTAACGAAGGTTTTGGGTTATGGCCTGCAGAAAGGCAATACTGAATATTACCGCGGCGCGGAAGTCAGCGTACATTTGCTGCCCAAGGTCAAAGTTGAGCTGATCGTTTCGGCGATCCCTGTAGAGGCTGTTGTGGCTGCAGCGAAAAAAGTGCTGTATACCGGTAAGTATGGCGACGGTAAAATCTTTATCTACGACGTGGAAAACGTCGTCAAGATCCGTACCGGCGAGGAAGGCTATGATGCCTTACAGGATAAACCGCTCGAAGAATAATCGTAAAAGCTGAAAACTGTATAACTGCTGCGCACGGCAGCTGGCAAACAGTCCGTTCGATACTGAGCGGACTGTTTTTGTTGGAAAAATTTTCAATAAAGTAATTGATAATTATTATTAAAAACTTTGACGCACTGATCTTTATGTGATATAGTGGAATCAAGAACAGGGGTTGCTGGCAATAGCTGACAGTAACCGGTTTATTAAAAAAAGACAGGAGTTGAAAGTTATGTTGTATACCGTAGAAGACGCGATCCAGATTTACCACGCCAAATCCTCAACTTTGGAATTTTTTGCGGCAAAAGTGCCGAAAGCTGCCTGGCAGGGAATTCGCAAAGCAGACATTGAACCGGCTAAGGAATACTACAGCGATGATATTATTGTAGATTTCGACTTGCTGGACCGGGCCAACTATGAAGAAAAAGTCTGCGGCGGGGCGCATAGCGATCTTCCTGATGCGGCTTTCCCCGTACTTGTCATTGTCAAGGAACTGCCGGAATAAAAATTTTATGTATAAAAACGACCTTGCCAAGCCAGACGCTTACAAAGGTCGTTTTTTTATTTACTTTAAAACAGAGATTGGATATTGCAGGTATAATGGGTAAAGGCAAGCTGCGTTTGATTATGGGGCGTCGGTTATATTGCTTGGGAAATAAAGCTGACGAAAGTATGGGGTCAAGGCCACATGTGAAATATTTCGTTAATGGGCGCAGCGTAAAAGGCAAAAGCGGAGTGACTTGTTTGAGCCTGCTGGCAGGCGAGTTTCACGGAGCTGCCTTTTAGCAAAGCCAAATAGAAATTTTCACCGTGGCTGGTGTTTCTTTGGTTCGTTTCTTTTGCCATCAAAAGAAATGAACAATGTAGTTTTGTAACCAAACTGTAATTTTTTTCCGGTCAATATTTAAATATTGAAAACTTCACCCAGGCTAAAATGCGTATATAATAAAAGCCGTAGAAATAAAACCTGCATAGCAGGAAAGGAAAGAGGTCAATTAAAATGAAAAAATCTGTAATCGTAGTGGTCTGCTTATTATTGGTAGGCATTTTTGGCTGGTCGATCGCCAAAGCCAACAGCGCCGATATCAAAGTACATCTTGGCGCAGGCACCATCGTTATGGATCAGCAAGAGCTGGTATTAACTCCTGACGAAGCCATTGTGGTACAGGAAGATACAGTATACCTGCCGCTGCGTCCGCTGATGGAAAAAATGGATTACCAGGTCTTCTGGGATGCCGGTATGCAAAATGTTTCAATGGAAAAAGGTGATCAAACCTATTTCATGACGATTGGCAGTAACCAATACGGACGTAATGGTCAGACTATTACCCTGGACAATGCTCCTATTTTAGTTAATGGTAAGACTATGGTACCGGTTACCTTCTTTACCAATGTCATGAATAAAACTGTAGATGTCTCCAACAGCCATGTTTAAGCCTTAAAGGCGATTACATCTCATATATAGCTTCCTACAGGCAAAATACCGCTTTCATTGAAAGCGGTATTTTGCTGTTTGCAGGTGCCGGTCAATAAGGTGAGGCAGAGCGGTAAAATAAAGCCTGGAGTATTTATTTGCCAAAAGAAAAAATGCGATAATATAAAAAATAGGTTATAATTGATAGCGGATGAATTAACTATGTTATTTTGTAGAAATTATAGCGGCGTTGGTTAAAATACAGAAAGAGGTAGCTTTATGTGGGGGAAACTGCATCGTGAACTGATCGTCATAACCATAATCTCTGTTTTGATCATGGCTGTTGCTTTTGCGTTCAATTTCAGTGCCAGCCAAAAGGAGATCCTTGAACGTCAGACTTACGATTATTTACTGGAAGCAACTAATTATACTAAGGTTGTTTTGCATACCGAGATCAAACGCCAGAATGATCTGCTGGATATTATAGTTAAAAATGCGCCGCAATATGAGGGGCAGTATGACAAATTGGTAGGACTGCTGAATTCGGTTTCCAATACGGGACATTTTTCCCGTGTCGGGTTGACGTACCGCGGTGAAAAAACCTTACTGTGCTACGGCGGTGAAGTCGATATTCGGGAACGCAGTTATTATAAAAAGGCTCTGGCAGGTGAAACTGTAATCGAAGCGCCGGTCATTTCAATGATCAGCGGCAAAAAAGTAGTTGTGCTGGCTAAACCCTTTTATAAGGATGGCGCGATCGCCGGTGTTGTTCACGAGGCTTACGATCTGGATGCTGCAGGCCAAACGCTGCTGGCCGGGCTGAATATGAAGGAAGACCGCATCACGATGATAGCCAAGGTCAACGGTGATGTCATTATGGGTATCCGCAATGGCCAATATGATAATTTTTACAGCTTCTTGAAGGAAAATGCTATCGGCTGTTCGATGACCAGCCAGCAGCTGCAAAAAGCGATAGACAATAAAGAGAGCGGCGCCTTTTATTATACTGATATCAATGGAGAGACACAGTATGTTGCCTTTGCCCCGGCAGAGGTCAATGACTGGTATACCTTCCAGATCGTTTCGGGGACGAGCCTGCTGGCAGACCAGCAAATGCTGAATAAGATCGCCAGGGACACGATGGGAAAATATTTTCTGCTTATTTGCCTGTGCTTTATTGTGATCATTTACATCTGGCGGCAGATAGAGAAAGACCGCTTAAAACAGATCAATGCCGAGATCGAAGGTCTGCGGCTGACGGCCGGATTGATGGAAGGCTGTATGTTTGAATTTGATCTGAAAACCTGTAAATTTTTGGTTGTGAAAAATAGCGTTGGTAACGCGTCGGGCAATAATAGTGAAAAACAGGTGCTGGAGCAATTGAGTGGTTTTATGACGGCGGTCATTGCGAAAAAAGATGGCGGCAGTTTGAAGCATTACTTCCATGAGGAAGACCTGCCTGCTGTGCAGAAGGCATTGGTGGAACTGAAACGGGCGGGCAGAACCGTTTTTCAGGGACGTCTGTATACAGACGCCGGCGATTATCACTGGTACCGTTTTTATATGGCAGTGGTGTTTGATGATAAGCGGCAGATCAAACGCGTTCTGGGCAATGTGCTGGATATCAACGATACGCAGAATAAATTCGCGCGGATGCAGCATAAAGCAGAACGTGATGGATTGACGGGTGTTTATAACCGGACCGTCTTTGAAAAATACGTCAATGAAGTTTTGGCTGACGGTACGAAACGGCAGCATGCCTTTTTCCTGCTCGACATTGATGATTTCAAGAATGTTAACGACAGTAAGGGCCATGCATTTGGAGATGCGGTGCTGTGCGAAGTTACGGCTAACCTTGAACGCAGCTTCCGCAGCTCGGATCTGCTGGGGCGCATCGGCGGCGATGAATTTGCAGTGCTGATGTGCGATATTAGCAGTAAGGAAAATGCTTTAGCCAAAGCAGAGCAGATCTGCAGCCTTTACAGCAAAGGCGATACTCAGGAAGGCTTGAAAATATCCTGCAGTATTGGCATAGTGTTCTGTGATTCTGCTGTCGGATCGACCTTTGACGATTTATATCAGCAGGCAGATAAGGCTTTGTATAAAGCGAAAGAAAAAGGTAAAAATGTTTTTGTCGTGTTTGATGATACCATGCTGTAAAGGATGGTAGGAAGAGTATTTGCCTGATATAAAAAGCAGCTTCTCCTGCAAATGGAGAAGCTGCTTTTTGATGGAAAAATAAATTTCTAAAAAAACTATTTTGAAAAAAGGCAGAATGTGCTATAATAACATAAATTAAAGTATTAGGAATTTAAATATTGCTAAATTTAAAACTTATGAAGTTGATTTTCGGCAAGGTAGATTGCAACCCTCTCCGCCTTGTTTGAAGATATTCCCCAAAAATAGACCTGCCGTGAGGCAGGTCTATTTTTTATTAGGGGCTCTTTAAATCGGGTATTTTATAAGGCGTAATGATTTTAGCGGCTTCCTGCAGGCCGTTCTGCATGATAAAATTACGGATCGTTTCGAGGATATAAGAAAAACAAATTGCTAAATAAGTACTGAAACCTTCACTGTCCTTTGCTTCCAGACAAAGATAAGCCTGCCAGGCATATTTAGACAGGGTATCTGTTGTTCCGTAGAGGTTCTGCCGGTGAAAAGCCAGATAATAACCCCAGTGCAGCAGCTTGTTGGTTTCCTGCAGGATCGCCTGCAATGGCCGCAGCTCAGTAAGCTCGATCAGGGAATTGACCATCAGGGCCAGAGGTATTTTACCGGGCTGGGCAAATTCTGCCTGCCAGGATTTTTGGGTAAGGGGATCGATTTTGTCAAAGGCGGCTGCCGCAGCAGGTTTGATGATCACGGACATCAGCTGTAAGGCACTGAGATAGATCAGCGTGTCTTTTTTATACCGTTCGTTCTGCATACAGTTGGCAGTGATGAATGTCGGCGGCAGTCTGACGATAGTGCCTTTAGTATTGATAGTTTCGGCAAAACCGATCTCGTTGAGCAGAGCCAGCGATTTGCGGATCGTAGAAACCGAAACTTTATAGTTTTTGGCAAGCTCTGCTTCGTAGGGTAAAAAGGTGCCGGGTTCATAGATGTTGGCGGCGATTTTGTCGATCAGGTCGCGCGCTATCTGTGTATAGTAGTGATCGCGCCCTTTTTCCGCACTCCAGCTGTAATCATAAACAGGCGTGATAGTGTCTGAAAGCTGATATTTTCTGCTTAATTTTTGGATATATTTTGTGACAGAGGCCGAAAAATCAAGGCACATATCATTGAAACATTTGTTGATAAGCTGGTAATCCTTACTTAGCAGAGCGGCCAGCAGCTGCCGGAAATCTTCCTGATCATATTTGAGCAGCAGATTTTTAGGAGTGGCCAGAGTAAGCTGGGAGTATGTTTTCAGACTGTTATATAAATCGTTATATAGTAGATTATTGGAGCTGCGCAGCAGTTCGTTCAACAGAGATGAAAAAACTGCGTCAAGAGCAGCAGTTTCCGTACTGTTGATTTTCTTGAGCAGCTTCTGGTAACTGGGAAGTTTTTTGAGATCACCATGTACAGCCGTAAAATAAAACAGCGGCGGTAAAATAAGTCCCATGGTCTGATAAACTTCGGCCAGTGAGTTCTGACGTCGAACCAGATTTTCGGCATAGCTGCGCGAGCCGCTGTTTGGTACAGGACGGTAAATGATCCGGGCTGGTTTGCGTTCTGTGGTTTCAATCAGTCCTTCAGCTTTCAATTTAGCTAAAACGTCTTTGACCGTACGGATACCGACATTATAAATGGCCGATAGCTGCGGCATAGAGGGTAAAGTATCGCCGTTCTTAAAGTGCCCGCAGGTAATCTGGTCATGTAAATTTTGATAAAGAAATTCAAACAACGTATTTTTGCTTAACATCGCCAATATCCCTTCGAAAATATTACAAGTAAATTATAACATAAACATTTACAGCAAAACATATAGTAAATTTACTGGTTTGAAAAAACAATAAAATATAATTTTAAAATATTTTGTTGTTTTTAAAAAATGAAATTATAAATATAAAACAATAAAAAGTATAATTTTATTAATGATTATAAGATTAGCTTTGTAAAAATATGGAAAAGTTTAAAGGATTATTAAAAACGGCTCCTGTTAACATTTTTAAACAAGATATTGTGCTGATTTTTAATAAATGCTATAATAAAAACAATAAAATATACTTAATTTAATTGGCAAAATAATTAAACATTAAAAATATTGGTGCAGAGTTTGCAATTATGATGAAATTTGAAATATAAAAAGTGTAAGATGCAGGATATATTTTTTTAAAACCAGCTATATGCATACGTACACAGTAAGGAGTAAAAATGGAAACTTTAGACAGAAAAAAAATAGGGATGAATATTAAAGTGAGAAGGATGCAGAAGCTGATCTCGCAGACAGCGATGGCGGAAAAGTTAGGCATTTCGCAAACGCATATGAGTAATGTCGAGGTTGGTCGCGCCATGCTCAGTCTGGAACTGCTGCTGCAGCTGAAAAGTATTTTGGGCTGCACTATCGATGAGCTGCTGTGTTTGGAAGAAGAAAACAAAGCCAGAAAAAAACGGGTCAAAGTTATTCGCTATCTTGACTAAGGCTCTGTAGACAGATTTTTTGAAGAAAGCGGTGGGGCAAATATGCAAAATCTCGATTTGAAAAAAATAGGTAATGAAATCAAAGTCAGGAGAGTAAAACAGGGTATTCAGCAGACAGCTTTGGCAGAAATGCTGGATATTACGCAGACCCACCTGAGTAATATTGAAAATGGCAGGGTCCCAGGCAGCTTAAAGCTGCTGTTGAAACTGCGCAGTATTTTCGGCTGCCGGCTGGAAGATCTGCTTGATCCGGAATGTGATGAAGCACCAGTCAAAGCGAATGATAAGCGAATGCGGCGCATCAAGGTGATACGGTATTATGAAAATGCCTGATGCAGGCAGGCTTAAAAAACAGGTCAGCTCTATAAAAGCTGACCTGTTTTTTTACAAGTGAGTGAAAAATCTTTGTCTATAAAAAAGATAATAATTATTATAAAAATGCCTTGCCATAATAAGGTGATAGCAATATAATAGAAAGAAAATTCAAATATATTTACAATATAAATAAAATTCGTTTTATGCAGATAATTTTATTAAAGATAAAGGAATAAGCAAATGGATTTTTTCAAGAAAAACAGAATGATAGTCAGTGTAGTGGCTATCTGCTGTTTGATGTTGTGGTATGTGTTATGGACGACTTTAGCCGTCCTGCATATCAACCGGCAGATCGATTATGTGGCGGGGCATCCTTATAAAGCCATGTCAGAGGTGAGCAGGATCCAGGGCGTGGTCTCACAGACGACGGCTTATTTGCCGATCCTTTTAGCTGATGGGGAAAATAACCTGACGGAGATCAGGGAGATTTTAGTCGCTGCGCAGACGAAGAACCAAAAATCACTGCAGGTCTTAAAAGAAGTTTATCTGGGGAATTCTTATGATCTGACAGCTCTGGAACAGGCACTGAGTGCTTTGGAAAAAGCATTGCTGCAAAGCGCGGAGTTTTTTGAAAGTAATCGCAGCGGCGCTGTGCAGCACAGCAGCGTCAAGGAACATTTCGCAGTTAAAATCGAACCTCTGCAGGCGGAAACGGAAAAAGCTATAAAAACAGTTATGGCTTCTGCTGAC
This sequence comes from uncultured Phascolarctobacterium sp., assembly GCA_900545535.1. Classification (GTDB taxonomy): domain Bacteria; phylum Bacillota; class Negativicutes; order Acidaminococcales; family Acidaminococcaceae; genus Phascolarctobacterium. The sequence goes on from UQZN01000021.1 coordinate 38,302, forward strand.
AGAAGAGTACTGATGATTGAAGGTGAAACGGACGAACGGACGAAGTGGGCCATTATCTATGCAGGCGTGAGCGGACTTTTGATCGTCTTTTTGATGTTATATACGTTAAGAAACGAGTTTCAGAAGAACAAACTGCTGCTGAAGCATCAGCTGATCTTGCAGGATGCTTTGAACAGCGCTAAAAAGGCCAACGATGCCAAACGGTCTTTTTTATCGCGGATGTCGCATGAGATCAGGACGCCGATGAATGCGATCATCGGGATGACTACTATTGCTTTCAATTATCTGGACGATCAGAAACGGCTTACGGACTGTCTGAGTAAAATAACCTTTTCTTCCAGGCATCTGCTGATGCTGATCAATGATGTACTGGATATGTCCAAGATCGAAGACGGTAAATTAAATGTGAATAACGAAGTTTTCGACCTGAAAAAGGTGATCGAGTCTTTGACTGACATCCATTATCAGCAGGCAGCTGCCAGAGGACTGACTTTTGAATTGACGGTAAGCGGCTTTGATGAAGAGCTGCTGATCGGTGACCCTCTGCGCGTCAATCAGATACTGATCAATCTGCTGTCCAATGCGATCAAATTTACACCTAAGGGCGGCAGCGTCAAGCTGGAGGTCAGGAAGCTGCGCCGCCAGGGCGATCGGCTTTGGCTGCGCTTTACGATCAAAGACACCGGGATCGGTATGGAGCCGGAATTTTTAAAGAATCTGTACGAGCCTTTTGAACAGGCGAACAACGGTGTTGCTAAAAAATACGGTGGTACAGGTTTGGGAATGGCGATCACGAAAAATCTGGTTGCGCTGATGGATGGCTCGATCGATGTGCAGAGTGAGCCTGGAGCTGGCACGGTATTCAATGTTGATCTGCCTTTTGGCCTGCCGGAACAGGCAGAGAATAAAGCTGCAGTTCTGGATGAGCTGAAAGTACTGGTCGTTGATGATGACCGCGATTGCTGTGAGCATGCTTCCCTGCTGCTGCAGAAAATGGGTGTCTGTGTGGATTGGGTACTGAGTGGCTTTGCAGCTGTGGACAAGGTGAAATTTGCGCTTGAAAATGGAGAGGGCTGCTATGATGTCTGCTTTATCGACTGGTGTATGCCAGATCTGAACGGTATCGAAACAGCGCGACGGATCCGCGAATATGTAGGACCGGAGGCTTTGATCATCATTATCAGCGCTTATGACTGGTCGGAAATAGAACAGCAGGCCCGTGCGGCCGGCGTCAATGCCTTTATTGCCAAGCCGCTTTTTGCCTCGTCGCTGTATAATACGCTGCTGACAGTAGCTCAGAAAGGGCAGCTTACAGCTGGAGAGACCGGCAGAGAGCAGATAAAATACGATTTTGCTGGAAAAAAAGTGCTGCTGGCTGAAGATAATGAGCTGAATGCAGAAATCGCTGTGGAATTGCTGAAGTTAGTGGGTCTGGAGGTCGATCATGCAGCCAATGGACAGGAAGCAGTAGAACTGTTTCAGCAGTCGGCGGCTGCATATCTGATGATTTTTATGGATATCCAGATGCCGTTAATGAATGGCTATGAAGCAGCCAGGATCATTCGGGGTTCTGCTGCTGCGTCGGCTCAAAGTATACCGATCATTGCCATGACGGCCAATGCTTTCAGGGATGATGTACAGGCGGCTCTGGACGCGGGGATGAACGGTCATATTGCCAAACCGATAGATGTGGATATTTTATATAAGACGATCTCTGAATATGCCTAATGATAATTAAAAAAGATCAAGGACGTACAGTTGAAACTGTGCGTTCTTTTTTTATGTCTGAAACTATAAAAGTAGATTTTTTGCAGGGCAGTTGCAGTATGAAAAGGATAATTTTCTAAGGAGAGATATAGCAAAAGCACCGCTGGAAGAGCGGTGCTTTTGCTATATCTATGTGATGGGTAAAACCCGTTTGAAAGTTACCAGTTGCAAGACTAGTAAACCGGCGAATTCAAATAAAACAAAAATGTCTTGCGGGGGGGACAAATATGCTATCATTACCTAAATTAATGCAAAAGGATAAAATTTCTATTGCAATTAATTTTAAAATATCGCGAAAAACTATTTAAGTATCAGGAATAATAGATGCGTTTAGTTTGCAGCGAGCAGGGAAATCAAGGGGGGAATATTAGTTATGAAAAAAGAGACTTTAAGCAAGAGGGTTGCGCATAGTTTGTTATTGTTGTCGCTGGTACATGTGGCCGGCGTTGCAATGCCACCAGTAGCTGCGGCGGCAACAGAACTGGTCGACGAAAACTATACTGGCAGTATTCCGCAAAGATCCAGCGGGGAATATACCGTTACCAACGGTGATGTAACTTTAGACGCCAGCGGTTATACGGGCTTGTCAAATTATCGGCGGGCTTTATTCGATACTACTAACGGCGCGGTCAAGATCAGTGTTGCCGATGGAAAAACGCTGACACTGAAAGGTTTTAATAATAGAGATACTTATGGAAGTGCAGCTCTGTATGCTTATAAACGCGGGAACCTGGATGGTACGATGACTTTCACTGGGGGCAATATCGTTGTCAGCAATGAAGTCACTAACAGCAGTACCGATGTTTATGGTTTATATGCCGATAATGGCGGTAAGTTTGATTTTAAAAGTGATGGCAGCAATAAGATCAATCTGACGATCCTGATGCCGCAGCAGCATGTGTCGACGCACCGCCATGGTATCGGCCTGCACGATGGCAGCCTGGCTTTTGACGGCGGCCGTTTTGCAATCGGGATTGAAGGCGATCCCGGGTCTGCTTCTATAGACAGGCGCGTGGGTATTACTATGTCCGGCGGCAGCGACCTGGATGTCAAAGCTGAGCAGATTTTGATCGATGTCAATGAAACAGCACTGCAGTTCACTTATCAAAGCGGCAGCAACAGTGCCCTTTATAATATCAATAATACTGCCAGATTCAACGCTGATTCTATCGTTTTCAAAGGTCATTCCGGGATCGAAGCTGTGAGTACGCATTCTACTAACCGTAATACGGTCGAGTTTTCCGGCAGCGGCTCGACAGAAATCTATGCTGTCAGCGATGGTATTGCCGATGATAATATTTACGGTGAGATCATTGGCGGCAAGGCGATCGATGTGGAACGGACAGATATTACTTTTAATAATGATGCTCTGCTGGTAGGGCAGAATCTGACTACTCAGGGTACAGCTCCAGGCCATTGGGTCAACGAAGGGACCCAGTTTGAATACTGGCAGGACGGCTATTGGCTGAAAGCTGTTTCTATAGGTAATGAATCGAATTTAGTTGCTAATAAGGACTTCAGCCTGGAAAGCAACGGCGGCTATTATAATACAGGTCTGCATGTTTGGGGACAAAGCCTGGCTCAGTTTAACGGTAAAACGAATATCGTCGTCAAAAACGGTGTCAATACGGCCAGAGCGGTTTATATTTACGATAATGTAGACGGTACGACCAAGGCTGAATTTAACGATGACCTGACGATTTCGACTGCTGGCAGCAGTGCCGACTACCTTTATGGTTTTGATGTACGTAACGGCGGCAAAGCCGATATCACTAAAGGCCTGTTTATGAATGATAATGACGCTATTACCTGGTCTTTATTTGCCAGTGGCACGGACAGCAAGATCGACGTAAATTCGAGCGGCAGCGGCGAAGTGCAGGTCGTGGGCGATGTAGGCGGTTATAACGGCGGCGCCGTAAATATGAATATGCACACGAATACTTCCTATCTGACTGCGGCCAGTTATATCACCGGTAACGGTGAAGTAAATTTTGATATCAGCAACAGCGCTGTCTGGAATATGACGGGCAGCTCCAAGGCAACTGATATGAATATCAATAACGGCATCGTCGATCTGCGGGCCGACAAGAACCGCTACAGTACGCTGACAGCGGCGAATCTTACCGGCAGCGGCGGTATTTTCAAAATGGATATCGACGTCAGAAGTATGGAGAGCGACAAATTGTATATCACTGATGATTTCAGCGGGACGCAGGCTATCGACATCTATCAGAAGGATGCATATGTGCCGGCAGGCAGCAGCATGGAAGGGACAGGGCTGGTACTGGCCAGCGTCAACGGCAACGGCGTTTTTACGGCCCATGACCGCGAAGGTACTTTGTTTTATACCCATTACGATCTGGCACATCAGGCCAGTGCCACGGCCGGCTATGCCACTGACTGGTATCTGGATAAAATCATCACTCTCGACAAACCGACGACGAGTGTAGAAACTGTTACAGCTGCGGGAGCGCTCAATTACCATACCTGGCGCAACGAAAATGACAAATTACTGAAACGCATGGGCGAGCTGCGCCACAACGGCGCTGACGAAAAAGGCGCCTGGTTCAGGGTCAAGGGCAGTAAGATCGGGCGTGACGGCAAGTTTGCTTTTGAAAATAAATATACAACCTATGAACTGGGTTATGATGAGCTAACGAAAAAGACTGCAACAAAGACGCGTTATCAGGGCGCGGCGATCAGCTATACAGACGGCAGCAGCAGTTATCAAAGCGGCAGCGGCGACAACAGCAGCAAAGCGATCAGTTTCTATAATACGGAGCTCGGCAATAAAGGCCATTATCTGGATGTGGTACTTAAATTCAGCCATATGGATAATGATTTTAAAGTCTATGATACTGCCAACAATAAAATCACCGGGTCGATAGAGAATACCGGCGTTGCGCTGAGCGCGGAATACGGCCGGAAGAATAATCTGGACAAGGGCTGGTATATCGAACCACAGGCCCAATTTACCCTGGGTTATCTGGGCGGCGATAATTACCGGACCAGCAACGGTATCGAAGTGAGCCAAAGCGGGATCAAAAGCGCTGTCGGGCGTATCGGCTTTAATCTTGGTAAGGAAGTTGGTTCTAAAGGCATCGTTTATGCCAAAGCCAACCTGCTGCACGAATTTGGCGGCGGCTATGAAACAACGCTGACGGACAGCAGCGGCAGGGTCAGAGTCAGTGAGAATTTTGATGATACCTGGTTTGAATACGGTATCGGCGCTGCTTTTAAAACCGGCAAAAATAACCATATCTATTTTGATATAGAACGCAGTACCGGCAGTGACTTTAAGAAAGACTGGCAATGGAATGCCGGTGCCCGCTGGACATTCTAAGTATGATTTATCTGCTTTTCAACAGGTTGAGACAAACCCCTTATCCTGTTTGAAAATATTCCCCATAAGACAGGTCCGCATTAAAACGGGCCTGTTTTTCTATATCTGGAGTCTGAAAATGGTAAAAGAGTTCACAAGTTGGCGACGAGTTTTGTGATATAGTAATAAAGATAGAAAAGCAGAATTTTGTTTCGAGAGTGAGAGCCATGTCTTTAAAACAAAGAAATTATAGATTGCTGACAGCGCTGCTGCTTTTACTGGTCATTATCGCTGGTGCAGCCTGCAATCCTTTATATGTAGAGTCCAGTCACGGACATGACTGCAGCGGGGCGGATTGTCCGGTATGTCTGACGCTCAGCGTTATCAGCAGCTGCCATAATTATGTGCTGCCGGCACTGCTGCCGCTGCTGTTGAGCTTGTTATTGCTGGTTGGCAATACGGGCAAGAAGGCCGTATCTGTCAGTCTGTCAAAGCTGACGTTGATCGGTTTGAAAGTACGTCTTGATAATTAAGAACTGCCAAAATTTATCATAAATAAATTTTGGAGGGTGTACCTTGAAAAATAAAATTGTTTATTTCGTGACGATTGTTCTTGCTTTGCTGTATCTGGCGGCAGGCCATTATTTTGCTACGCAGGGATTAAGCTTTTTTAAAGAAAAAGCTTCTACTGACGTTATCGAGGCAAGGGTTCTAAAGCTTTTACCGGCAGAGACGGGGGCTAAATTTCAACAGATAAAATTTGAGGCTGAATTATTATCAGGCAGTCAGCAGGGGGCTAAAGTAACAGCTATACAGAATAAATCGGGCAGCTTTGCTGCCGGGCGTGACGTTGCCGCAGGCGATAAGGTACTGCTGCTGCCAGACCAGAAAGGGCATGGTGCCTGGAGCTATGCTGAACATCTGCGCAGCAATGTGCTGATGTGGCTGTTTGCTGTTTTTGCTCTGAGTATTATTGCTTTTGGACGGATGCAGGGCGTAAATACGCTGATTTCCCTGATTTTTTGCTGTCTGTCTATCTTTGCGGTTTTTGTGCCGGCAATCATTTCAGGAAAGAATGTGTATTGCTGGACGATTTTGACCTGCGCTTTTATTATTGTGACGAATCTGCTGCTGGTGAATGGGATCAACAGAAAAACTATCGCAACTATTTTAGGCTGTATCGGCGGTTTGGTCATTGCGGCGCTGATCAGTGTAGCTGCCGACAGCTTTTTGCAGCTGACGGGACTGGTGGATGAGGATTCCATGTACCTTTTATTTCTGAATCCTGCTGATCCAATCGATTTGAAAGCGATTGTGTTTAGTGCGATCATCATCGGCGCGCTGGGAGCGATCATGGACGTAGCGATGGACATAGCTTCGGCTCTGAATGAGCTGGCGGCTACCAGTACTGCGCCGACAAGGAAAATGCTGCTGCAGGCCGGCAATAATATCGGCCGTGATATTTTGGGTATGATGTCCAATACGCTGATTCTGGCTTACATTGGTGGTTCGCTGACGATAGTTTTACTGTTTTTTGCTTATAATCATTCTCTACTGTATCTGCTGAATAAGGAGATGGTGGTAGTGGAGATACTGCAGGCCGTTATCGGCAGCTTTGGCATCCTGTTTACGATACCTTTCACTTCTTTTATTTGCAGCCGGCTGTATGTAAAAAAGACTGGAAGACGGTACAAGTCAGGCTTGGAAAATAAAATCTAAATTATACAGTAAAAAATCTTGCAGGAAATGCTTCAAAGTATTATAATGAGTCGTACTAAAAATTATATAAAATCATTAAATATATAACAAAAAGTATAACTTGTAATATAAAAAACAAGTATGAGCAAACTTGGCAAATGGAGCAGGGCAGGAGTGATATTTATGAAAAAAGATGAGGAAGTTTTCAGCAGTGCGATAAACAGCAGTGCCAATAGTGCTTCGGGCAGTCCGTTAAAAAGCCTGCTGGAAGTCTGCCCGATCTGCGGCAAAGAATTTTCCTGCAACAAAACCTACCATGTTTATACGGCACTGGCGGGTCGGCGGCGGCAGTATTACTGCAGCTATCATTGCTTTAAACAACGTCCGAACCCTAAAAACAAGTTATAAAGCAATAAAAACACCGTACATAGCGTGAAGTGGTATAAAGATGGTAGACACAAAAGTGTCTACCATCTTTTTGTGTTAAT
>UQZN01000022.1 GCA_900545535.1 uncultured Phascolarctobacterium sp.
ATTAACACAAAAAGATGGTAGACACTTTTGTGTCTACCATCTTTATACCACTTCAGTTATGTTATAACGGCGGGATATTTTTTATTGCAGTGATAGTAGCAGAAGCTGTTTTTTTGTGATAACATGAAAACAGTTAGGTATAGTGTAAAGGAGCTGTGGATATGGAAAAAGCAGAAGTAATTAAAGCATTCCATTTAATGTGGGACAACTACCCGGAGTCGGCAATGCTTATCGATAAAAAACGCAATATTATTGCTGCCAATAAAATAGCTCCCAGTACAGGACGTATTGAAGGCAATAAATGCGCTTTAGTTGAACCTTTGGAGCAGCACAAGGGGTGCCGTGCTGAGGAAGCCTGGGAAAAAGGAGAAGCCAGCTACCGTAAAAAAGTCGGCAAATTAGGAGACGTGGTTTCTTTCTGGGTGCCTATAGATGGTTTTCCTGATTATTTAGTTCATTTTTCTGTAGGCTCTATCAAGAAATATGAATATAATGTTTGAAAAAAAGCTTTGCCATATTATGGCAAAGCTTTTTTATTATTTTTTAGTAAAAGTACGTCATAAATAAAATACTAGTCAGTATACATTGAAGATCCTGACGCTGGAGAGGGGAAAGTGTTTTGCTTAAGGCAGGTAAGTATTATCGGTAAAATAGTGAAAATGGTCGCACTTTTGGTCGCAGTTTAGTGTTTTTTACTACCATTTAAATACCGCTTACGGCATGTTGAAGATAATTTTTAGACAAACAAAAAACCGTCAAAGCCCTTGAAAACTAGGCTTTGACGGCACTTTTTTAATGGTACGCCCGAGTGGAATCGAACCACCGCACACGGCTCCGGAGGCCGATGCTCTATCCACTGAGCTACGGGCGCATAATAGTTGGTGCGTTGTGCACCATAGCGAATTATAGCATAACGGCAAGCTTCTTGCAAGTTTTATCCTTGCTTACTTAAATAAAAAGCATATTTTGCCACAGTACAGGTGGTAAAATAAGTATTAAATTTTCTCCAAGGGATTTACTTAATTCTGCGTTTTATATATAATCAAATCAAATTAGATACTATTGGCGGAGGAAAGCTTTATGAGCTACTGCAGATTGTTGTTGACGCCGAGAATGACGTTATTGATTGTTATTGGATCTTTGATTTATTCTGTAGGTCTAAATCAGTTTATCGTACCTGTAGGTTTGTATAATGGCGGATTTTTAGGTATAGCCCAGCTGATACGGCATTTTATGGAAAGCTGGTTTGGGATCAGCTTTGGCAGTACTAATATCGCCGGTATTTTATATTTTGTTTTGAATATACCGCTGCTGGCGGTTTCTCTGAAACGTTTTGGTAAGGAATTCCTGGCTAAAACTATTTACTGTGTTTGCTGGTACAGCTTGTTTTTGACAGTTGTTCCGATTGCGGATCATTTACTCGTTGATGAACATCTGACGGCCTGTGTGGCCGGCGGTGTGATCTGCGGCATTGGTGCCGGCATGACTTTGCTGTCTGGCGGCAGCGGCGGCGGTGAGGAAATTTTAGGCCTTTTGCTGATGCAGAAGCATTCCAATTTGAGTGTTGGTAAAGTTTCTGCTATGCTGAATATCTTTATCTTTGGGACCTGTGCCATAATCTTCAGTATTTCCCAGGCAATCTATTCTGTCCTCTTTACTGGTATCGTGTATTATGTCTTGGATAAGGTGCATTTCCAGAACATCATGCTGACGATGCTGATTATTACAAAAAAACAGGGGCTGGAAAAGATAATCTTTGAAAAGGTCAATCGCGGTGTTACAAAATGGAATGCTTATGGCGCCTATAAGAATGAAGAAAGAGAAATTTTAATGACCGTAGTTTCTAAAAGTGAGTTCTTGCAGCTGCGGCGATTGCTTTTAGCAGCAGACCCGGAAGTTTTTATAATTATAGAAGAAAATGTTTTTGTTGTTGGTAATTTTCAAAAACGTGTCAATCAATAAAAAAGCTCCTGCTTGGCAGGAGCTTTTTCTGTTACAGTATTATTTAGGGACGATGTCGCCGACGCCGTTTAAAATATAGCGGGGGCGATAAGCAAAGACCTGCATATTTTCCAGATCAGTAACACCGGAAAGCACCAGGACAGTAGTCAGGCCGCTTTCCATCCCCGCTACGATGTCCGTATCCATACGGTCACCGATCATGACAGCTTCGTCTGAATGAACGCCTAGCATTCTCAGGCCGGTACGCATCATCAGTGGATTGGGCTTGCCGACAAAGTAAGCCTGTTTGCCTGTAGCAAGTTCGATCGGCGCAACCAGAGCGCGGCAGGCAGGAATGATGCCTGTTTCCGTGGGACCGGTCAGGTCAGAGTTAGTGGCGACTAAACGGGCGCCTTTTTGCAGCAGGCTCACGGCTTTTAAAATCATATCATAGTTATAGGCACGGGTCTCGCCGACAACTACATAATCAGGATTAGTATCGTTCATCGTGATACCGGCATCATAAAGCGCATTGACCAGCCCCGGCGCGCCAATAACGTAAACGCTGCATTTGGGTGACTGGCTGGCCAGAAATTTAGCCGTTGCCAGAGCACTGGTGTAAAAGTGGCTTTCATCAACATCAAGGCCCATACGCGCTAATTTTTGCTGTAATTCTTTAGGTGAACGCTCGCTGGAGTTGGTGAGGAATAAAAACTCTTTCTTTTCTCTGTAAAGCCAGTCAACAAACTCTTTGACCCCGGGCAGCAAACGATTGCCGTGATAGATAACACCGTCCATATCGCAGATAAAGCCCTTTTTAGCATAAAGTTCCTGTAAAGTATCTATGGTGATCACTTCCTTATATTAGGTAATTCAATCTTATACTATAATTATCGGCTATTAAAGCAAGAATTTCAATGTTTTCAAGTATTGAAATTCATATTCAAAGTAAAATTTATGAAAATTTTTCATTAAAGAGATATTTTGTTATAATATTAAGCAAATATACGAAATAAGTGAGGAGAAGGTTATGCGTATTGCTGTGATAGATGGAATGGGCGGCGGACTTGCCGCACAGGTGGTAAGTCAGCTGACGGGCAGGCTGCCTGAACAGGTCGAGCTTATCGGTTTGGGCACTAATGCTTTGGCAACGGCGGCAATGCTCAAAGCCGGAGTCAAACGCGGCGCTACTGGAGAAAACGCGATCTGTGTTTCGGCAGCGACGGCAGATTTGATCATTGGACCAATCGGGATCATCATACCTAATGCCATGATGGGAGAGATCACCCCGCGTATTGCTGAAGCAATCGGCAGCGCTGCTGCTAAAAAGGTGCTTTTGCCTGTGAGCCAGAACCATTTTGAAATAGTTGGCGTGGAGCCTAAATCACTGGCAGCCTTAGTAAAAGAAGCGGTAAGCAGAATTTTGACTTTGGTTGAAGCCAGAGGGTAAGAAGTGGTATAATATAAAATAGTTTTGTTTGGAGAAAGCAAGTAAAGGAGAAAGACGAAATGATTGCTATCCGTGACCGGGTACGTTTTGTAGAAACAGATATGATGGGCGTAGTGCATCATGCTAACTATCTGCGCTGGTTTGAGATGGGGCGTGTAGCTTATCTGCGTGCTGCCGGTGTTGAGCTGCTGGATCTAATGGCGCACGGAATTATTTTCCCGATTACAGAAGTGCATGTCAAATACAAAAATTCCTGTACTTTTGATGATGAGTTTGAAGTACAGACTATCATGACTGAGTTCAGCCGTGCTAAAATGGATTTTACCTATAAGGTAGTAAGGCTTGCTGATGGAGCAGTACTGGTTGAAGGCAGGACCCGTAATTTATTTACTAATCAGCAGGGCAAGATCATTCGTTTGGATGCCTGCTATTTTGATAAAATCAATGCGCTGTTTCAGCAGGAAACAGCCAAGGAGTGAGAAGATGGAAACTAAATTTGAAATCGTGCCGGTGCCGACCCGTATCCTGACCCATCACGACGATATCGTAGCAGCCATTGTGGAATATGGCGGCGATAAAATAGGACCTGATGACGTAGTTTGTGTTGCTGAAAGCGTTGTGGCTATTACTCAGGGTGGCGCCAAACGCAGTGAAGATTTTAAACCGGGCCTGCTGGCCAAGGTTTTGTGCCGTCTATTTCCTTCCAAAGGCAGTATTTCCGGATGGCACAGTATGCAGGCACTGATCGACGCCGAAGGCGGCATGCGCGTTTTGATCGCCGTCATCTGTGGTTTTGCCGCCAAATGCGTGGGTGTTTCCGGTGTGTTTTACCGCATGGCCGGCGAACAGGCACGCCTGATCGATGATGTTACAGGTACGATGCCGCCGTATGATAAGCACATCGTTTATGGTCCGCATAATCCAGGCAAGGTTGCCGAGGATATTACCCAAGGGACAGGTGCTTTTGGAGCAGCTGTAGCTGACGTTAACGATCTGAAGCGGTCTTGTGTTCTGGGCGTTTCTAAGGGCGTTGATGCTGATGAAGTGGCACAGATTTTGATTGATAATCCCTTTGGCAACGGCAGTCAGAAAACACCAGTCGTTGTTATAAAAAATTACCGCAAGGCACGCTGAGGAGGCTAAAAAATGCTTTTTATTTTAAAAGTTATTGCAGCACTGGTCGTATTGGCAGCTGTTGTGATTGGAATATATATATTACTGCAGGGCAAGGAAGAGATGTTTTTTGATGTCACTAAGCGGACCAAAGCCAGACTGATAAACCGCAGTGAAGACAAGCTGGACTTTGAAGTGGAGTTGCCCATGCATAATGACGGCAAGGAAGAAGGTATTATATTGGATGCCTTTATCCGTGTTTATCTGCCGCAGGAGCAATATGCCGATGCCCAGCTGCGCGGCCGCGTCAATTTAAAAGAAGCGCCGCGTGAAGACGATTATTTTGAAGCAATGCTGCTTGGGCCCGGTGTAAAAAAGACAATGGTCGTAAAATTCGAGCTGGTGCCGGAACATGGCGTTACCTTAAAGCAGGCTGTAGAAGGTATGCCTGATGTAGATATTGCACTGTTCCTTGACTGCCGTGGGCGGACAGCACTCTATACTGTCAAAAAAATCATTACTTTGCACAAAGATGAATTGCAGGCTTTGCTAGCCTAACATATAATTGGAACGAAAACCGCCGGAAGGCGGTTTTTCTTTTTGGAATAATTTTTTCTTTTGGCAGGTTTTTTCAGTGTGGATATGGAATTATAAAAGATTAATGAATGTACGGAAAAGCGGGGTGAGGAGATGTTACTGGGGATCGACGTAGGCGGTACTTTTACAGATGCCGTACTGATCGGCAGGGGACGGATCATAGCGCAGGCCAAACGCAGGACAACGCAGGCAGCAGTATTGAACGGTATTTTAGAAGCGCTGGATGAAGTTCTGCAAGAGCAGGAAGTTTATAATATTGAACGGGTTGTGATTTCCAGCACGATCGTAACTAACGCTTTAACAGAAGGGCGAACTGATCCGGTATTTTTAGCGGTGATGACAGGACCGGGAATGAACGTGAGCAAGAGCTTTCCCGTTGAGCCTTATTATGTGAGCGGCTATGTCGATCATCGCGGTAAGATCACGGCGCGTACAGACTGGCAGAAGCATCGGGGCCTGCTGGACAAAGCTAAAACAAAAGTTGCGGCTGTGTCTGGAAAATTTTCAGTGCGTAACCCGGAAAATGAATATGTTTTGGCAGCAGAACTTCAGGATTGCGGTTATGAAAAAATTTTTCTTGGTTCGGAATTATCCGGCGAACTGAATTTTGTGCGCCGGACTAATTCGGCTTATTTTGCGGCGGCTGTGTATAAAACCTTTAAACATTTTTGCCGGCAGGTAGAAAACAGCCTGCAGGAGCGCAATATCACCGCTCCGGTGCATGTGTTAAAAGCCGATGGCGGGACTTTGCCATTAGAAATAGCTCTGAAACAGCCTGTAGAAACTATTTTTACAGGACCTGCAGCCAGCGTTTTAGGGATCGAGGCCCTGGGTGCACCGCAGGGAAAGAGTATTTCTCTGGATGTAGGCGGCACTACTACCGATATCGCTTTTTGGGAAAACGGATTGCCGCTGCTGGCCCGTCAAGGCGCAAAGATCGCAGGCTATCCTACAGCGGTACGGTCATTCCATATGCGCAGTATCGGTATTGGTGGCGACAGCCGCATCAGGCGTACAGAAGTTGGTTTTACAGTAGGACCTGAACGGAGCGGTCCGGCGATGGCAGTGGGAGGCAGTGAACCGACCTTGTCAGATGCTTTGATTGTGTCAGGCCGGGTCGAATTTGGCGATAAGGAAGCAGCGCAGAAAGCGATGCAGCAGCTTTGCCGGCAGGGAGAGACTGCGGCTGAGGTTGCCGGACAGATCATTGCCGCAGCTGTAGCTGCTATCGAAAAGACGATTAATGAAATGCTGCATGAATGGAGCGTTCAGCCTGTTTATACAGTCAATGATGTTATTAAAGGAACTGAATTTGAACCGGAACTGCTGGTCGGTGTCGGCGGCGGTGCACCCGGTTTGATCACGGCTTTAGGCGAGCGGCTGGGGCTGCCGGTTGAGATACCGATTGGCGCGACTGTGGCTAATGCTGTCGGTGCCGCATTGGCAAGGCCCACTTTAGCGGCCAGTCTGCGGGCCGATACGACGGAAGGTTACTATCTGATCCCGGAGAGCGGGCGGCGGGAACGGCTGCCCAGCGGTTTCAGCATGCAAATGGCACAGGAGCTTCTGGCAGCATGGCTGCATGAGCAGGCTAAGGCCTGGCAGCTTCCGGGGCAGGAAGCCGAAGTTATCAGCAAGGAATTTTTCAGAACTATCCATGGCTATTATGACAGCGGCGAGATCATTTCGCTGAGGATGCAGTTGAAACCCGGCATCCTGCAAACTGTCACCGGCAGGGAGGTGGCGTTTTGAAACCGAAGCTTGGTTTGATATTTTTTCCGGCGTTTGACTGGATGATCTCACCGACACATCCGGAGCGGCAGGAGCGCTTATTATATACGCGCGATCAGCTGCTGGAGGAAGGATTGTTTGACCTGCCGCAGATCAGGGAATACCGGCCCCGTCTGGCCGAGATCAATGATTTGCAGCGTGCGCATATCGGTGTGCCGTCGATCGCACGGCTGATCACCCCGGCGCATCTTACTTCTGCCGGCGGTTGTCTGGCTGCTGCTGACGCAGTCATGTCCGGCGAAGTGAAGCGTGCTTTTGCTTTAGTCAGGCCGCCTGGACATCATGCGATGCGTGTGGTCCATGGTATCAGGGGCTTTTGTACAGTCAATATCGAAGCTGTGATGGTAGAATACCTGCGCAGCGTTTACGGCATCAAAAAAATCGCCGTTGTTGATACTGATGTACATCACGGTGATGGCTCGCAGGATATTTTTTATCATGATCCCAATACTTTATATATTTCTTTTCATCAGGACGGCCGAACCTTGTATCCCGGTACCGGTTTTCCTGACGAAGCCGGCAGCCCGGCGGCCTGGGGCACAAACATCAATCTGCCGCTGCTGCCAGGTACAGGTGATGAAGGGCTGCACCGTCTGTATGACGGGTTGATCCGGCATATTATTGATGATTTCGAGCCTGAGCTGATCATCAATTCAGCCGGTCAGGACAATCATTTCAGCGATCCGCTGGCCTCTATGTCGGTAACGGCGCAGGGCTATGCCAAACTGGCTGATAAGCTGCAGGCTGATATTGCTGTGCTGGAAGGCGGTTATTCTGTAGAAGCTGCGCTGCCCTACGTTAATACTGGCATCATTCTGGCCATGGCGGATATGGATTACAGCAAAGTTGTGGAACCTGACCAAAGCGCGCTGCGGCGGCAGGACGAACGCTGCAATAAGCGTGTGGATCAGCTGATTGCTGAAACAGGCGAACTGTGGCGCAGCAGGCTGGCGACCAGAAAAGAACTGCTGGAAAAATGCGGCGGCAGCTGGAGCCGGCGCAAAAGCATTTATTACGATGAAGAAGGCATCAGGGAAGAACAGGTCGAAACAGCCCATTACTGTAAGCAGTGCAGTGGTTATCTGACGCTTCAGACTGCGGCCGCAGGCACGCGATTTGGTGATCAGAGAGCATTTATCGTTGTGCTGCAGCGTGACACCTGTAAGGATTGTCAGCGGTCTGCTTATGACGAAGCTCTGCGGGAAAAACGCAAGGGCAAGTGGCAGTATGTTTTAGTGCAGCATATAGCTGACGGTGAAATAGAAAATTTATGATCAAAACAGGCTAAGGCCTTAAAAGATTAGGAAACGGAGTAAAGAAAGCTAATGAAAGAAATTGTTATTGCAACACGTAATCCAGGTAAACTTGAGGAATTTAAAGTATTGATGAAAGATTTGGAGGTAGAACTGCGGTCGCTGGAAGAATGGCCGAATGTACCTGAACCGGAAGAAACAGGCAAGACTTTTATGGCCAATGCCCGTTTGAAGGCTGTTTACTATGCCAAAGCGACAGGCTTGCCCTGTATCGCCGACGATTCCGGCCTGGAAGTACTGGCACTGGAAGGCGCGCCCGGCGTGCGCAGTGCCCGCTATGCAGGGGAAGAAGCGACAGATGAAGAAAATAATAAGCTGCTTTTGCAAACCATGAAATTTCAGGTGAAACGTACTTGCCGTTTTCGCTGCGCTTTAGCCGTGGCGGCGCCCAACGGCAAGATCCTGCTGGAAAGCGACGGTATCTGTGACGGTATGCTGCTGCATGAACCATTGGGAACAGAGGGCTTTGGCTATGATCCTTTATTCTGGTCGACAGAACTGCACAAAGGCTTAGGCGAAGCAACGATGCAGGAAAAAAATAAAATCAGCCATCGCGGCAAAGCTATCAAAAAACTTGTTGCGAATTGGGGGAAAATGAAGTGAAAATCGGTATTACCGGCGATACTCACGGCAGCAAACAAGCTATCAGGCAAGTTCTGCACGCCGTGCCGCCTGTTGAATATTGGTTTCATACCGGAGATTACAGCCAGGACAGCCGTTTTTTAGTTGCCGAAACCAAGCTGCCGCTGCTGGCAGTATGCGGGAATACAGACCCCGGAGAAGGCAAAGCTAATGTAGACGAATTTATTACGCTGGCGGGGCAGCGCATCTGGCTGACCCACGGACATCGTTACCTGCATGGGTATCAGGTGTCCGAGCTGGCCTGGTGGGCGCGTAAGCTGGAAGCAGATATTGTGGTTTTCGGGCATACCCATGTTCCTTTGGTCAAATGGTTCGGCGATGTGCTGCTTGTCAATCCCGGCAGTCCGATCCTGCCGCGCAGTGAAATGGGGCCGACGTTTGCAGTATTAACTGTCAAAGAGGGAGAACGTCCGGCGGCAGAGCTTTATAAATTGTGAGCAGATAAGTTAAGCAAGCTTTTAAATTATAAAAAAACTAAAAATTCTGACGTATACCCTTGAAAAAGCAGTGTATTTCATTTACAATGTATAGTGTATACTAAATTGAAATTACGGGGGTAATAATGTATGACATTACGTGACGACGCTTTAAGACTCCATTTGGAAAATCATGGTAAACTTGCCGTTGTGAGCAAGGTTCCCATTAAAACCCGCGAAGATCTGGCCTTGGCATACACTCCTGGTGTTGCTGAACCATGTAAAGAAATCAAAGAAAATAAAGATATGTCCTTTGAATATACTTGCCGCGGCAATATGGTCGCTATCGTCAGCGACGGTACGCGTGTACTTGGTCTGGGCGATATTGGCCCTGAAGCAGCTATGCCGGTCATGGAAGGCAAGGCCGCGCTCTTTAAAACCTTTGGCGATGTAGACGCTGTACCTATCTGTATCGACACCAAAGATCCTGCCAAAATTATTGAAACAGTACGTTTCCTGCAGCCCAGCTTTGCAGGTATCAATTTGGAAGATATTTCCTCGCCCAAATGCTATGACATCGAATGTGAACTGAAAAAGATCTGCGACATCCCAGTGTTCCATGACGACCAGCACGGCACTGCTATTGCCTGTCTGTCGGCAGTTATCGGCGCGCTGCGCTTTGTAAAAAAAGATATGAAAACGGCTAAATTCGTCGTTAACGGCTGCGGCGCTGCAGGTTCGGCTATCGGCCGTCTGCTTGTCAGCATGGGCGCTGAAAATGTAACGATGGTCGACCGTTTCGGCGCTTTGTACGAAGGTATCGACGCTAAGCTTGACCGTATCCAGTCTTACCTGGCTACAGTCACCAATAAAGAGCATAAAAAAGGTGATCTGGCAGAGATTGCCAAAGGCGCTGACGTTTTGATCGGTGTTTCCGCACCTAACGTCTTTACTAAAGAAATCATTGCCAGCATGGCTGATAAAGCTATCGTTTTTGCACTGGCTAATCCGGTGCCGGAAACTTCTTATGCTGACGCTATCGCAGCTGGTGCCGCTGTTGCAGGTACCGGACGCAGTGACAGCCCGAACCAGGTCAATAACGTTACCGTATTCCCGGGTGTGTTCCGCGGCGCTATCGACGTGCGTGCGAAAGCGATCACCGAAGAAATGAAAGTTGCTGCTGTTTATGCAATTTCCGAGCTGATCGACGAGAAAGATCTGCGTGCTGATTATGTTGTTCCCGATGCCTTTGATCCGCGTGTTGCTCCGGCAGTTGCCGCTGCAGTAGCCCGCGTGGCCATGGAAACCGGCATCGCCCGCATCAAAGTCGATCCCGAAGAAGTGCGTGCCAACACTATGAAACGTGTCGGCAGATAAGGAGGCTATTATGCGCGAGATAAAAGTTCAGGAGATAACTGCCGCTGTCAGTAAGCTTTGTAAAGATTCCTGCTATTACCTGCCGGAAGAGCTGCTGGCAAAATTAAAAGCATCTATTGCCACCGAAGAATCTTCTTTGGGGCAGGAAATATTGACGACTATCGTTGAGAATGCCGAACTGGCCAAAGCCAAAGCTGTACCGATTTGTCAGGATACCGGTCTGACCGTGGTCTTTCTGGAGATCGGGCAGGAAGTACATTTTGTTGGCGGCGACCTGTATGAGGCTGTCAACGCCGGTATCGCCGATGGTTATGTTGGCGGCTATCTGCGTAAATCCTCTGTTGACGATCCTTTATTTGTACGTAAAAATACCGGCGATAATACGCCGGCGATCATTCATACTACCATCGTGCCCGGCGAAAAAATCAAGATCACAGTTTTTCCGAAAGGCTGCGGCAGTGAAAATATGGGCGCTTTAAAAATGCTCAAACCGGCTGACGGCGTCGAAGGCGTGATCAAATTTGTTGTTGACACTGTACGCAGTTCCGGCCCGAATCCCTGTCCGCCTGTTACAGTCGGCGTAGGCATTGGCGGCAATATGGAAAAAGCTACGATTCTGGCTAAATATTCTCTTACTCGTAAGGTGGGCGAGCACAATCCCAATCCGCAGTATGCAGAGCTGGAAAAAGAACTTCTCAAACGTGTTAATATGACTGGCGTAGGCCCTTCAGGGCTGGGCGGCAGTACAACTGCTGTCGCTGTGAATATTGAATATGCACCGACCCATATCGGCGCTCTGCCGATTGCCGTAAATCTGAACTGCCACGCTGCACGTCGTGCAGAAGTGGTATTGTAAGGAGGGGCCTGAGATGAGTGAAGCTATTATCAAATATATTACGGCGCCTTTAAGCGCAGAAACCATTAAAGACCTGCATGCAGGCGACGTAGTGCGTATCAGCGGTTATATTTATACTGCCCGCGATGCTGCGCATAAGCGGATGACTGAAGCACTGGCCAAGGGCGAGCAGTTGCCTTTTGATGTGCGTGATCAGGTGATCTATTACGTTGGGCCCAGCCCCGCTAAACCGGGTGAAATAGTAGGCAGCGCCGGTCCGACGACCAGCGGCCGCATGGATAAATACACCCCGACTATGATCGAGCAGGGCATGCGCGGGATGATCGGCAAAGGACTGCGTTCGCAGGAAGTTATTGACGCTTGCGTGAAACATGGCGCTGTTTATTTCGCCGCTGTTGGCGGTGCGGCAGCCGTTATTGCCAAATCTATCAAAGGTGAAGAAATGATCGCCTATGAAGATCTGGGGCCTGAGGCTATCCGCCGTTACGAAGTTAAAGATTTTCCTGCAATCGTCTGTATCGACAGCGAAGGCAATGATTTTTACAAAGTCGGCATTGCCAAGTACAGCAAAGAGTAACAAATTTAACAAATATTTAAGAGGCTGCCGCTGCAGCCTCTTATTTTTTACAAAAACCTTGACAAGCTTATTTAGTTGAGCTATCATAATGCCAATCGAATAACACACTCTTATCGAGAGCGGTGGAGGGACAGGCCCTGTGAAACCCGGCAACCAAGCCCCGGCTATGGTGCTAAATCCTGCAAGAACATTCTTGATAGATGAGAGGAAAGCAGAAGCAAGCGCTCTTTCCTCGGAAAGAGCTTTTTTGTTTACCCGACCGAGCCAAGATAGGTACTGTGTTAAATTCATTATTAAAGGAGAGATTGTTTATGAAAAAGTTGTTTTTAGCCTTGCTGGCAGTGTTCAGCATCGCGTTAGTCGTTGCCGGCTGCGGCGGCGACAGCAAACCTGCCGCTAACAGCGGCGATAAAAAGGTGGTGCTGAAAGTAGGCGCAACGCCTGTTCCTCATGCCGAAATCTTAAATCTGATCAAACCGCAGTTGGCTAAAGAAGGCATTGACCTGCAGATCATTGAATTCAGTGATTATGTAAAACCCAACCTGTCACTGGCAGATAAAGAATTAGACGCCAACTTCTTCCAGCATACCCCGTATCTTGAAAAATTTGCTTCTGAACGGAATCTGCCGCTTGTGGCCTATACCAAGGTACATATCGAACCGATGGGCGTTTATTCCAAAAAATTGAAAGATTTGAATAATGTTCCCAGCGGGGCTAAAGTTGCTATCCCGAACGATCCCACTAACGGTGGCCGTGCACTGGCCTTGCTGCAAAGCGCCAAACTGCTCAAACTGCGTGACGGTGTAGGCATTTCCGGTACGCCTGGTGATATTGTTGATAATCCTAAAAACCTGCAGATCGTGGAAATTGAGGCTGCCCTGCTGCCGCGTTCCATGGACGATGTGGATCTGTCTGTGATCAATTCCAACTTTGCCATGGAAGCACAGCTGAATCCAGTCAAAGATTCGCTCTTTACCGAACCTAAGGACTCTCCGTATGCCAATATCCTGGCTATCCGTAAAGGCGACGATAAGCGCCCTGAACTGCAAAAACTGGATAAAGCTTTGACTAGCCCGGAAGTAAAAAAATTCATTGAAGAAAAATATAAAGGTGCGGTCGTACCCGCATTTTAATGAAGGTTTTGTTTGATTTAAGCAGTTGATCATTGCTTGATCAGGAAATAAAAAAATATTCCCATCTCAGCGAAAGTTGAGGTGGGTTATTTTTTTGCCTGGCTCTATGGGAATAGAGTCAGGCTTTTGCATGTCAGCAGAGGCGGTGCTGGCAAGTGATATTGTAAATATTGCCGCACAGGTACGATGAAAATATAAGTAAGAGCAAAAAGCTGACTGAAATATAAAATAAAACGTGCTTATGTCTTGCGGGGGGGGTACAACCGTGGTACAATAATTATGAATTATTGATGAAGTTTTTAATGAATGCAAAATGAAGGTGAATTTATATTGGGAAAATATAAACTAAATATATTAAGCGAATGCTTAGTAAGTAAAACTTTTGTTTTAAGTGTTTGCCTATTGGTTACAGATTATATTGCTATTATTAGTGCTGAACAAAGTGCTTTTGTTTTACGTAATTGTATAGTACCCCACGGCGGCTTCTTACATATATCATGGTTGAATTTCTGGGTAGTATTTCCTCTTTTGTATTTACTGTTTATCAATATAGAGCAGCTTTATAATCGCCGCATGCAATTTTGGCAGATCATTGAAAAAATCTTCCATTCTTCGCTTTACGCGATCATTGCAATCGTCGTCATTTTGTATATCGGACAAATTGCTGACTCAACTTCACGTTTATTCGTCCTGCTGCTGTGGCTACTTAGCTTTCTTTATTTAACTTTTTTCCGTTATCTTACTAAAAAGACTTTAGCTAAACTGCAGTTGCTGCAGATCCCCGTGCTTATTATTGGCGCTGGCAAGACGGCTGAATTACTGGTACAGGGAATTATCAACGATGCCGGTATGGGTTATAAGGTCATCGGTTTACTGGAAGATAATTGTGTTAAAGCGGGTATTTTGAAACGGTTCACTGTTTTAGGTAAGTTTGCAGAGGCAGAAGCAGTTATTGAGAAGACAGGTGTACAGCATATTTTTATTGCCGCACCAGGAATGGAACAGGAAAAATTAACGCAGCTGATCTATAAAGTGCAGCCGCTGGTAAAAAATATGGGCATCATCCCTAATCTTGTGGGTATACCAATGGGTGGCATCGAAGTAGAAAGTCTTTTTAATGAAAAATTGATGTTACTGCGACTAAAAAATAATCTGGCAAGGCCGTGGAACAGATTTTTAAAAGCAATGTTCGATTTTGTGTTGACGTTAGTTGGCACTGTAGCGATTTCGCCGATTTTGCTTTTTATAGCGATCTGGATCTATAAAGATTCTCCGGGACCCGTAATATTCAAACATACGCGTATCGGCAAGAATGGCAAAGCGTTTCCCTGTTATAAATTTCGCAGTATGTGTGTAGATGCTAAAGCAAGGCTGGAAGAATTACTAAAAAATGACCCGGAAGCAAAAGCAGAATGGGAACGAGATTTTAAACTGAAAAATGACCCCAGGATCACCAAATCGGGAGCATTTTTGCGCAAAACAAGTTTGGATGAACTGCCGCAGATATTCAATGTCCTGAAAGGCGAAATGAGCCTGGTAGGGCCAAGACCTGTAATCGAGGAAGAACTGGAGCGTTACGGAGAATATGTTAACGACTATTTAATGGTAAAACCAGGTATCACCGGTATGTGGCAGGTCAGCGGTCGCAGCGATATAGATTACCAGGAACGAGTGCTGCTCGACAGTTGGTATGTACGTAACTGGAGCGTCTGGATCGATATGGTGATGCTGTTTAAAACATTTAAAGTAGTTTTGCTTAGAAAAGGTGCATATTAATCCAGGAAGGTTGTAACGAAATGATTCAATATGATTATCTGATAATTTAGAAGGAATTTAAAAATGAGTGAAAGGTTGATTTGGTTAGATTCACTTCGAGGATTTGCTATTTTTACAGTAGTTCTTGGGCATTGTATTGATGGTTATTGGCATTCTCATATTTTTCCTTTAAATGATGGATTTTTTGCAATTATACATGATTTTATATATTCATTTCATATGCCGCTATTTTTTTCAATTAGTGGTTTTGCGTTTTATTTCTCTAAAACTTATACAAAGTATAAAATAAAATTTTCTGATATAGTTTTGTTGTACTTATTTTGGAGTATTTTTCAATGGTGCTTTAAATTTATTTTAGCAAGTCATGTTAATAGAGCGGTTGATTGGGAGGATTTGTTAAAAATATTTTATGTGCCAATGGGTCCATATTGGTACTTATATGTATTGGCATTTTTTTATTTGGTGTTTTCGAAAATGGGAATTTATCAAATTAAATTTTCGCTTTTGTTTATTACTGGAATACTGGGAGTTATTTTAAAATATTACAGTATTGATTGGGGAATAATAAGTAGAATTATTTATCATATGCACTTTTTTGTATTGGGGGGGTACTTTTGTACGATAGATTTGCATGAATGTTTTAAAAAGAAAAATTTTCTTATCTGCGTAGCAATTTGTATTGTTAATTGTATATTGTATCTATATAAAATCAATTTTACAACATCAATATTGTTAATAAATCCTTTAATTGTAGCAACTTCAGGAGTCATAGTCTGTTTTTATATTTTTTATAATTGGAATATACTCAATAAATCAAATGTTTTAAGAATATTGGGAGTATATTCATTGCAGATATATGTGATTCATAGTTTTATTACTGCTGGTAGTCGAATAATATTAAAAATGTTGGGAATTATAAATTTACCGTTATATCTTTCAGTAGGAATGATATTAGGAATTTTTATACCAATAATTATAGGCAAATATTGTGGAAAAAATGAATTTTTAAATTTACCTTTTGCACCAATCAAAGGCTTGAAAAAAATGAAAGTTATAAAAAGTTGATGAACATTATTATCAAAATATGAAAATACTAATAACTGCAAAATAACAGGATATGTTGGTGGAAAAATGTAAATTGTTCCGAAATATGACACAGTTCGACAGCTGGTATGTGTGGAACTGGAGCGTTTGGATCGATCTCGTGATGATGTTTAAAAAATTTAAAGTATTGCTACTGAGAAAAGGTGCATATTAAATAAAGGATGGGAAATTATAATGAAAATATTTTTGGTAAATCCTCCATTTAAAACAGAGTATGGAAAATTTTCAAGAGATCAAAGAAGTCCGGCAATTACTAAAAGCGGTACATTGTATTATCCTACTTGGCTTGCCTGCGCTACTGGAGTTTTAGAAGAGGCAGGACATGAATGTAAATTTTTAGATTGCTGTGCAAAATTATTAAATATAAAAACTACTATTGAAATAATCAAAGAGTTTGAACCTAATATAGTTGTAATAAATACGTCAACTCCAAGTATTTATAGTGATGGTGAATTTGCTGAAAAAATAAAAGAAGTATTGCCTGATACTATTACAGTTTTTGTTGGTACACATCCAAGTGCTTTACCAGAAGAAACACTTACAAAATTTCCATCTGTTGATATTATTGCGCGGCGAGAATATGAATACACTTTACGTGAATTAGCGGAAAAATTAGAAACTAATGAAGATATATCAAGTGTCTTAGGTATTTCTTATCGAAATGGGAAAAATGAAATTGTTAATACTGCGGACAGGCCCTTTATAGAAAATTTAGATGAATTGCCTTTTGTATCAAAAGTATATAAAGAGCATGGGGTAGATCCTAAAGATTATTTTTTTGCGGCAGCAGAATTTCCCATGATGATGATTTTTACTGGACGAGGCTGCCCTAATAATTGCTTTTTCTGTGTCTATCCGCAGACATTCCACGGGAGAATGGCATATAGACTTCGCAGTCCAGAAAATGTTGTAGAAGAAATAGAATATATTCTGCAAAATTTTCCTGAATTGAAATCATTAGGGTTTGAGGATGATACGTTTACCGCTGATTTAGAAAGAACGAAAAATATTTGTCGTTTAATAATTGAAAAAGGCTTGGAAAAGAAAATTAACTGGTGGGTAAATGCAAGGGTAACCCTGGATTTTGATACTATGCTGCTCATGAAACAAGCAGGTTGTCGACTGTTGATTGCTGGATTTGAAAGTGGCAATCAACAAGTGTTGAACAATATGCATAAAGGCATTAAAGTTGACTGGTCTAAAAAATATGTTGAGAATGCAAAAAAAGCCGGATTACTGATACATGGCTGCTTTATGGTGGGAAATCCTGGTGAAACACCAGAAACCATGGAAGAAACCTTTCAGCTTGCCTTGCAACTAAATACTGATACGGCACAATTTTTCCCCTTAATGGTTTATCCAGGAACGGATGCATATAAATGGGCGCGAAAAAATGATTATTTAGTTACAGAAGACTATTCTAAATGGATTACAGAAGATGGATTGCATAACTGTGTTATTTCCCTTCCGGGAATAAGCAACAAAGAACTTGTAGAATTTTGTGACAAAGCTAGAAAACGCTATTACATTAGAGCAAATTATATTTTTTCGAAAATTAAACAATTTATTACTTATCCAGCAGAAAGAAAACGTTTGTTTAAAGCAGGGAAAAGATTTATAAAATTCTTGCTAAAGAAAGATGAATAGCTGATGGAGATACTAATTATAACTTTAATAGTTTATCCATATTTAATATATCCGTTGATATTATGGATATTATCGAAGCGTAGCCCTAAACAACAAAAAAATATTACAGATATCGGAAGTAAAAAATATTCAGTAACACTGTTAATTGCTGCTTATAATGAAGAAACTGTCATTAAGGAAAAATTAGATAATGCGCTAAAACTAGATTTAATGGGAAATAAATTTGAAATTGTAGTTGGATCGGATGGATCAACAGATAAGACCAATGAAATAGTAAAAGCCTATAGCCAAAAATATCCGTTGATAAAGTTAATCAATTATACAGATAGAGCAGGAAAAGTAAATGTAATAAATAAAAGCATTGCGCATTGTAGTGGAGAAATTGTGATTTTGTCGGATGCTAACGCAATGTATAATGCAGCAGCCGTAATTAATCTATTAAAACATTTTTCAGACAGTCATGTAGGTTGTGTTGCAGGTGAAAAAAGAATAAAAACTACTGACAACATGATCAGCAGTAATGAGGGGTTATATTGGAAATTAGAATCATTCATAAAAAAGCTGGAAGAAAAGGTTTCTACAGTTATCGGTGCAGATGGAGCCTGCTATGCAATAAGAAAAAACTTATTTATGCCGTTGCCGCAGGATACAGCAGTAGATGATTTTCTGCTTTCAATGAAAATTGTGGAACAGGGCTATAAGATTGTTTATGAAAAGGATGCCTATTCTTTTGAAGAAACAGGACAGACATTACAGCAGGAACTAAAAAGGAAAATCAGGATTGCCGCCGGAAATTTTTATAATTTACGATTTTTAAAAAGTTTTTTTAGTATAAATCTAGAATCATTTATGTTCATATCACATAAATTTTTAAGATGGATATCACCAATATTTTTTATAACATTAACAGTAATTCTGTTAATAAATATAGACGATAGTGAGAACAAAATTTTATTCTTTATATTATTGTTGAGCTATTTAATGGGAGTAGTTGGCTTCTTCTTTCAGCATTGCTCAATAACTGATAATAAAATAATAAAGATTATTACGTATTTTTATTTAGTAGTTCTGGCACAATTATTGGGGTTTATACGATTTCTAAAGGAGACACAAAAAGCTATTTGGGAAACGGTGAGAGGATGAAAAAATTTTTAATTGTAAAAATAAATGGCATAGGTGATATTATAATGGCTTTAACTATGATTCCATGTATAAAAGATAGGTATGATGATGCGCATATAACATGGATTGCTAGTAGTGCAGCAGAAAATATTTTAAAAGCATCTGGGGTAGATGAAGTAATAAAAATTAATGAAAAAAATATATTGTATGGTAATTTTACTGAAAAATTAAGAGAATTATTTAAAGTATGGAAAGCTATAGCTTTTAGAAAGTTCGATGAAGTGGTTATCCCATATAGAGATAAACGATATTTATTGTTTACTATTTTTTCTCGCAAGCATAATTTATTTGCATTTTGGAGATTTAAAGATAGGTTATTCCCTATTCCTGAGCGAAACTTTTATAATGAATATAGAAGAATTATAACTAAGAATGATTGTGAAAGCTATGATTTCAAACCATTTTATATTAAAGGGGAGGTACCATTTATAGATTTTAAATATATTGTTTTAGCACCAGGAGGTGAAAAAGAGAAAAGCAATAATTTAAGGTTGCGAAGGTGGCCGGTAGAACGTTATGCGAATTTATCAGAAGAGTTGATGAGCAAAGGATATAAAGTGGTTTTAACAGGTGGCAAAAATGACAGATGGGTATTACCCTATTTTGATAAAAAAAGAATAATTGATTTTATTGGGAAAACAGATATACAAGAATCAATACAGTTATATTCAGCGGCATTGTGTGTGGTTACACATGACTCTGGTGTATTGCATATGGCTGGTAAAGGAAATGCGACAATTATAGGTTTATTTGGCCCTACTAGCCCGAATGTGTTTATGCCTAAAGTACAAAAAAGTAGTATAATTTGGAAGAATGATTTGCTGCCATGTTGCCCGTGTTATGATGGAAGAACATTTGCAGATTGTAATAATAATACTTGTATGGAAAAAATTTTGGTAAAAGATGTTATAGATGCGATAGAAAAAATATTGGAAGGTTCTTTTTAGGGTGTGAAAAATGTTTATTGGGTTAGAGAAAATAGCACTTTTTAACGAATATTTTAAGTTTAATATCTGGATCGGAATAATAAATGCAGCTTTAATAATACATTTTTTTTATAATTGGTATCTATCATATAAAAAAACAGGATTTAAAATAGATTGTTGGAATTTTTACATTTTTAGTATGATTATATTGCCTTCTTTATTGTTGTATTATGTGTTGGCTTCACCTTACCAAGCTACGTCTTTATTAAGTAATGAAAATTATTTGAAAGTTGCTAAATATACTGATTTAGCTTGGGCTATAAGTATTGCAGGATATATTAGTATGTATTTAGGGAAAGAGATATTATATAGGGAATTTTTTTCGAATAAACGAGGATTTATCAGCAATAATATTTATGACAATATTGCTGATGAAAAAATAAATATTATCAATATTATTTTGGTTGCAGGGATTTTACTCGGGTTTATTGTATTTCAGATAGAATTTGATTGCTTTTTTAAATTGCGGGATTATTTTAATATTCATACCAGTATTCGTCCCATTTATAATATATTAAGTTCGGTTGCAGAAATAGCATTAATTTATATAGGAATAAATTGTATTCAGTATTATTCAAAAAATAAATTTTATATTTTTATATTTTTGATGTTCCTTTCGATATTTCAAGGAACTAGATTTTTTATAATAAATATATTGTCAATTATTCTTGTTTTTTACTCTATAAAGAATAAAGCAAACATAAAAGTAGGAAGCATAGTTTGTATAGGTATAGGAATAGTAGTATTTTTATTTGTATCTGTTAGTTTACGAGATAAAGGTGAAATTGAATATTCAACCTTTAAATACATGATAAATTCAATATTATATGGCTCTACGTTTTCTGATATTAGAGACTTTGCATGGGTATTGTCTAATAATGATGATAAATTGCTAGGAGGAAAGTCATATTTAGCATCATTATTATCATTTATACCAAGCTCAATAAGCAATTATAGACAGGAATATGCTTTTGGAGCATATACAGTTAAGGTTTGTAACATTCCTTTTGAAACTCATGGCGGGTTAAGATGTGGATTATTTGGAGAAGCTTATTTTAATTTTGGTGTAGTGGGAGTTATTATATTTGGTATTATTGCTGGCTATTTTTTATCTAAAAGTGATTGCTATGCAAAATATTTTATTGATAAAAAAAATGATATAATTATTGGATTTGTTAGTTTTGTTCCAATGTTTTTATTTTTTAGATTAGCAGCAGGATTATGGTTCATATATATTTTCATAATATATAATTTTGGGTTGTATAAATTAAGAAAAATTATAAAAGGAAGATAATATTGAAAAGTATTTTGAAAAATTTTTCTTATTCACTAACTGCTAATTTATTTTCGTTGGTTGTTTCTGTTACAGGGGTGCTCATTCTACCCAAATATTTAGACATCAATGAATATGGTAAATGGCAGTTGTATGTTTTTTATTTAACATATGTAGTTTATCTGCATTGTGGATGGATTGACGGTATTTATTTAAGATTTCCAGGGAATAATTTTTATAAAATATATCATTCTAATGTTAATTATCAATTGCTTTTAGGCTCTATCGCATATTGGTTACTTTTTTTATATTTATGGGTTATTAAACATATTTTTTATGAAGATAATATTAAATTTACAATTTTTTTATTGGCTTATATTAGTGGATTTTTTGCAATTGTAGCTACTTTTTCTAATGTCGTTTTTCAAATAGGGAATAAAATCCAGACTTATGCTAAGATAATTTTATGTGAGAAATTAATGTATTGTTCTTTTTTGATTTGTTTTATAATTTTAGGCTTACGGTCATTTGAAAATATTTTCTTCGCTAATTTATTGGCGATTTTGGTTAATTTTTTTATATCCTTATTTCTTTTAAAAGTACTGTTGTTAACTAAAAAAAATAAGAATATTTCTACCATTAAAGAATTCTTTTTTAACATAAATACAGGAATTAATATTTTGTTTAGCAATCTTATAGCTGTAGTTATCTTAGGTATGATTAGATTTATTACTTCTATGATATGGAATATAGAAGACTTTGCTAAGCTTTCATTACTGCTTTCACTATTAAATTTTGTGCTAGTAGCTGTGAATGCAATTAACGTTGTTCTTTATCCAATTATTACTCAATATAGTGGAAATATACTAAAAATGAGAAATTTTTATGAAATAGTAGATAAAGCGTCTACTATAATATATTTTTTTATATGTATTTTATTTATTCCAGTAAAATTACAATTGGAAAATTTTTTGCCACAATATGCTGATATATTGCAATATTTTTATTTTTTAATTCCTATATCATTTGTCGAACTGAAAAGTGGTGTTATATATACTGTTTTTTTAAAAGGGATCAGGGAAGAAGTTAAGATTTTGAGGGCAAATTTTAGTGTATTTATAGTGGCGTTACTTGTCATACCTCTAGTCTTCTATTTCAATTTTAAAATAGAGAAGATACTTATTATTTTATTCTTATTGTTGTTGTCAAAATGTCTTTTGTTAAAAATATATTTAGATAGACTATTAGAAATAAGAGTACATAGAATATTTTTTGAAATAATTTTAATTATTTCATTCTCATTTTTAATATTCGAATTTGAAAATTATCAAATAGTAATATTATTTTCTATTTTATTTATTTCTTATTGTGTGTTTTTGAAAAACACACTTTTATATAAAAATATGTAAATAAAAGGGGCTTTGTGATGTATATCAAACGCCAGTTAGAGACGACAATTGAAAAGCTAAGCGGCTGCTGTAAGGTGCTGCTGGTTACAGGGTCACGGCAGGTGGGGAAGACTACTTTACTGCGCAAACTGGCCGAAGGCAACCGGACTTATGTAACTATGGACGATATCAATGTGCGTAGCCTGGCGATGACGGAGCCGGGGCTGTTCTTACAGCGTTATAAGCCGCCGCTGTTGGTCGACGAGATCCAGCTGGCGCCGAAGCTGCTGCCGTATATCAAAATGTATGTGGATGAACACGGTAATAATGGCGATTTTTGGCTGACAGGTTCGCATGCTTTTGATTTGATGGAGAATGTTACAGAAAGTCTGGCTGGCAGGATCGGTATCGTACAGCTGTTAGGGTTCAGCCATGCAGAACTGGCTGGACTGGAAGCGGGCGCTTTTGTGCCGGAAGAAAAGTTTTTGCTGCAGCGGGCGCAGGAAACAGAGATATTGCCGATGCGGGACTTGTTCGAGCAGATCTGGCGCGGCAGTATGCCGGCACTGAACAATGCTTCTGCGCAGGACTGGAACAACTATTATTCTTCTTACGTGCAGACCTTTCTGCAGCGTGACGTCAGGGCGCTGACCCAGGTCAACGATGAGCTGCAGTTTTACCGCTTTTTATGTGCGGCAGCCAGTTATACAGGCAGCATGGTCAATTATGCGGCTCTGGCTAAAGAAGCTGAGATTACTGCGCCGACAGCGAAGCAGTGGCTGAAAGTATTGGCAGCGGCGGGGCTGGTCTATTTACTGGAGCCGTTTATGCACCCAAATTTAAAATATGCGGTCAAAGCACCGAAGGTATATTTTACGGATACGGGATTAGCGGCTTATCTGCTGCGCTGGAGCAATGCCGAGATACTGGAAGCTGGCGCCATGTCAGCCAGCTTTTTAGAGACCTGGTCGGTAATGGAGATCTATAAGAGCTTTAGTAACTGTGGGCAGGTGCCGCCGCTTGGCTATTATCGTGACTTTAACAGCCGTGAGGTAGAGCTTGTACTGAACGTGGACGGCAAGGTGCATCCTCTGGCGATCCGCAAAAGTTCTAATCCGGCGAAAGAAACGAAAAAGTTTGATATGCTGCAGCCGGTAACAGAAGGGGAACGGGCTTTGCAGTTGGGAGAGGGTGGAGTGATCTGCTTTGCGAGTGATCTTTTGCCAATAGATGCTAAGAACTGGTATATACCGGCTGGACTTCTATAGAAACTGTTAGCAGATAGCTGAAGGAATAACCTTTGCTGATTTTGAATGTGATGTTCAAGGCAGCAGAGGTTATTTTATATTGCTGCTAAGATAACCGCCTGTTTATTGCCGGGGAAATAAATGGGCTTGAACTTAAAAATAACTGTGCTTTTGTCTTTGCCGCAGGTGTAGTATAATAAAAACATCTTTTAAAGAAAATGAGGCAGAAAATGCAATATAAGGAAATAAAACAGGGATACTTTCTTGCGCGGCCCAATCGGTTTATTGCTCATGTCGAGCTGGACGGGCAGGTCGAGGTGTGCCACGTGAAGAATACTGGGCGCTGCCGCGAGCTTTTGACGCCGCGGGCGGTAGTGTATGTGGAGTGTCACGACGATCCGAAGCGCAAGACGAAGTATTCGCTGATCGCAGTAGAAAAAGGCGGGCTGCTGATCAATATGGATTCGCAGGCGCCGAATAAAGTGGTGAACGAGTGGCTGCAGGCCGGTGGTTTAGTGCCTGATATCACATTGTTGAAACCGGAATGCAAGCATGGTACTTCGCGTTTTGATTTTTATGTAGAAACACTGCAGCAGAAGTTGTTTATTGAAGTAAAGGGCGTAACGCTGGAGGAAAACGGTATAGCCATGTTCCCCGATGCACCAACGGAGCGGGGAGTCAAGCATTTGGACGAGTTAGCGCAGGCAGTGCGGGAGGGTTATGCTGCCACGGTGATCTTTGTAATCCAGATGCGCGGGGTGAATTGTTTTACGCCTAACCGCCGCACCCATGCGGCTTTTGCCGAGGCTTTGCTGCGAGCGCAGCAGACCGGGGTACAGGTTTTGGCTTATGATTGCAAGGTAACGCCGGACAGTTTGGTTTTGGGTGAGCCGGTTCCCTGCTGTCTTTAAGCTGCAGGAGCTGCTGTCATTAAAGCTACAGCTGTGCTTGCTCAAGGGCTGGCATCAGCATAATAAAAAGAACGGAGCAGATTATGAGAGAATATACTAAGTTTTATATTACAACGAAGGGCGAAAGAGCAGCCCGCAGTGGCCATCCCTGGGTCTATGCTGAAGAAATCACCAGGATCGAAGGCGAATACCAAAACGGTGATCTGGTCGATGTGGTAACAAACAAGGGCAAATATCTGGGCACAGGGTTTGTTAACGACCATTCCAAGATCAGGGTGCGCCTGATTTCGACCAATACCAACGATAAATTTGACGCTGATTTTTGGGAAAGGCGTTTGCGTTATGCGATCGACTATCGGCGGACGGTAATGCCGGGTGAAGATTTTAAGTGCTGCCGTCTGATTTTTGGCGAGGCCGATCATTTTCCCGGTTTGACAGTGGATCGGTTCAATGACATTCTGGTGGCGCAGACTTTGTCGCTGGGTATAGAACTGCGCAAAGAGCTGATCTTTAACCTGCTGTATAAGATCTTACGTGAACAGGGTGAAGAAATCAGGGGTTTATACGAACGTAACGATGTAAAGATCCGCCTGCTGGAAGGTATGGAAGAAAATAAGGGCTGGTTTGCGCTGGCCGAGGCCCCGGAACCGGGCGAGCCTTTGACAGCGATCGTTGAAAACGGGATCAAATATAATGTAGATGTGGAGAACGGTCAAAAGACAGGCTTCTTTTTGGATCAGAAGTACAATCGCCAGGCGATCGCCAAAATTGCCAAAGGCAAGCATGTACTGGACTGCTTTACCCATACGGGTGCGTTTGCCATGAATGCGGCGGCGGGCGGCGCTGCTGCTGTAACAGCTGTAGATATTTCGGCCGAGGCAGTGCAGATGACGGACGCTAATGCCGCTAAGAACGGTTTGGACAAGATCGTGCAGGGCTTGAAGGCCAATGTTTTTGATCTGCTGTCCGAGCTGGTCAATAATAAGTCCCGGGAATATGATTTTATTATTTTAGACCCGCCGGCGTTTACAAAATCAGGCAGTACAGTCAAAAATGCTATTCGCGGTTATAAAGAGATCAATTTGAAGGCGATGAAGCTGTTGCCTCGCGGCGGCTATCTGGCGACCTGTTCCTGCTCGCATTTTATGAAGGAAGAGCTGTTTGTGCAGATGCTGCATGATGCTGCGGCCGATGCCAACGTACAGCTCCGGCAGATCGAGGCGCGCCAGCAGTCGCCGGACCATCCGATTTTATGGAACGTGCCGGAGACTTATTATTTGAAATTTTATATTTTCCAGGTAGTTTAAGGTGTGTTTGGGGGGAAGAAAAGATGCAGATGCAGCAGTTATTGGAAGCTATGATCGCTTATATGGGCGGCGATGCCCGCCGTATCCAGCATTTTATCAAGGTACATGCTCTGGCGCAGCTGCTAGGACGGCAGGAGCAGATGGATGACAGGACGCAGTTTATTTTAGAGACGGCGGCGCTGACACACGATATTGGCATCAAAAACGGCGAGGCGAAGTTCGGCGCTGGTAAATGCAGCGGTAAAACGCAGGAGCAGGAAGGCCCGCCGGCAGCAGCAGAGCTGCTGGGAAAACTGGGCTTTGCTTCGGATGTTTGCGAGCGGGTCTGCTATCTGATCGGGCATCACCACACGTATACCAATATCGACGGCTTGGATTATCAGATTTTAGTGGAAGCGGATTTTCTGGTGAATTTTTACGAAGATGGAATGAGCCAGGCGGCTATTAAAACGACCTGCGAGCGAATTTTTAAAACAGAAGCCGGCATCAGGCTGTGCCGTCAGATGTTTGGTATTTAAAGAACGTAGTAAACTGGCATCTGTCTGAATGAAACGGGCAGGTGCTTTTTGGCGCTGAATACACGGCAGAAATTGCAGAAGCAGGCACGAAAAATGGAACAGACCCTTAGGCAGCGGTGTATAACGGCTGACCATAAGGGTCTGTTCGCTATGTTAAGGAGAGGGGAACGCTTATTTAGGTGCCGTCAGATATTTGTCAATGGCGGCTGCGGCTCCGCGTCCTTCGGCAATGGCCCAGACTACCAGACTCTGGCCGCGGCGGGCATCGCCGGCGGCAAAAATGCCCGGGATCGAGGTCATATAATCATTGTCATTGGCCGCAATAGTATTGGCCGCCGATCTGGTAAATTTAAATTCATCAAATAACAGTGTTTCGCTGCCGGTAAAGCCCATCGCCAGCAGTACCAGCTGGGCAGGAACTGTTTCTTCCGTCCCTGCTATTTCAACAGGAACCAAACGGCCGTCCTGCCGTTGCCAGTCGATCTGGCACAGGCGCAGCTTGTCGACCTTACCGTTTTTACCGATAAATTCCTTGCTCATGATGCAGTAATCGCGCGGGTCCTGGTGGTACAGCTCAAAGGCTTCTTCCTGTCCGTAATCAGTTTTGAAGATACGCGGCATTTCCGGCCAGGGGTTATCGGCGGTACGGGAATGGGGCAGGCAGGGCATGATCTCGATCTGCTTCACGCTTTTACAGCCCTGTCGTATAGCTGTTGCTACACAGTCGGTGCCGGTATCGCCGCCGCCGATGACGATAACGTCTTTCCCTTTGGCGGAGATCGCTTTTTTATCCTTGAACTGGCTGTCCAAAAGGCTTTTCGTCACGCTGTGCAGATAGTCCTTGGCAAAGTAGATGCCCTGCAGCTCGCGGCCTGGGACAGGCAGATCGCGCGGTACGGTACTGCCTGTGCAGAGGGCGATTGCGTCGAACTGTTTGAGCAGCATTTCCGAAGAAACTTTGTGCCCGATTTCGCTGTTCAGCTCAAATTTGACACCGGCGGCTTCCAGCAGCTTGATGCGCCGTTCAACCAGCTGTTTGTCCAGTTTCATATTGGGTATGCCGTACATCAAAAGTCCGCCGGCGCGGTCGGCCCGTTCGTAGACGGTGACGCTGTGGCCGGCCTTATTGAGCTGGTCGGCACAGGCCAGCCCGGCCGGGCCGCTGCCGATGACGGCAACTTTTTTACCGCTGCGGATCGCCGGGAGGTTGGGTTTGACGTAACCTTCTGCAAATGCTGTTTCGATGATATATTGTTCAAGATTACGGATGCTGACCGCACTGCTGGCCAGGCTGGCGCTGCAGGAACCTTCGCAGGGAGCGGGACAGACGTGCGAGGTGAATTCCGGGAAATTATTGGTTTTATTCAGGCGGGCATAGGCAAAATGGTCCAGCCCCTGATAAACGAAGTCGTTGAATTCCGGCATCAGGTTATGCAGCGGACAGCCTGATAGGGCCTGCCCCAGCAGCACACCGCTGTGGCAGAAGGGTATACCGCAGTCCATACAGCGTGCGGCCTGTTTTTGCAGTTCCTCTTTATGCGGCAGGCTGCTGGTTTTGATCTCGTCCCAGTCCCTGATGCGTTCCTGAGGCGGGCGCAGCGCAAGCTCCTGCCGCTTGTAATCCATAAATCCGGTCGGTTTACCCATTATGCCTGCACCTCCTCAAATACTTTGATCGTCGCTTCCTGCTCGCTCATACCAGTTTGCAGGTAGGCGGCGACTTTTTCAGTAACGCGTTTATAATCTCTGGGAATGACCTTGACAAATTTTTTGACGCAGCTGTCCCAGTCCGCCAGGATTTGGCGGGCGATACTGCTGCCGGTGTATTCTGCGTGTTTCAGGATCATTTTCTGCAGCTGCATGATGTCGTTGATTTCCTGCAGCTGCTCCAGCAGTACGATTTCTTTGTTGCAGTAGCCGGCAAAGGTAGCGTCTTCGTCGAAAACGTAAGCAATACCGCCGCTCATGCCGGCAGCAAAGTTGCGGCCGGTTTTGCCCAGAATGACGACTGTGCCGCCGGTCATATATTCACAGCCATGATCGCCAACGCCTTCGATAACGGCGTTGACGCCGCTGTTGCGGATACAGAAGCGCTCGCCGGCAATGCCGGAAATATAGGCTTCCCCGCTGGTGGCGCCGTAAAAAGCTACGTTGCCGATAATGACATTCTCGTGCGGGTTAAAAGTTGCTTCGGCAAAGGGATGGATGATGATCTTTCCGCCGGAAAGGCCCTTGCCGACATGGTCGTTGGCATCGCCTTCCAGACGCAGAGTGATACCAGGCGGCAAAAAGGCTCCGAAGCTTTGTCCGGCTGAGCCTTTGAAATGCAGCCGGATCGTATCCTCTGGCAGTCCGTCCAAACCATAAAGACGGGTGATCTCACTGCCGAGGATAGTGCCGACGACGCGGTCGGTATTTTTGATCGGCAGAGTGATATCGACCTGTTTTTTACCAGCGACGGCAGTTTTACAGATCGCTAGCAGCTCCCGGCAGTCCAGCGATTTTTCCAGCTGGTGGTTTTGCTCGGTCGTGCAGACCTGGCTGGTGCCCGGTTCCACCTCAGGCTTATACAGCAGCGGCGACAGGTCCAGATTTTTATTTTTCCAATTGCGCTGCGGTTTTGCCAGCAGCACTTCGGTGCGGCCAACCATTTCATCGATACTGCGGAATCCCAGCTCGGCCATGTATTCGCGTACTTCCTGAGCAATGAAGTGCATAAAGTTGACGACGTATTCCGGTTTGCCTTGAAAGTTTTGGCGCAGCTTCGGGTCCTGGGTGGCAACACCCATAGGGCAGGTATTCAGATTGCAGACCCGCATCATCACGCAGCCCAGGGCGATCAGCGGCGCTGTGGCAAAACCGAATTCTTCGGCACCAAGCAGGGCGGCAATAATCACGTCGCGTCCTGTCATCAGCTTACCGTCGGTTTCTAAAGTCACACGGTTACGCAGGTTATTGAGCAGCAGCGTCTGATGGGTTTCCATCAGGCCCAGTTCCCAGGGCAGGCCGGCGTGGTTGATGCTGGTACGGGGCGAAGCGCCGGTACCGCCGTCATAACCGGAGATCAGCACCACGTCGGCACAGGCTTTGACGACGCCGGCTGCGATGGTGCCAACGCCGACTTCGGAAACCAGCTTGACGCTGATT
Source organism: uncultured Phascolarctobacterium sp. (assembly GCA_900545535.1). GTDB lineage: Bacteria > Bacillota > Negativicutes > Acidaminococcales > Acidaminococcaceae > Phascolarctobacterium. Next base: position 29,693 of record UQZN01000022.1, read on the forward strand.
TTAGCACGGGGATTGGCGTTTTTTAGATCGTGGATCAGTTCGGCCAGATCTTCGATCGAATAAATATCGTGATGGGGCGGCGGTGAGATCAGGCCGATGCCTGCCGTAGTACCGCGGCATTCGGCGATCCAGGGATAAACCTTGCCGCCTGGCAGCTGCCCGCCTTCGCCGGGCTTGGCTCCCTGGGCGATCTTGATCTGGATCTCGTCGGCGTTGACCAGATAGTTGCTGGTAACGCCAAAGCGCCCTGAAGCAACCTGCTTGATAGCGCTGCGTTTGCTGTCGCCGTTTGGCAATGGCTGGAAGCGGGAAGGATGTTCGCCGCCTTCGCCCGTGTTGGATTTGCCGCCGATACGGTTCATGGCGATCGCCAGACACTCGTGGGCTTCCTGACTGAGCGAGCCGTAGCTCATGGCTCCGGTCTTGAAGCGTTTACAGATACTTGCTACTGATTCTACCTGTTCAATAGGGATCGGCAAACGCTGCGGTGTAAAGGTCAGCATACTGCGCAGATTCTGATTGGCAAAAGCACTGCTGTTCAACTCGTTGGAGAAATGCTTGAACATGGCGTAATCGTTTTTGCGGCAGGCCTGCTGCAGAGCAAATACAGTCTGCGGGTTGAACATATGGCGTTCGCCGCCGCTGCGCCATTGATAAACACTGCCAGAGTCATAACTGCACAGGTCCGGCGCCGTAGTTTTAAAGGCCGGCAGATGCCGCAGCTCTACTTCTTTGGCTATCTCTTCTAACCCTATACCTTCCAGACGGGAAGGAGTACCGGTAAAATATTGTTCGATGACGCCGCTGCTGATACCAATAGCTTCAAAAATTTGCGCGCCGCGGTAGGACTGTACTGTGGAAATACCCATTTTGGAAAGGATCTTGGCAATGCCGTGAGTACAGGCATCGATATAATTGGCGGTGGCCTGCTCGACTGTAACGCCGGTGATCATACCGTTAGCGCACATTTCCTCGATCGTTTCAAAAGCCAGATAAGGATTGATACCGCTGACGCCATAACCAAGCAGCAGTGCGAAATGATGTACCTCGCGCGGCTCGGCTGATTCAATGATAATGGAAGCTTTGAGCCGGGTGCCGTTACGGATCAGGTGGTGATGCAGACAGGCCCCTGCCAGCAAGGCCGGGATACCGGCCATTGTTTCGTTCATTTCCCGGTCCGATAAAATCAAAATACATTTATCCTGGGCGATCAGGGTGTCTGCCTGGTCACATAAGCTTGCCAGAGCCTTTTTGAGTCCGGCGCCGCCTTCGGCAACAGGATAAAGCATGGGCAGCGTGGCAGCCTGGAATTTAGGCTGCCGGATATTTTTGAGCTTGGCCAGCTCGATATTGCTCAAAACAGGCGATTCGGCCGAAATCTGCCGGCAGCTGTCGGGCTGCGGGTCGATCAGGTTTTTCTCCGGACCGATACCGCTGGTAGTATCGGTAAATACTTCCTCGCGAATGGCGTCGATAGGCGGATTAGTGACCTGGGCGAAAAGCTGTTTGAAATAGTTGTATAAAAGCTGCGGTTCTTCTGACAAAACTGCCAGCGGCGCATCGTTGCCCATAGCTCCCAGCGGGTCGATGCCTTTAGTCGCCATCGGTTTCAAGAACTTAGTCAGGTCTTCCAGCGTATAGCCAAAAGCCAGTTGCCGGCGCAGCAGGGTGTTGGGATCGGTTTTAGGCAGTTCGGTAGTCAGTTCGATATTCTTTAATTTGATGAGGTTAGCGTCCAGCCACTGCTGATAAGGCTGTTCCGTAGCTATTTTATGTTTGATCTCGTCGTTGCCGATGATGCGTCCGGCTACTGTGTCGATGACCAGCATCCTGCCCGGCCGCAGGCGGTCTTTTTTGACGATGGTCGCCGGGTCCAGATCGACGACGCCTACTTCCGAGGCCAGTACGATCGTATCGTCCTGGGTGATATAATAACGGGAAGGGCGCAGGCCGTTGCGGTCCAGCGCGGCGCAGATAGTACGTCCGTCGGTAAAGGCCATGGCCGCAGGACCGTCCCATGCTTCGATCAGGGAATTGTGGTATTCAAAAAAGGCTTTCAGATCCGGGTCGATATGGGGATTTTTGCCCCAGGGTTCGGGAATCATCATCATTACGGCATGGGGCAGGCTGCGCCCCGACATAACAAGGAATTCCAGACAATTATCGAACATCCCGGAATCGGAACCTGTTTCATCGATAATGGGCATGATATCTTTGATCTTGCTGCCCCAGAGGCTGTTGCCGCACATAGTCTGCCGGGCGCGCATCCAGTTGATGTTGCCGCGCAGGGTATTGATCTCGCCGTTATGCATCAGGTAACGGTAAGGATGGGCACGCTCCCAGCTGGGGAAGGTGTTGGTGCTGAAACGGGAATGCACTAAAGCCATAGCTGTTTCTACGGCATTGTCCTGCAGGTCGGAATAAAAAGAACTCAGCTGCTCCGTTGTCAGCATGCCCTTATAAACGATGGTCCGTGAAGAAAGACTGGCAATATAAAAGTATTTACCGCCGCGCAGAGTGCCGTAGCGGATATGGTTTTCAGCCTGTCGGCGGATGCTGTACAGCTGCCGTTCAAAGGCATTGTCGTCGATGCTCAGCCTGTCAATGATCTGCGGGCTGGCCTTGATAAAGACCTGGGCCATAAACGGCTGACTCTGGCGTGATTTTTCCCCTAAAACAGCAGGGTCGACCGGCACGTTACGCCAGCCCAGGATTTCCTGACCGCTTGCAGTGACGATATTTTCAAAATGACGCTGGGTGTTTTCTCTCTCTACAGCGTCAGGCGGCAGGAACATGAAGCCGACTGCATAATGGCCCGGCTGCGGCAGTTCCAGATCAAGCTTGGCACATTCTTTGACAAAAAAAGTGTGCGGCAGCTGCAAAAGGATACCTGCGCCGTCGCCGGAGTTCATATCGGCGCCCTGACCGCCGCGGTGATCCATGTTGCGCAGCACTACTAAGGCCTGCCGCAGGATCTTGTTGGATTTACGGCCTTTGATGTTGGCGACGACGCCCAGACCGCAGGCGTCATGTTCGAACCAGGGGTCATAAAGTCCCTGCTTGGGCGGTAATGAAGTATACATGTGATTTTCCCCTCTCAAAGCAAATTATATCTGTATACAGAATTGCAATGCTAATTATAAAATAAGCGAAAAAGAAATGCAAATTGTATACATTATTATTTTTAGTGTTTGTATAAAAGAATAAAATGCTGTAAAATTTGAACAAAAACAGCTGCAGGGCAAACTGGTGCATGAAAAAGACAGAATATTGAAATGTTTGTGAAAAATCAGCGGAAGCGGCTTTTACACTATACAAATTTTATTTAATAGTGTAATATTAAATACTGTAAGAAGAAGTTTCTTGCAGATAGGGGAGATAAAGATGAGTAAAGCAACAAAATTTGATGAATTTTTAAGTTCCAATAATATCAACTGTTTTGCCAAAGAAGAAATCGATAATGAGATGCACAGTATCGTTTACCGTGCTCACATGGAAGTCAGCAGTCAAAATCTGCCGACGATGATCGTACTGGACGACAGTATCTATACGATGATCCAGGTGCGCGTGGCGGCAGGCGTGGTCAATGGCGGCAACCGTGAAGCCGTTCTGGCACATCTCAATGAACTCAATAAAAAATACAAGGTCTTTAAATATTATGAAGGTGATAACGGCGACATTTGTCTTGACAGTTGTATCACAACGACTGACGAAGGTTTTGAAGCGCCTATCATCCACACGGTGATCGATGTTATCTTAAAACATCTTACAGAAGAATATCCTGTCCTGATGAGCAAAGTCTGGGGCAAATAATTTATCATTATAAATAGCAATGAAGCTGTGAGGCCTTAGGTCCCGCAGCTTTTTTGTAAGGAGGAGCACACACAGTGAACAAATTGGGCTTGACTACTGAAGAAGCAGGCAAAGCACTATCCGAACATGGCAATAATGCCCTGACGCAGCCACCGCGCGAAACCTTTTGGGATAAGCTGTGGGAGAATTTTAAAGACCCGATCATCCGTATTCTGATCCTGGCGCTGCTGGTCAACGTCGTTTTTGTGTACATGGGCCACGGCGACTGGATCGAGACCATGGGCATTTTTCTGGCTATTATTCTGGCGACCTTTGTTTCTACTTATTCTGAGTACAGCAATGAAAACGCCTTCCAGAAACTGCAGGAGGAGGCCAGCCGCATCCGCTGCAAGGTTTGGCGTGACGGAGAGCCCGTAGAGCTGCATATCGATGATATCGTCGTGGGCGATGCGGTGATCCTGGAAGCAGGTGATAAAGTGCCTGTGGACGGTATTTTGCTGGACGGCGACGTGAAGCTTGACCAGGCGGCCCTGAACGGTGAAAGCAAGGAAGCGCATAAATTGATCGCGCCGCCTGCTTTTGAGTGGGGCGACGGAACGATCGATTTTCTGGATGAGCATAAGCTGTTCCGCGGCAGCGTCGTTGTGGAAGGACAGGGCATCATGCAGGCTGTCAAGATCGGCGACAATTCTATCTACGGTCAGCTGACCCAGGAGCTGAAGGATGATGAACGTGACAGCCCGCTGAAATTGAAGCTGAAAGGGTTGGCTCACCAGATCAGCCAGTTCGGTTATGCCGGCGGCGTGCTGATCGCTTTGGCAGTCATGCTGCACAAGGCCTGGCTCTACGGTGATTTCGGCGCTTATTTTGCCAATACGCCGCTCTTGCTGTCCGATTTAGTGCAGGCTGTTATTCTGGGCATCATCATCATCGTTATGGCAGTACCGGAAGGACTGCCGCTGATGATCGCTATCGTTTCCTCGCTGAATATGAAAAAAATGCTGCGTGACAACGTCCTCGTCCGCAAGCTGGTCGGTATCGAAACTGCCGGCAGTCTGAACCTGCTTTTTACCGATAAGACTGGTACGATCACCAAAGGCAAGCTGGAAGTCGTACGGTTTATTACCGGCGACCGTCAGGAATATCCTGCTTTTGATGTGCTGCCAGCCAAGCTGAAAGCTTTTACTTATCAAAACGTGGTGCTCAATACCTCGGCCGCTGTTTCGGACGGTGCTATGGTCGGCGGTAATATGACTGAACGGGCGCTCAGTAACTATGTAGGCAGTTACCGCATGGAAGAAGTGCTGCACCGTGACAAATTTATTCCCTTCAACAGCGCTAACAAATATTCCTGGGCGGCAGTCAGTGGTAATGGCGAGCGTTATTGTCTGGCTAAAGGCGCTCCGGAAAAACTGATTTTACAAACCAGCCATTACTGGGATGCGGAAGGCAACCGCCGTCCGCTGACCCCGGAAATGAAGAAAACTCTGGACGACAGGATGCTGGAACTGGCTGCGGACGCGATCAGGATGCTGGCGCTCTGCACCTATGAAAGCGACATCGAAGGTGACGCTTTGCCGGCAGACGGTTTGACTCTGGTAGGCGTGCTCGGCATCCGCGACGAAGTCCGTCCTGAGGCTGTCGAAGCGATCGCCGAAGTGCAGGATGCAGGCGTACAGATCGTTATGATCACCGGTGACCGCCGCGAGACAGCTGTAGCGATCGCCAGAGATGCAGGCCTGCTGCAGCGTCCAAACGAATTAGTTTGGACCTCAGCCGAGCTGGCAGAGATGAGTGACGAACAGGTCAAGCTGGAGCTGCACAAGCTGCGCGTTGTTGCCCGGGCCCTGCCGATGGATAAATCCCGGCTGGTGCGTCTGGCGCAGGAGATGAACCTGGTCGTCGGTATGACCGGCGACGGCGTCAACGACTCGCCCGCACTCAAAAAAGCCGACGTAGGCTTTGCTATGGGCAGCGGTACCGAAGTAGCCAAGGAAGCGGGAGATATCGTGATCCTCGACGATAACTTCCTCAGCATCAAACAGGCGATTCTGTACGGACGTACGATCTATAATTCTATCTGTAAATTTATCGTCTTCCAGCTGACGATCAACTTCTCAGCTGTGGCGATCAACTTTATCGCACCGTTCATCGGTATCGAAAAACCGCTTACCATTACGCAGATCCTCTGGATCAATCTGGTTATGGATACGCTGGCGGCCCTGGCTTTCGGCGGCGAGCCGGCGCTGGAAAAATACCTGCGTGAAAAGCCCAAAGACCGCAGTGCGCCGATCGTCAGTAAAAAAATGCTGTCTACCATTACCATGGGCGGCGTGTATATGACCTTTATCGCGATCCTCTTTTATAAGAGCAGCTATATCGATCACCTGTTCCGCAACGCTCCCGACCATATCTACACCTATACGGGCTTCTTCTGCACGTATATCTTTATGGCGGTCGCCAATGGCTTCAATGTGCGTGTTTCCGGGCTGAATCTGCTGGAGCATATCGACAAAAATAAAGGCTTCCTCAATGTTATGGCTCTGATCGTGGCGATCCAGGTACTGCTGACCTATGTCGGCGGCCGTATCCTGCGCACAACGCCGCTGAATCTGCATGAATGGAGCGTAGTTATTCTGTTCGGCCTGTCGATGATCGTAGTCGACCTGCTGCGCAAGGGCATTTGCCAAATGCTGGAGAAAAAATAAAAGCCACCACCTCAAATATAGTTTATAAAAAAATAGGAGTGATGACTGTATGGATCCTCTCGGATCTGTCAAAGAAGTATTGATCGTTGTTGTTTTGATTTTAATGAACGGCCTGCTGGCCATGCTGGAAATGGCGCTGGTTTCGGCGCGTAAAAGCCGGCTGGAGCAGCTGGCTGATGAGGGAAGCAGCAAGGCTGCGTATATTTTAAAGCTTGCCCAGGAACCGACTGAATTTTTGTCGACGGTGCAGATCGGCATCACACTGGTCGGCATCGGTACTGGCGTCTACAGCGGTGCTATGCTGGCGGCGCCTTTGGAAGGCCTGCTGCGTGAGATCAGCATGCTGCGGCCTTATGCCGGCGTCGTGTCGTATACCTTCGTCGTGGCGCTGGTCACCTATCTCAGTCTGGTCTTAGGCGAGCTGATACCGAAAAAAATGGCGCTCAACAATCCGGAAAAGGTTGCTATGAGCTTTGTCGGCTTTATCAAGGTCATTATCGCCGCGTTCAAACCGCTGACTGTTTTCCTGAGCGTTTCGACCAGGTTCTTTCTGAAGGTGCTGGGTCTGAAACCCAGTGATGAACCGCCGGTGACGGAAGAAGAGGTGCGCGTGCTGCTGGAGCAGGGACGAATGCATGGCGTCTTTAATGTTGACGAGCAGAAAATGATCGAAAACGTTTTTGAGCTGGACGACCTGCGTGTCAGTGAGATCATGACGCCACGCACCAAGATAAGCTGGCTGGACGCTAATGAGCCGCTTTATAAGCATCTGGAGGTCATTGCGGAAAAACAGTATTCCTGTTATGTAGTGGCCGAAGAAGATTTAGAGCATGTATTGGGCGTAGTTTATACAAAACGCTTTCTGGCAGAAGTGCTGGGCGCTACTGGCGCTTCACTGCGCAGCTCTGTGCAGCAGCCGCTGTATGTACCCGAAGGTATGTACACCCAAAAGCTGCTGGATATGTTCAAGGATACACGGATCAAAGTAGCGCTGGTCATGGACGAGTTCGGCGGACTGGCCGGTATGGTCACACTGCGTGATATTATCGAGCATCTGGTCGGCGATCTGCCTTCCTATGACGAAGATTTCAAGCAGGAGATCGTGGAGCGTGAAGACGGCAGCTGGCTGGTAGACGGCTTACTGCCCGTCAGCGAATTTAAAGACTTCCTTGATCTGGACGAGCTGCCGCTGGAAGAAAAAACGGGCTTCAACACTGTGGCTGGTTTTGTTGTTACCAATATCGGACATATTCCGACAGCAGGTAACTACTTCCTGTGGAATGGTTACCGTTTTGAGGTCGTCGATATGGACGGAACCCGCATCGACAAAATACTGGTCGTAAAAATGCCGGAAGAGGAAACGGCAGTGACAGATACAAAGGATCAATAAGCAGAACAACAAAGCCCCGGCCAGTGGCCGGGGCTTTACTTTTAAGCAGCAGTTATTTTTAAAATTTGAGAGAGGCGGCACGTTCTAAAAAGCCGCGCAGGATATCGCAGGAAGAATCAAATTTAGCCTGTTCTTCGGCAGTGATCTCGACTTCTAAAATTTCTTCGACGCCGTTTTTGCCGATCACGCAGGGCACGCCTGCGGCAACATCGTGCTGCCCGTATTCTCCGTGCAGGGCGATCGAGCAGGGCCAGACCAGTTTTTGGTCGTGGAAAACAGCGCTGATGAGCATTTTAGCTACATTGGCGATACCGAATTCGGTGCAGCCCTTGCCGTCGATTTCAATATCACCGGCTTTTTTGACCTGTGTCTGCAAATCTTCCAGACTGACGGCTGCCAGTGCCGGGCACTCGTCGCGCAGCTGCAGGAATGGCTTGCCGCCAATAAAAATGCGCGACCAGACGATAAAGCTGGAATTACCATGCTCGCCCATACAGAAGCCCTGGATAGAGCGGCGGCTGTAACCGGTGACTTTGCTGAGTACCCGCATCAGGCGGTAGGTTTCCAGACTGGTGCCGGTGCAGAAGCAGCGGGCTGGCTGCCAGTTCATCTGGCGGCGGATATATTCGCAGATAATATCGGCAGGGTTGGAAATGCTGATCATGATACCCTTGAAATCGACCTGTTTGAGGTGGGAAACTACTTCGTTGGCCATTTTGATCGAATCGTCAAACATATCCAGACGGGTTTCGCCGGGACGGCGGCTGCGGCCAAAGGCCATGACCATGATGTCGGCGTCATTCAGTTCCTCGTAAGCGCCGGCTCGGATATGTACGTCTTTGCCGCACAGCGAACCGCTGACACAGTCATCCAGGTCCAGTGCCTGACCGGCGGCTTTTTCTTTCAGAATGTCGATCAATACGATATCGTCAGCCTCGCCGGACTGGATCAAAGCCAGTGCCACGTGCGACCCGACATGGCCGGCACCGATAATAACTACTTTACGGGTCTTGAACATAAAGATTCCTCCTCAAAATAGATTTGAGTATACTGTTAAGTATAGTATACAGCGCCGCAGAAAGAATAACAATCACAAAAAGAACGGCAGTTTTGCTGCCGTTCTTTTTAATGCCGGTAATTATTTGTTATTGGATCGCGCCGCCGGAAACAGTACCGATGATCTCGATATCTTTCATGGTAGCTTTGTTAGCTTCGGTAACTTCCTCGGCCAGTACGGTAAAGTCGGCCCATTTGCCGGTCTCGATCGAACCGAGCTTATCTTCCAGATGCAGCAGCCAGGCAGCATTTAAAGTGATGCAGCGCATGGCTTCGTCGGCAGTCAGGCACTGGTCTTCGCCATAAACCTTGCCACTGATGCCGGATTTACGGTTGCAGGCACACCAGGCGGAGAAGAGCGGATTGACTTCAGTGATCGGATCGTCAGAATGAACGCCAAAGCGTACACCGTGGTTGATCGCGCTGCGCATCGGTTCCATCCGTTTGACCTCATAAGGTCCTACGGTGTATTGAGCATGCACGTCGCCCCAGTAATACAAATGGTTGGCAAAGAAGTTAGCGCCGATGTTCAGGTCATGCAGGCGGGCCAGTTGATTTTCGGTAGCCAGCTGTACATGTTCGACAGTATGACGGTAAATAGTGGTGGGGTTTTCTTCACGCAGGCGTTGCACGACACGCAGTACCTGTTCGGTAGCGCCGTTGCCATTGGTATGGATAGAAACGGAATAACCATGGTCTTCGCATTCTTTGATCATAGCCATCAAAGTATCGTCGTCATAGATCAGCTTGCCGTTTTTAGCGCCGCTGTAATATTCTTTGTTCAGCAGATTGGCAGTATAGCCTTGAATAGAGCCGTCTGCCAGAATTTTGGCATGGTTGAAAATGAAGCGGTCAGTCTCGATCTCTTGACGCAGTTTCTGCAGACCGTCCCAGCCGTTGAAGGGAGTTTCCATATTTTTGCTGTAGAAGGGTTCTACGGCAAAACGTACAGGCAGAGTTTCTTTGTTCAAGGCTCTGGTATAGCCTTCGGCAGCTTTAGGAGTCAGGAGGAACCCGAAAGCCTTATCAGCGATGGTAGTACAGCCGTTGTGTTTAGCCAGCTTGGAGATGTAGCGGGTAGCTTTTTCAGCAGTTTCTGCGGCGTCGCCGTCGATGCGCATGCCGCCTGCTTTCAAAACGTAAGCCATAAATTCCGGTTCTGCTACGTTGCCGTTGCAGGTACCGTCAGCATAACGGCCAATGTTGTCATCATGGATAGCGTCCAGCTCGGCCAGTTCGATCGCTCTGCTGTTGACCGTCATCAAATGTCCGGAAGCATGGTTCAGGCAGATGGGGATCGTGCTGGAAACCTGGTCGAGCCACTTGCTGTTGATGTTTTCCAGTTTAGCGTCGCCCAAAATCAGCGGATCGATACCATAGACGTTCAGCCAGTGCTGGTCGTTATATTTGCCGGGATTTTTAGCAACGATCTCGCTCAGTTTTTCGATGATAGCTTCCGGTGTACGGCAGCCTCTGGAGATCTCGCCGTCAGCGGTATGACGGTCAAAGTAGCCTACATAAGCGTAATTCATATTATATAAGCCGCTTTGCTGCGCATGCATATGTGCTTCAATGAAGCCTGGGTACATAACGTTGTTGATAAAAGTATCATTGATCTGATAAGTGATGCCGTTCGCCCTGCAGAAAGCTTCGACGTCGATGAAATCGCCGACTGCGATGATAATGCCGTCAGCTACAGCTACACATTCAGCCCAGGGCATTTGTTCGTTCATGGTAACGACTTTTTTGGCACGGAACACAGTTACCTGTTCTTTACCGGTATAATTTTTGGCAAAATCGGCAGCTACTTGAAAATTTGTGGACATATACATAAGATCACCTCATTGTTTAATATTTTTAATTTAGTAGGAAAAGCTGTATTAAATTTACTTATTTAGTAATTTTTTCGTCAGGCAAAGGGCCGGTAGTGAGCCAGAACAGGGCACAGATGAAACCGAGGACATACAGGCCCAGCTGAGTAGAATTCTGACGGGTGCTGCGGTTGATATCCATTAAAACAGCTGTATCAGACGGTGTGTCTGCTTTATCGGCAATGTACTTCCTAAAGGTTGCGTCCGGCATAAAGCCGATGGAAGCCTGCGAGCTGATAGCTGTTTGGGCAGCCGGGCTCAGGTCCTTGCTGCTTAAAGCGGCATCTTTAAAAGTACCTGTGATCGAGAACAGCATGACTACGCCCAGAATAGCGACGCCGATCGCCTGACCGACATTACGGGTAGCAGTCTGGATACCGCTGGACTGCTGGGCATCGCGGGCATTGACCGCGCCGGCGATAATGTTGGACGATTGGGAAGCGACGAAGCCCTGACCGGCGCCGAAGAAGAACAGGCCTACATACATCAGCCAGTTGACACCGGAAGGATTTAAGGAAAGAGCCATCGGGATCGTGGACAGAGCCACCATGCCGATACCGATGCGGCAAACCTTTTTAGGAGAAGCATCGGGGCTCAACTTGGGGATACCCATCGAGAAGAAAATCATCGGCAGCGCCATCGCGCTCATAGCAACACCAGTCATAATGGCACTGAAACCTGCAACCAGCTGCAGATAAGTGATGACCAGGAAGAACGACCCGCCGAAGCAGAGGAACAGCATCGCTGTAAGATACAGTCCACTGCGTACCTGCGGCGTCGTTAAAAAGGAGGAAGGAATAAGACAGGAACCATAAGTTTTTTCAACATTACGTTCAATGCGAACCAGTAAGGCCAAAGTCAGCAGGCCTAAAACTGCGATAAACAGTGCCGGCGACATCCCGAACAGTGTCAAAGCAGTACCGCCGATAACCGGAGGAGCGATCGGAGCGATCAGACCCCAAACGGGGATCTTGCTGATGCCGATGATGAGCAGGAACAAACCTGCAACTGCCACTACAGTGCCTTTCAGGTCAAAGCGGACCTTTTCTTCAGGCAGCGGCACGTCACCGACTAAGAGCGAACCGGCGAGGACGATGGCAAAATATACTGCCATGCAGGTAAAGGCGATACGCCAATCGAAAGTATCGATCAGAAAACCGGCGGCGATAGGACCCAGGCAGGAAGCTACGCCGGTAGCAGCGCCGATAGCGCCGAAGGCGAAAGCTCTGTCGTTGCCTTTATACAGGCCGGGAATAAGTCCGAGGACAGAAGGGATCAGGAAGCTGGCGCCGATACCGACCAGTAAGCGGCCGCCCCAGGTAAAAAGGAAAATGTTGCTGGAAAACGCTACAACCAGTTCGCCGATAGCGCACATGGCGGCGCCGGCGCGGAAAGTCTTTTTCCAGCCGACGATCAGACCGACCATACCGCCGACGATCATCAGGCAGCCTGCGCATAAAGAGTAAATGATATTTGCCAGCTGGATATCCGACATCGTCGCATTTAAGCTGGCGAGTAAAGAAGCTGTGGCGACGGTAAGTACCGAATTATCGCCAGAGGTTCCGATCTGGGCCATGACCAGAGGAAAGAGACCAAGAAACTTATACTTGTTGAGAGCTGTGCTAGTAGACATAATGACCTCCCCAAAACTTTAGATTTTAAATATCTTGCAAGATTTCTTCTTGTCTTTATTGTAAAACTTGGGGTAGAATAAGTATAATACTAGTTTAAATATGTACTCATAACCATTTTGTTATGAAAGGAGACCGCTATGGATCTATTGCAGCTCAAGTATTTTAAAGTAGTAGCCGAACAGGAACATATTACTAAATCGGCCAAGCTGTTGATGGTATCGCAGCCTTATCTCAGCGCGCTTATCGGCCGTCTGGAAGAAGAAATGGGCGGGCAGCTGTTTGACCGCGATGGCCGCAGAGTCGTGTTGAACGAATACGGTAAGATCCTTTTACATCACGTCAATGAAGCCCTGCAGCATCTGGAAGACGCTAAAAAAGAGATCTCGGATATGCGCTCGCGCGATACCAAATATATCCGTCTGGGCAGCAGCAGTACCATGCTCTCCAAACGCTGGCTGGTCGATTTTCTGAAGGAACATGAAGATATTCGCTTAGCGCATTTATTGTCACCACACAGTGATATTATGGAAGGGCTGCTCAGCGGCCGCTTTGATTTTGGCCTGACGACCAATAAGTTTGACCACCCCAGAATAATTTCCATACCCTTGTGGAAAGACCGGTATACCGTGCTGGTCGGAGCTAAACATCCTATGGCCAGACGTAAAAAGATCTATCTTAAGGATCTGAAAGACGAAAAGATCTGTGCCCTGCCGGAAGACCAGAGCAAGCTGCGCATTGTTGATGAACTGTGTAAAAAGACTGACATCGAGCTGGATTTTGTGTTGGAAGGCAATGTCGAAGTTTTAAGTGATTATATGCGTGAAGGCAGAGGCGTTTCTTTTGGCCTGTCCAGTGCTAAAGATACCTATATCGACATCTGTTCTATTCCTTTGGCCGACGAGGTCGGTGAAGTAAGTATTTACCTGTCATGGTGCGGCGAGCGTTATCTCACCAATTCTATGCTGACCCTGCAGCGCTATTTGAGTGACGTAGGGCGCAGGATCGAAAGTGAGCTGTAAGCAGATTGCCATATAGTATAAAAATATAGTGAACAAATAAAACAACCCGTAGCAAAAGCTGCGGGTTGTTTTATTTGTGTTTGAACGTACTACCTGTTTGTATATGGATTTTTAGTTGTTTAAAAATCACCAACTGTGTATTACTGCTAACTTCGGCGGCTGGCAAGCTTTTGACCTGCGCAGACGTCGACAGTTGTAAAGCTGCTGGCGTAATGCGCCGGGCAAGACACTCGCAAAGTTTTACTTACAACAAAAAGTAGGTGTCTTGCGGGGGGGTACAAGTGTGCTATAATAGGTGCGAATATTATTTTAACAAATGTTTTTAAAGTTTCGGTAAATAAAATCAGAGTTTCAGCAAAGTAAAACAAAGGCAAAGCAATATTTTCAGCAGCGCAGAGTGGGGGTGTAAGGGTGTATGACGAAAAATGCCTGAAAAATATCGGCGGCAATATCCGTTTTCTGCGCATGGCCAGACAGCTGAGCCAGCAGGAACTGGCACAGCGTATAGATGTCAGCCAGACCCATCTGAGTAATCTGGAACGTAACCATGTCAACGTCAACCTGAAGCTGCTGCTGCGTATCGCCAATGTGCTGGAATGCCCGCTGGAAGTATTTTTGGATACTCAGGCGGCGTTGGACTGGGGCAAAGAGCAGGCTGAAAAGGCTGCATTCGAGCAGGAAACTCCTGCAGAAGTCTATACGCTAGAGGAAGTGCGGCAGCTTTTGCAGCTTGTAAGGCTGTCGCACAGGTAAAATGCTGTAACCGCGGCAACAGCTGCGGAGGATATATTAAATTTACCAGACAGGGAGGCGGTCAGGTATAAACAAAGCAGCCCAAA
>UQZN01000023.1 GCA_900545535.1 uncultured Phascolarctobacterium sp.
AAAGTGGTTGGAAGGTGCGCCCGACAGCAGATATCGCTTATGTCTGGACGATGGGTGATAATGATAATGCCATGGGCATCACTGTACCGGGCATCAACGCACAGGACCGTTTGGGCTATGAGCTGATGGACAGCGGTTTCTTTGTAGGCCGCCTGGGCTTGGAAGCCGAGAAGGATGACTGGACTTACGGCGTCAGCTACAGCTACCAGAAGGGCAGCGACGCACAGAGCAATAAATGGTTTGTTGATGTGAAATACAGTTTTTAATTTGAATACAAGTAAATAAAGAGCAGTAACACGCTCGAAACCACCTTCGTTGTAGTTTTCGACTACTTCGGAGGTGGTTTCTTTGTAATGTCTTTTTTATGGAATAGTCCACGGTCTATGTTTTTGATTGTGTATTAAAATATTGCAGGCGTCGGAGGTTCTTTCAGCCAAGTTTATTCATTATTTAAGTTGTGTTAATTAAAGAAAGCAAAACAGCTAATTTACTCAGGAATAATCTAAATATTGTCAATAGCTAAAAAACTTGAAAGAGAACATAATGAAATTAAAGCAAAGACTTAGATGTTAAACAAAAATAATGCTTTTATGAAGCATTTATGCAATTTTGTTGAAAGGAGGCGTACATCATGGGTGTCCATATTTTGACAGCGAACATTCTAGGAAGTGGTTTACTGGCAGTCATTTTAGGCGCTTGTTGGTGGCTTATAAAACAGTGATAGTTGAAAGATGCGCCGCCGGAAAAAGGAAGAACAGGCAGATAAGATCAAAAGATCTTGTCTGCCTGTTCTTTTTCTATTCAAAAATAGCTTCGTTTTTGAAGGCGGTGCCGAAATCGGTAAAGTTCAGGCTGGCGCCTTTAAAATCGGTTTCATTGAGAAGTGCTTTGTCTAGTGTCGCATTATTGAGGTTGGCGTTCTGCAGCAGGGCCTGGCTCAGGGTGGCGCCTGTCAGATCGGCATCGCTCAGGTTGGCATTGTTCATTTTGGCGTTAAAAAGATTGGCGTTATTTAAAACAGCGCCGTGCAAATTGGTGTTATAAAGCCAGGCATAGGCCAGGTTAGCCTGTGTAAAATCGGCCTCCAGGCAGTTGCTGCTGTCCAGTGTTGCTTCCTGAAGGTTGGCCAGGTAAAACACGGCAAATTGCAGGTCGCAGTTGGCTATTTTGGCTCTGAAAGCGTTGGCCTGGGTAAAGTCAGCCGTTTTCAGGCTGCTGCCGCTCAAGTTGGTATAGTTGAGCTGCGCTGCTTTAAAGCTGGCGTTGTCGAGTTGGGCGTTGGTCAGGACTGTTTTGGTCAGGACGGCTTTGTCCAGAACCGCTCCGTCCAGTTTGGTTTTGACCAGTCGGGCCCCGGTCAGATTGCTGCCGGTCAGGTTGGCGCCTGTCAGGTCCAGATTGCTCAGTTCTGCTCCGGAAAGGTCGCCGTAGGGGCAGCTGCCGCTGCTGAGCAGGGTATCAAGATCGTAGCTGTTGTAGGCCGAGACTGGTGCTGCAATAAGCAGCAGGGCCAGTACAGCGCCGTAAAAAAATTTTTTCATGGTGTTCTCCTCAAAGTAAAGTATCAGTTTTCGTCAAGCAGGGCCACAAGCTCCTGCGGGTCATCGGGCAGTATGTCTATGAGCCGCCAGGGCCGGCAGGCTGCCAGTTCGGCTTCACTGTGGGTGGAGCCGGCCAGCACGATCAGGCTGCGGGCCTTGATGGCCTGGGCGCAGCGAATATCGTTGGGGGTGTCGCCGATGATGATGATGTCGTCTGGCGTTACGGCAGGGTCGAGCAGGTAGAGCCGTTGCCAGGCTGTCCGTGCCAGTTCGCAGCGGTCTTCGCTCAGTTCGCCGCAGGCGCTGTAGCGGCTGTCAAAATATTGGTCGATGCCATAGTGGCGCAGCTTGGTAAAGGCGCCCATCATGGTATTGCCTGTCAGCAGGCAGGTTTTATAGCCGGTTTCATGGTCGGCAAAGTATTGCAGTGTTTTTTGGACGTTGGGCATCAGGCTGCCTTGATGTGTGGGCAGGTATTGCGGCAGCAGCCGGTGATAGAGGATCATGAGCCCGGCGGCATCGGCGGCGTTGCAGCTGCCTTTGATGTCGCGGATGACCTGCTTGAAGATGTGCGAGTCTGTGGCGCCGCCCAACATATGCGAGAATTGAAAGTTTTCGATGCCGAAACGCAGCTTGATGGCGTCGCGTACAGCGTCTACGCCGGCCAGTCCTGTTTTTAAAAGCGTTCCGTCGATATCCCAGAAAATATATTTCATAGTTTGCTCCATAATGATCATTAATATGCTTAGTTACTATTTTAACAGAGAATTGGCGTTAGGAACAGAGGGAAAGAAAAAAGCTGCCTTAAGGCAGCTTTTATTACATTGAACGTGGTTTCATTATGAGCTTGGAGAGCTTGTTGCCGATAGTGCGGGCGCGGCGGACAGTTTTGATATTGGATTTGCGGCGCGGTTTCATATCGCTTTCGCTGCCGAAATCACCGCGTTCGAGGTAGGTGATCTTGGATTTGTCAGGATCAAAATAATGACGCAGGAAACGTGCCAGTCCGTCAGGATCGGCATCTTTGAAGCAGGTAAAAACGTCGATGGTGACAAAACCCAGATCAGGATACAGGTGCAGGGTAACATGGCCCTGTTTGCAATGGGCAAAGACGGAATATTCGTTGATGCCGTCTTCACAGTTGACGTAGGTTTCACGCGGCTGCATGGCAAAATCTGCGGCGGCGCTTTGAACTGTTGCCTGCACACCGGAGGCGTCGCTTAAAAGCAGATCGCTGCAATTATACATATCTATGGCTATTTGAGTTCCGATTGATTTCAAGGTAGTTCTCCTTTCACAGAGGCGAGCTTTAATTTTTAAAATAAAATCTTGGTTTAAGTATAAACAACTTAATATATTATAGCTAAAAAATAGCTTGCTGTCAAAGTTTATTGAGGGCTGCGTCGTTGAAAAGAACAGGTAAAAAGTTTTGTTTTATTGGAAAACGTGTTATAATAAACGAGAACATTTGTTTTGTACGGTGGTGGCATGATGCAGGAATTGCAGGGCGTTATTGATAATATAGTTTTTCAAAGTGAAGATAACCAGTTCAGCGTTTTCAGGGTGAAGACCGAGCATGAGGGCCGTGTGAGCGTTGTGTACCGGGGGCCGGCGCCCTTTTTGGGCGAGACGGTGGAGCTCAGCGGCAGCTGGGGCGAGCACGCCAAGTTTGGGCGGCAGTTCCGGGCTGAGATGTGTCAGGCGATCAAGCCTTCGACGACGGACGGCGTGGAGCGGTTTCTGGCTTCGGGCGCGGTGCGGGGGATCGGTAAAACGATGGCGGCCCGGATCGTGGAGCATTTCGGTTCGGAGACGCTGGATATTTTGTCGTTGTCGCCGCATCGGCTGACTGAGATTTCCGGCATTGGTAAAAAGAAAGCCGATGCTATCGGGATGTCGTATGCGGAGCTGTCAGATATGCGGGAGCTGATGGTCTATCTGGAGTCGCATGGAGTCAGCGCTAATTATGCGCCGAAGCTGCAGGCTCAGTATGGCGCTACGGCGCTGAAAAGGATCCAGGAGAACCCTTACAGTCTGGCCAGCGATATCACGGGTATCGGCTTTAGAACGGCGGACAAGATCGCCCTGGCTACTGGTATGGATGGGGCCTGCGAGGAACGGATCAAGGCAGGCTTGGAATATGCGCTCAATCAGGCGGCGTCGGCAGGTCATACCTGCGTGCCGGAGGAGCTGCTGCTGCGCGAGACGGTGCGGCTGCTGCAGGTGAGCGGCAGTATCGTCAGCGATGTTTTTCAGAAGCTGCTGGCGGAAGACAGGCTGCGGACGGAGGAGGTTGGCGGCTTACGGCTGATTTATCCCGAGTATTTGTATCAGGCGGAGGTGCAGACAGCTAAACGGCTGCTGAAGCTGCGCGATCTGGCGGGGACGCTGGAAAAGGTGAATGTGGATAAGATCATTGCGCAGTGGGAGGCTGAGGCGGGGATCGCTTTGGCTGAGGCGCAGAAAGAGGCTATTCACGCTTCTTTGAAATACGGTGTGTTCGTGCTTACGGGCGGTCCCGGTACAGGTAAAACTACTGTCATCAAGGGGATACTGGCAGTTTTGGAAAAGGCCGGCTGCAGGATCTTACTGGCAGCGCCCACGGGGCGTGCCGCCAGAAGACTGGCCGATTCGTCCGGGCATCCGGCGGTGACGGTACACAGGCTGCTGGAGTATACGCCCAATGGCGGCGGTTTTAATTTCGGCAAGAATGACGGCGATCCGCTGGATGCGGACGCGATCATTATCGATGAAGCGTCGATGCTCGATATTACGCTTACTTATCATCTTTTGAAGGCAGTTCAGGGCGGGTGCCGGCTGATTTTTGTCGGTGACGTCGATCAGCTGCCGTCTGTTGGTGCCGGTTCTGTTTTAAAGGATATTATCCGTTCGCAGAAGATGCCTGTTGTAAGGCTGGAAAATGTTTTTCGTCAGGCTGAGATAAGTCCTATCGTGCGCAATGCGCACAGGATCAACCGCGGGCAGATGCCCGAGTGGGAGACCGGCAGCGATTTTACTTTTGTGGAGATCGAAAATGAGTTTGACGCGGCGGAATATGTGGCCAATGTCTATGCTAGACTGACGCAGCAGAGTGACTGGCAGTCGGTGCAGGTCTTATCGCCGATGCATAAGAATCCCTGTGGGGTCCAGAACCTTAATCATTTGCTGCAGCAGCGGCTCAATCCGCCGGCGCTTGACAAAAGCGAGGTCAACACATCGGGGAATGTGCTGCGGGCCGGCGATAAGGTGATGCAGATCCGTAATAATTATGAGAAGGATGTTTTTAACGGCGATATTGGCAGGATCGTGTATATCAATGGGCGCAATGTTACGGTGGACTACCCGGAACGTGCCGATGGCGAGTATGTTACTTATACCGCCAGTGAGGTTGACGAATTGCAGCTGGCCTATGCGATGAGCGTGCATAAATCGCAGGGCAGCGAGTATCCGACGGTGATTTTGCTGATGGTGCCGGGGCATTATATCATGCTGCAGCGTAATTTGCTGTATACGGCGGTGACCCGTGCCAGGCAGAAGGTCATTTTAGTGGGGACGCGGGCGGCGGTGCAGACTGCGGTCGATAACGACAGGACCAGAAAGCGTTATTCACTGTTGGCTGAACGGCTGCAGGAGCAGGGCGATATTTTTTAAGGCCGCTGGAAATCAAGATCACTGGAAATAAGGAAAGGTGCTGGATAGCCCCATGCTGATACGGCTGCTGAAAAACTGGTATAAGGTCTTGCTGTCGGTGTTTGGGCCCGGAAAGTGTGCGGGCTGTGGGCAGATCGCCGAAGAGGGATTGTTGTGCGGTGTTTGCAGAGCGGCTTTGCAGCAGCCGCTGTGGCTGCCGGCGCGGGACGCTTTAGACGGGGCGGGGATGCTGTTCA
Organism: uncultured Phascolarctobacterium sp.; assembly: GCA_900545535.1. GTDB lineage: Bacteria > Bacillota > Negativicutes > Acidaminococcales > Acidaminococcaceae > Phascolarctobacterium. The sequence continues at coordinate 5,429 of UQZN01000023.1, forward strand.
GGTACAGCGGCGCGCTCAAGACGGCTTTGCAGAAGGTCAAGTTTGACAGCCGCAGGGAGATACTGGAGCTGCTGGCTGAGGAATATTGCCAGTTCAGCGCTGCTGACTGGCCCGGCGCGCTGCGTGGTATTTTACACAGGCGAGCGGTGATCATCGTTCCCATACCGACGGCGCAGCAGCGGGTAAAAGCGAGAGGCTTTGATATTCCGCTGGTATTGTTTGAGAAGCCTGGCGCCGGCCACTGTCTGACACCGGCTTTGGCGAGAACACGGGAAACACTGCCGCAGTATGATTTGCGGCCGCTGGAGCGCCGGCTGAATTTAGAGGGCTGTTTTGCGGTTACGCAAAATGTTGCCGGCAAAACTGTCGTTGTGGTCGATGATATTTTTACTACGGGAGCGACGATGGAGGAGGCGGCTAAAGCTTTGAAGGCGGCCGGGGCTGCCGAGGTCTATGGTCTGGCGTTTTGCGGCAGTATCGAAAATTATGGCGCGGGGCAATAAAAAACTTGCTGCCAGTTGCTGACAGCAAGTAGTTGATGCAATTATTTTTTTGTTTTAGTGACTTTACTGGGAATGACTGACTGCATGAAGGCTTTGACAACATTGGGGTCAAAATCCAGCCCCGCCTTGTTCTGCAGCTCGATGATCGCTTCGCTGTGGGTTTTCTGCCACTGCTGGGTGCAGGGGTTGATGAATTTATCATAATGATCGGCTACGGAAATGATCCTGGCGCCCAGAGGGATGTTTACGCCTTTGAGCCGCTTGGGATAACCGGTGCCGTCCCATTTTTCATGGTGTGCATGGATAATGGGGATGATATGGCTGAAGCCCTGGATATTTTCCAGCATACTGGCGCCTGCCTGGCAATGCCGTTTGTAGATCGACATTTCGCGGGTGCTCAGATAGGGTGCTTTCATGAGGATCATGTTGGGCACGGAAAGGCTGCCTATATCATGCAGCAGAGCTGAAGTCTTGATACAGGAAACTTCGGCCGGTGGCAAACCCAGCTTGGCGGCAATGCTGGCAGCATAGTTGGCGACCTGCTGACTGTGCATATAAAGCGCCTTATTCTTATGTTTTAGCATTTTCAAAAAGAAATCGCAGATTTCCGCGGTTTGTCCTTCGTCGGGGAAATCCAGGAATTGGGGTATGGCAATCATAAACAATCCGTCCTCATTTACATGGTGATAATAGTATACTACGAAAAAGATGATTAGCAAAGATACTTGCAAAAATTTTTGCTTAATGTATAATTATAACTACAACTCAGGTCTGTGGTTGCAAGTCGATGCCAGTTGCGGGCAAAACGATCCACGTAAGCAATCAAAGTATTGTGAGCACGGCGCAGCTTAGAAGTAAGTCCTGCCGCAAAGGCGAGAGGGGTAGTAGTGGGGAGCTCTGCAAAGCTTATGAGCGAACCCTCCAGCAGGCGAGTGTGGGGGCGAAAACCAGGTCAGCTGAGTTGTCTGTGGAATTTGTACCGTTATTAAAAAAATAACGGTATTTTTTTATTGCCTGACTGCGGATTTAGTACTATAATAAAAAAATATTATAAATATAGAAGCGGTTTTAGGGCTGCGGAATTGATTTGGAGGGGTAAAAATGAAAAAAATCGTATTTTTAGTGATGGCCTTAGCGGCAATGCTCGCGCTTTTGACAGCCGGCTGCGGCGGGTCACAGGAAGCGCCTAAGAAGGCGGAAACTGCAAAGGTATTGCGGGTCGGTACTGAACCGGCTTTTGCACCGTTTGAGTTTCAGAAAGAAGGCTCGAACGAATTTACAGGTTTTGATATGGACCTGATCCGCGCGATCGGTACGAAGCTTGGTTATAAGGTAGAGATTTCTTCCATGGGCTTCGATGCTTTGATCCCGGCTTTGAATTCGGGCAATATCGATGTAGCTATTGCCGGTATGAGTATTACTGATGAACGTAAAAAAGTAGTGGTGTTTTCTGATCCGTACTATACTTCTGGGCTGATCGTCATGGTCAAAAAAGCTGATGATAAGATCAAGGGCTTCAATGATCTGGAAGGCAAACGGATCGCGGTGCAGATCGGCACTACCGGCGCGAATAAAGCCGGCGAAGTTAAAAACGCTCAGGTAACTGCTTTTAATGATAATACCGCGGCGGCGATGGAGCTGAAGAACGGCGGCGCTGATGCTGTGATCAACGACAGTCCTGTTTTGAAGTATTATCTGCAGCAGGGCGGCAGCGCTGATGCCAAGGTGGTCGGCGATGTTATGAATTCTGAAGATTATGGTATCGCGGTCAAAAAAGGCAATGAGAAGCTGGCCGCTGAGATCAATAAAGCTTTGGCGGAAATGAAGCAAAACGGCGAATATGATAAATTATATAAAACCTGGTTCGGCGAAGAAAAGAAATAATATTCGTATAACTTTAGGTTGCGCCAGGCCGTTTTTAGTTATATAATTAACAATTATAAAGGGCTGTGGGTTGGGTGCAGTCCAGATATTTTTCTGGAGGTTGGAAAATGAAAAAATATTTACTTTTGGCAATGGCTGTTCTGGCAGCATTGTCCTTGATGGTAGCCGGCTGCGGCGGCAAAGAAGAAGCCAAAAAAGCTGAGCCTGCAAAAGTTCTGCGTGTAGGTACGGAACCTACTTTTGCGCCGTTTGAGTTTCAAAAAGAAGGTTCTAAAGAATATACAGGTTTCGATATGGACCTGATCCGTGCTATTGGCAAGCAGATGGGTTATAAGGTTGAAATCATGAATATGGGCTTTGACGCTTTGATCCCGGCTTTGAGCTCCGGCAATATCGACACTGTAATTGCCGGCATGAGCATCACTCCCGAACGTCAGGAGGCAGTTTTGTTCTCCGCTCCTTATTACAGATCCGGTCTGGTAGTCATGGTACAGAAAAACAATGACACGATTAAAGGTATCGAAGACCTGGTCGGCAAAAGGATCGCCGTACAGATCGGTACTACTGGCGCTGCTAAGGCAGAAAGCGTTAAAGATGCCAAGGTAACGGCATTCAATACCAACACGGAAGCCGCTATGGAATTGAAAAACGGCGGCGTTGATGCTGTGATCAACGACAGCCCGGTAGTTGGCTACTATTTGGCACAGGGCGGCAGCGCTGATGCCAAAACTGTAGGCGATGTGCTTGAAGCTGAAGAATACGGCATTGCAGTTAAAAAAGGCAATGATAAATTAGCTGCTGAAATCGATAAAGCTCTGGCCGAATTGAAGAAAAACGGCGAGTATGACAAGATTTACAAAACCTGGTTTGGTGAAGTAAAGAAATAATATGGTCATATCTGGATGCGGAGTACATCAACGGTGACGGTGGTGTGCTCCGTATTTTCTTTGCTGAGTTTTCAAGAGCTGACAATGAAAGGGAGACAAACTGCATGGATATTAATTTCAGCCTGATCTGGGATGCCTTGCCCTTACTGCTGGCCGGCGCCGGGATTACGATCGAGATAACGGCTTTGAGCGTAGGTTTTGGCCTTTTGATCGGTATGACGGTCGGTATCGCGCGTCTTGCCAGTATCAAACCAGTACGTTATTTTGCTAATTGTTATGTGGATTTTATCCGCGGAACACCGCTTTTGGTACAGATCTTTTTGGTCTATTTTGCGTTGCCCGGTATTATTGGTCATCGTGTTGATCCCTATTTTGCGGCTATTTCAGCCTGTTCTATCAACAGCGGTGCTTATATCGCAGAGATTTTCCGTGCCGGTATCCAGTCGATCGACAAGGGTCAGATGGAAGCCGGGCGTTCTTTGGGTATGAGCTGGGGGCAGACTATGCGTTATGTTATTATGCCGCAGGCCTTCAAGCGTATCATTCCGCCTCTGGGCAACGAGTTTATCGCGATGCTGAAGGATTCTTCGCTGGTTTCTGTTATCGGGTTTGAAGAGCTTACGCGCCGTGGTCAGCTGATTATTGCCCGTACTTATGCCTCCTTTGAGATCTGGATGGCTGTAGCCGTTATTTATCTGATTATGACTTTTACGGTTGCCCGTCTCGTAGGAATGCTGGAACGGAGGTATGATACGAAATGAATAAAGAAATGATCAAAATAACCGGATTGCAGAAAAGCTATGGCAGTCTGGAGGTTTTAAAGGGTATCGATCTGACGATCGCCGAACGTGAGGTCGTGGTGATCATCGGGCCTTCCGGCAGCGGTAAAAGTACGCTGCTGCGGTGCATCAATTATCTGGAGGAACCGACCGGCGGCAGTATTGTCATTGACGGTATCCCGCTGACGGGGGAAGCCAATATCAACGAAATACGCAAAGAAGTAGGTATGGTTTTCCAGCGTTTCAATCTGTTTCCGCATATGACCGTTTTGGAAAATCTGGTGCTGGCGCCGATGAAGGTGCGCGGCAGCAGCCGCAGCGAGGCTGAACAGACAGCACGGGAGCTTTTGGTAAAAGTTGGTTTGGGCGACAAGGAAAACGCTTATCCTGATCAGCTTTCCGGCGGCCAGCAGCAGCGTGTGGCGATCGCCAGGGCTTTGGCGATGAAGCCGAAGGCATTATTGTTTGACGAACCGACTTCAGCGCTGGACCCGGAAATGATCAATGAAGTATTGGACGTTATGAAAAGCCTGGCTAAAGAAGGCATGACGATGGCTGTGGTGACCCATGAGATGGGCTTTGCCCGTGAGGTCGGCGACAGGGTGATTTTTGTTGACGGCGGTGTTATCGTAGAGCAGGGCGAGCCGGAAGAGGTGTTCCTGCATGCCAAGGAAGAGCGCACACGCAGCTTTTTATCCAAAATATTATAAGTAGCGTTTCAGTGAACTGGGTGTTTTATTACCCCAAGTGTTACATTAGTAGCAGTTGTAAACTCGCATGTGAAATTTTTGAGACATGCGAGTTTTTTGTTACTTTATCAGCAGGAGATTTGCAGAAGGCGGCGAATTATTATATTAAAGCAAGCAGAGAGCTTGCGATCCCATCACCTTGGGGATTTCAAGGAGGTATGAATTATGAACGTAAACGTACGTGGTAAAAACATCGATGTAACTCCGGCTTTAAAAGATTATGTAGAAAAAAAGATTACGAAAGTAACGAAACAGTTTAAAACTGTCGGTGATATTTCAGCAGTTTTGAAAGTGGAAAAAGGCAATCACATTGTAGAAATTACTGTACCGGCCAGCGGCATTCTGCTGAGAGCACAGGAAACGACCAAAGATATGTATTCTTCTATCGACCTTGTGATCGAGAAGATCGAACGTCAGATCCACAAATATAAGACCCGCCTGATGAAGAAAAAATACAATAACTTCCAGGATGCGGCGATTCCTGCTTCGGTGGAAGCAGTGGAGGATGACGGCGAATTCAAGATCATCAAAAATAAATCCTTTGCGATGCATCCAATGACTGCGGAAGAGGCTATCCTGCAAATGAATCTTTTGAATCATGATTTCTTCGTTTTCTACGATCCTGATTTCGGCGGCGTGAATGTTGTTTATCGCCGGAAAGACGGCAACTACGGTTTGCTGGCTCCAGAATTAAAATAAGCGGTAATATTAAATAGGAAAATAATTTACTGAAAGTTCACAAAAAGCCCGGGGTTGAGGCCCCGGGCTTTTTGACTTTTGCAGGCTTTTCTGCTAAAATTTTAAGTTAGGTATAGTGTTTTTTATTGTAAAAATTTAAGGAGTGATTATTTTGCTCGAAGGCTTGTTGAAAAAAATTTTTGGTGACCCGAATGAGAAGGAACTAAAAGAGATCGGAGTCATTGTCGATAAAATCAACGCATTAGAAAAAGATATGGTAGGCTTAAGTTCTGCAAATCTGGCCGCTAAGACAGCTGATTTTAAAGTACGTTTGTCTAAGGGTGAAACCCTGGATGATATTTTACCTGAAGCGTTCGCAGTTGTCCGTGAAGCGGCCAAACGTGTTTTAGGCATGCGTCATTTCGATGTGCAGCTGGTCGGCGGCTGCGTGCTGCACCGCGGCAAAATTGCCGAGATGCGTACCGGTGAAGGTAAGACCCTGGTGGCTACTTTACCGGCCTATTTGAACGCATTGACCGGTAAGGGCGTGCATGTCGTTACAGTCAATGAGTATCTGGCCCGCCGTGACAGCGAGGATATGGGACGCGTGTTTAAATTCCTGGGCCTTTCCGTAGGCCTGATCGCCCATGCGCTGGATTATCCTGACCGTAAGGCTGCTTATGCCGCCGATATTACTTACGGTACTAATAACGAGTTTGGTTTTGATTATCTGCGTGATAATATGGTCGTTGATGAAGACCAGATGGTACAACGGCCGTTGAATTACTGTATCGTCGACGAGGTCGACAGTATCCTGATCGACGAAGCAAGAACGCCGCTCATCATTTCTGGACCGGGTGAAAAATCTACCGAGCTTTATAAGGTTTTGGCACAGGTTGTTGCCAAAATGGATGAAGGTGAAGATTATACCGTTGATGAAAAGCTGAAAACAGTTGCTCCTACTGAAGTCGGCATTGCCAAAGCAGAAAAAATGCTGGGTATCGAAAATATGTATGATACGGAACACGGCGTTGACTTCTCGCATCAGCTGATGTGCGCCTTGAAGGCCAAAGCCATCATGCACCGCGATAAAGATTACGTAGTCAAAGACGGTGAGGTCATTATCGTCGATGAGTTTACAGGCCGTCTGATGTTTGGCCGCCGTTTTTCCGAAGGCCTGCATCAGGCTATCGAAGCTAAGGAAGGCGTTAAGGTCGAGCGCGAAAGCCAGACTTTGGCAACGATCACCTTCCAGAACTACTTCCGTATGTATGAGAAGCTTTCCGGTATGACCGGTACTGCTAAAACGGAAGAGCAGGAGTTCCAGAAGATTTACGGGCTGGATGTTGTTGTTATCCCGACTAATAAACCTATGATCAGGGTCGATTATCCTGATGTTATTTTAAAGACCAAACGCGCTAAATATAAAGCGGCTGTCAATGAGATCGAGGAATGCCACAAGTCCGGACGTCCGGTGCTGGTTGGCACTACTTCCATCGCGCAGTCGGAAGAATTATCGGCGATGCTGAAACGGCGCGGGATCCCGCATAATGTTTTGAACGCCAAATATCATGAAAAAGAGGCGGAGATCATTTCCGGTGCAGGTCAATATGGTGCGGTTACCATTGCTACTAATATGGCCGGACGTGGTACTGATATCGTTTTGGGCGAAGGCGTACCCGAATTGGGCGGCCTGCATATCATCGGTACGGAAAGGCATGAAAGCCGCCGCATTGATAACCAGCTGCGCGGACGCTGCGCACGTCAGGGCGATCCCGGTTCTTCCAAGTTCTTCCTGTCGCTGGAAGATGATCTGATGCGTTTGTTCGGTTCTGATAATATTTCCAGTATCATGGATAAACTTGGTATGGAAGAAGACGAGCCGATCGAGCATAAGCTTGTTACTCGTTCTATCGAATCGGCGCAGAAGAAAGTGGAAGCGAGAAACTTTGCCATTCGTAAACAGGTTCTGGAATATGACGACGTTATGAATCAACAGCGCGAAGTTATTTACGCACAGCGTAAAAAAATCCTGCAGCAGGCCAATCTGCGTGATACTATCATGGATATGGTCCATAAAGTAGTAGACCGTACGATGGCGATGTACGCGCCGCCTGAAGTTTATTCGGAGGATTGGGATCTGCAGGCTCTGATCGCTTATGCTGAGGAGTTCTACGCTCCGGAAGGTTTGCTGCAGATCGATTATCTGCAGAATTTCAGCCGTGAAGAGCTGGAAGAATATCTGCATAAGGTTGCCGATGAGCATTACGCAGAACGTGAAGATGCGATCACGCCTGAATTGATGCGCGAACTGGAAAATCTGGTCATGCTCAAAGTAGTCGATAATCATTGGATGGAACATCTGGATTCGATGGATCTGCTGCGTGAAGGCGTGGGCCTGCGTGCTTATGGACAGAAGGACCCTCTGGTTGAGTATAAATTTGAAGCCTATGATATGTTCCAGGCTATGATCGATGCGATCCAGGACGATGTGGTGCGTTATATTTACCGCGTAAATGTTGTGGCGCAGCCGAAGGTAGAGAACCGTCTGGAAAATGCTTCGACCAATAATCCCGGCGAAGGCGACGACGTCAGGAAGCAGCCGATTGTCAAAGGTGAAACGACAGGCCGGAACGATCTTTGCCCCTGCGGCAGCGGGAAAAAGTATAAAAACTGCTGTGGTCAGGATAAATAATGATCCGGGGAAATTTATAGTTGGGTTAGATACAGTAAAGTTGGAGCGGTAAGTTTCAACTTTACTGGTGTTATTAAGAGAGGATGTGAAGTTAGTGCTGATTGAGGAATATAAACCTGAGATTGCCGCATTAAAACAGAAACTAGAGGAAATGAGGGGATCTCTTTGACGTAGTTGTCAAAGAGGACCGCATTGCTGAATTAGAACATAAAATGGGGGCTCCCGGCTTCTGGGATGAACCGGAGACGGCCCAGAAAACAGCTCAGGCTGTAACGCAGTTAAAAGAAGAGGTTGAAACGTTCAGGTCTCTGGAGACCAGAGTGGATGACATGGAAGTGCTGTGCGATCTGGCAATGGAAGAGCAGGATGAAAGCCTGCTGCCGGAGCTGGAGGAGCTGCTGGCAGCTGTTCGTGCTGATGTAGAGCATTTGGAACTGGGTATGCTGCTGAACGGCGAGTATGATGCGAATAATGCCATTCTTACCTTGCATGCCGGCGCTGGCGGAACCGAAGCGCAGGATTGGACTTCCATGCTGCTGCGTATGTTTTCCCGTTTTGCTGAACGCGAAGGCTATGAAGTGGAAATGCTTGATTATCTTCCCGGTGATGAAGCCGGTGTGAAAAGTGCTACACTGCAGATCAATGGGCATAATGCCTACGGTTATCTGCGCAGTGAAAAAGGCGTGCATCGTCTGGTGCGGATTTCGCCGTTTGATGCGAATGCCCGCCGTCATACTTCTTTTGCAGCGGTAGATGTTATGCCGGAGTTGGATGACAGCGTGGAGATCGACATCAATCCTGCCGATCTGAAGGTTGATACCTATCGTGCCAGCGGCGCCGGCGGTCAGCATGTCAATAAAACAAGCTCTGCCGTACGTATGACGCATCTGCCTACCGGTATCATCGTGCAGTGCCAGACCCAAAGGTCGCAGATCCAGAACCGGGAACGGTGCCTGCAGCTTCTGCGCGCAAAGTTATATGAGTATGAACGGGCCAAGCAGGATGCCTTGAAGAACGATATCGCCGGTGACTATCAGGATATAGAATGGGGCAGTCAGATCCGTTCATATGTATTCCAGCCTTATAAACTGGTCAAAGATCACCGGACCAACGCCGAAACAGGTAATGTGCAGGCTGTCATGGACGGCGGTTTGGAAATGTTTGTCGAAGCGTATCTGCGCAGCCAGCAAAAGAAACTGTGATTGCTGAAAAAGAAATTTTGAATTAGGTGGAGATCAGCTGATGAAAAGCCGTTATAACCCGGTACTTGTTGCGATAATAGCTATAGGTCTGATAGTTTCGCTGTGGTTGAACTATCAGCGTTATGAGATCGAGCAGCGCAATGATACTGTTGAGATGGCAATGGAATATGAAGGGCTGGAACATATAGCCAATTGGGAAGGCTTGTCCTTAAATGACGTCCTGGCAAAGTTTAAAACTGCCGGAGTCACGAGCCTGGTGGTTTTTGATACTACTCTGGAAAAGCTCAATAACAATGGCTCTATCGTAGCCGTGACCGGCGAGGAGCTGCTGAAAGGTTCCGCTTTGGGCGGCGACGGCGGCAAGTTCGCACCGGTGCTGGCAGAAGGGATCGTTGTGCCCAATGCTGTCTATGTGACTGTTGGGACGTCATACGACGTTTTAACAGAAGTGGTGGAGGATCTGTATCTGCGCTATGGTAAGGATCGTTTGCGGATCGTGAACAACGACCCGCAGATCATTGAGATCTTAGGTAATCCCATGGTCATCACAGAAGAAAATTACGACAGTAAGCCGGGCGTTATGCAGGCTCCTTTAGGCCTTTCGACAGAAGAGATGCGTAAAGCAAAGGCTTTTGGTTTTAACGTCATCGTCAGACCAATGAATTATTTGCCTAATGATTATGATAAGGTCAGAAGTATTTTCCGCAGGATCGATAAATCGGGCGCGAATGTGACCGGATATATAGGCTGCGGCCGTGAAGTGGTTGGTTATCCGGATTATATTGCCTATATGGCGCATAAACTAAAAAAGAAAAATATGACTTTTGGCATGGTAGAACATTATACGCAGCTGCAGTTTGCTCCAATGGACGGACTGCTGCCTTTGGCGGAGCATATGGACTATCGTGTTGCCCGTACCTATATAATTGATAAAGCTGAGCAGAGAAAACTGAAAATGCCGGAAGCGTTAAGACGCTGGGCTTTAACAGATGAAGAACGTAACATTCGTATCAACTATATCAAGCCGTTCATGATCCCGCAGGAAGGCAGGGATATTTTAGAGCTTAATCTGGATTATGTGTCTAAAATTGCTGCCGATGTGCAGGCAAGAGGCTATAAGCTTGGCCCGGCGGGAGTATTTTCCAAAAATGCTGCCGATGGCGGTTTTGCTCCTTATTTCCCGGAACGGATCTGGTTTGTTCCGCTGGCCTTTGCTATCCTGGCGGGTGGCATCATGTATCTGACGCTGTTATTTAATTTCAGCAAAAAACTTCAGTATATGTTATTGCTGGCTGGCGGCGTTGTTGCCAGTATAACTTTACTGAAATTTGGCGGTGTACTGACCAGGCAGCTTTTGGCTTTGATGGCGGCTGCTGTTTTTCCGGTGCTGTCGATGACAGTTATCGTCGAGCTGTGGGAGTCCTGTAAAAAGGCTGCTTCCGGTACGTTGAAGATCATTGTCAGCGCTACCTGGCAGCTGGCTTTGGCTGTCGCGCTTTCTTTGATCGGAGCATCTTTTATATCGGCTGTTTTGGGTGACAGCAGATTTTTCCTGGAAATCGACATTTATAAAGGCGTTAAATTAACGTTTATTCTGCCGGTACTGCTGATCTCTTTATGGTATATGCAGCGCTTCAATGTTTTGAGCAGGGGCCGGATGGGCAATCTGGCTGTGCATCTGCAAAACTTTTTCAGTACCAGAATAACAGTGAAGCATGTGGCTTTTTTAGGCGTATTGGCTTTTGTGGCGTATATTTTTGTCGGCCGCAGCGGTCATACTGCCGGGGTCCCTGTTCCAGCGCTGGAAATAAAAATGCGTTTGTTCCTGGAACAGGTCATGTATGCCCGGCCGCGTGAAAAAGAATTTATGATCGGTCATCCGGCGTTTTATTTAGCGGCTTTTGCTGCCTATAAACAGGCGCCGCGTTTGTGGCAGATGCTGTTGGTTGTCGCCGCTACGATCGGTCAGGGTTCTTTGGTACAGACTTTCGCGCATATGCGGACTCCTGTGATCATGAGTTATATTCGTGCCGTTGACGGTTATGCTTTAGGTGCCTTTTTAGGTATCATTGCTGTTATCGCCGTTTCTATTTTACTGCCTTATGTGCAGAAATGGCAAAGGAGATTCTTGGAGCATGAGTAAAATTTTGATTTCCGGTTATTACGGTTTTGCCAATGCCGGTGACGAAGCCATGCTTACTGCTATCATAGAATCGTTACGGCAAGTGGAAGAGAACGTAGAGCTGACTGTGTTGTCAGGTAATCCGGAGGACACTGCGGCCAAACACCAGGTTCGCAGTGTATACCGTTTTAATCCCTGGGCGGTTATTCAGGCAATGTATGCTTCTGAACTGATTCTTTCAGGCGGCGGCAGTCTGCTTCAGGATGTGACCAGTAAGCGTAGTTTACTCTATTACCTGAGTATTATTGGTTTAGGAAAGTTTTTTGGCAAAAAAGTGATGCTCTTTGCTCAGGGGATTGGTCCTATCAGAGCAAAATGGGCCCGTAAATTGACAAGCTTTGTTTGCAATAAGGCAGATCTGATCACAGTAAGAGATCGTGAGTCGGCCTCTGAACTTAAGGAAATGGGAGTAGCTGCGACTAAAATAACAGTTACTGCTGACTCAGTCCTTTCGCTGAAGCCAGTTACCGGCGAAGGCGGCAGAACCCTGCTGCAGAAAGCCGGCGTCGATTTAACAAAGCCCGTTATCGGGATCTCTGTACGGCCCTGGGCCGGTGATGCCAGATGCTTTCAGGTTCTGGCTGAAGCCGCTTCTAAATTGCAGCAGCGTTATGGCGCGCAGCTTATCTTGCTGCCGCTGCAGTATTCAGTCGATGTCAAAGCCTGTGAAAAACTGCGGAAGGCATTGGCCTGTCAAAAAGATGTATTTCTGTTAAATGAAAGATATAATACCGAGGAATTTCTTTCTATTATAGGAAACTGCGATCTTTTGATTGGCATGCGGCTGCATGCACTGGTTTTTGCCGCAGTAATGCAGACGCCGATCCTGGCAATATCCTATGATCCTAAAGTAGATAGTTTTGTAAATGCTATTGGTGAAAAACCTGTTGGCACTGTTGAAAAAATTGATGGAGATATGGTTGTTCAGGCTGCTGTAGCCGGTTGGCAGAAAGCGCCGCTTGAACAGAATAAGAATATTGAGATATTGAGGCAGAAAGCGCAGATCAATTCTGATAAAGCTTTTGCTTTGCTAAAAAAAGGTTGAAAAAAACGATGAATTGGAATTTGTCGTGATGATAAAGACTGACCTAATTGTTTGAGTGTTGAAGAGAAGGGAGCTTTCACCTATGCTTTTAATGACCGATGTCAGTAAAACATATCCAAGCGGTTCAGTAGCTTTGCGTGATGTCAATATACATATCCAGCCGGGCGAGTTTGTTTTTGTCGTCGGGCCAAGCGGCGCGGGCAAATCTACTTTTATTAAGATGCTTTTTCGTGAGGTAATACCTACCACTGGCAATATATATGTAAATGGTGTCGATTTACTGGAACTGAAAGAAAAGGAGATCCCTTATCTGCGCAGGCAGCTGGGAATTATTTTTCAGGATTACCGGTTGCTGCCTGACCGCACCGTCTATGATAATGTTGCGTTTGCCATGCAGGTTATTGAGACTCCCTATCGTAAAATCAAACGCCGCGTGATGAGTGTGCTGGATCTGGTTGGCCTGCGCAAGCGTGCCAATTCTTATCCAACAGAATTATCAGGCGGTGAACAGCAGCGTGTAGCGATTGCGCGTGCTATCGTCAATGATCCGCTGCTGGTAATTGCCGACGAACCAACAGGCAACCTTGACCCGGAAACAAGCTGGGATATCATGCGTATTTTCAGTGAGATCAACGAAAGCGGTACCACTATCGTGATGGCTACCCATGATAAGGAAATCGTTGATAATATGGAAAAGCGTGTTATTGCTATTGAAAAAGGGTCCATTGTTCGTGATGATTTAAAAGGGGTATACGGTTATGAGTCTTAGTACAAAGGAATATTTTATCCGGGAAACCTATAAATCTATCAAACGCAACGGTTTGATGAGTCTTGCTTCAGTATCTACAGTAGCGCTTTCGCTGCTTGTTTTAGGTATGTTTCTGCTGATTTTTATCAATACCAATAATCTGGCTCAATATCTTGAAAGCCAGGTCCAGATCACTGTTTATATGGAGGATTCCGTTGAAGGTTCAGGGTTAAGCGATATGAAGCAGACACTGGAAAACCTGCCGGGGGTCCTCAGTGTAACAGAGGTCAGCAAACAGGAGGCTCTGGCCAGGTTCAAGGAGCGGTTAGGACAGCAGGAGAAATTGCTGCATTCATTAGGAACGGACAACCCTTTTCCTAATTCGTTCGAGGTGCAGGTGGACAAGCCTGACCGGATCAATGAACTGGCGCCGCAGATCCATGAGATGGAAGGCGTAGAAACTGCTAAATTTGGGCAGGAAATTGTGGAACATATTTTTCAGATGACGAAAATACTGCGTATTGGCGGCGTCGTGCTGGTTATTCTGCTGGCGCTTGCAACACTGTTTATTATTGCCAATACTATCAGGCTCACAGTTTTTGCCAGGCGTAAGGAAGTTAATATCATGAAATATGTTGGCGCGACAGACTGGTTTATCAGGTGGCCGTTTATTTTGGAAGGTATGACGCTGGGATTTTTTGGGGCGTTGATCGCCAATTTTGTCATTAACGGTACTTATGCGGCACTTTTGTCGCGTATTTATGCGACGCTGGCTTTCCTGCCGATGGTGCCTGCTTATCCGATGCTCACCTATGTTGATATTTCTATTGTTTTAGCCGGAACGGCGATTGGTGCGGCAGGAAGTTATATTTCCCTGCGTAAGTTTTTAAAAGTTTAACAGCGGAGGCCGATTATGCCAAAAAAGAAAGTTCTGATGGCTGTATTGGCGTTGATATTCGCTGTTATGCAGATCCTGCCGGCTTTTGCAAATGAGCTGGAAGATAAGCAAGCGGAATATGACGACGTACAGCAAAAAATGCAGCAAATGGAAATAGCTAAAGAACGGGCCCGTCGCGAGGCTGAGGCTGCCAGCGACAGGATGGAAGAGATCGTCGCCGAATTGAATCGTCTGCAGGTCGAAATCAAAGAAATTGAAGCTAAACGGGATAAACTGCAGCCGCTGATCGACGAAAATCAGGAAGTTTTAGCTGAAAAGAAAGCTAAAATGGAAGGACGCATGAAGATTTACCGTCAGCGTCTGCGCGATATTTATATCAATGGTCAGATCAATTATCTCGATGTGCTGCTGGGCGCAAAAGATTTTTCTGATTTTTCTTCAAGGATGTTTTTACTGCAAAAAATCATCAGCCGCGATCTGGCTATGATGGATACGATCATGAAGGAAACGGCTGAAATCGAAGCGCGTCAGAAAGAACTGGATGCACAGATGGCTGACATTGAAAAAATGCGCAGCGACCTTGAGGAAAAGCAGCAAAAAGCTGAAGCAAGTAAGGAAGAACGTGCACAGCTGCTTTATAAAGCAGAGGAAGAAAGCCGTCAGGCCGATGAAGATTATGATCGTTTACTGGCTATTTCCGAGAATATTGCCAGTATGTTAAGAAGCCTGGAACGCAGTTCTTCTATGCCTACAAGCGGTGGGACCGGCAAATTCATCTGGCCGGTGACCGGTGAGATAACTTCTTATTATGGCTGGCGCACACATCCTGTGTTTGGTACTACCAGATACCATTCCGGTATGGATATTGCCTGCGATTATGGCACGCCGATCGTGGCTGCTGATTCGGGGACGGTAATTTATTCAGGCTGGATGGGCGGCTACGGCTATGCAGTCATGATCGATCATGGCGGCGGCCTGGTTTCTCTTTATGGTCATAATCAGGAACTGGCTGTCAGTGAGGGACAATATGTCAATCAGGGTCAGGTGATCTCGTATGCAGGCAGCACTGGCTGGTCGACTGGTCCGCACTGTCATTTTGAAGTACGTATCCACGGTGAAGTGACCGAACCATTGGATTATTTACCTTGAGTTCAGAAAAGATAAGCGGGGGCAGAAGTTATGTTTAAAAAGCGTTTTAGTATGATGACAGTGCTTATAGCCTGCCTTTGCGCTATAGTTGTTACACTTGGAGCCGTATTCTACGGTATGGAACGAGTTACCGGCGATGCTTTAGGAAGTCTCAAGTTTCTTAAGACTTTAGTTTTGGTCCGGGAAAAATTTGTGGAACAGCCGAATGATGGAAAATTATTTGACGGGGCAGCAACAGGTCTGGTCAAAGCCCTGGATGATCCGTACTCTGTTTATTTGGATCAGCAGAATTTCAAGGATATCAGCAATGTAACAGAAGGCTTTTTTGGCGGTATCGGCGTAGTCGTTGGCAAGAAGGACAATAATTTTGTTGTAGTTGCGCCGTTGGAGGGAACTCCCGGAGAAAAAGCGGGCATCAAAGCCGGCGAGAAGATAGTGCAGGTCGATGGCAAAAAAACTGCCGGAATGCAGCTGGAAGACGTTGTTGCCATGATTCGCGGTACTCAGGGCACCGAAGTAGAGTTGGTTTTGGATGATAACAAGGGCAATGAACGTACAGTAAGAGTGGTACGCGGTGATATCAAGATCAAATCGGTTGCAGGTGAGATACTGCCGGATAGTAAGATCGGTTATATCAGGATCGCTATTTTCAATGAGAATACCTCCGGTGAGTTTGTCAGGAAGTATCAGGAACTGGAAGAACAGGGTATGCAGTCTCTGCTGCTGGATTTAAGGCAGAATCCGGGCGGTATTTTGGGAGAGTCTGTACGCGTTGCTCAATATTTGGTTCCTAAGGGGCCGATCGTGTCCGTTATCGATCGTGAAGGCCGTAAATATACGGAAGAATCTTATCTGGAAAAAGTCAAGTATCCTCTGGCTGTACTGGTCGATCACGGCAGTGCCAGCGCTTCTGAAATCGTAGCCGGAGCGGTGCAGGACACGAAGTCAGGTAAGCTTTTTGGCACGCAGACTTTTGGTAAGGGCTCGGTGCAGACTGTATACAGACTGCCGCAGAATACGGGCTTAAAACTAACTACAGCTAAATATTACACACCTTCAGGACGTTCTATCAATGGTACGGGCATCACGCCTGACGAAGTGGTGGAACTTCCGGAACAGGCAACCAGGGACATCCAGCTGGAAACAGCAGAAAATTACTTGCGTAATCTGAAGAAATAATATTCAAAGAACCAATGCTTTCAGGCATTGGTTCTTTTGCTTTTACTATAGTTTTATGATAAAATATTTAAGTATATAAATAATTGATATGGTGATATTATGAAATTATCAGGTAAAATAACATTAGCCAGCGGCTTTGTTTTTGATTACGGCAATATGATAAACACTCCGACAGTGACAGTTGCTGCCATTGAAGCTTTGCAGAGCAGAGCAGCGGCTGCGGCAGAGGCTTTACTGAAGATACGTGAGCAGGGTGTAGCCAAAGCCCATTTATCTAAAGATGGCACACCGGAGCCTGTTTTTTTTACGAAATTACCTTTTGTTCAGGAAGGCAATCCTAATACACCGGCTTCTATCAGCAAATTAAAACAGTTCGGCAGATATTTACAGCAGGAAATAGATGCGGTTGTTTTTTTGGGAGTAGGCGGCTCCTATCTCGGCAACAAAGTACTGTTTGATGTTTTTGCCGGTTCCGGCTGGAATGTCAGCTGCGAAAAAAGCAGACAGGGTTATCCCCGGATATATTTCTCGGGCAATAATTTAGATGGGGATCAGTATCATGAAATTGTCAGCGAACTGGAGTATTTAGCGCAGCACAGGCTGGGAAAATTGGAACAGTTCAGAGTACTGCTTGTGCCGATTTCCAAATCCGGTACGACTTTGGAAACGTTAGCGGCGTTTACCTATTTTTATGAGCGGTGTCAGAAATCTTCACTGTTGCAGCTGGAAGTAGCTGTTGTAACAGATCTTGCTGAGGGAGCGTCGCCTTTATGCAGTTTGGCTAAAGAGCGGTCATGGCCTTGTTTCGACATCAAAGAAGGCATTGGCGGGCGTTTTTGCATCTTCAGCGATCCGGGCTTGATCACTGCTGCAGCTATTGGTATGGATATAGAGGCCTTTCTGCATGGTGCAAAAGATATGGAAATGGCCTGTCGCTCAGCTTCACTTGAAGAAAACCCGGCACTGCTGAATGCTGCTTTGAAGTATACGGCAGCTGAAAATGGCCTTGATATTGAAGTCTTTATGCCGTATGCGGCGAAAATGAAATCCGTGGGCGAGTGGTATGTACAGCTGCTGGCCGAATCGCTGGGCAAGCGTAGAGATCGCGCAGGCAATATTGTTTATTATGGACGGACTCCGGTGGCAGCCGTCGGTTCTACTGATATGCATGCGCAGACGCAGCAGCACCAGGATGGCAAAAAGGATAAAGTTGTGCAGTTTGTTGAAATCTTGGAACGCGATCAGCAGATTACATTGAACAATCCTTTTGATCATGTCGCAGCTTTTAAAAAGTATGAGGGACTGGCAATAGATACCGCGCTGAAAATTGCTTTGGCTGCCAATGCAGAGGCGCTAGCCAGCGATGGACGTTTAAATGCGAAATATATTTTACCGCGTATCGATGCCTATTATTTGGGCCAGCTGCTTTATTTTCTGATGCTTTCGGTAGCCTATGAAGGCGAACTGGCTGATGTCGATGCTTATGACCAACCGGGTGTTGAAACGTATAAGCGGATCATGAAGCAGAAACTGTCCCAGCAGTAGATTTTTAACGTGCCGGTAATTGACGGCACGTTTTATTTTTGTGAGGCAAGATGAAACGATTTCTACAGATTATTTTAACGATCATTCTGGCAGTAGCTGCTTATAGTTACGAAGTTTTTGATTTCGCTTCGGAAGCGCATCAGGCAGTTTTGCCGCCGCAGGGGCAGCTGGAAGTAAAACTGCTGGACGTTGGACACGGAGACGCGATTTTATTGAGAACAGCAGCTGCGGCAATACTTGTAGATACAGGTGATTACAAACATAGCGAACTGCTTGTTCGCCGCTTAAAGAACTTGGGTGTCACTAAACTGGACGCTTTGATCATCACACATCATCATTTAGATCATTTAGGCGGTGCTATTAAGGTATTGCAGAATTTTGATGTACAGAACTTTTACGATAATGGGATCACAAACTCTCAAAGTGCAATTTCCCAGGAGCTGGTAAAAATGGCAGTTTCCGGTAAATTACGGCGGCAGGTGTTACGTGACGGAGCAAAATTGCAATTTGGCGATGATCTGAAATTAAAATTTTTAGCGCCGGCGCTTAAACGGCGTTTTCCTGAAAAAGATTTAAATAACAATAGTCTGGTATTTAAATTGCAATATGGTGACTTCTCGATGCTTTTTACAGGTGATATTGAGGCAAAAGCAGAACATGCGCTGGTGAAACATTACAGCAGTGAGCTGCACAGCACTGTTTTGAAGGTTGCCCATCATGGCAGTGGGACATCATCTACCTATAATTTTTTGCAGGCGGTGCAGCCAGGCCTGGCTTTGATAAGCTGCGGTGAAAAAGAAAAATATAATCATCCTAACACAAAAGTTTTGGGAACATTTCAGCATTTGCAGATCCCTGTTAAATTTACCAGCAGGGATGGAGAAATTACTCTATGGACTGACGGTGGAAAATATCATATTGTAACTGAGAAATAAAAATGGCATCTTAGCTTAGCTAAGATGCCATTTGCTTTTAAAACGTGGTGCCGTTGGCAAGATGCACAGGTGCGGAAGCAGCTTTTTCGGCCAGGGTCGTGCCGATATAGCCGCGTTTGGCCATTGTCTGCAGAACCAGCAGCTGCCTTTTTTTACAGCCTTCAGGGTTTTCCAACGGATTGAGAGCAGAAGGTGCGTAAGGAAGGGAAGCGATAACGGCACATTCGGCCAGCTGCAGTTCCTGGGGCTGTTTAGCAAAATAGGTCAATGCTGCGGCTTTGAGTCCGGTGGCGCCGGCGCCAAAATAAGTCGTATTGAAATAAATCTCTAAAAGCTGGTCTTTGCTGTAATGCTGTTCCATAACCAAAGCCAGCAGGGCTTCTTCAGCTTTGCGGCTCAGGGTCTGCTCCTGTGAGAGAAAAAGATTTTTAGTGAGCTGCTGCGTGATCGTGCTGCCGCCCTGAACAACTTCTCCGGCAGTAATATTTACTAATGCGGCGCGCAGTATACCGTCGATATCGATGGCGCCATGGCTGTAAAAATTGTGATCTTCGATTGCCAGTAAAGCCTGCTGCATTTCAATAGGGATCTCTGTGATCGGCACCCAGTCGATATCGTTCGTACGTTCCTGAACAGCCTCTTCGATATTCAGGCTCAGCCAGATTTTCTGCACCGGATCAGGCCACTCCTGTTTGGGCGGCAAAAGTGAAAGTAAGAAAACAGTTGCCTGGCTGTGTTCGCTGGGCTGCTGCACAGTGTGCTGAGGTGCTGGCTTTGCAACATCTTTTTGGATGGGGTCGCCGCTGGCAGGATACCAGAAAAAAATACTCACGGCAGCAATGATAAGAACTAATATTTTGAACATAAGGTACCTCATAAAATAATTATAACTACTGATTCTATTGTATCAGAGATTGCAGAAATAATAAAATGAAAAAAATCAGTTCTGAATGAATAAAAAATTGAAAAAAGTTTTGAAAAAAGACCTTTAAAGTAGTACAATATTAAATAAAATAGGGTTAGTGTTTCTAAGAATAGACAGATTTTTTTACAGTAAGATATTTTTGAAAAAAATTCAGGGAAATACTTGCAAAAATATGCAAGGTAGTTGTATAATTACAAATCATAAGTTTTAGGGAGGTTGGATATGAAAGCAAGTGTCATTGGAGCTACAGGTTTTGCCGGAGCTGAACTGCTAAGATTATTAGACGGCCATCCGGAAGTAGAACTTGCCGCGATAACTTCTGAAAGCAGTACCGGTGAAAGTATCGCCGCGATGTACCCGCATTTGTCTGCCCGTATCGAAACATCTTTGGGCAGTATGCAGGAGCTTGAGCAGATTGCTGACCAGAGCGATGTTATTTTTATTGCTTTGCCGCATGGACATGCTATGAAAATTGGCAGGCAGCTGAAAAAGCGTGCTGTAAAAATTATCGATCTTGGTGGTGACTATAGATTTAAGGATGTGCGGGTTTTTGAAGAATGGTATAAAGTAAAACATGAGGACCCGGAAACGCAGGCGGTTTATGGTCTGACCGAATTATATAGGGACCAGGTCAAAGCTGCGAAAATTTTAGCCAATCCCGGCTGTTATACGACTTGCAGTATTTTGGCATTGGTGCCGTTATTGAAAGCAGGGCTGATCGAACCACGGGGGATCATCGTAGACGCGAAATCCGGAACTACAGGCGCGGGGCGCGGCTTAAAACTAGGCAGTTTGTATTGCTCTGTTAATGAGAATTTTCATGCCTACGGTGTTGCCAGTCACCGGCATACGCCTGAAATCGAGCAGGTCTACAGTGAATATGCCGGCGAAGATGTGGTAATTCAATTTACGCCGCATTTACTGCCAGTGGATCGTGGGATTCTGGCAACCTGCTATGCTTCTCTTAAAGCTGGTGTCAGTGAAGTCCAGGTACAGGAAGCTTTTGCGGCAATGTATGGTGATGAATATTTCATTCGTTTGCGCGGACAGGGTGCCTGTCCGGAAATAAAAAATGTCAGAGCTTCTAATTATGTGGACATTGGCTGGCAGCTGGACAGACGTACTGGGCGCATCATCGTTATGAGTGCGTTGGATAATTTAGTAAAAGGTGCGGCCGGTCAGGCTGTACAGAATATGAATGTAATGTTTGGCATACCGGAAAATACTGGTTTGACCCAATTACCGATCTATCCTTGAGGAGGCGTAAACAATGAAAAAAATCGAAGGCTGGGTAACTGCGCCGCAGGGATTTCTTGCCGCCGGTGTCAAAGCCGGGATCAAAGCCAGCGGTAATCATGATGTGGCTGTTATTTACAGCACGGTCCCTGCTGCTGCGGGCGCTGTTTTCACTCAGAACAAAATGTGTGCTGCGCCTGTCTTGGTAAGCAGGGAAGTGGCGCAGGAAGCGGCCGCTCAGGCTATCATAGTCAACAGCGGTTGTGCTAATGCCTGTACGGGTGAGCAGGGGCTGCTGGATGCTAAGGAGATGCAGACTTTTGCCGCCGGTCTTCTGGGGATCGAGCCGCAGCAGGTTTATGTTTGCAGTACTGGTGTTATCGGGCATTTTTTGCCGATGGATAAAATAAAAACCGGTCTGGCTGATGCCATTGACGCTATGGATGAAGCAGAAGGCGAAAGCTGCGCAATGGCGATCCAGACAACAGATACCTTTATTAAGCGGGCGGCTTATGAATTTGAGGTCGGCGGCAAGACTGCAAAAATTGCCGGTATCGCCAAGGGAGCAGGGATGATTCATCCAAATATGGCGACCATGCTGACCTTTTTGACTACGGATGCAGCGATCGCCCCGGATGTTTTAAAACGTGCTGTTAAAGCTGCGGCGGACAAATCCTTTAATATGGTTGTTGTTGACGGGGACACCAGCACTAATGACAGTATGATCGTACTGGCCAACGGACTGGCTGAAAATGAGATCATTCTTTCCGAGGAGCATCCGGATTATCCGGCATTTTTTAAAGCTTTGGTGACCTGTGCACAGGATCTTGCGAAGCTGATTGCCCATGACGGAGAAGGGGCTACTAAATTTTTAGAAGTCAATGTTGTCGGCGCCGCTACCTGGGAGGACGCTAAAGCCGCAGCGATGGCAATAGCCAAGTCGCCGCTGGTGAAAACAGCCTTCTTTGGCGAAGATCCCAACTGGGGACGGATCGTCTGCGCTGCAGGTTACAGTGGTGCGGCGATGACTGCCGATAAAGTTAATTTGGAAATCGGCGGTGTGCGTCTGGTTGAACAGGGTATGAACTGTAATGTGCCGTTGGCCAGTCTGTCGCCTATCATGAGTGAGCATGATATCACTATGACTATCGATCTGGCTGCCGGTCAGGAAAGTGCCACTGTCTGGACCTGCGATTTCAGCTATGAATATGTCAAGATCAATGGCGAATACCATACCTGAGTATAGTTGTTGTTTTACTGAGGCGGGAGCTGTTGCCGCAGCAGATTTATAAAAATATCGAAATGGCGGTCCAGGGCCCGGTACTGCCATAAAAACAGGAGGAACTGTCTATGTTACGTAACGAAGAAATCAAAACTTTAGTGGAAGCGCTGCCCTATCTGCGTGATTTTAAAGGTAAAACTGTTGTAGTGAAATACGGCGGCAACGCTATGCTGAATGATGATATTAAAACTAAGGTACTGCAGGATATAGTTTTTCTGCAATGCGCAGGTCTGCGTCCGGTCGTTGTACATGGCGGCGGCCCTGAGATCACTGCCATGCTGGGCAAAGCCGGCAAAAAAACACAATTTGTCAGCGGTCTGCGCGTTACTGACGCAGAATCCGTAGGCATCGCTGAGATGGCGCTGGTAGGTAAGATCAATACCGATCTTGTTGCCCGTTTGAATGTTCTGGGCGGACGTGCAGTTGGTTTGAACGGTAAGGACGCCGGCCTGATCCGCGCTAAAAAACATTTGGCGGACGTATATGAAAATGGTGAAGTCAACCTGGTGGACATCGGATATGTCGGTAATGTCGAAAAAATCAATACAGAGCTTTTAGAAGTATTGCTCGATAATGATTTTATCCCGGTCATTGCGCCTACAGGTGTCGGCGCTAACGGCGAAACTTATAATATCAATGCCGACAGTGTAGCAGGAGAAATAGCAGGTGCATTGAAAGCGGAAAAACTGTTGGTGCTGACTGATGTTAAGGGTATTTATGCCGATTATCGCGACGAAGCCAGCTTCATTTCTACCCTGAGCTTTGAAAAAGCACAGGAACTGATCATTCGCGGCAATATCGACGGCGGGATGATTCCCAAAGTAAAGGCCTGTATCACGGCTCTTTCTGGAGGCGCTAAAAAAACGCATATTATTGACGGACGTGCCGAGCATACTATTTTGATGGAAATCTTCAGTGATGAAGGTGTCGGCACAGAAGTTGTCAAAGAGCTGTAAACACAGCTGAGAATAAAAAAGTTAGAGGGGATCGCAATGGACGCAAAAACAATCATCGACCAGACAGAGCAATATTATTTGCCGGTCTTTGGCCGTTATCAGCTGGCGCTTACTCATGGTAAGGGCTGTAAGCTTTATGATGCTGACGGCAACGAATATCTGGATTTTCTGGCAGGGATAGCGGTTAACTCTTTGGGGCATGCGCATCCTGCTTTGATAAAAGCTATCAGCGAGCAGGCTGCCAAACTGATGCATTGTTCTAATATTTACTATACTGATATTCAGGCATTGGCTGTTAAAGAGATTATTGAAGCAACAGGCTTTGACAGGGTCTTTTTGGCCAACAGCGGTGCTGAAGCCAATGAAGGCGCTATTAAACTGGCGCGTAAATATGGTCACCAGAAAAACGAGGGGAAATATCGTATTATCACTGCGGTACATTCCTTTCATGGACGGACGATGATGACTGTGACCGCTACAGGCCAGCCTAAATATCAGCAGGGCTATGAACCGCTGCCGGCAGGATTTGACTATGTGCCTTACGGCGATCTGGAAGCGCTGCGCGAGGCTATGGATGAAGATGTCTGCTGCGTTTTGCTGGAACCCATTCAGGGTGAGGGCGGCGTTCATGTTCCCAGTGACACGTATTTGCAGGAAGCACGAGCTTTATGTGATAAATACGACGCACTGCTTATTTTTGATGAAATTCAAACAGGCGTCGCACGTACGGGAAAATGGTTTGCTTATATGCATAGCGGCGTTAAACCTGACATCATGACTTTTGCCAAGGGCATTGGCGGCGGTTTTCCGGTCGGTGGTTTTGTAGTTACAGAAAGGCTGGCCCGTGTCTTCAAACCTGGCGACCATGGCGGTACTTTTGGCGGTAACGCTTTGGCCTGTGCGGCTATTTATGCGACTTTGACTACGATAAAAAAGGAAAATATCGTAGAACAGGCTGCAGAAAAAGGCGGCTATTTCAAAAAGCAGCTGGAGGCCTTGATGGCTAAGTATCCGGATAAAGTTGTGGAAATACGCGGCTGCGGTTTGATTTTGGGTATGGAGCTGGCAAAAGATGGCAAAGCGCTTGTAGATGCCTGCCTGCAGCGGCATGTTATCGTTAATTGCACTGCCGGCAACGTGATTCGCTTAGTTCCTCCTTTGATAGTTACCAAAGAAGAAATAGATCAGGCAGTAGCTGCTTTAGATGCGGCGCTGGCCGAATTTTAACCAAGTTTGTGAGGGTGGAGAATGGGTTTAAGAAATAAAGATTTGATTTCAATTCATGATTTATCAGTGGGTGAAGTCGCGACTATTTTAGATGTTGCCAAGAAATTGAAATGTAAACAGAAGAATGGGGAACCGCATCAATATCTAAAAGGCAAAACCCTGGGAATGATTTTTTCCAAGGCTTCAACGCGTACGCGTGTATCTTTTGAGGTAGGCTTCTGGCAGTTGGGCGGTCATCCGATCTATTTGAACGATTCTGCTTCCCAGATCGGCCGCGGCGAACCTGTGCGCGATACGGCGCGAGTATTGTCGCGCTTTGTAGACGGGATCATGATCAGGACGTTTTCGCATGAATCTGTTCTGGAGCTGGCTAAATATGCAAGTATTCCCGTTATTAACGGTTTGACTGATCTGCTGCATCCCTGTCAGGCGCTGACAGATTTGTTCACGATCATGGAGCACAAAGAAGTACTGAAAGGGCGGAAGCTTGTTTATGTGGGTGATGGCAATAATATGGCGCATTCTTTGATGTACGCCTGTGCCAAAGTGGGCATGAATATGGTTTGTGCCTGCCCGCAGGGCTATCAGCCTGATCCGGAAATCGTCAGGACCGCGCAGGAAGATGCTGTTCATACCGGCTGCACGATCGAAGTTGATGACGATCTGTTACGAGCCGCTAAAGGTGCAGACGTGCTTTATACTGATGTTTGGGCCAGTATGGGACAGGAGTTGGAGCAGTCTATCCGTCAAGAGGCTTTGGGAGAATATCAGATCAATAAAGAACTGCTGGCAGTGGCCCGTCCTGATGCTATGGTGCTGCATTGTCTGCCGGCACACCGTGGTGAAGAAATAACCGAAGAGGTTTTAGAAGGACCGCAGTCAAAAGTTTTTGATCAGGCTGAAAATCGTCTGCATGTGCAAAAAGCTGTCATGGCCCTTTTGATGAGCGATGAAGTGCTGTAAATAAAAATACGGTATACATTCATAAAAACTCTTCCATTTTCCTGAAAATGTGGTATAATCATATTCGTTGCTACAAGTTTATACATAAAATCTTATATATTTAAACATTTTAGGAGGCTGTATCTACAATGAAAAAAGAAGACATCAAAAAAGTCGTACTTGCTTATTCCGGTGGTCTGGATACCTCGGTAATCATTCCCTGGCTGAAAGAAAACTACAATAACTGCGAAGTTATTGCGGTTACCGCAGACTTGGGACAGGGTGACGAGCTTGATCCTGTGCATGATAAAGCGCTGAAATCCGGTGCCAGCAAATGTTATGTTTTAGATTTGAAAGAAGAATTTATTGCCGATTACGTCTGGCCTGTTGTTAAAGCCGGCGCAGTTTATGAAAAGAAATATTTGTTGGGTACTTCTTTTGCCCGTCCGCTGATCGCTAAAAGATTAGTGGAAATTGCTGAAAAAGAAGGCGCTGACGCTGTTGCGCACGGTGCTACCGGTAAAGGCAACGATCAGGTCCGCTTTGAGCTTTCTGTAAAGGCACTGGCGCCGCAGCTGGCAATCATTGCCCCCTGGCGTGAATGGAGCATTCGTTCCCGTGAAGACGCTATCGATTTTGCTGAAGCTCATAATATCCCCATTCCTGTTACAAAAGAGCATGATTATTCCATGGACCGCAATATGTGGCATCTGAGCCATGAAGGTTCCGACCTTGAAGATCCTTGGAATGCTCCTAAAGATGCACTCTTTATTGTAACTAATACGCCTGAAACAGCTCCTGACAAAGCTGAATATGTGGAATTGGAATTTGAGCAGGGCGTACCTGTTGCTGTTAACGGTAAAAAATTAAGTCCTGCTGCTATTGTTGAGACTCTTAACGAGATCGGTATCCGCAACGGCGTTGGTATCTGCGATATGGTCGAAAACCGTCTGGTAGGTATGAAATCCCGTGGCGTTTATGAGACTCCCGGCGGTTCCATTATTTATTACGCTCACAATGAGTTGGAAAACCTTTGTCTGGACCGCGCTACTATGAGTTATAAACAAATGGTAGGCATCAAATATTCTGAACTCGTTTATGACGGCATGTGGTTCTCACCGCTGCGTGAAGCTTTAGCAGCTTTTGTCGATGAAACACAAAAAACTGTTACCGGTACTGTACGTTTGAAACTGTACAAAGGCAACATCATTTCTGCAGGCGCTAAATCTCCCTATTCCTTATACAGCCAGGAATATGTAACTTTCGGCGCTGACGAAGTTTATAATCAGGCAGATGCCAGCGGCTTTATCAATCTGTTCGGCCTGCCGCTGACAGTACGCGCTTTGATGAAACAAGGAAAACTGAAATAATGGCTAAGCTTTGGGGCGGCAGATTTAGTAAAAATACCAATGAGCTCGTAGATGCGTTCAATGCGTCGATTGAGTTTGATAAACGGCTGTATCATGAAGATATCCGCGGCAGTATCGCTCATGCGCAGATGCTGGGAAAATGCGGCATTATTCCTGCCGAAGATGTGGAAAAGATCGTAGCCGGGCTGGAAACTATTCTTGCTGATATCGAAGCTGGTAATTTCAGTTTTGAGGTGGCTTTAGAAGACATCCATATGAACATCGAAGCACGTCTTACCGAACGGATCGGTGCGGCGGGGGCACGTTTGCATACTGCCCGCAGCCGTAATGACCAGGTTGCTTTGGATATGCATATGTATATGAAACGTGAGATCGTAGAAATCGGTGAATTGCTGCTGCAATTTGAAAAGGCGCTGCTGGCAGTTGCCAAAAAGCACGATAAAACACTGATGCCTGGTTATACGCATTTGCAGCGAGCTCAGCCGATCACCTTTGCACACCATCTGCTGGCGTATTTCAATATGCTGCAGCGCGATTTTCGCAGATTGCAGGGCGTGTGGGCCGGTGCGGATATGATGCCTCTTGGCGCGGGCGCTATTGCCGGGACGACATTTCCCATTGACCGCTTTGATGTAGCTGAACAGCTGAATTTTGGCAGCGTTTATGCTAATAGTATGGATGCGGTCAGCGATCGTGATTATGTCATTGAATTTTTGTCGTTTGCTTCCGTTTTGATGATGCATATGAGCCGTTTAAGTGAAGAGATTTGTCTGTGGTCAAGCACAGAGTTTGGTTTTATTGAACTGGATGATGCTTTTGCCACAGGTTCTTCGATGATGCCGCAGAAAAAAAATCCCGATATTGCCGAGCTTGTACGCGGCAAAACAGGTCGTGTTTACGGACACCTGCAGGCTATGCTGGTTACGGCCAAAGGCTTGCCCTTGACATATAATAAGGATTTGCAGGAAGATAAAGAAGGCTTCTTCGATGCTGTCGATACGGTTAAATTCAGTTTGGCTGTTTACAGTGATATGATTTCTACAATGACGGTCAATGTTGAAAAAATGGAACAGGCAGTCAGCAAAGATTTTTCCAATGCTACCGATCTTGCAGATTATCTCGTCCGCAAAGGCCTGCCTTTCCGTCAGGCTCATGAAGTTGTGGGTAAGTGTGTGGCTTATGCTATCCATCAGGGAAAATTCCTGCCGGAGCTTTCGCTGGAAGAATATAAAACTTTTTCGGAGTTGTTCGAGGCAGATCTGCTGGACGCTTTGCAGCCGGAAAACTGTGTGGCGGCTAGAACTTCTTACGGCGGTCCTGCTTTTTCTGAAAATGCTAAGCAATTTGCCCGTGGTGAAGTGCTTCTGGCTGAACAGCAGGCTGTTTTAGAGGATTTAAAAGCAAGAATATAATTAATTTAAGAAATTTTTGCAAAATATATTAAACTCGTGCATTTCGCATAGCGAAGTGCACGAGTTTTTTGTTATAATGTATATTAGGATATTGTTGTCTGAAAAAATACTTAGGAAACAGGTGAAGAGTTTGTTATTGCAGCTGCAGGGATTATTAAAAACAATAAGCATTTTAGATGTTTTGGATATTTTAGTCGTCGCTTATTTCCTCTTTCGTATATATTTGATGCTGAAAAATACCAGGGCCGCAACTTTGGTAAAAGGCCTTTTGGTTTTGGCTGTTATTTTATTTATCAGTAAGTGGCTGAACCTGCATGTTATTACTTGGCTGTTGGAAAAAAGTATGACTGTAGTTATGGTGGCGCTGCCGGTCGTTTTCCAGCCGGAACTGCGCCGGGCGTTGGAGCAGATCGGGCGTGGACGGTTGTTTCACAAGCATAATGAGCTTGACGAAAAAGAACTGGAAGACATGTTGAATGCTGTTACCAATGCTACGGAAATTATGAGCCGGCGTAAGATAGGCGCGCTGATGGTTTTTGAACGCGAAACCGGTTTGGAGGAACGGATTGAGACAGGTGTTCCGATCGATGGGCTGATTTCCGATAGTCTGCTGCTGAATATTTTTGAACCGGATACTCCTTTACATGACGGCGCCGTCGTCATTCGCGGTAATCGTATCGTGGCTGCCAGCTGTCTGCTGCCTTTGACTGAGGCGCGGAATCTGAGCCAGGAGTTAGGAACGCGGCACCGGTCTGCCATTGGTATCTCTGAACAGTCTGATGCTTTAGTACTGGTTGTCAGCGAAGAAACCGGGACGATTTCGTTGGCGCGGAATGGTGAACTGCATCGTTATCTTACCGGTGAGGACATCAAGAGTTTACTGAGAGCTGCCGTAGTCCAGCCTTCTTTGAACTGGAAGCAGGTTATCAATGATAAAATCAAAGAGATTCGGGGTGGCAAATGATGGGTAATTTCTTTGATCGCGAAAATATGCTGGCGCGGGTCATTGCCTTTATCATTGCCTGTGCACTATGGATGTATGTCATGAATGACCAGAATCCACTGGTGGAGCGTAACTATGTGGTTAATTTGGAACTGCGTAATGTTCCCGAGGGTATGATCGTGCTTGATGCTCCTGATAAAGTACGTGTTAAGGTCCAGGCCCAGAGAACTGTTTTGGGAGACATAACGGAAAAAGAAGTTACTGCTTACGTTGATTTTGTCGATAAAAATATCGGACAGCAGACTTTGCCTGTCAAGGCACAGTTCAATCAGGGGACTGTTTTAGAAGTTTATCCCAACAATATTTATGCTTATCTTGATTCTGTTACAGAAAAGGTCATGGAGGTCGAGACGCGTGTTATCGGTATTCCTGCGTCTGATTTTACTTTAAGCAAACGAGAGGTCATTCCTGACAGTGTAACTGTAAAGGGCGCCTCGCACCGTATCAATGAAATGGGCCGGGTCGTCGCTCCGGTCGATGTCAGCGAGCGTGAAAACGACTTTCAGGTTGAAAGTACTTTGATCGCCATGAGCAATAGCGGGCTGGAAATGCCTGATTTACAGATCACACCTGCCAAAGCGCAGGTCAAAGCCACGCTGGTACGTCAGATGATCACAGTTGAAGTACCGGTAGTTGTAGAAACTACAGGCAAGCTGACTGGCGGTATGAGTATGAAGCGTGCCCTTTCTGAACCGGCAACAGTAAAATTGACTGCCGAGCCATCGGTTTTGCAGAATATAACAGAGGTCAAGACCCAGCCGGTAGATTTAGGTAAATTCAGTACTGACGGTAATGTCGAAGCAGTACTTTTGCTGCCCGAAAAAACTATGGCTGACACTCATACGGTCAAAGTCCATATTGAAGCAGAATGAGGAAGGGTTACTAATGCTGTTAAAGGTGAATAATGTCAGGGTTCCTTTGGTGGAAGAGCTGTCAGTTAAAGAGGCGGCAGCTAAAAAGCTGGGCTTAAAAAAACAGGATATCGAAGATTTACAAATAGTACGGCGGGCAGTTGATGCCCGCCGTAAAAATAATATTTACCTGAATTACCACGTGGTAGTTGATCTGGGAATATCAACCAAACAGGCAGGCAGATTACTCAAAGATAAAGATATCAGTTTGCTGGCAGCAGAGCAGCTTGCAGAGCCTGTTTTGGGTGGAGAAAAGATAACAGGTCGGCCGCTTGTTATTGGTGCAGGGCCGGCTGGATTATTAGCCGCGTTAGAGCTTGCCAGGTATGGTTACCGGCCGCTGGTGCTGGAACGGGGCAAACCTGTAGCTCAAAGAGTGACGGATGTGCAGCGTTTTTGGCAAAACGGGGACTTTGATCCCGATTCCAATGTTCAGTTTGGTGAAGGCGGCGCAGGTACTTTTTCTGATGGCAAACTGACCACCCGGGTCAATGATCCGGTGATGGGAAGTATTTTAAAAGATTTTGTGCAGGCCGGCGCGCCTAAGGAAATTTTATATGAGCACAAGCCGCATGTGGGAACGGATAAATTGCGCGCGATGGTTACAGGGTTAGCAAATGAAATTCGTGCTCTGGGCGGTGAAATACGCTATCATGCCCATGTTACCGGGTTTATCGTTAACGGAAACGTTTTGACTGGTGTAACTCTTGCCGGCGGCGAAAAAATCATGAGTAATGCAGTTGTATTGGCCTGTGGTCACAGCGCCCGCGATACTTATGCCAGTTTATTGAAGCTTGGCGTTGGCATTGAAGCCAAGCCTTTTGCGATCGGAGTGCGGATCGAACACCCGCAGGAGCTGATCGATAAGGCGCAGTATGGCGATTTTGCCGGGCATCCGCGTTTAGGTGCTGTTGACTATGCCTTGGTATACCATGCTCCGGATAAAAGCCGGACAGCGTATTCTTTTTGTATGTGTCCTGGTGGTGTGGTCGTTGCGGCGGCATCGGAAACCGGCGGTGTTGTCGTCAATGGCATGAGTATGTACAGGCGTGATTCGGGGATCGCCAACAGTGCGATCGTTGTCAATGTCGGCCCGCAGGATTTTGGTACAGATCCGCTGGCCGGAGTAGAATTTCAGCGGCACTATGAAAAACTGGCGTTTAGAGCCGGTGGAGGCTGCTATAAGGCACCGGCGCAGAATGTCGGCAGTTTTTTGAAAAGGCTGCCGCCTGATTTGCAGTGCGCTGTCGAGCCGACTTACAGACCGGGGCTTACTGCCTGGGCCTTAGACAGTGTTTTGCCGGATTTTGTGACGGATACTTTACGAGCGGGGATAGCTGCTTTTGACAGGAAGATACATGGGTTTGCGGATAGCGGCGCTTTACTCACAGGTATCGAAACAAGAACTTCTGCTCCGGTAAGAATTATGCGCAATAATGAAACTAAAGTTTCAATGACCCATAACGGATTGTATCCGTGTGGTGAAGGCGCCGGCTATGCCGGTGGGATCATGAGTGCTGCTTTAGATGGTTATCATGTCGCCAGAGCAATAATGGCAAAGTTCTCTCCTTTATCTTAAAGGCTTGTCACCCGACGATAAAAAGTTTATAATAAGCTGATAATAAAAAATCCTTAGTTCGGAGGTCTTGTAATGGCTCGTTTGTTTGGTACTGATGGTGTGCGCGGAGTCGCTAATGTAGAGCTGACACCGGAGCTTGCTTTTAAATTGGGCCGCGCTGCGGCAACTTATTTTGGCAGGGAAACTGCTACGCCGAAAATAATTATCGGCCGTGATACACGTTTGTCAGGTACGATGCTGGAAGCCGCTTTGGCAGCCGGTATTTGTTCTGCCGGCGGCAATGCGCATCTTTTGGGAGTGATGCCTACCCCGGCAGTGTCTTTTCTGACTCCGGAAGTGAAGGCCAATGCCGGTGTGGTTATTTCGGCTTCCCATAATCCTTTTGAAGATAACGGGATCAAATTTTTCTCTAAAACCGGACACAAATTACCGGATGCCGTCGAAGATGAGATCGCTGAACTGGTAAGTCTGCCGGTGGAATGCAGTAAGAATCCCAGCGGATCTTCTGTGGGGCAGGTAATTGTTGAAGAAGGACTTGATAAGCTGTATATCGATCATGTCATTGCCGCCGCACCCTGCAAACTTAACGGTTTAAAGGTCGTGATGGACTGCTCCAATGGTGCTAACAGTGTTATCGCCCCGGTCATTTTACGTTCTTTAGGTGTTGAAGTCGTAACGATCTTCAATCAGCCTAATGGCATCAATATCAATAATGGCTGTGGTTCGACGCATCTGGAAGCATTGCAGGCCAAAGTACTGGAAGTCGGCGCTGACGTTGGTATTGCCAACGACGGTGATGCCGATCGCTGTCTGGTGGTAGATGAAAATGGCGAAGCGCTTGACGGTGATCAGATGATGCTGATCTGTGCGCTGGAACTGATGAAAAAGAAGCAGCTGAAAGATAATGTGCTCGTCACTACAGTTATGAGTAATGTGGGGCTGCACCAAGCTATGAAAAAATACGGCGGTTCCTGTGTCAAAACAGCAGTCGGCGACCGTTATGTGTTGGAAGAAATGCTGAAAAACGGTTATAATCTTGGCGGTGAGCAATCGGGGCATATCATTTTCTCGAAATACGCAAAAACCGGCGATGGTATTTTAACAGCAGTACAGCTGCTTGGAGCATTGATCCAAAATAACAAACGCCTCTCGGAAATGGGGGCGATGATGACTAAATATCCTCAGATCCTGCTTAATGTGCGCGTGGCTGATAAGCACGGCTGGGAAGACAAAGCCGCTATTAAAAACGTTATCAAAAAATATCAGGATGAGCTTGGTGATAATGGTCAGATTTTAGTACGGGCATCCGGTACTGAACCGTTGATCCGCATCATGGCCGAAGGGCCTAAACAGGAGCGGTTGGAGGAGATCGCAAGCGCTATTGCCGAAGTGGTCAACTGCGAGCTGGGATAACCGGGTAACATTGACCTGAGAGCTAAAATATAGTACAATAACAATGGTTACAAGGACGTGCCGCGTGGGACAAGCCAAGCCTGCGCGGCATGTTGTGTGCTCAGCATACACTTGTGCCATAAGCGCAAGTGCCGCCTCTGGCGGCAGACGAGGGAGAGGTTTATCGATCAGTCAGCGGGTGCCTCTCGGCTAGCTGCAGGCCGCAAGCAGACTACAAATTCCGGTGGCAACACCGGTGACAAAATGTCTGTGGCAGAATTGGCAATATACATTTAGGAGGATACAACTATGTGTGGTATCGTTGGTTATATTGGTAATAACCAGGCAGCGCCGTTTTTATTGGACGGTATGAGCAAACTGGAATACCGCGGTTATGATTCCGCTGGTATTGCTGTTTATGAAAAAGGTAAGATCACTGTTGAAAAATGTGTGGGCCGTCTTGATTCTTTGCGTCAAAAATTGGAAGGTCATATGCCTGAGGGTACTATGGGTATAGGACATACCCGCTGGGCTACCCATGGACGTCCGTCCGACCGTAACTCTCATCCGCATACGGATGCCAGCGGTGATTTTGTTGTTGTCCATAACGGCATTATCGAAAACTATCTGGTGCTCAAGGAAGATTTGATCGCCAAAGGTCACAAGTTTGTTTCTGAAACAGATACGGAAGTCGTAGCACATCTGATGGCTGCGTATTATGACGGAGATTTTGAAGAAACTGTCAAGAAGGTTCTGCGCGTTATTGAAGGCTCTTATTCTCTGGTGTTTATGTGCGCGCAGGAACCTGAGAAAATAATTTGCACTAAAAAAGATAATCCGCTGGTCATTGGGCTTGGTGAAGGAGAAAACTTCATCGCTTCCGATATTCCTGCGATCATTGCAAAAACACGCCGTACCTTTATTATGAGCGACGGTGAGATCGCTACTGTTACCAAAGATGGTGTCTGGGTACAGGATATTAATGGTACGCCGATCAGCAAAAAGGTATTTGAGGTCAACTGGAATGCTGAAGCTGCTGAAAAAGGCGGTTTTGAACATTTTATGCTCAAAGAAATTTACGAACAGCCTAAATCTATCCGTGATACGATGACTGGCCGTGTACCTAAAGATTCCCACGGGATCGAGTTTGCTGAACTGGGCTGGACCGAAGAAGAAATGGCAGGTATTAATAAAATTTTTATCGTTGCCTGCGGTACTGCTTATCATGCGGGTATAGTCGGTAAGTATTATCTGGAACAGCTGGCACGCATTCCTGTAGAAGTCGATATTGCCAGCGAATTCCGTTACCGCAGTCCGCTGGTTGACGGCAACAGCCTGACGATAGTTATCAGCCAGTCCGGTGAAACCAGCGATACTTTAGCTGCTTTAAAAGAAGCCAAACGTCTTGGTTCACGCACTTTGGCCGTTACGAATGTCGTAGGCTCTTCCATTTCCCGCGAGGCCGATCAGGTGGTCTACACTTATGCCGGACCTGAAATTGCCGTTGCGTCTACCAAAGCTTATACTACACAGCTTTTAGTAATGCTGATGCTGGCGATCTATGTTGGCCGCTTACGCGGTACTTTAGATATTGCCCAAGCCCATAAGCTGGTAGAAGGTCTGCATGAGATTCCGGAGCAGATCCATAAACTGTTGGAAAATGTAGATCAGATCAAAGTCTTTGCTACCCGTTATGGCAGCAGCGAAGACGCATTTTTCCTGGGGCGCAGCCTTGATTATGCGGTAGCCCTGGAAGGTGCCTTAAAACTGAAAGAAATATCTTATATCCATGCAGAAGCTTATGCGGCCGGTGAGTTGAAACACGGAACATTAGCGTTGATTGTCGAAGGCGTGCCGGTAATAGTTTTGGCTACACAGCCGGATGTTTATGATAAAACCGTCAGCAATCTGCAGGAAGTCAAAGCACGCGAAGCCATGGTCATTGCCATTGCCTTTGAAGGTGATGACAGTATCGCCAAATATGCCGATCATGTTATCTTTATTCCGAGAACGGATAAATATCTGGCACCGCTGCTGGCAGTATTGCCATTGCAGCTGCTGGCTTATTATGCGGCTCTGACCCGTGGCTGTGATGTCGATAAGCCAAGAAATCTTGCTAAATCAGTAACAGTTGAATAAAAAGTACGCCTGCCGAAAATTTCGGCAGGCGTTTTATATCAGTTGAATAAGAACTGTTTAGCACTAAAACTGGTGAATGTTAGCAGTTCTGTGCTATAATAATGCTATCAATAATTGTTATCGAAAAGGAGAAAAATATGAGTCATTCCGTTGCTTTGTTATATAATTTTCAGGATGAAAAGCTGAAAATGACAAAAATGGTCTGCATGATGATGCAGGTGCGTTTTAGAGAGGTTGCCAAAGAGGAATATAACCAGCCGTTGGGTGTTTTGCTGGGATTACCTGATATACAGTCTGAAACCGAGGTTTATCAGGGCGAAGAGCTGCAGGAGGAAATGCTGCTGCTGCATGGATTTGATGGCAGTAAGCTGCAGAAATTTTTAACGGCGCTGCAGCGTGTTGGCGTAGGCCGGATCGATTTGAAGGCCATGCTGACAGAAAACAATAAATCCTGGAGCGGGCTGGCTTTGTACGAGGAGCTGTGTCAGGAACGGGCTGCATTTAAACAGATGGAAGCTGAAAAGCGGAACCAAACTACAGAAAAATAAACAGAACACCGCGGCATGCCGCGGTGTTCTGTTTATTTACTTAGCTTTAAAGTGAGAGTTTCTAAAATATTCTCAGCAAAAATGCAGAATAAGATTATCACAGCACCGCTGATACCTGTTAAAGTAAGTTTTTCTGCCAGCAGCAGATAGGACGCGGCGGCAGTTAAAACAGGCTGAGTACACTGCAACATTGATACTAAGGAAGCCGGTAAGAACTGCAAAGCGGCATTTTGCAGAAAATATGCCAGACAGGTACAGGTTACAGCAAGATAAATTACTACGGCCCAGGCGGCAGGCTGAATCTTGGTAATGACAGCAGCTTCGTCAAAAAGCAGAGCGCAGACGATACTGATAACAGCAGTGATAAAGGTCTGGATAGCTGAAATAGTTACAGCATCGGTTAGGCGCAATGATTTTTCTCCAAATACAAGCGCTCCGGCAATGCTCATGTACGGTAAGGAAGCAAGCAACCGAAAACAAGAGATAGACCGCCAG
>UQZN01000024.1 GCA_900545535.1 uncultured Phascolarctobacterium sp.
GCTATACTTTTTCCTGCTGTTTTTAACAATCTGCTCTCCCCTTAATTACAGCTTTAAATTTAACACTTACAAGCTTTCCCAAATATTGGTTTTCCATTTTCTTATTTAATCATTAACTTATTTTTCGAATTAAAACCTTAAAAATATTTAAAATAGCAATAACCATTATAATTATAGCACTTGTGTACCCCCCCGCAAGACACTTACTTTTAATGTGTGTAAAAATTTTATTGTGTCTTGCCCGGCGCATTACGCCAGCGACTTTAAAACTATCGGCGTCTGCGCAATGCCTTTGCTTACATCAGCTTCAAATAAGCACAAAAAAATACCGCTCAGCATTACGCTGAACGGTATTCGTTCTTTACTAATCTCAGTTTTTATACAGTTTTCATTAACGCAGACTATTATAGTCAGCCTGCGTCACATACACCTGTTAAGTTTTATTTCAGCATTTCCAATACACACAAAGCGCTTAAAGTTTTAGAATCGAAGATCTCGCCAGCCAGCACCATTTGCCTGACCTGCTGCGGCGTTAAGGCCACAATGTCGATAAACTCATCTTCATCTGTATGCTGAGCGTGCTTTTCCAGTCCACGCGCCGCATAAAGGTGAATAACTTCATCCGTAAAGCCCGGCGTGGTAACGATAGAAGTAAGCTTCTGCCATGCCTGGGCACTGTAACCGGTTTCTTCCGACAGTTCCCTTGCCGCGCACACGTCAGGTTCCTCGCCCGGATCAAGTTTTCCTGCCGGGATCTCGTACATTACCGTCCCCACTGGATACCTGTACTGCTTAACAAAAATCATCCTGCCGTCGTCTAAAATCGGAACAATAGCGACAGCACCCGGATGATGGATCAGTTCACGGGTCGTTTCCCTGCCATTCGGCAAGGTCACTGTATCGATGTTTACCTGCAGCAAACGTCCGGAAAATCCGACTTTACTGCTGATAAAGGTTTCGTCTAAATTTGCCTGATGAAATTTTTTCATAACGCTCACCTTGCCTGTTTATTTTTGGCAGCCGCTGCCAGAAGTTCCTTAGCGTTGGCATAAGCAACTTCGCTGACGTTGTCGCCAACAGTCATACGCATCAGCTCCTGGATACGTCCTTCTTCATCCAGCGTCGTCAAGCCTGTCGCAGTGCGCCCGCCCGCGCTTTCCTTACGGATCAGGATATGTCTGTCAGCAAAAGAAGCGATCTGCGGCAAATGCGTAATGCACAGCACCTGTCCTACTTTAGCAATAACAGCGATCTTTTCAGCCATTTTCTGCGCCGTGACACCGCCAACGCCTGTATCGATCTCATCGAAAACCATTGTCGGCACGCCGCTGGCATTTAAAAGCACGGTTTTGATAGCCAGCGCCACACGTGAAAGCTCGCCGCCGGAAGCTACTTTTAATAAAGGCCGGATCGGTTCGCCCAGGTTCGCCGTAAACAGGAAGGTCAGTTCGTCCTTACCGGTTTTGCCGGGCGTTTCTTTAGCAGTAACGGCGATCTCAAACTTTCCTTCCGGCATCGCCAGATCGTGAATATGCGTGGTCACTTTGGCCGCCAGTTCGGCTGCGTATTTACAACGCAGCTGTGACAAGCTTTGTGCCTGCTGTTCTAACTCGCTTTTTTGCTGCGTCAGTAGCTGTCTGGCTTTAGCAATATTCGTTTCCAGCTGCGTCAGGTCGTCAGCCTGCTGCTGCGCCTGCTGCAAATAGGCATCGATAGCTTCATAGCTGTCGCCGTATTTCTTCTGCAGGCGATACCACAGGTCCAAACGCCCTTCAACATAAGCGGCTCTTTCGGCATCGTATTCTTCACTGCTCAGGTAATCGCTCAGCTCGCGCCGGCATTCGTCCAGAGTGATCCAGCTGCTTTCCAGGCTTTCGC
The DNA here is from genome assembly GCA_900545535.1 of uncultured Phascolarctobacterium sp. Lineage (GTDB taxonomy): Bacteria > Bacillota > Negativicutes > Acidaminococcales > Acidaminococcaceae > Phascolarctobacterium. The sequence goes on from UQZN01000024.1 coordinate 1,879, forward strand.
AGATACTGCTCAAACGTTCGTCATAACGTACGACAGCGCCCAACTGGTCTTTAGCAGCCGCAAGGCCGTCAAGGATACCTCTTTCAGAATCCAGATATTCATGCGCGCCGCTGACTGCCGTCATGATCTTGCCACTGTTTTGCAGCCGTCTGGCTTCTTCCTGCAGGACTTCTAGTTCGCCGGCTTCCAGAGCGGCATCGGTGATTTCTTTGATTTCCCACTCCAGCCTGTCCAATATGCGTTCCCGCTCGCTGCCGGTATTTTCCAGCTGCGTCAGTCTGGCCTGAGTCGCCAGATAAGCTTCATACAGCGTCTGATACGTTTTAAGTACAGGAGCGATCTCCTTACGTCCGTATAGATCGACCAGCGTCAAAGGTGCATCCGGCTTTAAAAGCGCCTGATTTTCGTGCTGACCGTGAATGTCAACTAAAAGTTCGCTGAAGCTTTTGAGCACTGCCAATGGCACCTGCACGCCGTTAACTGTAGCCTGGCTTTTGCCGTTGGCTAAAATACGCCGTCTCAAAAACAGCTCGTCCTCTTCATCGATACCCTGCTGTGCCAGCAAAGCCTTGACGGCCTCTATCCCGCTGATGTCGAACACTGCCTGTACCCAAAAGGAATCAGCCCCGCTGCGGATATAATCCGCCGAGGCACGATTGCCAAGTACGACGCCGAAAGCATCGATCAGGATAGATTTGCCGGCGCCGGTCTCGCCTGTAAAAATATTGAAGCCGGAAGCAAAATCTATTTTCGCATCTTCAATTAAAGCAAAATTATGCACATGCAAAGATTGCAGCATCGTTCAACGACCCCGTCCTTATCAGCGATTATTAAAGCGTTCCATAAAGGTCGCCGTATTCTCTTTTGAAGCGACAGCAACAAAAATAGTATCGTCCCCGGCAACCGTTCCCAGCACTTCCGGCCATTTCATGTAATCGATAGCATAAGCTACGGATTGAGCCGTGCCGGGCAGACTGCGGATAACGACCAGATTTTCGGACGCACGCATCCCCACGATAGAATCCTGGAAGGTACGTTCCAAACGGCCGGGAGTCAGCAGCATATTATGTTCTTTCGGAAAAGCATAATGATAGTTGCCTTCGGCATCCGGGACTTTGATGAGCATCAACTCTTTGATGTCGCGGGAAACTGTGGCCTGTGTCACCTCGATACCTTCGTGGCGCAGCGCAGCCGCCAGATCTTCCTGGGTCTCGATTTTGCTGTGTTCGATGATTTCTTTGATCTTACCATGTCTGATACCTTTCACGTCTCTCACCTCATATCTTTATTTGTAAGCTGTTGGATATTTTAAAGCATTTCCGTGTTGCGGATCAGCTTTTCCTGCCATGTTTCATAATAACTGCGGCCATTGAGCCTGATAAACGTCACCTTATTGGGGCTTTTAGCAATTCTTACCGTGTCATTTTCCGCTATAGCGGCTATTATCTCACCGTCAGCAGAAAGCAGAAGTTCTTCGTAGGGCGGCACAGCGTTCAATTCAATGACTTTGTCCATTGGGATCAAAAGCGGTCTTGTATAAAGCGCATGAGCGCAGATTGGCGTAATAATAGTGACATCAAGGCTTGGATGCACCAGCGGCCCGCCTGCTGACAGGGAATAAGCAGTAGAGCCTGTCGCCGTTGCCACAATGAGACCATCGGCGGCATAATTACCAGAACGCTTGCCGTTGACCTTTAAGCTGAGGTGCGCCAATTTGGAAAAATGCCCCTTGGCCACTACCATATCGTTCAATGCGTGGGCGTCGACCAGGACCTTACCATCACGCCAGACACAGGCCTGCAGCTGACTGCGTTCTTCCAGCACATATTCGCCGGAGGTCAGCTTTGGCAGCGCTTCCGGCAGATCCTTGAGTTCTATCTCAGCTAAAAATCCCAGTTTGCCAAAATTGACGCCAAAAACAGGGATTTTGAGCGGCGCTAAAAATCTTGTCATCTGCAGCAGCGTACCGTCACCGCCCAAAGATACAGCCATATCCATCTGCTTCAGGCTCGTCCTGTCGCAAACATCGTAGCCTGGTCTGGTTGCGTATGCCAGCCGCTGCGGCAGCACTGCTTCGATACCGGCCTTATCACACAGTTCCAGCACTTTCGGCAGGCTGTTTTTGACATTTTCTTTTTTCATATTGGGGAAGATACCCAATCGCAATTTATTCATAAAAGCCTCACTGTTTTTACTCTTGGGTCTGCGGTTTGTCCAGATCGCCATGGGATCTGGAAACAAGCTCGTCGATCATCGCTTCGCTGACGGCATCGTCATCGCCCAGCGTCAGATGCAGTAAATATTCAATATTGCCTTCCGGCCCTTTGATCGGCGAAAAATCCAGCCCGGCAATGCCGAAGCCTTCTGTTTTAGCAAAGGCGACGACCTTTTTGATCACGCCGGCATGTACTTTGGGATCGCGGACAACGCCTTTTTTGCCAACATTCTCTTTGCCGGCTTCAAACTGCGGCTTGATCAGCGCGATCACAAATCCCGTCGGTTTCAGCAGCTTATGCACCGCCGGCAGCACTTTATCCAGAGAAATAAAGGCTACGTCTATAGTCGCCGCATCCACCTGCTCTCCCAGGCTGTCAGCTTCCAGATACCGTACATTGGTACGTTCCATATTGACGACACGCTCATCATTGCGCAGCTTCCACGCCAACTGACCATAGCCTACATCAACGGCATACACCCTTACCGCCCCGTTTTGCAGGGCACAATCGGAAAACCCGCCTGTGGAAGCACCAATATCGGCAACGGTTTTACCTTTGACACTGATAGGAAATATCTGCAGGGCTTTTTCCAGCTTCAACCCGCCGCGGCTCACATATTTGAGTTTTTCTCCCAGCAGACGTATCGCCGCATCTTCGGGGACCTGCGTTCCCGGTTTATCTATTTTCTGTTCGTTGACCAGCACCTGTCCTGCCATGATCGCAGCCTGAGCCCTGGCCCGGCTTTCAAAAAGACCTCTGGCAGTCAGCAGTGCGTCTAATCGTTCTTTTTTCACTTAGCTTCGTCGGCACCTTTCACCCAGGCAGTAATTTTTTCTGTAATGCTGCCGGTATCCAAACCCATATCCCGGAACAGATATTTCTTATCGCCATGCGGCACAAATTCGTCAGGAATACCCAAATTCAAGACCTGCACCTTTTGCAGCAATCCTGCCGCATTGAGCAGTTCCAGAACTGCCGAACCAACGCCGCCAGCCAGCACCCCTTCTTCCAGAGTCACCAGTCTGCCATACGTTGTGGCTGCCTGCATGATCAGGTCTTTGTCCAGCGGTTTGGCAAACCGCAGATTGACCACACCAGCCTGGATACCGCCTGCCGCTAAAGCGTCAGCCACCTGCAGAGCCGGCTGCACCATACTGCCGATCGCCAGCAGGCAGACGTCTTTGCCTTCCCGTAGCAGCTCGCCCCTGCCTATGGGCAGCTCGCGCAGTTCACCTTCGCAAGGCACACCGACGCCACTGCCGCGCGGATAACGGATCGCGACTGGTCCGTTAAATTTCAGCGCCGTATTCAGCATCTGCCGCAGCTCATTCTCATCTTTCGGCGCCATGACAGTCATCTTCGGCATCGACCGCAGATAAGCATAATCAAAAACGCCATGATGCGTATAACCGTCGTCACCGACGATCCCTGCACGGTCAAGACACAAGGTCACGTGCAGATCCTGCATGCAAATGTCATGCAGCACCGAATCATACGCTCTTTGCAAAAAGGTAGAATAGACAGCGACCACAGGTTTCAGCCCGGCAGCCGCCATACCCGCAGCAGCCGTTACAGCATGCTGCTCGGCAATGCCTACGTCCAAAAACCGTTGGGGATAGCTTTCCGCAAATTTGTTTAAACCGGTACCATCAGGCATAGCCGCCGTAATGGCAACAATATCAGTATCCTGTTCAGCCAGTTCGACCAGAGTTTTGCCGAATATTTCCGTATAAGTTACAGGAGCTTCAGGATCAGTGATTTTTTTCCCTGTAGCAATCTCAAACGGACCAGTACCGTGAAATTTATTCGGACTGGTTTCAGCAGGCTCATAGCCCTTACCTTTTTTGGTGATCACATGCACAAGAACCGGCCCGTTGACATGCTTGGCTGCTTCCAACACCTCCAGCAGCTTGCTTAGATCATGTCCGTCGATCGGCCCCAGATATTTAAAGCCCAGTTCTTCAAAAACGGAGCTGGGTACCATCAGGTATTTAACGCTGCCTTTGACACGTTCGATAGCATTCAAAACATCGGCGCCGAAGTCAAGGCCTTTCAGCCAGCCTTCCACGTCGTGTTTGATTTTATTATAGGTTTCGCCCGTACGCAGGTCGCACAAATACTGCGACATGGCACCCACGTTTTTTGAAATGGACATCTCGTTATCATTTAAAATAACGATCATTTTTTTATGCAGATCGCCGGCATTATTCAAGGCTTCAAAAGACATACCGCCTGTCATCGAGCCATCACCGATAACGGCGATCACATTATTGTCTTCACCTTTAAGGTCGCGTGCTACCGCCATACCCAAAGCTGCCGAGATCGACGTGCTGGAATGGCCGGTACCAAAAGCATCGTGTTCGCTTTCTTTCCGCTTAGGGAAACCTGACAGGCCCTGATATTGCCTCAGCGTTGGAAACTCTTCCTTGCGTCCGGTGAGGATCTTATGGATATAGGACTGATGCCCTACGTCCCAGATGATTTTATCTTTAGGCGTCGTAAATACTTTGTGCAAAGCCAAAGTAAGTTCTACCACACCTAAATTAGGCGCCAGATGTCCGCCGTTTTTAGAAACGACATCAATGATCAGCTGTCTGATCTCGCCGGCCAAAAGCTTCATTTCATCCAGCGTCAGCATTTTCAGATCTGCGGGAGAATTTATTTTTTGCAACAATTGCTCATTTTGCATTCAGCAATCCGCCTTTCTTCTCAATAACAAGTAGCTCAGCTTTTACGCCCGCACATCATTTTTGTGATCTCACGCAGAGCTTCGGCATTTTCGCCAAACATTTCCAGACAGCTCAGCGCTTCATCAACAGTTTTCTGGGCCAGCGCTTTCGCGCCTTCCAGCGTATATAAAGTCACGTAAGTAGATTTATGTTTTTTCTCGTCGCTGTGCGCTGCCTTACCCATCTGAGCAGCGTCGCCTTCAACGTCAAGGATATCGTCTGTGATCTGAAAAGCCAGACCCAGCAGGTCGGCAAATTTAGTCAGAGCCAGCAGCTCTTCACTGGAAGCACCTGACAAGCGTGCGCCGCTGCGCACGGCCGCAATAAAAAGCGCACCGGTTTTACCAGCATGCAGTTTACGCAGTTCTTCTTCGCTGATCTGCTTGCCTTCGGAATCAAGATCGATCACCTGACCGCCGACCATCCCAAAGTTGCCGGCACACATCGCCACTTCGCGCACCGTTTCGATCAAAGCTTCCGCCGGTACGTTTTTCTGTTCCAGCATCACTTCAAAAGCCAGGGTCAGCAAAGCATCGCCTGCCAAAAGCGCCATCGCCTCACCGAAAACCTTATGGTTAGTCAGCTGTCCGCGACGGTATTCATCATCATCCATACAGGGCAGATCATCGTGGATCAGAGAGTAAGTGTGGATCATTTCCAGCCCGCAGGCTACCGGCAGAAAATTATAACCGCTGACGCCCAAAGCATCGGCCGTTGCCATTAAAATGATCGGACGAATACGCTTGCCGCCTGCCAGCAGGCTATAGGCCATTGCTTCGTCGACACGTGAGATCCCCTTTTTTTCCAAACGTTTTTCTAAAAAAGTATTGACCAGTTTCTGTCTGTCCTCATAATACCTGTTAAAATCCATGTCAATCCTCCAGATCTGCGAATGTTTCCAGTTCATATTCGTCATCGCTGCCGTCATCTGCCACAACGATTTTTTCCACTTCCTGCTGAACGGTGTTGAGTTTGGTCATGCAAACCTTACTCAAAGCCACGCCCTGCTGAAATGCAGCCAGTGCTTCCTCTAAAGGCAGCTCGCCGCTTTCCAAAAGCTGTACCTGCTGTTCCAGCTCGGCCAGTGCATCTTCAAATTTTATATTTTTGGCGATTTTTTTCATCGTCATTCCTATTCACGCCTTTCTACCTGCTGCACTATCGAGATTACATCGCCGTCGGCGACCTGTGTTCTGAGTTCTTCGCCCCAGCGTACGTCTTCTATACTGCGCAGGGCTTTGCCCGCATCTGTTTTCGTTATCGAATAACCTCTGGCAAGTACTGTCAGCGGCGATAAAGCATCGAGCCGCGCTGCCAGCAGGCCAAACTCATGCTGACGCTGACGCAGGATACTTTCCATCCTGCCCTGCAGCTGACGCATCGCCATATCGGTGCGCTGCTGTAAAGGTTCCAGCCAGCGTTCCGGTCTGGTCAGAGCCCAGGAGTCCTGCAAACGCTGCAGCTTATGCTGCGCCTGTTCCAGCTGATGCAAAAGCACCCGCTCGCCACGGGCCGTCAATTCTTCAACATAACGCAGATAAGCGTCAGCATCAGCAACGACCAGCTCCGCTGCCTGCGAAGGTGTCGCAGCCCTGCGGTCGGCAGCAAAATCTGCCAAAGTAAAATCCGTTTCGTGCCCAACTGCCGAAACTACAGGTATTGCAGAAGCGGCAATAGCACGCACAACAGGTTCTTCATTAAAAGCCCACAATTCCTCTATAGAACCGCCGCCGCGTCCCACGATCAGGACGTCGGCCAAACGGTGTTTATTCATAAATTTGATCGCTCTGACGATCTCAGCAGCAGAACCGTCCCCCTGTACCTTGACAGGAAAAAGCAGCAGCTTGATACCGCGATTGCGCCGTCTGGCAACAGTGATCATATCGCGTACAGCTGCACCTGAAGGCGATGTTATCATACCGACTGTTTTCGGGTTCAGCGGCAGTTCACGTTTACGCTCGCTGTCAAACAGGCCTTCCTCAGTCAGTTTTTTCTTCAGCTGCTCGTAGGCCAGCATCAGATCTCCGGCTCCTAAGGGCAGCAGCAGGTCGGTATACAGCTGATAGACGCCGTCGCGCTCGTACACACCTACACGGCCGATAGCTATAACAGTATCGCCGTTTTGCGGTTCAAAACGCAGACTGCGCGCCTGATTGCGAAACATAACTGCTTTTAATACGCCGCCGGCATCTTTCAGGGTAAAATAGCAATGACCTGAAGCATAGCGCTTAAAGTTAGAGATCTCACCCTGGATCTGGATATTAGTAAAAGTGCGATTGCCCTCCAGCAGGCTTTTGATCATTAAATTTATTTCGCTTACGGAATAAATCACTTCATTCATAACGGCTTTCTCCCTGCCTGAACGCATATGCAGCACAACCGGCAGCGTTATCCGGGCTGAAGCGGCTTTCCGGTATCCAGACCCTGATCCTGCGTTTAGCAAGCTTTTCTATCATATGGCTGCGGATATAGCTGTTAGAAGCAACTCCGCCGACCAGTAAAACGTCAAAAATTTCTTTCTGTGCCGCCACATTGCGGATCATTCTGCCAAAAGTTTCTGCCAGAGCATACTGCACTCCTGCCGCCAAAGCTGCAGGATCAGCACCGGACTCCAGCTTGCGTAAAGCCGCTGTTGCCGGACCGGACAAACTGATGTCACCCTGACGCACTGCTACCGGCACTTCGATGCAGTCGCCTGCTGTTGCAGCCAACCGCTCTAAAGCTGGACCGGCGGGGAACTGTAAACCCAGGGCAACCCCTACTCTGTCGATAAATTGACCAGCGTGCAGGTCTTTACTGCCGCCTGCCTGAGTCAATTCATAATTACCGTCAGCACGTTTTTTCACTGCCAATAAATCGGTAGTACCTCCGGAAGCATGCAAAAGCAGAAAACGGTCGGCATCAGGACCCTGTGCTGACCATAATCCGGCTTCCAAATGATTTTCCTGATGGCTGATCTCATGCAGCGGGATTTCGCTTGCAGCCGCCAGGGAACGCGCCAGACCTAAACCAACCAAAAAGGCCGGCATATACGAATTTTCCAGCGGCCGCGGCCGTGCAGAAACACCGATGCCAACGATTTTCAGCGGCTTTGTAAAAAGTTCCTGCATCAGATCCGGCAGGTTACGAGTATGCTGAAACACCATTTCTGACTGCTGTAGTCCTCTGCCGCCCTGCTTTACCTGTAAGATCCTGCGGGCCTCGCCCACCAGTCTGCCTTCTCTGTCGATCGCTGCGACCGATGTCGTATAACAGCTGGTATCAATGCCCAGATAAACCTCATTTTTATACATCACTGCGAACCATTTTACCTAAAACTCCGTTGATAAACCGCGGAGTATCATCTGTTCCGTAAATTTTCGCTATTTCTACAGCTTCGTTGATCGCTACATTAGGCACCAGCTTTTCCGGTGCAAAAAACATTTCGTAAACAGCGACCCGCAAAATATTACGATCGACTGCCGGCATACGCTCTAAAGTCCAGTCAATAGCATATTCGCTTATTTTGGTATCGATAGCTTCATTATTGGTCAGAACGCCATTTAAAACATCCAGCGCATAAGCTCTGGCTTTTTCGGCGCTTTTATCCGCCCGTTCTTCAATAGCCGCGTCCAGCGCCGCTGTACTGTCGACCTGGGCAAAATCTATTTGAAACAAACTTTGTAAAACCAATTCCCTTGCAATCCTGCGAATCATATTAGCCCTCTCTCGTCTAAAATTTATTTATGGTAGCCGGGCGGCAGCAGTCTGTCCAGCCATTCCAGTAAGTCTTCTTTTTTATCCAGCTTGTTGCCCAGGAAGAACCCGGCAGTGATGCAGATCAGCAGAAAGATCGTCTGCAGAAAGCCTAACAGCAAAAACATCACGCCGATAAACAGTCCAAACAAAGAACCCAACAGGCGGCCGCGGTAATTCTTCCAAAGGTCACTTAAAATTTCGTTAAACATACCGTCGTCCTCCTTAGCCTTTCGCTTTGATCTGTTTGAAGAACAGGTCTATATCACCGATCTCCATACCCAAAACCTTTTTAATGGTATCGCGTACATTATATTTGATCTCATCGGTAGTTTCAGGAATATTGATGCCAGGTTCTATGGAAGCATTGATGCGGATACTGATATGGTCTTCGCCCATTTTAGCCTCGACCTTGACACCGTAAACGCCATAGACCTCTTTGGCGATCTCTGCTACATAATCTTCGATCGCGCTTTTGCCGACAGATACTTTGCCGGTATCAGCACTGCTGATCGTCAGCGAAGTCATGCCTGTGGCACCGATACCTGCTATAAGCAGGCGCAGGCTCACCAGCAGAATAATAATACCTCCCACCGCATATTCCCAGTTACCGGGGATCGTCGCAAAGAAAGCAGTGATAGCGGTCTGGCCGATAATACCCAAGCTGCAAAGCACTACCAAAACTGCTACTACTGCCATCAAAAAAGTGTATAAAGTTAAAATAATTCTATCAGGTATTCCCAAAATAACTCACTCCTCACTAAAGAAATTTTCATGGGCGGCGTCCATTTTTTCCAGGCTCTCTTCCAATTCACTCTTGGGTCGGCGCGCCACGCCCTGTATATGCACATCGACGAATTTAACTTCATAACCAGTCATGTTCTCGATTGCTTCTTTGACCTTTTCCTGTATTTCCAACGCTATTTCAGGGATACATGAGCCATATTCAACATTGACATAAACCGCTGCCGTGACCACATGTCCATCGACAGTGATCCGTACGCCTTTGGCAAAGCTTTTCTTGCCTAAAAATTCATTCAGGCCTTCGGCAAAACTGCCGCTCATACCAATAACACCGTTGACTTCCTGAGCAGCCAGACCGGCAACGATACTTATCACTTCGTCTGCGACCTTCACATCGCCGATCTCGTCCGGCAGCTGTTCTTCATTTACTATAGCCGCATCGGCCGCTTTTGCAGCCTGCGCTTCACCGATTTCCAATTCTTTCTCTTCAGTATCTATTTTCAACACCATGCCACCTCCTGTCTGTGCGGCAACAGAATATACTTACCCTATTTTGGTTTTAATTATACCACAACCACTGTCTGAATACTATGCATAAATGCATAAAAAAACAGCGGCGAAAATAAATCCACCGCTGTTTGAACAGTCTTTTTAAATTATGCGCGTTCGATGTAGTCGCCGGTTCTGGTATCGATGCGAAGAACGTCGCCTTCGTTGATGAACAGAGGAACTTTAACAACATAGCCGGTATCCATTTTAGCCGGTTTGCTGCCGCCGGTAGCGGTATCGCCGCGGATGCCGGGGTCAGTCTCAATTACGGTCAGCTCAACAGTATTCGGCAGGTCAACGCCGAGAATACGGCCTTCGTAAACCATGATCTTAACATCCATGTTTTCTTTCAGGAAGTTCAAAGCATCGCCCAATTGCTCTTTCGTCAATTCGGTCTGCTCATAGTTTTCGTTATCCATGAAAACATATTGTCCGTCAGATTCATACAGGTACTGCATTTCGCGACGGTCGATACGTGCTTTCGGCAGACGTTCGCCTGCATTGAAGGTACGTTCAACAACGGAGCCGGTGCACAGATTACGCATTTTAGCGCGGACAAACGCCGCACCCTTACCAGGTTTTACATGCTGGAACTCAACGACTTGCCAGGCATCGCCGTCGATAGTAACAGTCACATTGGTTTTAAATTCGTTAGTAGAAATCATAAATAGTCCTCCTATATAAAAAATTAAACAATTTCCATCAGCTGTTTTTTAACCCCGGTCAGCACTTTTGCGCCTTCGTCGGTCAACACAACCGTGTCTTCTATACGTACACCGCCCTTACCGGGGATGTAAATACCAGGTTCAACAGTAAATGTCATACCAGGCTGCAAAACTACATTCTGGCCGCGTTTGTTGATATTCGGCATTTCATGGATTTCCAGACCGATACCATGTCCCAGCCCATGCACATAGTTTTCGCCATAGCCGCGGGAAGTTATATAATCCCTGACAACAGCGTCCAGTTCTGCACCGGTGATACCGGGTTTAGCATTTTTCAGACCGCGCCACTGGGCTTCTTCAACAATGGTATAAATTTCTTTATGCCACGAGTTGGCCATCCCCAAGACAACGGTACGGGTCATATCCGAATGATAGCCGTCATAAACGGCGCCGAAATCAAAAGTAATAAAATCGCCGATCTCTACTGCCTTATCAGAAGCGATACCATGCGGCAGCGCAGAACGTTCACCTGAAGCTACGATAGTTTCAAAAGCGAGTTTTTCTGCTCCCAGGCTGCGCATATAGTATTCCAGACGGCCAGCCAGTGTTTTTTCAGTCATGCCGGGCTGTAATTCATCCAGCAGCCGCAGATATGCCTCGTCGGCAATTTTTACGGCGCGCCACATCAATTCCAGCTCGCGTTTATCTTTGACCATACGGATATATTTCAAATCGATGACCCGCAGATCTTTGCCGACTAAAATTCCCTGCAAAGTATTGAAGTCATTATAAGTGAAATAATCGCCGTCAAAGCCAACTATTTTAGCGTCCTGCGCCAGTTCGGCCACAGTCTGCCAGATATTTTCCGCATATTCGACGATATGGCAGCATTTGGCTTCCGCCCTTGCTTGATACAAATATCTGCCATCAGTGACAAGGACAGCCCGACGGTCATCGGCATAGAGAATGCTCGAATCACCTCTGAAGCCGGTCAAATAGCGAATTGTATTAACGTCTTTGATAACGACGCAATCCAAATGTTCTTTTTCCAGAAAATCAAAGATTTTACCGATACGCGGCATAAATCCTTACCTCACTTTTTTTATAAAATAATACGATACCCAAATATTTTATCACACTTTTGACAATTTGCCTACAAAGCTTCATTAAAACTTTCAAGAATTTCTACTGCAAACGGCATATTTTCAATAATTTCCAAAACATCATTATAGGTATCAGGTGTACCACGCAAAAGAATAATGCCTTCCTGATGATCAACCGTGCTGACTAAAGCCAGATGCTCATAGCCTTCCATAATCCAGTTTACATCCGCTATACGCTCAGGCGCCACCTTTGCGTAGATGGTACTTCGGTCTTCTAACATATTACCTTCCTCCGCAGCAGCGAATCGGGCAGCAGTGCCCTGTCGCTGACGATAGAAAATTTTTGCTGGGCATGCGGGGCGCAGTCGATACTTTCTCCGTCTGCATTGCGCATATCCTCTAATGTGAGCGGGAACAATTCCCCATCAGGCATCAGTATTTCCAATACCTCGCCGTTTTTTACATTGTTGCGCTGTTCGATATAAGCGCGTTTGGCAGCGGCATCATAAGCAAGCACGATACCGACAAAATCATGTGTCTGCTCGTAGCTGGAGGTCGTATAGACCTGTCCGTCACTGCCTGGCCTGCCAAAGGCAAACCCTTTCGTATACGGCCTGTGCGAAACTTTTTCCAATTCCTGACGCCAGACATCCGTCACCTGATAATTTTGAGGATCGTTCCAGTAAGCATCGATCGCCTTACGATAAACACTTACCACAGTCGCCACATAATGAATACTCTTCATGCGCCCTTCGATCTTCAGGCTGCAAATACCGGCTTCGGCCAAATCAGGGATATGGTCGATCAGACACAGATCCTTGGAATTCATTACATACGTACCGCGTTCATCCTCTTCAATATCAAAACCTTCGTCCGGGCGGTTTTTCTCGACCAGGCTGTATTCCCAGCGGCAGGCCTGCGCACAGGCACCGCGGTTGCCGTCGCGCCCCGTCAGATAACTGCTCAGCAGACAGCGTCCGGAATACGAGATGCACATTGCGCCATGCACAAAGGCTTCTAATTCGACCTCAGTCCTGGAGCCGATCTCCCGGATCTCCTCCAGCGACAGCTCGCGTGCCAGGACGACACGTTCAGCTCCCAATGCCTGCCAGGCCTGCACCGCCGCCCAGTTGCTCGTATTAGCCTGCGTGCTGACATGCAGCGGCATTGCCGGTACAGTCTGACGCGCTATATTCCAGACCCCCAGGTCAGAAATCAGCAGCGCGTCCACACCAGCCTGCTGCAAATCAAGCAAATAAGCAGGCAGCCTGGCTAAATCTTCGTTATGGGCAAAAATATTGACTGTCACATAGACTTTTTTACCAAGCCCATGCGCATAAGCAGCCGCTTCAGCAATTTCCTCGATACCGAAATTATTGGCAAAAGCGCGCAGCCCAAACATTTTGCCGCCCAAATAAACGGCATCGGCACCATAACGCAAAGCTATTTTACATTTTTCCATATTTCCTGCCGGCGCCAAAAGCTCCGGCTTACTTTTCATTCTTGTCATATTACTTCCTTACTGTGGTCCATGAATATCTTCGATCGCTTTCAAATGTTCGGCATAAGTTTTAGTAAAACGGTGATGTCCGTCTTTTTCGGCAACGAAGTATAAATACTCTGTTTTTTCAGGATTCAAAACAGCCTTGATCGCACTTATACCGGGACTGGCGATCGGCCCTGGCGGCAAGCCGGGGTTCTGATAAGTGTTATAAGGATTTTTGATCCTGGTATCAGCGATGGTGATCTCTTCTTTTTGCGTACCCAAAATATACTGGATCGTCGTATCCGACTGGATCGGCATATAAATCTCCAGACGCCGCAGAAAAACACCTGCAATACGGGGCTGTTCTTCTTTAAAAACAGCTTCCATCTCTACCAGGGAAGCCATATTGACCAGATCCCTGATCGACATTTTCTGCTTTTCAGCTTCTTCCTGGATATTCTCTTTATTCATCTGCGTATTGAATTCCTTGACCATCATGGCCAGCATCTCTTTTTCATTCATACCGATGTCAAACATATAGGTAGACGGAAAAATAAAGCCTTCCGCTTTATAAATAACATTGGGATCGCTGGTTTCCATATAGGGATACGGAGTATAGTTGCGGGCAGCTTCGATAAACTTTTCCGCAGAGCCCAAACCTTCTGCCTCAATCTTTTTAGCAGTTTTTACAACCGTATAGCCTTCCGGCACCGTAAATCTTATCCGCTGCACCTGCCCCTTCGACAAAACCTCAACGATCTCGCTGTTGGACATACCGGCTGTTATTTCATAGCGTCCAGCCTGCAGATCACGTTCTAATCCGCGAAACTTTGCTTCCAGCCGAAACGCTTCCGGTGTTTTTACCAATTTTTGCTTATGCAGCAGATTCGCGATATCTGCTGTAGTCATTCCCGGCTCGACCGTGATCAGATACGGGCTGCCTGTCGCCAGCTCCTTATTGCTGCCAGTGTAGTTCAATACCCAGTAAGCACCTACTACTACTACCAGAAAGATGCCTAAAATAAAGGGCAATACCTTCCTCATTTTTCCATTCCCTTCACGCCAGAGATAATAAAGCTCAAAAAGTGCCGGACAGTATGTCCGGCACTATAAGTCGTTATTCTTCGTCCCAGTCTTCTACGAGTTTTTCGTAAGCAGCTTTTACTTCATCAAACTCTTCGTCAGTAGGAGCCAAATAAACCTCTTCGCCGTTTTCATCAAACTCAATGCGGGCGATGATCACATTTTCTTCTTCGTCATCTTCATGCTCATGGCAGTGACAGTCTTCATCTTCACATTCGCAGTCTTCCAAATCTATCTGCGCTAAAATTGCGAAGTTTTTCTTGCCTACAGGTACTACCATTTCTTCGCGGAAATACAATTCATTGCCTTCATCATCAGTGATAACAACGATTTGTTCTTCTTCCATAGCTTCCATATTTTCTTTATTTTCTGTTTGGTCCATTACGACACCTCGTTTCTAAATTATATACATTTTATATCATTTACAGTAATGCTGTCAATTTATCATTTTTCACCAAGCCGGGCAGCTAAAAAGCCTTTATCCAGATCAAAGCCCAGCTTACCGTTATCTTTAACTATGATATTAGTATCAAAGCTGCCGACAGCGGTAGCGATCCTGATATTGGAAAAAGCAAATTTTCCCTGCTGTCTGGTGATCGAACCTTTGATAGACCTGAAAGGCAGCATCATATATTTACCTTCCCCGATGCGGAAGCTGCCCGCACCTGTAGCACTGCCTGCATCAGCAGTTCCTATCGCCAGCATTTTAAATGACAGCGGACCATCGACCTGCGTTTCCGTAACTACGGAACTGTCGAGGTCTATTCCCTGTATTTCCAGTTTAAAGTCTTTGGTCCTGGTATCTACCTGACCATTGACATTGACCTGTCCGGCATAAACATTACCGATCGCGTCCCCGATATTCAGCTTGCCGTCTTTATATAAGAACTTGCCGCTGAGAGCAGTGATATAAAGGGGATCATAAGCCAGCTTATCCAGTCCAAAGGTACCTTCAGCCTCAGGCTTGTCGATGGTACCCTTGACCTTGCCCAAAGCAGTAACGGCGTCTTTTAATCCCAGACCCGGGCTCAACGCTTCGATCGCAAAGGACGGCGCATTAACAGTCAGTGCATAAGTCTGTTTTGCTCCGGGCTTCTCGGCATAATAAACATTACCCTCCAGGATCACCGTCTGCCCTGCTACTTCCAGGTTCAAACCGGCAAATTTCAAAGCTTCAGTATCTGCCGAAAATTTACCGCTGCCCTTCGTTACAGGATAATTGATCAAAGAACCTTTTAATCCGTCGATCGTGCCGTCGATATTCAAAGTCCATTTCCCAGCAGCTTTATCAGCCCTGATCTTCACGTCAGGCAGATTACCTTCAGTGAGCACGACATCAGCCGCCTGCGGCAAAACATTCAGGATATTCTGCAGCGGCATTTTTTTGACCTCTGCTACGACCGCAGTCGTACCTGCATCATTTTGAATATCGGCGATAATATCGCTTTTGCCGTCTTTGACCCGCAAACCGTATTTGATTTTTGGATATTGCTTGAAATTGCCCTGGAACTGTACCTTATCGAAATCCAGCGGCTTGCCTTCCAGCAGCAGATTAACCTTAGCGTCTTTGATCTCCATCAAGCCGCGGAACTGCGTTGCAGCTGACGCTTTTTTTACAGTCAGCAGTGCATTGTCCGGCTGCGGTTCTTCGACCTGAAAATTGATGTAATTGACAAGATTCAACCCGTCTTTTTTAGTATAGGCCACAAAAAATCTGGGCTTGTCGATCACCACGTCACCAACAGAAGCTCCTGTCCCGCCCTTCAGCAAAGCATCGAACAAATTGACGGATACCGTTGCCGCAGGTATTTCGGCAAGCGTTTTACCATCCGGTCCTGCCCAAACGACATTTTTAAAAACAACGTCACCCGACCAGTTAGCCTGGATCGTTTCGGCTTTTAAAGTCCCCTGCAGCGCCGTCTGCTCTTCCAGCAGCTTTTTGGTAAGTTCCTCGGCCGCACGGCCGCCGAATTGGAACAGCAGTACGAAAGCAACTAAAACCAGTGCGACAAAGCCGATAAATATTTTCTTCGCCATACTTTCATTCCGTCCTTTTACTTTGTGGACTATCCAGATAATTTTGCAGAATCACCACAGCCGCCATCATATCGATGACTTTTTTGCGCTTACTGCGGCGCAGATCAGCATCTATCAAAACTTTTTCAGCGGCAACTGTCGACAAACGCTCGTCCCATAAAACTATTTTAAGCTGCGGGAACCTTGCGCCGATAACTCTGGCAAAAGCCTCACAGCTCTGTGCGCGTTCGCCTGCACTGCCGTTCATATTTTTAGGATAACCCACCACCATCGTATCGACCTCATATTCAGCGATAAGCTCGCCGATACGCTGCAGATCGCGTTCTTCACTGGTGCGACGGATCGTTTCCACCCCATTGGCGATCATCCCCAACAAATCACTGGCGGCCACGCCGATAGTCCGCGTGCCGACATCCAGAGACATACTTCTCATGTAAGCAGCTCTCCCCGTCCTATTTTACGTTTTTTTCCAAATATTTTACTACCAGCTCTTCAATCAGCTCATAGCGTTCAAAACGGCGCAGCTTTGTACGTGCGTCGTCATGACTGGTGATATATGTAGGATCGCCGCTGAGCAGATAACCTACGAGCTGATCGATCGGATTATAGCCTTTTTCTTCCAGCGCTTTGCATACCTCGCTGATTGTTTGCGAGACGTCTTTATTTTCATTGTTGCGTTTGAACATCATTGTTTCCTGTGATACCTGAGTCATCGTTGATCCCTCCTTAATTGCAGAACTCCCCTGTCTGGCAACCGTTTAATATAGATACATTACTATTGTAGCATACCTTAGAACAAAAAAATACAAAATAACTGTGAACTTGTATAAATAAAGGCCGAGAATATTCTCGGCCTCTAAACTTTTGCGTAATCTTTATTCTTTTACCTGTGCCTCGATAATGCCCCAGGCAGCTTCTAATGCTTCTCCCAGTTTGGCAGCGTCTTTGCCGCCGGCCTGCGCCATATCAGGACGGCCACCGCCGCCGCCGCCGCAGATACGGGCAACCTCTTTAACGATGTTGCCTGCATGGATACCTTTAGCAACAGCCTCTTTGGCTGCCATTGTCAGAATACTGATCTTACCGTCTGCAAAAACGGAAGCCAGCACAACAACGCCGCCGACCTTATCACGCATTTGGTCGCCCAGATTGCGCATCGCTTCGATATTATCGACACTGACCTGCTGTACCAACGCTTTTACGCCTTTGATGTCACGAATCTGACTGTCAACATCGCTGACCTGAGCTTTGGCAATTTTATCAGCCAGTTCAGCAGCTTTTTGCTCGGCAGCTTTCAGTTCGCCCTGCAGCGCCGTCAAGCGTACCGGTACATCAGCCACACGGCATTTCAGGCAGCCTGCCAGTCCTTTTACCATAGCTTCCATTTCGTTGACATGGGCTACGGCGCCATGACCGGTCACAGCTTCGATACGGCGCACGCCGGCACCGGTGCTGGACTCGGAAATGATCTTGAACATACCGATCTGCGCAGTATTGGTAACATGCACGCCGCCGCAGAATTCCATCGAAAAGCCAGGTACCGTAACGACTCGTACGATATCGCCGTATTTTTCGCCAAACAACGCCATAGCACCGCGTTTTTTGGCTTCTTCGATCGGCAGTTCTTCAATAGTAACGCCTTTAGCGGCTAAAATCTCTTCATTAACAATAGCTTCGACGCGGCGCAGTTCTTCTTCCGTTACCGGCGAGAAATGTGAAAAGTCGAAACGCAGACGGTCGGGACCGACATAACTGCCTGCCTGATTGACATGACCGCCCAAAACAGTTTTCAGGGCTGCATGCAGCAAATGTGTCGCCGTATGGTTACGGGCAATATCGCTCTTGCGGCAGCTGTTTACTGCATAGGTTACTTCATCGCCCACATTAACAGTGCCTTCAACGACACGGCCGAGGTGGATCGTAGCGCCGTCCGGCAGCTTTTTAGTATTTTCTACTTCGATCACACCGGTAGGAGCGGTGATACGGCCCAAATCGCCTAACTGTCCGCCGCCTTCGGCATGAAAAGCAGTAACGTCAAGAATAACGGCAACGTCTTTGCCGTCTTCGGCATTTTCGATCGGCTGGGCATCATGGGCCGGATACAGCATCACGATCTTGCCGCTGCCGGCAGCTTCGTCGACCTTCAGGGCAGCAATATCAATGCCGCGTGTGTTATAGATGACCGGACGGCCTGCTTTATCGTCACGGGCTTCACGTGCCATTTTACGCTGTACCTCAAGCGCGGCGTCAAAGCCTGCTTTATCCATCGTCATACCGTTTTCTTCCAAGATCTCAGCCGTCAGTTCCCAGGGGAAGCCAAAGGTATCATTCAGTTTGAAAGCGGTGGCACCGTCCAGCTCAGTCGCCCCGGCAGCCTCCAGTTTCACGATCTCATCATTCAGCAATTCGCAGCCCTGGCGCAGAGTCCGCAGGAAGCTGGTTTCTTCCATTTCGATAACTTTTTGGATATATTCGCGTTTTTCCACCAAATTAGGATATACATGGCCGTACATTTCGATGACTACATCTACGGCACCAGCCAGGAACATCTTATCGATACCGATCAAACGTCCGTGACGTACGGCACGGCGCAGAATACGACGCAAAACATAACCACGGCCTTCATTAGACGGCAGGATACCGTCCGCGATCATAAATGTCATACTGCGGGCATGGTCAGCAATGACCTTCAGGGAAATATCCGTTTTTTTATCTTTGCCATATTCCACAGCAGCTACTTGAGCTGCATATTCAATGATCGGGAAAATCAAATCGGTTTCAAAATTAGACGGTTTTTCCTGCAATACGGAAGCCAGACGCTCAAGGCCGGCACCGGTATCGATGTTTTTATTGGTCAGCGGCGTATAAGTGCCGTCTTCATTCTGATTATACTGGGTAAAGACCAGATTCCAGATTTCCAGGAAACGGTCACAGTCACAGCCGACAGCACAGGTATCTTTGCCGCAGCCGCGTTCTTCACCCAGATCGACATGGATCTCGGAACAGGGACCGCAGGGACCGCTGCCGATCTCCCAGAAGTTTTCTTCCAAACGTACGATGCGTTCTTCCGGCAGGCCGACAACATTATGCCAGATGTCAAAAGCCTCATCGTCTTCAGTATGGATAGTGATCCACAGCTTATCAGCGGGGATACCCAGTTCTTTAGTAATAAATTCCCAGCTCCAGGGAATGATCTCTTTTTTGAAATAATCGCCGAAAGAGAAATTGCCCAGCATTTCAAAATAGGTATGGTGGCGGGCAGTACGGCCCACGTTTTCGATATCGCCGGTACGCACGCACTTTTGGCAGGTCGCGATACGTGGAGAAGGCGGTTTCATCTTGCCCGTAAAAAAGGGTTTGAAAGGAGCCATACCGGCGCCAATCAAGAGCAGCGTCGGGTCATCCTGAGGAATGAGTGACGCGCTGGGCAGGATCAAATGTCCTCTATCTTCGAAGAATTTTAAAAATTTCTCACGAATTTCATTACCAGTCATGTACTTCATAATCGTTTTATCGCTCCTTTAAAGTCGAAACATCATAATAAAAAATTATATAAAAATTAACGGCTAAAGTCAATTAAACTGACAAAGTATACACTCTTTTGCCGATAATTGACCTGAACGGATATAAAAAAGCCGTAAGCAGAAACTTACGGCTCCACGCCAAGTATTTCAGGAGGACACCCAAAACTTTCGGCACTATCAATTATAGATGTAAATTTACACAAAGTCAATATCTGCATAGATTTTTAGTTTTTATTGTAAGTAGCTGTTTTTTATTACAGCAAACAACGGCAGTCTGCTTATTGTTGTCCAGCGATCCGAATAATCTCTGTCACCCAGCGGGCACAATCGTATAAATCACACTCACGCAGATATTCTTCCGTTGTATGCACCTTGCTCATACCGGTCGCCAGAAGTATACAGGGCAAACCGTAGCCACAGAGGAAATTTCCATCGCTGCAGCCGCCTGTTTTCGTCAATTCAAACGGCAATTGCAGATTACCTGCGGCCTGCTTCGCCAGCAAGACAGCGGCATGGTCCTCCGCCACATGAACTGCTGGACTGCCTTCCACCGGCTCGACCTCTAACATACCGCCGCCGGCTTCCACCACTTCCCTGATACGACTGATCGTTGCATCCTTCAGCCGTTCCAGCTTCTCCGGATCCATGCAGCGCATATCGATCACAAACCTTGCCTGTTCCGCAACGATATTAGTTGCCGCACCGCCTTCGATCTGGCCTACGTTTAATGTTGTTTCTTCATCTAATCTTCCGTATGCAGGCAGCGCCGCCAGTGCCTTAGCCGCCAGCATAATAGCATTGATGCCTTTTTCCGGCTCGATACCGGCATGAGCCGACTTGCCCCTGACTGTAAAATAAATATCAAACAGCCGCGGCGCCGCATTGGTAACGATACCGGGCGCACCGCCAATATCCAGACAATAGCCAAGATCAGCCTTAATGTCGGCAGGATCAAGATTGACCACGCCCAAACAGCCTATCTCCTCGGCGATCGTAAAGCACAGCTGGATGTCGCCATGGGGGATATTCTGCTCCTGCACAGTCCGCACCGCTTCCAGCGCAGCCGCAATACCTACTTTATCATCACCGCCCAGGGTCGTGGTTCCGTCCGAATACAAAACGCCGTCCCTGCGTACTACCTTGGTACCCGTAGTCGGCGGTACCGAATCCATATGCGCTTCAAAAAACAGCCGGGTCGCGCCCTGCACATTGCCTGGCAAAAAAGCCCATACATTGCCGGTCGTCCCGCCGATCTTACTGCCGGCGTCATCAACTTTTACTTCCAGTCCCATGGCCTGCAGCTTGTGCACCAGCAGTTCTGCCTCTGCTTTTTCATCTTTACTGGGGCAAGGCACCCCGACCAGTTCTATAAATTCATTTAAAAGCCTGTCTTTGTTGATCATCACGTTTACCCCTCACTTCACAAGATATTACATATTATAACACTGGCCGCCTCAGCCAGCCACTTTTATAATTTACCAAATAAAAAAGAGCAGGGACTTTATCCTTGCTCCTGGTCAAGATACTCTTTAATGATCTCTGCGGCGGCTTCCGGCGTGATATCACTGCACAGGCCAGCATCATTCAAGATCGCCTGCAGGCTCCTGCTTTGCTGATAGTCAAAATACTGCCATTTCAGAGTGCGGCTGCTCCACATCTCCAAGCCCTCTTTTAAGTCATCATAGCGCAGTAAAAAGAACCATTTATGATCGTGGGAAGTTACTTTTTTATAAAACATTTTCTCCCTCCGTTCCCCTCCGTCCTTATTATAGCACAAGAGTACCCCCCCACAAGACATTCAAGAACTTTTTCTCGTCGCCTGACGCTGCGTTTTTGCTCGTACGTTTTGCCAGTCGTCCTGTTCGAAAAAATAACAGCTTTTCAGATAAATAGCTTGGCAAATAACAAAAATGTGATACAATAATAGCGATAAATCCCGCAGACCGGACCGTTTACTGTTTTTATTTTGGCCGATACTGCAGAAGGAGCAAAAAATGAATCGTAAAGAAAAATTCAAACAGGCTAATCGGGAAGCAAATGCCACCTGGTTAGCCCTTCTTATTGTCATCGTCTTTTGGTGCGTCGCCGGCTTTGGCCTTGCGGACGTTAAAGTAGAATTTTTCCAGACGCCTTTATGGGTCTGGGCCGGCTGCATCGGCACCTGGCTGTTTGCCATTGCCGTTTCTGTTATCCTTGCCAATCACATTTTCAAAGATATGGATTTAGACGACAAGGAGGATGAGATCAATGGGTAATTTCCTCCACCTCTGGCCGGTCTTTTTATTCCTTATTTTTATGCTGGGGATCAGCTTCTGGGTGCAGCGAGCTTCCCGCAGTGACCGCCGGCAGAATTTTGCCAAAGATTATTTTATCGGCGGACGCAGCCTGGGCGGTTTTGTCCTGGCGATGACCACCGTCGCAACCTATAGCTCAGTCAGCACTTTTGTCGGCGGCCCCGGCATGGCCTGGGTCATCGGTTATGGCTGGCTCTACATGGCGATCGTGCAGGTAGTAGTCATCTTCCTCGTTTTAGGTATTTTCGGCAAAAAGATCGCTATGGTCTCGCGCAAAATCGACGCTGTCACCGTTGTTGACGTGATCCGCAGCCGTTACCAGTCTGATCTGCTGGCCAATATTTCCGCACTGGTAATTGTCGCCTTCTTCTGTGCAACGATGGTAGCCCAGTTCGTAGGGGCAGCCAAACTTTTTGAAGCCGTTACAGGCTTTTCTTATGTCACAGGGCTGACACTGTTCGGCCTGATCGTAGTCTTTTATACCACTGTCGGCGGCTTCAAAGGCGTCGCTATCACCGACGCTATCTGTGCCGTCGCCATGATCATCGGCCTTTTCATCCTGTTCTTCTCGATGCTGGAAACAGGCGGCGGCTACGAAAAAATCATGACCCACATCCAAACTAATCATCCCGATATGCTGGAACCGCTGTCCCGCGGTAAAATGCCGGTCTCGCTCTATATCAGCCAGTGGCTGCTGGTCGGTGTCTGTACACTGGCTCTGCCGCAATCAGTAGTACGCGGCATCAGCTACAAAAATACCAAAGCCCTGCATAACGCCATGATCATCGGTACTGTAGTCATCGGCGCCATGACCCTGATCGCCACCTGGATCGGCGTCCTCTCCAAAGGCGTACTGACTGATACCCTGCAGGCTTACGGCGGCAGTGTTGACAACATTACGCCGCTCACTATCATCAGCACCATGGATCCCTTCTGGGCCGGTATCACCATCATCGGGCCCATCGCAGCTACGATCTCTACCGTTTCTTCGCTGCTGCTGGCGTCCTCCTCGGCCATCATCAAAGACGTTTACATGCATGAGTGCTCTAAACAAGGCAAAACCGTCAGCAACAATACAGTCAGACTTTTCAGTATGGGCGCTACCATTATCCTGGGCCTCGGCGTTTACTTTATCGCCATCGCCCCGCCCAGCGTGATCTGGAAAATCAATATGTTCGCTTTTGGCGGTCTGGAAACAGCTTTCTTCTGGGTGCTGATCTTCGGCCTGTTCTGGAAAAAAGCCAACCGCACCGGCGCTGTTTGTGCCATGGCCGGCGGCGTGCTGGCTTACTGCACCACGATGGCGCTGCAGATAAAATTCTTCGACCTGCACCAGATCGTCATCGGTATCGGTGCTTCGCTGATTTTCTTCCTCATCGGCAATGCCTTCGGCAAAAACCATGACGAACATATTTTACGTATTTTCTTCCCCGAAAAATATCACGATTAAAACGCCCTGTAAAAAAGCTTCGCCAGCAGGATCAATCCTGCAGCGAAGCTTTTTTATATCTTTTATTTTCCCAGTTCTGCCGCAGCGGCAAAGTACGCCTCCGGCGTCCAGCCGCCTGCCAGCAATTTTACCAGCAGTTTGCCAGTATTGGCAGCATCGTCATAAGCGGTATGCCACAAGCCGCCCGTATCGACGTTTTGTTCTTCCGTCGCCTTCTTCAGCCCGGTCGTATAACTGTCGCCCTTCATCAGCTTGTAGGCGGCCGCCAGATCAAGGTAATCCTCTTCTAAAACAGGGTTTTCCAGCTTATGCCGCCGGCAGCCTTCTGCCACTACCTTATAATCCTCATTGCCCCAGGCCACAAAATAAGTCTTGCCCGGTACATACAACGCTTTGATCTGCTCCAGCATCTCACTGAATTCGATAGCTGTCTCCATATCTTTTTCAGTGATCATACAGAAATCCATCCCCTCTTTAGCCTGCTTCGGATAAAAATGCGGATGGACAAAATTTTGGATCTTACCTGTGACTTCAAGAGAAGTTCCATCAAGCTTCACCGCGCCGATCTCAATGATTTCTGAAAAAAATCCCCGCGGCCGTCCCATTCTTTTAGTATATTGCGTAAACTCAAAGTCCGCTACAAAAAAATCCCTGCTCATCAGTCTGCCCCCAGCTACTCTAAATATTTATCCTCATTATAACACTATCTGCCATCAATGCGCTATCTGCTGAATTTTCCGAATTATAAAATTTTGCATAAATACTTAAACTTTCCTTAAAATAATGCTAAAATATAAAAGTTCTTACTTTTATAAATAACAGGGAGTGTTATAGATGCAGCAACATCAACTTAAAGGCAGCCTGATGCTGTTTTTCTGCGCCTTGATCTGGGGCTTGGCCTTCGTAGCGCAAAGCGTCGGTGCCGACCACGTAGGCGCTTTCACCTTCAACGGTATCCGTTCGCTGATCGGCGCCGCTTTTCTGATCCCCTGCGCAGCCTTTTTTGACCGGCTGGCCGGCAAGCCTTTTTCTATTTGGGGCACTGATAACAAGACCGAACGTCAGGACCTGATCACCGGCGGCATCGTCTGTGGTATCGTGCTGACGATCGCCAGTACACTGCAGCAGATTGGCATCGGCTATACCTCTGTCGGTAAAGCCGGCTTCATCACCACCCTCTATATCGTTATCGTGCCCCTGTTCGGGCTCATCGTCCATAAAGCCGTTACCAGGCTGCAATGGCTCAGCGTTTTGATCGCCGCTGCCGGCATGTACTTCATCTGCATCAACGAAAATTTCAGCGTCAACTACGGCGATATGATCATTTTCGCCTGCGCCTGCTTTTTCGCGCTGCATATCATCACCATCGAACGCTTCTCCGTATTGGTAGATGGTGTGCGGATGTCGCTGCTGCAATTTGCCGTCTGCGGCATTTTGAGCCTGCCGGCCATCTTCTTTTACGAAACGCCGACCTGGAAAGCACTTGAGGCGGCCTGGCTGCCGATCCTATATGCCGGCGTCATGTCCTGCGGCATCGCCTATACCCTGCAGATCCTCGGCCAGAAATACGTCAATGTTATTTTAGCTTCGATTATCCTCAGTATGGAATCCGTCTTTTCCGTTCTGGCAGGCTGGCTGCTTCTGGGTCAGCAGCTTTCCCTGCGCGAACTTGGCGGCTGTGGCCTGGTCTTTGTCGCTATCCTGTTAGCTCAGCTGCCGCCCAAACGTCAATAAATCATTAATACGCACATAGATCAAACCCGCTTCTATAAAATTATAGAAGCGGGTTTTTATCTTAACCACTGCAAAATATACGAATGCTCATGTAAATAACGCTGCCGCACCTGATAATCCGGCAAAATACTGGCTACACGCCGCCAAAACCGACAGCTGTGATTCATATTACCGATGTGACTCAGCTCATGCACGACCACATAATCCAAAACGGCCAGCGGATAAAATACCAGCCGCCAGGAAAAATTCAAATTGCCCTTCGTGCTGCAAGAGCCCCAACGCTTCGCCGCTGACGACAGCTTCACGTTTTGGTAAGTGACACCCATCTGCTCCGCAAAAAATGCAGTCCGTTCCTGCAAAACCAGTAAAGCCTGCCCACGCAGCCATTTTTCCAGCGCCTGCTGCGAATCCCGCTGCGGGCACAGCAGTACCGCACCATTTTCCTGCACCTCTTTCACCTCTGCCAACCGCAAAGTATATCTTTTATCCAATACAGGCAGCTGTATTCCGTCTGCCACTAAAAACTGCCGCTTTTTCTGCACGGCAGCATACTGCTGCTGCTTCTGCAGTATCCAGGCGGTTTTTTCCTGCACAAAGCCTTCTATATCGCTTAAACGTGCCTGCAGCGGCGCCCGTACGCTGCATTTACCCTCGCTGTCGATCACGATGGCAAGCGTCCTGCGTTTACTTCTGATCAACTCATAAGCTACTGTCATTCCTGTCTCCATATCGTTCTGTAGTTTTCTTCATCACGCTAACCGCACACTCTGACTATTGCTTCCAGATTTTTCAGCCCGGCCAGCCATTCGCGCGGAATACTGTCATAGCCATAATATAAACCTGCCAGGCTGCCGGCAACAGCCGCTACCGTATCGGCATCGTCACCCAGATTTACTGCCCACAGCAGGCACTCGCGGTACGAATCCGTATTAGCCAGACACCACAACGCCGCTTCCAGCGTATCTACCACATAACCGCTGCTCTCTATCTCAGCAGCCGGCAGATCATACAAACTGCGGTCAATAATACGGCTGTAATAATGCAGCTCCCTGTTATCATCGGTATCGGCCACCTGCCGCAGCTCCTCCACAGCCTTCGCCACACCACGCATCAGCAAGGTATGCAGTTTAAAGCGTTCGCGGTGCTGAATGATCTCACCGGCAACAGTACAATATAAAAAGCAGCCCAAAGTACAGCAAATATGCGCGTGAGTCAGTGCCGACACATTCCTGATAGCTTCATAACGATTAGCTTCCGGATGAGCCTGCAAATAAAACTCCACCGGTAAGATTCGCATCAGCGAACCATTACCGCAGTTCCATTGGTTACGAAGAGCGCAGCGTTCCAACGGCATCCTGTTCAAATAATTCAGCAGCGCCTGCTTCGTTGTCGCACCAACGTCAAACGCCGTCCCCTCCGGTGTCAGATACCCCTCCTGCAGCCAGCCGGCAAAACGGCGCATCAAATCATAATAATCCAGCCGCCAGTCATTTTCACGCAGGCTCGCTAACGTGCACAAAGTCAGGCTGGTATCGTCCGACCATAAGCCCTGCTGCATTGCCAGTACCGGACTGAATTTTAAACTCTCGCGGCTTTTGCCCTGTGCCGGATAGCCCAAAGCATCACCTACCGCCAGCCCCAGTATGCCGTTTAAAATATGATCAGTCATGATTTTCTTCTACCAGCTCAAAACGGTACTGCTGCTCCGCCTCGGGATACTTTTCACGATCAACCTCAGAAGCAAACATCGCATAAGGCCGTACATAATAGGCAAACTCATCATACAAGGCCTGATAAACAACGCACTGCTCACCTGTTTCCGTATGCTGCGCCACGACCAGCACTTTATAAGCCTTACCTTTAAAATGCCGGTAGATCCTGCCTGCTAAAATCTTACGCATAAAAATTACCTCATTACAATATCTAAAATTTATTATTTTCAAAGACTGTTTTAAACTTCACGGTTCAGCCCTTCATGGGCCAGTTCCAGACTCTCTACCGCTATTTCTTCACTGCCAGTGCTAACATCAGGACAGCTCCACTTAACAGGCCAGGCGTTAAAAATCTGCCAGCGTGCTACAGCTTTTTGGTCATCACCCAAAAGCTCGATCATCACATTTTTCCGCTCAAGATCGCCCTTCTTAATACTTGCAAACCAATCCGTCCAATACTGCGAATCAGCCATCCCCCATTTCAGTGTCACGTTGCCAAACTTTACAAAACCCGGCATTCTCCCAGGTGCAGCGGCCTGATGATTGCCTTCCCTGTATTCAATCGGATCGACGTCTATATTAGGTGCTGAAACCTCTGAAAAATTCCCTACTGATTTATCATCTATCAAAACATTATAATTATATTTTTTAAAAGGGTATACTGTTGCCATTTTCACTCACTCCTTTATAATTGCTGCCCGATATCTCACCGCAGCCTGCACCTATATTTTAACCTATTTCAGCGTCAGACGGCCAGCAAAATAATTATAAACTGCAAATAAAAGAAACAGTCTGCAGCAATCATCACAAGCTACAGACTGTCTCAATCACAGCGCTCAACTAATTTATATCTGTGCAGCTAGATAAAATCTAAAAGCGTTACCGGCAATAACTGCATACCAAAGGCCGGCAAAATAACCAGTAAAGCATCGGCAATCAGCAACAGTACCGTGCTCCAAAACAACAGCTTGCTCAAAATATGCTCTTCCCGTTCCTCTTCAGTAAGATTACGTAAAAGAATATTTTCGACGACAAAACTGGCGGCACCATAATACAGGCCGATCACTGCCAGGCTCATAACTACCGTACCCAACTCACCGCTGACTTTGATTCTCATAATTTACATCCCCTGTCTTTAGTATGTTTTTTATTAGCTATAAGTTTTGTCTAACAATATAACATATATTATTAGCAAAGTCACTATACAGATTTAAAATTAACTGTCCGCTTAATTCTATACCATCATCTGATAAGAAAGTCATTGCCAGCAATCTATATCTGTGTTATAATCTCACTTGATATTGATGAGCCGATATCTTTTGCTCCGCCTGGAGCACAAAGCACCTGCGTTTTCACGCAGGTGCTTTTGTATTTTAAATTTACAGACAGCATGGCAAAAAATCAACCCCATAACTTCCACAGAAGTTATGGGGTTACTCTTCAATTTGGTGGAACTAACTGGACTCGAACCAGTGACCCCCTCGATGTCAACGAGGTACTCTAACCAACTGAGCTATAGTTCCGCAACGATGTTATTTTAGCGCAGAATCGCCTTTTTGTCAAGCTATGGCAGTATAAAAGCCATTATACGCTGAATTTTACGGCAATTTATTCTCTGATCGTGACTTTACTGCCAACCTGAACATAAGGCAGAAGCTCCAGCAGCTCGTCATTCCTCATTCTCACGCAGCCTTCCGAAGCCATCGTACCGATAGATTCCGGCGCGTGTGTGCCATGGATGCCGATGCCGTCCCAGCCTGTTACCAGCGAAATAAATTTAGGTCCGTAAGCGCCTTTGATCTCGCCCTTACCATCACCGAAATCATGCGTCCAATACGACGCATCTAAAATCTCGTCCACCTCAAAATTACCTGTCGGCGTAGTCATATCGCCGGCACGCTGCTTTTGCCCAGGCTTAGCACCAACGGCAACGCCCCACTGCTTAACTACTTCGTTGTCTTTCAGCACATACAGCTTGTAATCACTTTTATCTATCAATATCGTATAGACCGTTTTAGCCGCTGCCGGCTGCTTCTGTTCTTCCTTCGTCGGTTCTAAAGCAGGTTTTTCAGGCTTTACCTCCTGCTTTGGCTGCTCAATCGGCGTCGCAGTCTGTGTCTGCATAGTTTGCTGCGTCGCCTGCCGCTCTTTACTGATCCCATCCAAATACCACAAAGCACCCGATACCAGTACGCCGATCAAAATTATTACAGCAGCGATCTGTTTCTGTTGACGGCGTCTACGTCTGGCACTTTCTTCTTTGAACTGATCTCTATATGATTTACTCACAGTAACATCCCCTTTATGTGTTTATGGTATAACCGTTGCCTATTTTTGTCAATCGCTGCAAAAACATTTACCGGCCGTTATATCCGTGCTAAAATATACATAACGATCAACAACTGATGACGGAGGGCTGTATGGAAAATATCATGACAAACTTTAAGCTGCCTGCCGATGCCGGCTTCGTACCCCTGCTTCTGGACGACGGCCACGGCGACTACAATCGCAGCTATGAGCAATATGAACATAACGACATAGATTATGCAGATTATTCGACCGATCACCGCGATAACAATTATCGTAACTTTGAAAAAAAGAAACGCAAAAAAACAGATAAAGAAATCGTGGCCGATATTTTGAAACGCTGGGATTAAGTAACGTAAAACCACTCAACTATGCAGTTGAGTGGTTTTTATATTTACAGCTTCCAGCCTATAAGCAAATTCCTAACTTGTGTGCAGAAACAGCTGCTTTTGCCTTGCTGTTTCTGCACCTGACAGCAGTCACGACATTTTACCTTTATACATTGCTAATATTCCCCTATAACAATGTAAGCCAGTTAAAATGTCCAGCGTGCGCCGACGTTCCACTGCCAATCCTTAGTAAAGTCGCTGCCGGAGCTGCGCTCCACATCCAGATAAATATGACTTGTCTTGCCGGTAGCAAATGCCGCGCCAATACCATATTCAAACCATGTATCATTAAAAGTATCACCAGCCTTCACACTGTCAGTGCCGTCATGCATCGTCACATCATAACCGCCGCCAAACTCGTGCAGCAGATTTGCTTTCGCATAAACGATCCCCTTACTGTCAACCTCTTTACCGATATTGAAACCAACGCGTCCGACAGCACTCTTGATCCCGCTTTGGTCGACCTGGATACCATTGCTGGTAGTATAGCTATCGCCGCCCAGATAGCCTAAAGTAAACTGCGCCTGCGGCTCGATGTACCAGCCCTTTTGCAACGCATTTTTGCGGCCATACTCAGCGCTCAGCGACACACCTGTATTGTTAAAGTCGCCGGTGATCTTATTATTTCTGCTATCGTAGACCGTAAAATCGTTATCCATATTGCTCACTTTAAAAACTACATCCAGATAATGACCTTTACTGCCTATTTCCGTATTATAGAAGCTGATCGCCTTGCTGCTGTTATCACCTCTGCCGCGATTATAGCTGCTGTCACCGTCCACATAACTGATCGCAGCACCCTGATAACGCACCTTATCTTCGGTACGCTTAGTCACCGCATCATACCCCATCTCATAGGCAGTATACTTGTTCTCGAAACTGAATTTACCATCGCGGCCGATCTTCGACCCACGCAGTCTGAACCAGGCACCCTGCGCTTCTTCACCGTTATGCCGCAGTTCACCCATTCGCTGCAGCAGCTTATCGTTCTCGCTGCGCCAGGTATGGTAGTTCAAAGCATTCGCCGACAGGATCGTATCCGTACTGGTAGTAGGATTGCCGATATTCGTTACCTGCTTCAAATACCAGTCCTTGGTATAATTACCGCTGGTATCGGCAGTATCCTGATGATCCAGTTCATAACGCTTCCAGTACAGCGTGCCTTCGCCGTCCATCGCGGCAAAGCTGCCGTTATGATTGTTGACAGTCGCCAAAACCGTACCGACCCCCTCTGCCCCAAGCGGCTGATAACTGTTGACTTCATACAGATCAATGTACTGCGTCCCTGTCAGAATATCGGTCACATATAGCTTATCACTGTTCAAAACATTCTGGCTGGCATCGATATCCATTTTGATAACACCATTATTGCCGCTGAGATTCTCGACCGTTAAGGTATGGAAAGTATTCCCGTCCTGCGTCATATCAACAATCGAATTATCGTTGACCAGATGCTGCAGATTAGAATCTCCAGTCATATTCCACAGAGAATGCTCCGTCAGACTGAGATTGGTTTCAGCCGTACTGTCGGTTCTGATCCAGCCTTCAAGCAGCGAAGCCCCTTTAGCAGCAAGATCTATTTTCCCGCCGCTTTGGTTGAGTATCTTGCCATAAATGCTGTATCTGCCTTCATTGCCGGTCACAACGCCGTTATCACTGTTATAAATCGCATAGCCCATTTCACTGCCCTGCCTGGCAACGATCTCGCCGCCGTTTAAAACAGCATCACTGCCTGTCCCCCGCACTACCAGCCCATAAGCCCCGTTTGCTGCATCTTCGCCAGTAACATGCAGCTTTAAACCATTACCTAAATTTAAATGACCGGTATTAAAGACGAAAGCGCCTACCGCTGAACCGTTTTTGCTCTTGACGGTAATTTCTGCATCGTCACCAATAGTAAGCTGCGCATCATGGAAGCCAACCTCAACTCCTCTGGTTTCCTTTTCGCCCGAAACAAACATCTTCATTTTGTCGCCAACAGTTATCCTGGCATCATCATAAGAATCAATACCATAGGTCCAGCCGTCACCGGCGTTAATAACATTCAGCTCAAACCTGTCACCGACTTCGATACGGCCCGGACCCAGCGTAGCATTATCGCCTGCATATAATCCTTTCATCACATAATAGGGATTATTGGGATTGATATTGCTGACATTACCGGAAACAGTGATCTTGGAACTGTCCCCCAGCTTAATAACGCCAGCCGCATAGGTTTTTACACCGTAAACATCCATATTATGTACGATACCCGGATCATCAGTAAAATTCAGTTCTATCTGCTTGAGGTCGACTGTACCATTATATCCAAAAATCCCATTAGAACTACTGTTGTTAATAGCACCGGCAAAGCCTGTAATATCCAGCTTCACCGCTCCGCTATTGTAAATAAAATCGCTGTCGCTGACAGAAATGCCCTTATCACGATGGTTGATATTACTTGAATCAATAGACGCAATACCCCCAACCGCCTCTAAAGCACTTACTGTCGAAAAAGGCATATCGATGCCTTCTGCCGCCCATACTGCCTGCTGACAGGCCACAGTCAGCAAACCAGCCAGAACAGACTGTCTGATCAATTTTTTCCTTTTCATGTTAAGCACCCTCTCGCAACAAATATTCCCCCGGAAGATTTGTTTTGTTATTTTATATTCCCTTTGCCAATAATACAATAAATAAATTATAATAGCAAGTTATTTTATAAATATAATTTTTTATACTTTTAT
>UQZN01000025.1 GCA_900545535.1 uncultured Phascolarctobacterium sp.
GCTGGTATCTGCTGCTGCGCATGGAACAGCGGCTGGACAAACTGACCGGCTGCCTCAACGAACTGAGCCGGGCCATCATCAGCAATCACAGAGAACTGTAAAACAAACAGAGTATTATCAAAATTATGCCATCTATATTAATATAGATGGCATAATTTTATTCGTTAAAAGGTCCAGCGTGCGCCGATGTTCCACTGCAAGTCTTTTTTAAAGTGGCTTCCTGCGCTGCGTTCTACGTCAAAATAGAGGTGGCCGCTGCTGCCTGTTTTTAAAGCCGCACCGATACCATACTCGAACCAAGTATCGTTAAAGCTGTCGCTTACTGTTAAAGCGCCGCTGCTGTCGCGCATGCTTACATCATAGCCGCCGCCAAACTCGTGCAGCAGGTTGGCTTTAGCATAGACGATACCTGTAGATCCGACCTCTTTACCGATATTGAAACCGATACGTCCCACTGCGCTCTTGATACCGCTTTGGCTGACCTCGATACCGTTGCTGGCAGTGTAGTTATCGCCGCCCAGATAGCCCAAAGTAAACTGCGCCTGCGGCTCGATGTACCAGCCGTTTTCCAAAGTGTTTTTACGGCCGTATTCAGCACTCAGCGACACGCCTGTATTATTAAAATCACCGGTGATCTTGTTGCTGTTGGTATCGTAAACAGCAAAATCATTGTCCATATTGCTGATTTTAAAGACGACATCCAGATAATGCCCCTTGTTACCTATCTCCGTAGTATAGAAACTGATAGCCTTATTGCTGTTATCACCGTTCCCACTGCCATAGCTACTGTTACCGTCAGTATAGCTGAACGCCGCGCCCTGATAACGTTTTACCTCAGCAGTGTTTTTAGTCAGCTCGTCATAGCCCAGCTCATAAGCCGTGTATTTATTTTCAAAACCAAATTTGCCGCTGCGGCCGATCTTGCTGCCCTGCACACGGAACCAGGCACCTTTGGCATCATCGCTGTTATTTCTCAATTCACCCATACGTTTCAGCAGTTTGTCGTTTTCCGTCCGCCAGGTATGGTAGTTGAGTGTGTTTGCCACAAGAATGGTATCAACGCTGGTAGTAGGTTTGTCGGTGGGATCCAGATTAGATATTCTATCTAAATACCAGTCTGTAGCGTAACCGTCCGTATCGCTTGCTTTGCTTGCCAGATCGTAATGAGTATAAAACAAAGTCCCTTCACGATCTTTAGCGGTAAATACACCGTCGCCGTTGGTGCTGGCCAGTAACAGTCCATTTCCTTCTTTGCTGCCTTCTACCGGAACATAGTTATCTTTTTGGTAAATGTCCAATATCTGGTTGCCGCTGAAGTCGTCCTTTACAAAAATCTTGTCACTGCTATTGGTACGCACATCTATATCCTGTTTAAAAATACTGCCTGTGCCAGCAAGCTTTTGTACTTCCAGTTTGCTGTAACCATTTTTATCCGCCCGCATGTCGACAACAGCACCGTTATTCATCGTTAAAGAAGTCAGATTGCTGTCAGCAGTCATGTTCCAGAAAGAAGCGGCATTATTCATTTGCAGGTCAATAGCATTGTCTTTATTATCTTCTGAAGTTTTTATTTTACCATCTATTCTTACCGTGCCGGCGCCGGAGTTATTGATGTGGATCTGTCCGCCACCAAAAGCTTTGATCAAAGTGTCTTTCTGAGCCGTAGTGTCAAAATCGCCATTAAGATTTAAAACTCCGTTTTTGCCTTCTGCTTGGGCGGCGATAGCGGCTTTAGTAGCGACAGAACCATTAAAGGTAACATTGCCGGCGCCCGAAGCTAAGATAGCGATGCTGTTTGCGCCGCTGACCTCGATGAAGGCATCCTGCCCGACAAATATAGCTGCACCGTTGCCGGAGCCAACACTTAACCCATTGCCATTCTCATCACCCAGGGCTTTGATATTCAGCAGGCCATTTACCGTAGCCTGAGAACTATCAACTACATGAAAGGCACCGCTGCTGTTACCATTGGTAAAGATACTTACATTTTGGCCTTCCAAGACTGAATCCAAGTACAGATGTATCCCTATTGCATTGCCGTTTTCATTATCGGCTACTACCGTAAGGTCATCGGTAAATTTTGCTGTACTACCAACTCCAGCTTCTAATCCATGAGCCGTTCTACCGCCAAAGGCCTGCAAAACAGTTTCGCCCATAGTGGCGTTAGCATTATCATATAAAAACAAAGCCATATTATCGCCTTTATCGTTATCCAAATACTTATTATTCGCAAAACTGTCGGCAACAGTAATCACGGTTTTGCCCGCAGCATTGATATTACTGACATCACAAGTGATACCTATATTGTCACTGCCGCCAAGAACAGTGATATTAACTGCGCCGTTAAAGTTCATAGTACTGTTGTTCCAGGCGCCGATGCCGTAATTGGTCGCATCGGCATTGGCATGAGCGATGCTGGTAATATTTAAGGAGTCGTTAAAAGTGACTGTACCGCCAGCGTCATTTCCCCAAAGGTTGAGGCCATTGATGTTCCAATCGTCTGCTGAACCCTTCAGATTTATGTTTACAGCTCCAGCTGCTTCAAAGTTACTGCCATTGGAGACTATCATTCCATAAAGTGTATCATCAGAGAATGTCCCCTGCGACCGGTCAAGGTCTATGGTCAAAGCGTTGCTCGAAACTGTAGAATTTTCTACTACCAGCAGTCCGTTGTAATTGTCGCCCCGGATAATAGTTTGTTTATTGTTGAAATTTAAAGTGCCGTTACTGGCAACGGTTACGGCATCAGACCACTCTTCTTTAATATTGTTGGTAATGGTAACTGTATCACCGCCGAAATTGATTGTACCGCCGTTTGCTCTTACAGCGCCAAGAGCGTGGCTGCCGGTTACACTCAGTTCACCGGTGGTAATTGTAATGTTCGTAGTTTCACCATTGCCTGCATATACGGCGTAGCCACTGTTTACTATGATAGTACTGCCATCTTCGTATGATTTAGTCGTATCCTGAACGGTTTCGGTTTCGTGTACAGGAGCGGCTTCAACTATCGACATACCTAGCATTGCACTGTATGCTATAGGCATTGTAGTTAAAGCGTATAATATTTGACTCTTAAGCTTACCTTTTGATATTAGTTTTTTCATCATCATAAATTTTCATCCCCCATATCTTAGTTCTTTTAGCGATTTTCAGCTTAGCAAATACCATTAATAAGTAATTTTCTTTGTTATTATATTTTGATTCATTTGCAATACTTGAAATATATTTTACCACATTTGTACCCCCCCGCAAGACATTTGCTTTGGCCCTGTATAAAACGTCTTCGAGTCTTGCCAGGCGCATTACGCCAGCGGCTTTAAAACTATTGGCGTTTGCGCAGGTCAAACACTAACGCCTGCAGAATTACAGGCGTTAGCAGATAATCCTTGTCTGCCCTGATAAAAACAAAATAAATACCACCCATTAAACGTGTGGTATACACAAGGCCTGTAAGTCTTTATTACTGCCAGCGCCGAAAGATGCTGGCTTTCTCCTCGTTCAAGCTAAAATAATGAGTTAAAGATATGAAAACACCTGCTGTGCACTTGAGTGCATAGCAGGTGTTTTTTATTACCCATATCCTATTCAAACAATATTTTTTAAACTTCAGCGTATGATCACATGTCCCCGCAACGCTGTTTACTTACCCTAAAAATTTATATGTTTGGCTATCATCTCATATATTGTGTTTACATCTATAGGCTTAGCCAGATGTCCGTTCATGCCAGCATCCAACGCTGCCTGCACATCATCCCTGAAGGCGTTGGCCGTCATCGCAATGATCGGTATCTCTTGCGCGTCCGTATGCTTAGACGCCCTGATACACCTGGTAGCGTCATAACCGTTCATCTCCGGCATTTGGATATCCATAAAAATCAAGGCATATTCTTTTGCTTTAGAATTTACAAAAAGATCTACCGCTACTTGGCCGTTTTCAGCAACATCGACTTGCAAATTCGCAAACTTCAATAGTTCTGCCGCAATTTCCATATTCAGTTCGTTATCTTCTACCAGTAGTACCTTCTGCCCCTGGAAATCATATTTATCTTTGGTACTGCCGATTTCCTCAGGTATTACCGCACCGTCCTTGCGGATAACTGTTAATAAAGTGTTATACAAAGTAGAAGCAAAAAACGGTTTGGCGATAAAAGCATTGACGCCCGCTTCCCGGGCTTGTTGTTCGATATCCGACCAATCATACGCGCTGATAATAATGATCAGTGCGTCCGGGCCTGCATAATCCCTGATCCGTCTGGTCGTCTCTATACCATCCATATCCGGCATGCACCAGTCGATGAAGCATACATCATAACACCTGTGTTTAATTTCACAGGCGGTCCGAACTTTTTCAACGGCCTCGAACCCGTTAAGCACCCAGTCGACCTCGACTCCCATCCCCTTCAACAAAACCTCAGCATGTTCACAAGTATCGTCGTCATCGTCAACTACCAAAACGCTGATATCCTCCAGCCCAGGGCTGTTTTTTTTATGTTCCGACGGGTTCAGGCCGAACGGCAGATCTACGGTAAAGGTACTGCCCTGGCCTTCCCGGCTCTCTACCTTGATAATCCCGTTCATGATATTTACAAGATTTTTGGTGATCGCCATCCCCAGGCCGGTGCCGCCGTATTTTCCGGAAACACTGCTGTCACCCTGTTCAAAAGGCTCGTAGATACGCTCCAAAAACTCAGACTTCATACCGATACCGTTGTCTTGAACAATAAATCGCAACCAGATCTTAGTGCCTGTTGCACGGATTTTTTTGATTTCCAGCATAACACTGCCGCCTTTAGGCGTAAATTTGATTGCATTAGACAACAAGTTGATCAGAATTTGATTGACGCGCATGGCATCACCAATCAGTAATTCCTCTTCAATGCCGGAAAGCACCACTTCAAAAGACACGCCTTTAGTTTTGGCAAGAGTATAATTGATATCTGTCAAAGAAGTGACCAGCTTTTTCATATCAAACAGTTCTGCACTGATAGTAAATTTGCCATCTTCGATTTTGGACATATCTAAAATATCGTTGATCAGCATCAATAAATGCTTGGACGAAAAAGTGATTTTGCTCAGACAATCGGCAATACGCTTTTGATCATCCAAATAATTAAAACCAATTGCCGACATCCCAATAATGGCATTCATCGGTGTTCTGATTTCATGCGACATTTTCGACAAAAAATCCCGTTTGGCTGCATTGGCTTTTCCGGCTGCCAGCAAAGCATCCTGCAAAATCTGCTGTTGCCGTTTAAGTTCACTATTTACCATATACTCATTACGCAATTTATAGGCGTAAATAATAAAAATAATCATTAGCAAACCCATTAGGGCGGCATAAATAGAAGCTTTTTCTGCTTTTTTTTCGGTAGCCTCCTGAATAATAAGGACCCGTCTATCTGCCGAATCAATCACTTTTTGGATCGCCGCATCTGCCTTTACCCGCAAAGGCTCTACTTCTTTCTTAAAATATTTTTCGAACTCGGCTTTATTCATTGCATTGTTTTCTATAATATCTACCACCTGTATCTGCGCCTGTTCCAGGTTTTTCAAAGCAGTTTTTAATTCTGTTAGATCCTCCGGGTTTCCCAAATAGATTGCTTGCAAAATACTCTGCGATTTTTCATTTTCCTGCCTGCTGGTGTGCAAAACAGCCTTGATACTCTCTGGTCTGTTTTCATTATTAGCCAGAAAAATCGGCAGATAGGTGTTTATTTCCAGTATTCTGGTACGAATCTTATTTATTTCCGATACGACTTTATATGGATGCTCCGCCACATAATTGACCTGGTTGTTTACAGTAAAAATCGAATAGGTGGTAAAAAACACATATAAAACTACAAAAAAACAAATAGCTATCGCTCCGCCTATCATTCCATATCTTTTGAAAAAATTCATTTTCTCAGCTCTTTTCAAATCTTTATTAATTACTACTATTACTCATATTATAAATATACCACATCACTGCCCCCCCGCAAGACACTGCCGTTTGCCTGGGTAAAACTTTTAGAGTGTCTTGCCCGGCGCATTACGCCAGAAGCTTTACAACTGTCGACGTCTGCGCAGGTCAAAAGCTTGCCAGCCGCCGAAGTCAGCAGTAATACGCAGTTGGTAAAATTTTCTGTACAATAAAAAAAGCAGCCGCCTGCAGCGCATTATATTAGACAGACAGCTTTATAACCCGCGTATTCTGAATGTTATTGGCAAATTTATCATCAAATATTTTTTACTTCCACCATCGTGACTTTATCCGCACGTATACTAAAGCTGCAGAAAGGTATTTTCTGTAAATTTTACAAAAGGAGATGTTAATTATGACTTGGCAACAATTTTGTGCTTGGTGTACTAAGAATGGTTTCAATCCTCCCACTGTTATCAAGGGCGTTTCCGGCCGTGACGCTTCTCCCTATTATGTACGGATAACCTGGGGCAGTGGCCGCGATCAGGGAAGTAAAGGTTATGGAATCGCTGCTCAAACACCAACGCCGGCAGAATTACAAGAGATAGTCAACAATCCTTGTCTGCCCTAACACAACCAAAAATAAAAAACTAGCAAACCATTTTTGGTTTGCTAGTTTTATTTTCAGCTTACTTGCTGTCTGCCGGACTTACTTTTCTTCTAAGCCTTTCAGCATTTTAATGACCCTCACAACTTCATCGATCGTGATCTCGCTGTGCTTCGGAGTATCGTTATTTTCTGCGCCTCTGACCAAATAATCAAGACTTACCTGCAGAATATCGCAGAACCGGCACAACATTGACAGAGTGAGCCCACTGCGACCATGCTCGATATTACTCAAATGTGTCTGCGAAATCCCCAGCTTTAACGCACATTCAGTCTGCGAAACAGCCAGTTTGAGCCGCATGATCCTGATCCGCATACCGATCGC
Source organism: uncultured Phascolarctobacterium sp. (assembly GCA_900545535.1). Classification (GTDB taxonomy): domain Bacteria; phylum Bacillota; class Negativicutes; order Acidaminococcales; family Acidaminococcaceae; genus Phascolarctobacterium. Next base: position 6,891 of record UQZN01000025.1, read on the forward strand.
TTGATAATTGATACTTTTATCAAGTTCTTTTCTGCCCATCAGCTATTCAGCTTTCGCTGTGTCTTCAGCCAATATCTGTTCTACACGGTAGGCAACTGTTTTCTGTCTTGCGGCTTTGGCCTGATCAGCCAGCTCCTGCTCGCGCTGTTTATCTTCTATCACTTTACGGGCTTTTGATTCCGAGCTTCTGCCAAAGCGGAAGGTAGCACCGACATTAGCTGCTTTCTCACTGCCGCTGATCGAAAAACCTACGCTCAAAAGGACGTCTTTATTGGGGTTGTGGAACAGACCTGCCGCAATAGCGCTTTCACCGCTGTAAGAACCTGCCGCCATCGAGAATTGAGTCGGGGCATCCGGGTCATATTCCAGCGGATGCAGGCCGGCCATGGCGACTGCCAAAGCTCCGACTTTATCAATGCGTCCGTCCAGCTCGTCGATGCGGTTGCTTAAGCCGTCGATCCGCCCGTCTAAACGCTGTACTTCCTGGATGCGTTCTGTCCGTTCGGTAGTGATTGCCTGCGTATTTTTTTCAATATTTTCTTTGTTAGTCGCAATGCCTTGTTTATTAGTTGCAATGTCCGCTGTGTTTTGTTCTATCGCCATAGAATTTTCCGAAATCTTTTGACCTTGCTCACTTAAAGTCTTATCTTGTTCAGTATTTTTTTCTTGGGCTGCTTGAGCTTTAATATCTGCCGCAGTAACCTTTGAATGTGCGTCAGCAGCTTCCTTCTCTGCTGCCTCTGCAGTCTTTTTTGCAGCTTCCGCTTCCGTATTTACTGCTTCCAAATCTTTTTGTGTTGCTAAGGCGCCGGCAGCTTTTATAGCATCTTTATCCGCTTTAACATCCGCATCATTCATGACATCTAAACCTGCATGTATTTCCAAACCAGTACCAATCGCAGCCGCATAACCTTTTAAACAAAAGTCCCCCCCATATGTACTCCACCCATTATCAGGCTCAAAACGACAGCCTTTGCTAAAACCTTATTCATCCTTTTCATATCCTTTTACCCCCTTAAAATTTATTTAGCATATTTCTAAAACACACTAAATTTTACTACTCTATTCCACATCCGGCCAAAAACTCCTGCTTTCTTTTTGTATATTTAAACAATTATGAGGATTCAAAGGGTTATTTTTTGTATATTAATATCATTATAATTAATATTATTTCGCTTTCCTTTCTTCTTTGCTATCATTTCTATTTTTTATGTTTATTTCTTATTTATATTATTTTCGTTTGTTTGCTTTTATTTCCTAACTAGTGAAATCACAAAAAATTTTTATACATTTTCTATTTTCAAACTTTTTCTGCTAAAAAACAAAAGAGCAAACCAAAATGGCTTGCTCTTTTGTTTTCAATCAAATATCAGTCAAGTAAATACTTTAGATCATGACCCAAACGGCTCATATTTACGCAATTTATGAGACGCAGAAATATCTACTATTTTTATCAGTTTCGATTCACACGTTTCATTTAATAATATGGACAAATAAAATAAGCCTTGTATGGAATACAATCACTATTTTATATGAATCAGCATTGCTTCCTGTTCAAGTTTTTTATTCTCTTGTAACATTTTTTCCAGACATTCTCTGCAGTCTTCCAGTTCCGGTTTAGATATCAGGTTCGCTAATTTTTCTGCATAGCTCTTTGTCATAGCAGCTGTAAATTCAACATATTTTAGCAGTTCAGCACCATTCATCCGATAAGCAAGTATATCTTGTTTTATTTCTCTGCGCAAACGGGCAAGCATAGAAAATCCACCGTAATCAATATCCCCCCAATGGTACCATAAACATTGTTCCGGCATAGCTTCTGCAAGCCTTTGGAAAAAAATCTTCTTTGATGGACTGTATTGTCCGCCATGATAAATTACCAGTTCCTGCGCTGTTTTGTTCGTTTGGAGATAGTGTATATAATTAGCACGGTTTTCTATGGACAGTATCTTTTTTATCTCAGGTGCAATAGTCAAAACTGCCCGTTGTAAATCTTCCAGACAAATACAGCTGCCAAAAAGAAGGGGGGTAAAATCTACTTTGCCGCATCCAAATCCGAGGCTTACATTACCACAAAATTCAAACTGCTCCGGATATTTTACAATTCCGATTTGCCGCAATAATTCTTCATCCTGGACATCGTCATCCGCATCCAGATATTTACGCAGAATAGACAACAATCTTGTTTTAATTTTCTGTTCAAATCTTTTGGAATCACCAAAACACTGCAGAGAGAACACTCTTTCCAGTATTTCTGCAGTACCGATCCGGTCTATAAAGGTCAAAGCACGCAATAAATCCGTCCGTTCAGCAAAATCTGCCGGCAGCTTATTACCAAGATCACGTTTGCTGGAAATAACAGTATAGATATCTTCCAGATACTTTTTTATCCATTCTGAACGTACTTTTTCCAACGCAGATAAAATATCCTGGCATACTTTATCAACGGTCAGGATTTTAGGCTGGCGACTGACATAAGTATAGGCCGCTGCTAAATTGTCAAAATTAAGCCATACTTCGGCGATAAGATGATTTACGTCGCCGCGCATCCATTTAAACTCTACTATCCGGGCGGCAGCCAGTCCCAAAACAGCACGGTTTATAGCAGCTAACTTATCTGCATCTTCGACCTCATACTGGGGAAAATCACTTCTGCTGCCATCGTATAACTTGAGCATGATCCGGCGGTCAGGGATTCTTCCCTGGCGGAAAAAAACACTGCGTTCATATTTATCAAGCAGTTTATCAAGTAATATCTTTTGCCAACTATTATTCATATCTGAATACCTCTTGTCCCCGCGGATCAAAACATTGAGTACAGACCTGCCTGCCGCTTCTGAGGACGCAGATATTTCTGTCTACGAGTGTCGCTATATCACCGATTTTATCAGGCGGGGCGGCAAGAATAGCCTGGAAATTAAATTTTTTTAACAACTCGATACTGCGGATAATCCTTTCCCCATCCATTTTGGAAAAGGCTTCATCAAAAATTATCAGTCTGGCAGTAATGGCTTTTTTATCCCTGCCCATACGATAAAGTTGAAAGAAAGAAGCCAGTACTGCTACATAAAACGGCGTCTGTGTTTCTCCGCCTGATTTTTTCCCCAATGTTTTGGACAAGCGCTGCGTTTCGCCGTTGCTGTTAATAATTTCCATGTCAAATGATAGATAAGTACGATAATCAGTAAACATCTGGATACGTTTTTCACTATTTTCATAAGCATTTGCCTGATCTGAAGAACTTTCATCTGTCATGATGGCAAATAATTCAGCGATCTCAGTTTTATATTTTTCATTAAACTGTGCTGAATACAGGTTATACCCTTCCATTAACATGGAATCAACGATCATATCGTAATACCGTTTATATTCCGGTTTGGGAATGATTCGGAAGCGATAATGCTCGTCACCAAAAGGCACGTCTTTCAGCGCATTGTTAAGTTCGTCGATTTGACGCTTGATATCGTTGATATTATTTTGCAGGCGGCTGAGAAAATCTTCCTGAAACCGTTCAAAGGTTTTCTGTCTGGTATCTTCGATCCGCGTCACATAATCCGGCAGCTCGTTTTCGCTTAGTTCCAACCATTCATTATCATAGATTTCATTATCTTCCATGCTAATATCATAACCCAGGATATAATCTTGATTATACTTGACACGCAGTTCTAACAATGATTTTCTGGCTTCTTCCCTGGCATTTTTTGAGCGGCTCAGTTCTCTGGGAAAGGCTTTGTTGATAGCGGCAGCATCGCCTCTGCCTGAAAGTTCCTGCTGATAACGAGGTTGGCCTGTTTTTTCTACCCAGTCTTCGCTATAGTTTTCTTTGATCGTGACTTCTAAAAAATGTAACTGCTCTGTTAATTTCGGTATCTTTTCGTCTTTACAGCTGCGCAGCTGTTCTTCCAAACTGCCACTGGTTTTTGCATGCTGCCAGGAGCTTGCTTTCAGCATTTCAATAGTACGTTCAAGATCATTTATCCGCCGTTCCAGAGCCTCAACAGCGCTGATGTCGATTCCTGCCAGGCTTTGTTTCAATGCTTCAACGGCAGCTTTTAATGCCGGTACATAAGCCATGTTTTTGATGGCTGCTGCCGCCTGCTGGATTTCATTTTTATTAAGCACTTTAAGAGCTTTACTTTGACGCAGGCCCGATACCACATTGGCACAGACAAAACTTTGCCGCTGCACTTCTTGCAAGGCATCCTGTACTGCCGCCAGTCTGACGGTAACAGCATTTTTGCCGATGGCAGGTTTGGCCCAACGCAGGGGGCTCATCGCCCGCACAACAAAGTTCTGATAAAGCATACCTTCATCCGTAACTGCTGTACGATAGCGGCGCAGATCCTGTACCCGGTCACATTTTTTCACCCGTCCCAAGGTATAGTTGATAAAAAGCTGCACGGCAGGATCTTCGGTAATAATTTCTTCTGCCAGACTGCCTTCATCCGCACATGGAGCAATCCGTTGCAGCTTCTCAATATCTACGATGCCTGTGCCGTAAATCGACTGCTGTCGTTTAATGGCATCAAAAACATTGACGGCAGTCTGAAAATATTCCGGTGGTACGATTAGATAATACTTTTGCGTATGCAAATAACCTTCGATAACATTCCGCCACCGCATATTTTTTATTTCAGCCACTTCGGCAATTATCCTGACCGGTACATCATACCCGGCTTTAATGCGCAGCCTGGCGCGGATCGCCGCTTTTAAATCCAGAACATCCTGCGGAAAAGGGTATTGACCACGTTCCAGTGTTTTACTTTCAAGTTCCAGCTTTTGCCGCTGCTGAGCAAGTGTCGCTTGTTCCGTCTCAATGCGCGTTTCCAGCTTCAGCGACGCTTCTTTAAAATTTTCAATACTTTCAACGCAACGCGCCAAACCGTCCTCATCCAGAGCTACAATATTTCCCTGTTTTACTTTTTGCAATGCTTCCAGTTGTTCCATAAAGCTTTTACCGAAAGTTCCCAAGCTCTCTGCAAGCGATGCCAGTATTGGATTTACACCGGCAACAGCTGCAGGCTCCAGTTTAGGCAAAATAGTACCCATCCGGCTATTCCAGTCGTTAATACTATCATCAACGATTTTAAGTGCGTTATCATATTCTTTCTGGAACCCGTCCAGTTGCTGCTGTTTTTCATCTATCTGATTATTCAGCGTTTTCCACGCCTGCGCCTCTTCATTATTGTTGCGCTCCAACACCAATGCTTCCCGCTCATCCTGACATTCCTGTATTTCTTTGTTTTCTCTGTCGATAGTTTCTGTTATTCGGTCTATTTCGCAGGCCAGCTGTATCTGTATATCTTCAGCAGCAAGTATTTCTGCAGCCTTCAAATCAACTTCAGCCTGATCCAGTAAATAAGCGTATAATCTTTCGTTCTCTTTCTGATTAGTATACTTTTGATATACCTCGGCTATTTTTTCCAAAAAAGCAATTCTTTTCTGCAGTCTATCAACATCATTTTCCAAACTTTTATAGCTTCTGATATTGTCCTGCATCTGGCTTACATCTACCGTTTGCTGCGCTTCACACACAAATTGAGAAATAAATTCCTGGATATTGATATCAGGATTAAACGATACCGCTTTTTTCAGCAAAGTACCGAAACGTTCGCGCAGCCCGCCCAATCTGCCATATAATGTTATTCTAAAGTCCCTGCCCACATCCGTCGTATAACTGCGGCTGCCCGGATACTGCATTTTTAACAGCTCGCGCAATTCTCTGATTGTCAGCGGCGTTTTATTTTCTATAAAATGATTCTCCGGTATGGAACCATCATAAATGAAAAATAATTTTGGTATATCATTTTCAGAATATATATCAAAACAACAGCCGGCCGTAAAGCATTTCTTTTTTTCCTTGTCAAAAAATTCAACAGCAATATAACTTGTAAAACGATTATTCCGCAAATACTTAAAACCGGAGTTTTCATCATCGCCAAGTTCTCCCAGCAAATAACCCTTCAAAGTACGATTTCCACGTTCATTATGATTTTTAGCAGCTTTATTAAAAAAACTGCCGCTGGTATCGCCCAGTAAAATTAACTGCAAGGCATCAATAATAACAGATTTTCCCGAAGCATTTCTGCCTGTCAAAAAATTTAATTGACCAAATTCTATCAGTTCATGTTGAAAATAATGCCAGTTGATCAGCAAAAGTTTAGTCATTACTTTCATTATCCAATTCCTCCTGTTTTTCCTGTTCAGCGCTTTCCACCCGCAGTTCTTCCAGTTCTGTCATCATGCTGTTGATGCCCTGGTTAGAAATAATAAACAAAATAGACGGCAATATCAGTATCTGATTTCCTTCATTGCTCCAGGCTGCATTTTCGATTTTTTGGATAATATTATAGTGGGCAAGGGTACGCTGAGCTTCCAGTCTTTCTTTTTGCGTTGTTTTGCCGCGTTCCAGCAAACCAAACATCCGCATTTTTTCCACTACAGTATGGGTATCAGTTTTTACGATATGAAAATTACCGGACTGTTCCCTGTTTTCTTCATAGATCAACCGACAGGTATACAAAAACAAAGTAGTAAAACGGTCTATTCTGACCCTGTTATGATCAAATTCGTTGATCAGGGAGATGATACCATAATTATCATCTTTTTCCAGTTTCCATCCTGTAACATAAAAATAATCCCGCATGATCGCAAACAGACGGTCTGCCTTTTGATAATCAGGATTGACCACCGTTATTTGCTGCGAAGGCTGATACACGTACCTTACCATATAAGTGCGCGAAAGCAGATAATTCGCTATTCTCCGAAACTCGTTTTTATCATAAGCCGACAATTTCTGATATTCTTCATTCCACACTCTCTTTTGCCTCCTTCCTGGTTATATTCAGCTCCGGTATGCTGTAGCCGTTATTTATTATACGGCCTTCTCTCAGCTCTATGTTATAGTCCATTCCCCGATCATTAGCAGATATCACAGCCAACATAAGTAAAATAAAATCCTCATCGCTATTTAAAGGAATCTCTGCACTGCCAACCACTTGTCTGTTTTCAGTAAAAAGATTATCGACATATTTTTTTATTCTCGTTTTCGGATACAACTTCTTCATCTGCTGCAGCATATCTGCCATAGCCGTTTCAGAAAAACTTTTATCCTGCTCCACTTTCATGGGCGGGGTGTCGAGACGCCTGTTTTTAATATTTTTACAATAAAGTGATTTTCCGTCTATAAATTCCTGCCGATTGATGCGTATTTTCTTTTCCAGCATTGCTCCCAAAACTACCCGTTGATCGGCATCTGCCTGAGAATATGCGTTTAATAATTCTACTAATTTTCCTTTTATGGTTTGATCTGCTGTCATCAGATATTGAATTTTTTCGATAGAACTTTTAGTATAAGTACTGTGTTTACGATCGATCTCGTTTATGATCGTCCCTATCGCTTGATACCGTTCAATTATATAATCAATATCTTTAACTATATCCTGTTCAGCAGCTTCCAGATCCTTGTATCTTTTTATTGTCATGGCTCTCGCACACATCGACTGTACAAGACTTTCATTTTCTAAAACAGAACCGAGAATATTTTTAATAGGCATCGAATAACGATGTATGGAATCCATAGTTTTTATGGGATGATAAATCCTGTCAGACAGGCTTTTATATTCTTCAAAATGATTTTTTAAAAGCAGATTGACATCGTTATTGTCCTGTATGCTGTGCAAAAAATTACGTATACCATGATAGAGCATACGCAGCCTTTCTTCAAGCTGCTCTGTATTGGCTTTAGCCGATAAAACCGCTTCATACATTTGTGCTTCGTGTTCATTTTCTGCCTGTTTCAATCCGGAATAAGTTGCAAAAACCAGCGAGTTATATTCATGAATATCATTATTTTCCAATTCGCTGAGCAATTTCATGACCTGAATAGCATAACTTTTAGGTGTAATAATTTCGATAAATGAACCGTCAATAAATTCTTTCTCAATCCAGCCCGTCTTGACAAAACGATCTACAATCAGCCGCGCCTTATCTCTTGTTGATAAACTATTGACCTGCTCATCCTCGTCAGCTTCCGGAAGATATATTATATCGTCTAAAAGTGAGATCAACGACGAAAGATAATCATCCAACCGAATATTCAAATCATTTTTAAACATTTTATACAACAAAAGCAGCGCTTCTGCATAAAGTTCACGATTGCCCGATACCAGCACTAAAAAAAATCTGCCCGGAATGACATCAAAAAGGCTCATTATTTTCACCCGTCTTTTAAATTTTATTCTTTAATCTCCAATATATCATTTATTAAAAATAAATTTATTCCATACATTATAAGTATATCACGCATCAAATTTTAATTCGATTTTTATTTATATTTATTATATATAAAACGATTTCACAAAATAGTATGTTTTTGGGAAATCACTTTAGCCATTTCACAAAACAAGCTCTTTTTGGGAAATCATCTGCCAAACCATATCGTTATAAACTTAATACCTTGATATTAAAATGATTTACGAAAACCCAAACCCCTGTCTGCAACGTGCACAACAGAGGTTTACCTATTTATTCGACATCTCTGGCTGCGGTCTTTTGAAGTTCGGACGCAAACAGCCCCCCGCCATATCAGCGGAGGGCTTAAGGGGAATATTTTCGAACAAGGTACGGGTTGAGGATACCCTGCCGAAAAGCGTGTCAGTCTGCGGCCGGCTGGCTGACAAAAGCCACCGGTTTACCGCATTATCGAAAACAAAGGTCAGTATCCGCTGCCGGGCCTGCTCTTAACTTACAGCCGCTTTATCTTCAGCTGCGTTCTGCCTTCATTCTTTGCAGTTCGGCCCGCTGTTCTTCCAGCAGCAGTCTTTGCTCTTCCAGCAGGGTCTGCTGCAATTTCATTTGGGTCATCATTTTTTCCATGTCGCCGTTTCTGGCTGCCAGCAACTGGTCGACTTCCTTACGGGTATAGACGATGTCGCGGGGTTCTTTTTTGCGGTCTTTGGAGCGGTCCAGCGCAAAGTTGATGCCGAAGTTGCCCATTTTGCTGCCGCCTTCGCTGATGCCCATGCCCAGCGAGAACATCACTTTTTCGTTGGGGGCATAGAAGCCGCCCACTGCTAATGCGCTTTTGCCGCCATAGCCGCCGTAGGCCATGGCCAGCTCACCCTTGTTGCCGTCCTGGAAGCGTGGGTGCAGACCTGCCATTGCTGCCGAAAGCGCGCCGACGCTGTCGATCTCGTCGCCCAGCCTGGTGATGTCATGGCTGATATTGCCGATCTCCTGCTGCACCTGATAGAGCTGGCTGCCGTTGACGGCGTCCATGGAGGTAGCACTCACTTCGCCGGCGGCGACGTTACCGATCTTGGTACCGCCATTGCCTTCCAAAGTGACTTTATTTTTATTGAGGTTACCGCTGCTGTCCACGTCATATTTGGCGGCGCTGTCATGCACGGCTTTCAGCTGGTCCTCAGTGGCCGCCTGCCCGCTGGCATAATTATCGGCGTCCCAGGTCGTGTTGGCCAGGCCGCCCACTTTGCCGTTGTTGCCGTCAACAGTTACTTTATTGCTGCCGGAGCCGATCTCGACAACATCGTTCAGCCTGACCTGATGGTCGATGCCGCCGGATTCATTTTTACCGGTATTATCAATGATCAGGTTATTATCGCCGTTGGAAACACTGCTGTACTGCCCGGCTTTATCTGCCGCTTCGCTGGCTTTGTCGTGGATAGCTTTCAGCTGGTCCTCGGTGGCTGCCCGGCCGCTGGTGATATTATCAGGGTCCCAGTCTTTATTGGTCAGGCCGTCGACCGTGCCTTCATTGTCTTTATTGATGGTGACGCCGCCGGCTTTGACCGAGCCGTCTTCGCCGTCGAGGACGACCTTGCCCTGGCCGACATCGATCTTACCCTCGCCTGTACCGTCGATGACCATATTGCCGTTGTCGCCGACGTCCAGCTTATCGCCCAGTTTTACTTCGTAGTCGGTGCCGCCGTTACTGCCCGGTTTCGACTCGATAACGATATTGCTGTCGCCTTCCTGTACAGTTACTTCCTGCGCGGCGACCTGCTGCTGCACCTGATAAAGCTGACTACCGTTGACAGCGTCGGTCGAATCAGCGCTGACACGTCCGGCCGCTACGTTTTGGAGCTGACGGGCCGCGCCGGGAGCGCCCACACTGACCGCGCCCCTGACGTCGCTGACGCCAGCCCACTGAGTATAGGCGCTGTTGCCGGTAACGTCATGGATCTCAAAAACTACCGAGCCGCTGCCCAAAGCGACGCTATCTGCCAGCGCTACGATAGTATTGTTGCCCAGCGCCAGGCCATTGGTGGCGTTGCCGACGATAATATTCCCATTGCCCAGCGCCGCACTGTTATTGGCGTAGAGCTTATTATCATTGCCCATGACGGCGGCCAGTTCTGCGTCTACGATATTATCCGTACCAACAGCGGCAGAGGAAGTGCCTTTTACCTTGTTATTCGTGCCAACTGCGGTCGCCTTCGCACCTGTCACTATGTTCGAGCCGCCCAAAGCCACGCCGTCCGCTGCGGCGGCAATATTTTTATAGCCAAAGACGCTGGCACGGTCGCCATAAGCCAGATTGTCATAGCCGACAGCACTGGACTGTTGCCCTGCCGTGGAGTTATTGACGCCAAAAGCGCTGGAATGATCACCCTTGGCAATATTGTTATTACCAAAAGCATTGGCGTCCACGCCTTCCGCCGAATTATTCACGCCTACGGCGCTGCTGCCTGCCGCGTCCGCATTATTGCTGCTGCCCACAGCGCTGGCGCGTTCGCCTTTGGCGATATTACCATAACCAAAGCCGCTGGCATAGCTGCCGCTGACGCTGTTATTAATACCGAAAGCAGAGGCGTTATCATTGAGCACATCATTATAATTGCCCATAGCGACGGCATTGCTGCCTGTGACCATATTGGTGATACCGAAGGCGCTGGCATCGACGCCAGAGGCTTCGTTATCGTAACCAAAAGCGTTGGCATGGGTATTGGAGGCCGTATTGCTATTGCCAAAGGCGCTGGAGTTTTCACCGATAGCGCCGTTGCCATAACCAAAGCCGCTGGAAAATCTGCCGGAGGCTTCGTTGCCGCTGCCCACAGCACTGCTGTATTCACCGCCGGCGCCGTTGCCGTAGCCCAGGGCGCTGCCATAGAAGCCCTGCGCGTTATTGCTTCTGCCGATGGCAAGGCCATGATCGCCCAGCACATGATTATCATTGCCGATGGCGATAGCTTCAAGCGCTGCGGCGTCATTACTGATACCGACAGCAACAGCGTCAGTACCGGAAGCTTTATTGCTGCTGCCCACAGCGACGCTGCCTGCGCCAAGAGCGTTATTATAATAACCGAGCGCGCTGGCACGGTCGCCTGCGGCAGTATTGGCATTGCCTACAGCGACTGCCTGATCACCGGCAGAAGTGTTACCCGCCCCGATAGCACTGGCTTCGAAACCGTCGGCCGTATTGCTCAGGCCCAGGGCGCTGGAGTTTTCGCCGCCGGCAGTATTGCCCAGCCCGACCGCGCTGGACAGATGGCCGACCGCATAGTTGTTGCTGCCGATAGCGCTGGTATCATGCCCGATAGCTCTGTTGCCGTAACCCAGGGCGCTGCTTCGTTCGCCGTTAGCCTGATTGCTTCTGCCTACGGCAGTAGTTTCTATTTCGGAGGCCGTATTGCCATAACCGAAGGCACTGCTGTAGTCGGCTTTGGCTTCATTGCCATAGCCAAAAGCGCTGGCTTCCACGCCCAGGGCAACGTTCCCTGTGCCCACAGCGCTGGCCTGGAAACCGTCAGCTTGATTGCCCGTACCTATAGCGCTGGACTCGCTGCCGCTGGCGGTATTATTGTTGCCTACGGCGCTGGCCTGTGCACCGCCGGCGGTATTATTATTGCCCAAAGCGACGGCAAATTCGCCGCCGACCTGATTTTTATAGCCTACGGCGCTGCCATAAGTGCCGTTGATACTGTTATCCTGCCCCAAAGCCGTAGCAAAAACGGAATTGACTTCGTTGCGGAAACCGAAGGCAGAGGAAGACGCGGCATTGAGCCCCAGCATATTGCCTTCGCCGACAGCCAGCGTATGGTCGCCGAAAAGCTGGTTGCCGCTGCCCACCGCCAGGGTAAAAGCACCCGAAACATTGTTGGCGATACCGACGGCCGTTGCAGAAGCGCCTGTGACCTGATTAGCCACACCAAAGGCACTGGACTGGCTGCCTGACACATTATTATCGGACCCTGCAGCGGTGGCGTGTTCGCCGCTGGCTGTATTGTTGTAGCCTACGGCGCTGGCAAAATAAGCGCTGGCGTCGTTGCCTGCACCGATAGCGCTGCCGTAATAGCCGCTGGCCTCATTATTAACGCCCACTGCTGTTGCAGCATAACCTTCGGCATTGTTGGAATAACCGAAAGCGTTGCTGTAATCACCGAGCGCTGTGTTGCTGTGCCCAAAAGCACTGGCAGAATTACCTTCAGCTTCATTTTTAAAACCAAAGGCATTGGAATAGTCGTTTGAGGCCGTATTGGCATAACCGGCAACAGTAGAAGAGACAGCGGTGCCATCTTCAAAAACAGGGGCTGCCGTTGCTGTGTTACCTGCATATAAAAAACAGCCGGTAACTGCACAGGAACTCAAAAAAAGGGTTATACTCTTCTCTAAATTACGTTTTCTGGTCTTTGTCATCAGTCTCATCTCCTTTTCTGCTAGTGGTTTTTAATACCTAAAACTTACTCCAACATACTACAATCAAACAGCGGCTTTAAATTTCCCGGGTATAAATTTAAAATATCGCCGTTTTTATATTTATTATCATTATATTTTTAATGGTTAATTAAATAATTGTAATAGATGTTTTTAGTTCGTGTGTATATTATCATAATCTTCATTACTCCTGCAAGACATTTTTATCAGTAAACGATTATTTTGTTGCAAAACGCAAAAATGTAAATATTTGTGTAAAATTAGTCCACTTCTGTTGGTTTTTTGGTTTTTTAGATTATTTATTTTTGTGTCTTATCATAATTTTTGAATTATTTATTTTTACAACTTATAATATATGCATAAGGAGGCGTAAACTATGCGCGACCAAATAAAAACGATCGGAAATCTGATCGACAAACAAAGCACTGCTTTCCTGAGTTCAGTCGATGCGGACGGCTTCCCCAATACCAAGGCCATGCTGGCGCCCCGTCTGCGCGAGGGGATCAGGGTCTTTTATCTTACCAGTAACACTTCTTCCATGCGGGCTGCACAATATCGGCAAAATCCCAAAGCTTGTCTGTATTTCTGCGACAGGCGTTTTTTCCGCGGCGTGATGCTGCTGGGCACAGTAAAAGTTTTGACTGACGCCGCTGCCAAAGAACTGATCTGGCGCGAAGGCGACACTATGTATTACCCGCAGGGCGTTACTGATCCCGATTACTGCGTTTTACGGTTCACTGCCCACCAGGGCCGCTATTACAGCAATTTCAAATCCGAAGATTTTAGCATTTAAACGACAAAACACCGTACAGGTCAGACCTGTACGGTGTTTTTCAGCTTGTGCCGGACTTTGGCTATCCGGACAACCGCTTCTTATTATTTAATTGATTTTTGCTTTCAGGGCTTCTATTTCCCGGCTTTGTTCTTCCACCTTGGCCAGCAGCATTTGGATCTTCTGATCCTGCTCTGCCAGAGAACTATCTACTTCCTTACGGGTATAGACGATATCGCGGGGTGCTTTTTTGCGGTCCGGCGAACGGTCCAGCGCAAAATTAACGCCGAAGTTACCCATTTTACTGCCGCCTTCGCTGATGCCCATGCCCAGCGAGAACATGATCTTTTCATTGGGGGCATAGAAGCCGCCCACTGCTAAAGCGCTTTTGCCGCCATAGCCGCCGTAGGCCATAGCCAGTTCGCTTTTATTCCCGTCCTGGAAGCGTGGGTGCAGACCGGCCATCGCTGCTGAAAGCGCGCCGACGCTGTCGATCTCGTCGCCCAGCCTGGTGATGTCGTTGCTGATGCTGCCGATCTCCTGCTGCACCTGATAAAGCTGACTGCCGTTGACGGCGTCCATAGAAGTGGCGCTTACTTCGCCTGCGGCGACGTTACCGATCTTGGTGCCGCCAGTACCTTCCAAAGTGATCTTGTTTTTATTGATGTTACCATTGCTGTCCACGTCATATTTGGCGGCGCTGTCATGCACGGCTTTCAGCTGGTCCTCGGTAGCCGCCTGCCCGGTCGCATAATTATCAGCATCCCAGGTGGTGTTGGTCAGCCCGCCCACCTTGCCGTTATTGCCGTCGACAGTGACTTTGTTGGCACCAGAGCCGATCTGGACTACATCGTTCAATTTCAATTCATGGTCGATGCCGCCGGTGCTGGTATTGGTACTGGTGGTCAGCACCAGATTATTATCGCCCGTCGATACGGTGCTGTGTTTGCCGGCTTCGGCTGCTGCGCCCGCCGCTGTGTCGTGGATGGCTTTCAGCTGGTCTTCCGTGGCCGCCTGGCCTTTAACATAGTTATCAGGGTCCCAGGTCGTATTGGTCAGGCCGTTGACCGTACCTTTATCGCCATCGTTGATGGTGACGCCGCCGGCTTTGATCGAGCCGTCACTGCCGTCGAGGACTACTTTGCCGCCGGTGCCGACGCTGATCTTACCGTCGCCAGTGCCGTCGATGACGGCAGTGCCATTACCACCGACATCCAGCTTATCACCCAGTTTTACTTCGTAGTCGGTGCCGCCGTTGCCATTTGTCGTCGAAGAAACAACGACATTGCTGTCGCCGGCAGCAACAGTAGTCTGCTGCCCGGCGATCTGCTGCTGCACCTGATAAAGCTGACTGCCATTGACAGCGTCAGTCGAATCAGCGCTGACCCGTCCGGCCGCTACGTTCTGGATCTGGCGGGTCGCGCCGCCGCTGCCCACGCTGACTGCGCCGACAACGTCATTGACGCCGGCCCACTGCGTATAGGCGCTGTTGCCATTGACGGCGTGGATCTCAAAAACGACCGAGCCGCTGCCCAAAGCCACGCTGTTAGCCAGCGAAACGCTGGTATTATTGCCCAAAGCAAAGGCTTCTTCAGCGGTGATATTATTGCTGTTGCCCACGGCAGTGCTGTCTTTGACAGTTACCGTATTGCTGCTGCCGAAAACATTGCTTGACTGACCGCTGACAGTATTGTTATAGCCAAAGGCATTGGCATTCTGGCCGCTGGCCGTGTTTCTGAAACCAAAAGCGCTGGAGGCTACGCCATTGGCGTTATTACTATAACCTATAGCGCTGGCATTTTCACTGTCGGCTGTATTATTATAACCGATCGTGCTGGAACCGACGCCGCTGGCCATATTACCGAAACCAATCGCGCTGGCATTATCTTTAGACGACGTATTCTTATAGCCGATAGCACTGGAGCCTGCGCCGCTGGCCGTGTTTTCAAAACCAAAAGCGCTGGCTGTCGTGGCACTGGCGTTATTGCCATAACCAAAAGCACTGGCATTTTCGCTGTCGGCTATATTTTTATAACCGATCGCACTGGAACCGACGCCGCTGGCCGTGTTTTCAAAACCGATAGCACTGGAGGACAGGCCAGTAGCGTTATTATCATGACCAAAAGCGCTGGCATTCTCACCGTCAGCTTTATTATTGAAGCCAAAAGCACTGGCTGCCTTGGCATTGGCTTTATTGCCGTAACCGAAGGCGCTGGCATTCTCACTGTCAGAGTTATTATTATAACCGATGGTACTGGAGCCGACGCCGCTGGCAGTGTTGCCGAAACCGATAGCATTGGAGGACAGGCCGGTGGCATTATTACCATAACCAAAAGCGCTGGCATTTTCATTGTTGGCTTTATTCCCGAAGCCAACCGCGGTAGAAGCCAGTCCATTGGCCTCGTTGCTGTAGCCAAACGCACTGGCAAAATTCGCTGCGGCAGTATTGCTGAAACCAAAAGCGCTGGACGCCACGCCATTGGCATTATTACTATAACCGACAGCGCTGGCATTTTCCTTGTTGGCTTTATTTTTGAAACCAAGCGCGCTGGCAGCCACACCACTAGCCTCGTTACTGTAACCAAACGCGCTGGCATTCTCGCCGCTGACCATATTGCTCCAGCCAAAAGCACTGGAAGCTATGCCGCTGGCCGTATTGAAATAACCAAAAGCACTGCTGGAATTAGCAGACGCTGTATTATTTACACCGGCAACAGTGGAATCAGAAGCACTGCCACTCGAAAAAACTGGTGCCGCCTGTACATTATTGGCATACAAGCCTGAAAAAACAAAAACACCACTGCTTAAAAAAACCATAATTTTTTTCTCTAACTGAATTTTCCGGGATCTGGACAATTCCCCACCTCATTTCCTTAACTTTATATAGAATGCTGCAGCAATGAAGCTGTCATGCACCTATTGTTTTTTTAACGGTACTGCTTTTTTGGGGCCGCACTGGGTTTCCCCAACGCCCTTACATTCCTAATACTTAAAATAATTTTATTTTTAATAATTTATAAACCCTAATATTTAATATTATGCTTATAGATTATTTTTGACATATTAACATATTTTCTTTGCACACCGCAAGGCATTTTTCTTAAAAATAATTACTTTTATATAATTTTTATAACTTTTATATTTAAAAATTAAAAAATACTCCTTGTTTTCTGCTCCCTGCTCCTCTGTTCATAAAGTTTGCCCCAGCCTTACAGACCGGGGCAAATGCATTCTTTTCTATATTTACTTTTCTATTTGTGCTCTCAGAGCTTCGATCTCACGGCTTTGTTTTTCCATGGCCCGGCTTTGTTCTTCCACCTTGGCCAGCAGCATTTGGATCTTTTGATCCTGCGCTTCCAAAGAGGTATCTACTTGCGGGTATAGATGATGTCGCGGGGATCTTTCTTGCGGTCTTTCGAGCGGTCCAGCGCAAAATTGATGCCGAAGTTGCCCATTTTGCTGCCGCCTTCGCTGATGCCCATGCCCAGTGAGAACATAACTTTTTCGTTAGGAGCATAGAAACCGCCTACTGCTAAAGCGCTTTTGCCGCCATAGCCGCCGTAGGCCATCGCCAGTTCACCCTTATTGCCATCCTGGAAGCGGGGATGCAGACCTGCCATTGCTGCCGACAGCGCGCCGACAGTATCGATCTCATCGCCCAGCTTGGTGATATCCTGGTTGATGTTATTGATATCCTGCTTCACCTGATAGAGCTGGCTGCCGTTGACGGCGTCCATCGAGGTGGCGCTCACTTCGCCTGCGGCAACGTTACCGATCTTGGTACCGCCATTGCCTTCCAAAGTGACTTTATTTTTATTGAGGTTACCGTTGCTGTCGACGTCATATTTGACGGCGCTGTCATGCACGGCTTTCAGCTGATCTTCAGTAGCTGCCTGCCCGGTCGCATAATTATCTGCATCCCAGGTAGTGTTGGTCAGTCCGCCCACTTTGCCGTTATTGCCGTCGACAGTGACTTTGTTGGCGCCGGAGCCGATCTCGATCACATCATTCAGCCTGACCTGATGCTCGATACCGCCGCTGCTGTTCGTGCCGCTGTTATCGACGATCAGGTTATTATCGCCGGCCGATACGGTGCTGTGTTTGGCAGCCTCGGTTGCAGCGCCTGCCGCTGTGTCGTGGATAGCTTTCAGCTGGTCTTCGGTAGCCGCCTGGCCGCTGGTATAATTATCAGGGTCCCAGGTGGTGTTGGTCAGTCCGTTGACCGTGCCTTCATCATTTTTATTGATAGTGACGCCGCCGGCTTTGATCGAGCCGTCGCTGCCGTCAAGAACTACTTTACCGCCGGTGCCGACAGAAATCTTACCGTCGCCTGTGCCGTCGATGACGGCAGTGCCATTACCGCCGACATCCAGCTTATCACCCAGTTTTACTTCATAATCAGTGCCGCCGCTGCCGTTCGTTGTCGGCGTAACAACCACATTGCTGTCGCCTGTGGAAACACTGGCCTGCTGGGCAGCCTTTTGCGCTACTTCATACAGCTGGCTGCCATTGACGGCGTCAGTCGAGCTGGCGCTCACCTGTCCGGCCGCTACGTTTTGGATCTGGCGGGTAGCGCCGCTGCTGCCTACACTGACCACGCCTACAACGTCATCGACGCCGGCCCACTTAGTATAGCTGCTGTTGCCCTTAACATTATTGATCGCCGCCGCTACAGAACCGCTGCCCAACGCGACGCTGTTAGCCAGTGAAACGCTGGTATTATTGCCCAAAGCAAAGGCGTCTTCAGCGGTGATAGTATTGTCATTGCCCACCGCCGTGCTGCCTTTGGCAGATACGGTATTGCCGATACCTAAAGCATTGCTTTCCTCTCCGCTGGCCGTATTGCCATAACCAAAGGCATTAGCATAACTGCCGCTGACATTATTTCCGTAGCCAAAGGCATTAGCAACATAACCAGAGGTCACGTTACTGTGACCAAAAGCACTGCTGTAATCGCCCGTAGCCTGATTATTGTTACCGACAGCGCTGGCGGCGTAACCATACGCTTTATTGCCCGCGCCAAAAGCATTGGCAAATTCTTCCGTAGCTTCGCTTTGGGCACCTAAAGCCGTAGCCTGATTACCAGAAGCGGTATTGCTATAACCAACGGCAGTAGCGAAACTGCCGGAGGCTGTATTCATCGCGCCTACAGCGCTGGCTACATAACCGGCTGTATTGTAGTAGCCAAGAGCGCTTGCATAATCAGCCGAAGCAGTATTATAACTGCCTACCGCACTGGCATAATTGCCTGATGCCGCATTATAAACACCTACAGCGCTGGCATAATAGCCAGAAGCATTATTAAATGCGCCGAAAGCATTGGCATTTTCACCGCTGACCTCATTTTTGCGGCCAACCGCAGTTCCATACTCGCCGCTGGCTGTTACAGTGTTCTGCCAGCCTATAGCCGTTGCACCATCAGCCTGGCTCAGGTTGTTATACCCAAAGGCATTAGTATAATCAGCCGAAGCGGTATTATTATAGCCAATGATATTGGCATATTCACCGCTGGCCGTATTATGGGAACCAACAGCGTTACTGCGGAAAGCTACCGTATTCTCATCGCCCAAAGCATTGGCATAATCACCTGTCAGCCTGTTTTCGTAGCCAAGACCTGTAGCAAATTCACCATCAACGATATTTTCATAACCAAAAGCATTGGCATAATGGGCGTTGGCCTGATTATAAACGCCGTAAGCATTAGAGTAAGCGCCTGCCGCCACATTAGAGGTACCAATAGCGTTGGCCAGATAATGGGACGCAGTATTGTCATAGCCGATAGCGTTAGCGAAATCACCGTCCACGATGTTTTTGACACCTAACGCGCTGGCTGCATAGCCGTCAGCCACATTCTCATAACCGATAGCGCTGGCATAACGCTGCGAAGCTTTATTCAGTGCGCCGAAAGCCAGCGAATCTTCTTCGACCGCTTCATTCTTATAGCCAAAGGCCAGAGCGTTAGTATCGCTGGCTGTGTTGCCGCTGCCGACAGCGACTGCCGCTGCAGCTGAAGCCGTATTGCCATTGCCCAAAGCCACGGTATCGTCTTTCGTAGCCTTATTGCCGATACCGATAGCAGCAGCATGCTCGCCGATAGTATAGTTATCGTTGCCGACTGCTGTAGAATACATGGCCAGAGCCTGGTTATTATTGCCCACAGCGCTGGCACCCGTAGCGTTGATCTCATTATTGCGGCCCAGAGCCGTGGCTTCGGCCGCAGTGATAGTATTGGTATAACCAAAAGCTACCGACTGGTTGCCTTCCACAGTATTAAAGGAACCAAAAGCACTGGCGCCGATCCCATCGACGATATTTTTAGTGCCGAAAGCATTGGCATTTTCACCTGTGGTGCTGTTATAAATACCAAAAGCATTACTGTTCAGACCATTAGCCGTATTTTCCCTGCCAATAGCGTTAGAGCCAATACCATTGGTGACATTGGCGATACCGATAGCGCTGGAATTACCGGCGTTGGTCTTGTTCCTGTTACCGACTGCGTTGGAGTCCTCGCCCAGCGCCTGATTTTCAGCACCGAGCGCGTTACTGTTATCAGAAACGGCATGATTGTCATAGCCCACCGCATTCGCCTTCTCGCCGGCGGCGTTATTATTCACGCCGGCCACAGTCGCATTAGTGCCTGTCCCGTCTGTAAAAACTGCCGCAGCCAGCGCATCACTGCTGCCCAAGCCTGCAATAGCAAATAAGCCGCTGCTTAAAAAGATCATGATTTTTTTCTCTAATTGGTGTTTTTGTTTTTTAGACAACTTTTTCACTCCCTCTGCCTCAAATTTTGATAGTTTTTTCTCAGCGCAGAGCTGTCAGCATCTCTGTCGTTTAGTGCTGCCGGCAATATGCTGGCCTTATGTTTTGCTTTTGTCACCTCTTTTCATAATTTTGCGCCGATTTTTAAAGCCCGTTCCTGACGACCGGGTTATTTGGAAACAATATTTCAAACAAGTAAGCTCTGAGCTTCTTGCTTAAAAGCAACAGTTACAGACCTCAGCAGCAAGTATCCCACTGCGTTCTTACAGCCGCTTAGTGCAAAGCTGTGATGCTTTTTTAGTGCTGCCGCTTTGCTCTAGAAACAAAGCGGCAATTTGGGGAATAATTTCAAACAAGGCGAAGGGTTGTAGCGCCTTGGTGAAAACAACAACAACTCAATAATATTCGCGATACTTAAACTACTTCTCGATTTATTAATTTTTTAACCTTAATATTTAATACTATCTATATAGATTATTTTTGATATAATATCATATTTGTCCCCCCCCGCAAGACATTTTTGTTTTAAATAAATTCGTTTGTCTGAAAGTCTTGCAACCGGTACCTCTCTAATAAAAAAACCGCCTGCTGCCGCAGACGGTTTTTCTTGATAACCTATTTACTTTTACAGAAGCCGCTAGACACTCTAGCTAAGTATTGCCCTTTCAGCCGGACCAGCATTTTGATACCTAAAAAAATAAAAACTCAGGCTCTGCCACTAACGCAAAGCCTGAGTTTAAAAACAAATTTATTTTCTTTTACCTCTTCAAAAAATCACAAATACTTTTCAGCCATGGCCATTACCGCGATGACCACTGAAACGCAAATAACTATTGGCAGCCATACTCTTATGGCCAGCAGCAATAAAACTATATCCTTATACTTTGTCAGTCCCCTGTCATTCTGCTCATAAATGTTACCGTCGGAGCTTGATGCCCAAATAACATCGCCATAAAGTATTTTTTTATCCGCAAAATTGCTGTTATTTATGGAAGTGCCTCCGCTTAGACCTTGTTCCTGCCCATCATAATAAAGATCTTTATTTATTTCCACGCACAAATCGATATCGACCGAAAGAACACTGGCTATTGCCATTATGCTTAAAGCTAAAACCAAAGCAATTTTCTTTTTACTCGTAAAATGCATACTCCTGCTCCCCTACTTTTTCTTTCACCGTTAGCCTGTCATCTTTTATCTGTTCTTTTCTACGTTTGGGCCTCTGACAGTATTTCACAGCAAGCCAGGCTGCAGCAATAATAATCTTGTTCCGCTTTTTGCACATGATAAATCCTTTCAGCACTAACTTTATGTCCGCAAATCGGGCAAATCAGAGGCTTAGTATTTTTTGTACAGACACTTTTTCGGCTTATTCTTTCTTCCCATGTTTCTATATACATAAAAATCCGCCTCTTTTCCCGACACCGGTTTCCATATATATTCGCACTTATCATAATATAAACAGTTTAACCATCATATTATAATCGCTTTAGTTTTATTTTTTTAACGATTAGTTCCCACTATTATGATACCACAGTTGTACCCCCCCGCAAGACATTAGCTGTTTATGTGGACCAACCTATAGCAGGTCTTGCTCAGCCCTCAGACCGCAATAACCTGCTGCCGTCACGCTGCTTTCTGCTGTACCTGGCTTATGGACAATAAAAAAACACCGTACGCAATTACTCGTACGGTGTCCTTTACCAATTCTTTTAATGTTCCTACAGCTGCTTGCCCAGCTCGCGCACTAAGGTCGCCAGATTCAAAGGCTTCGCTAAATGGCTGTTCATACCGGCCTTTTTCGCTTCGATGATATCTTCGGCAAAAGCGTCCGCCGTCATGGCCACGATAGGTACTGTAAGGGCGTCTTTCTTAGCAGCAGCGCGGATTTTCCTGGTTGCTTCATAACCGTTCATGATTGGCATCTGCACATCCATCAGGATCAGATCATAATATCCTGACGGCGACGCAATGAATTTATCTGCTCCCACAGCGCCGTCACAGGCCATGTCCACTGCCGCTCCGGTAGATTCAAGCATCTCCACAGCGATTTCCCTGTTCAGCTCATTATCCTCGACCAGCAGAAAACGTTTACCGCTGAAATCCGCTGCACCTTTCTGCTCGCCTGTTACCTCTTCTCCCAACACATATTTCTGCAAAGCCCGGCACAGAGTCGAGAGAAAAACAGGCTTGGTCATGAAGCCGTTGACACCTGCCTGACGCGCTTTTTCTTCGATCTCGGCCGAGTCATAAGCTGAGATCAAAATAATAGGCAGCGGCGCGCTGATATTGCTGCGGATGATCGCGGCCGTTTCCACGCCGTCCTGATCCGGCATCCGGCAGTCCAGGATCACGGCATCATACGGACGGCCCTCACGGTAAGCAGTCAGCACCTTCTGCACGGCCCGCTGCCCGTCGGTTTCCCAATCAGCACGAATACCGATCTGCCGTAAAATCTCTGTAGTATATTCGCAGACGATCACATCGTCATCAACAACAATGATTTTCAGATCCGGGAATTTAAAAGCATGCAGGTCCAGCGTACTGATCTGCAGCGGCAGCCTGATCGTAAAGCTGGTGCCTGTACCAACGCCGCTGCTGACCTCGATCGTGCCGCCCATCAGATCAACGATTTTTTTCGAGATCGCCATGCCCAGGCCACTGCCTTCTGTCTTATCTATCCTGCTGTCCTTTTCACGCGTGAAGGGTTTAAAAATATCCCTTAGAAACTCCGGTTTGATACCGATCCCCGTATCCGTGACCGTAAACTGGAACCAGGCCTGACCGGCGCTGGCTGACGGTAATTCTTCAATATCGAAACTGATCGTCCCGCCGGGCGGCGTAAATTTAGAAGCGTTGGAAAGTACATTGATCAGCACCTGCCGCAGGCGCAGCGAATCACAGTACAGCTGCTCGTGCCTGAGATACTGCAAACGCACGTCAAAGTTCTGCTGTTTGGCCTTGACGCTGCTCTGCATGATCGAAACGATCGTATCCATGACCTCCGGCAGCTCGATCAATTCTTCCGCCAGAGTCATTTTCCCGCTTTCGATCTTCGACATATCCAGCACATCGTTGATCAGTCCCAAAAGATGCTGACTTGAAAGCGAGATCTTCCGCAGACAATCCCTGATCTTATCCGGGTTATCCATATGGGCAGCGGCAATATCCGTCATCCCCATGATCGCGTTCATCGGCGTACGGATATCGTGCGACATGCGGGAAAGGAAATCCGATTTTTCACGATTGGCTATTTCGGCCTCCTGCAGCGCTGCCTGCAGTTCCTGCGAACGTTTTTCCAGCTGCTTTTGCAGTTCTTTCTGTTCTACGGCTTCAGTCACATCGACAAAAGTCGAATAGAGCACCGGGATACCGTTGACCTTCTGGTCTGTCACCACGCCGCTGATCTTGATCCAGATATAGCTGCCGCCCTTCTGCGGCATTTTGCAGATACTTTCATAACTCCTTTTGCCTTCTGACAGAGCTTTACTGACCGCGCTGGCAAATTTTGCGTACTCTTCAGGGTCCTGCTGAAAATATTTACTGCAATTGTTCTGATAGATAGCTTCGTATTCGGCCTTGGTATACAGGGTCTGCGCATAAAAATAGTCGTTGGCCCAGATAACGGTAAAATTTTCATCCAGCAAATGTTTGCTGACGCTGACATTCATCGCGCTCATCAGCATATTGTAATCATAAACAGTCTGCTCATGGCTTTGCTCATTCAGCTTGAGACCTTGTTTATCAGAATCCATTTCTTCACTTCCTTACGTATTACGCAATTACGAAAAAACACCGGAAAATATTTTTCATTTATTTTTATTAATATTCTTTAGTTATTGTTTATAATACTATTCTAGTTAATTCATAAAGAAAAAGCAACATTCATGCAATATTATTTTCAAATATTGTATAGTTTTCTTTTTCTACAGGACAGGCATACTTTTTTCTTTGCTTCTGATTTTTTCTGTACTCATTTCAGTGAATATCTGTAACTGCTGTAAAAATATTATTTATCAGAGCTCCAAGCGCAGTATTTTACCACAGCCACAGCTGCATTCCACGTGAACTTCAAAATAAAAACACCGTACGCTATGTGAAGTGGTCAATACTTAGTAGACACAAAAATCCTGTTAGGACGTCAGTTCTGT
>UQZN01000026.1 GCA_900545535.1 uncultured Phascolarctobacterium sp.
TTTCAAGGTTCTGCTTGCCGTTTTTTGACGACTTGTATAGTATATTACATCTTTTTGATGTTGTCAACTATTATTTTTTCATCTTTTTAAACGGCAACTTACAAAAATTCACCCTTGTTTAGGGGTGCACTATTATTTTATTAAATTTCTACTAAAAAAGCAAGCCCTATTTTAAATTTATTTTAACTTATTTTTTGCTTATTTTACAAAATCTCTCTTTAAATTATCCAGCAACGCCTGCACATTTCTGCTTCTGGTTTCAGAAGCCAGGGTCAGACACACGAATTTACGCCCTGCGCTCTCCTGCATCTCGATCAATTCGACTTCACCTGCAGCGGCTGCCTGTCTGGCAATATGCTCAGAAAGCAAAGCATAGCCCAAACCATTTCTTACAGCTTCCTTTACGGCAAAATTAGTATTGAAGATGATCGTCTTGGCAGGGATAACATTATTCTTCTCTAAAAAATTTTCCCACTGCACTCTCGTGCCTGAACCCTGCTCGCGTGTTATCCAGGTCACCGTCTCCAAATCACGGCGCTGCATCTTTTTAGGGCTGCCAACTGGTCCTATCAAGACAATCCGGTCGATATAAAACTCCTCTTTATGGAATTTCTTGTCGCCAGTTTCTCCTTCAACTAAACCAACATCTATTTTATTGCTTTGCAGCAATTCGCAAATATGGACAGTATTATCGATCTTTACTTCTATTTCCAGCTGCGGATAGCGTTTCATAAACCTGCCCAGGAATTCCGGCAGAAAATATTCACCTATTGTCAGACTGGCCCCTATAGCTAAACGTCCTTTGATCTCACTGCCCAGTTCTTTAACTGTGATCTCGGTAAACTGCCACAGACTTTTCATCTGTTTAGCAGCATCATAAACGATCATACCGGCATAAGTCACGCTAAGCTGTTTTTGCTTTTTAGACCTGCGGATCAGTACGATGCTGAAATACTCTTCCAATCTGCGGATATGCAAACTGACCGTCGGCTGAGAAATATTAAGTTTTTGCGCGGCTTTGGTAAAGCTTTGCTGTTCTACGACTTCGATAAAAGTTTTCAGTTCTTCCCACATAGCAACCTCATTATTCTTCTTAATGATAATGATAATAATAA
This sequence comes from uncultured Phascolarctobacterium sp., assembly GCA_900545535.1. Classification (GTDB taxonomy): domain Bacteria; phylum Bacillota; class Negativicutes; order Acidaminococcales; family Acidaminococcaceae; genus Phascolarctobacterium. Next base: position 1,116 of record UQZN01000026.1, read on the forward strand.
TTCATTTTACTAATCATTATACTTGTATTATGCTATTTATACAATGTTTTTAGACGTCAAGTATCAATCTTTTTATTTTCCAAAGGGAGGCTTTCTGAAAAATGATAAAATCTATTCCAATTCCTACTGCCGGAGTATCGCTTGGCCTGGCGGCACTTGGTAATCTGCTGCAGCCATATTCTCCGTTGATGAAATATATCTGCGGTATTCTTGCCGCTGTCCTTTTAGCGCTGCTGCTCATCAAAATGTTGCGTTATCCAAAGCTTATCCATGCCGATATGACCGGCAATCCTATTTTAGGCAGTGTTGCTGCAACTTTTTTTATGACAACTATGCAGCTGTGTGTTTACATTAAAGATTCAGCTCCTTTTCTCTGCGAAACGATCTGGCTGACAGCTGTTGCGGCTCATGCTATTTTGATCGTCTGGTTCTCCAAAAATTTTATGCTTAATCTGGAACTGAAAAATGTTTTCCCAACCTTCTTCATCGCTTATGTCGGCATCGTTGTCGCTTCGGTTACCGCTCCGGCATTTGGGTACCTTACCTTAGGCTATTATATCTTCTGGTTTGGCTTTGCCGCCTATATGCTGCTGCTCGCACTCGTTACTTACCGGTATCTCCATCATCCGATACCTGAAGCAGCGAAACCGCTGATCTGTATCTACACGGCACCTATGAGTCTGAGCCTGGCAGGTTATTTTGCGGTTGTGCCTGACAAAAATTTTCTGCTGATCACTGTTATGCAGATCGCTGCCCAGGGACTTTTCTTTTTTATCCTCAGCCTGATGCCCAAACTTTTACGTCTGCCGTTTTATCCCAGCTATGCAGCCTTCACCTTTCCCTTTGTCATTACCGCCTCTGCCCTGCGCCTATCACTTGATTACTATGCGCGTTTAGGCGTTGTTCTGCATGAATTCTTCCAATATCTGTATTATTTTGAATGTGTCGTTGCAACCTTCTTCGTTTTTTATGTTACCCTGCATTTCTGCAGATTTTTCTACGCAGAATGGAAGCTTTCTCACAGTAATGTCTGACATCAAAATTTTAATCAAGATAAATTATCTCCTTCCTTTGCTTCTATATATGGTAAGTTTTTAAACTTTTTAGCTCATTACGTTTTCTGATTATAACAATCAAGATTATTCATTTTACTTACCAGATATAGTTGCCTTACAATTACAGTACACTACATTCTTGGGAAGGAGTTTTATAATGAGTTTCTTAAGTAATAAATTACACGGCTTACTATTATGTTTTGCTATCGTCGTACCAGCGGCATATTTAGGTAAAATGTTCCCTATTGTCGGCGCCCCTGTTTTTGCCATTCTTTTAGGCTTGCTGCTGGCTGGCATCCCTCGTTCAGATGCTTTCTGCGGCGGCATCACCTTTACTTCCAAAAAGATTCTGCAATATGCTATTATCTTACTCGGCTTCGGCATGAACCTTTTTGAGATTTTCCGCGTCGGCTCGCAGTCACTGCTGATCATCCTTTCGACGATCGGTACTGCTTTGACTGTTTCTTATGCTGTCAGCAGGATAATGAAAATCGATCATGATATCGCGACTTTGGTAGGCGTAGGCTCTTCTATCTGCGGCGGCTCGGCAATCGCCGCTGCGGCACCTGTTATCAAAGCGTCCGATGAAGACATCGCGCAGTCGATTTCCGTCATCTTCCTTTTTAATGTTATCGCCGCCTTTCTGTTCCCTACATTAGGCGCCATACTCGGCTTTAATGATATGGGCTTTGGCATGTGGGCCGGCACGGCGATCAACGACACCTCTTCTGTAGTGGCAGCAGGTCAGACCTGGGCCAGCGCCAGCGGCAGCGATACCGCGTTGAATTATGCTACTATCGTCAAGCTGACCCGCACTTTAGCGATTATTCCTATTTGCCTGGGCCTGGCTTATCTTACTTCCAAACGCAAAGCTACAACTTCGGAAGTAAAAATTTCTACGATCTTCCCGATGTTCATCATATACTTTCTGGGCGCGGCAGTTATCAATACCTTTGCCGGTCACCACTTTGACTTTTTTCAGTTCTTACCAGCCATCGGTAAATTTATGATCGCTATGGCCATGGCCGCTATAGGCCTCAACACCAATTTAGTCAAGCTGATCAAAACCGGCGGCAAGCCGATCCTGCTCGGACTTATCTGCTGGTTCTGCATAGCTGTTGTAAGCCTTGCCATGCAGCATCTGCTCAATATTTGGTAATCTCAAACAGCTTCTGCTGCTAATGGCGGAAGCTGTTTTCATTTTTATTACACTTAATATACGAGTTTTTTATCGCAAATTATTATAAAAATATGATATAATAGCCGTTAGATAAAAAAAGCTTTGTCGGTATAAAGCTGATTAAAAGGAAAATGACTAAGAGAACCGAGGTTTATGTATGGGCAAAATAATTAAGTTGATAATCATCGCATTCGCTGCGCTTGCCATTTTAGGCGCCGCGGCATTCTGGGGACTGGCAGGCTTCTTTGCACCCAAAGATATGGAAGAATCACTTATCCCCGATGCCGCTTCGCAGTTTTTTGACGTTAACGGCCGTGTCATCTCGACGACGGCTTCTGAAGAACGCCGTCTGCCTGTAGCCTTCGACAAAATACCCAAGCACCTGCAGCAGGCTTTTATTGCTATTGAAGATAACCGATTTTACGAACACGGCGGTATCGACTTCCGCGGTACGGCCCGCGCTTTGTGGACCAACCTGCGCGGCGGCGAGGTGCAGGGCGGCAGTACGATTACCCAACAGCTGGCTAAAAACGCTTTCCTTTCTCAGGAACGTACTATCACCCGCAAGATAAAAGAAGCTTTTATTGCCAAGCAATTGGAAGAACGCTATACCAAAGACGAAATCCTTGACATGTACCTGAACCGGATCTACTTCGGGCAAGGCACCTATGGTATTGAAAGCGCTTCCCTCTATTATTTCGGCAAGCACGTTCAGGACATCGATCTGGCAGAAGCCGCCACTCTGGCAGCTATCCCTAAAAGTCCTAACTATTATAATCCTTTTGAAAATCCTAAAGACAGCAAAGCCCGTCAGGAAGTCGTTTTGGACCAGATGGCCAAATACGGCTACATTACAGAAGCCCAGGCAGCAAAAGCCAAGGCTGAAAAGCTGCAATTGAACAACCATAAAAACCAGCAAAAAGATAATCTTTCCTACTTTATTGATTACTGCAGTCAGCAGATCATCGAAGAATTCGGTGCCGATGCCCTTTACAAAGGCGGCCTCAAAATCTACACTACCCTTGATCTGGATATGCAGTCAGCAGCGGCAGAAGCTTTAAAATATCTGCCCGATTATTACAAAGACGATTATCAGCTTACCCAACCCCAGGTCGCTTTAGTTGCCGTAGATCCTGCTAACGGCTATATCAAAGCCATGATCGGCGGACGCGGCCAGGATAAATTCAATCGTGCTGTGCTTGCAGTACGTCAGCCCGGTTCCGCTTTCAAGCCCTTTGTCTATCTTACGGCTATGGATAACGGCCTTACTGCGGCAACAGTAGTCGAAGACAAGGAATATGAATTCGCCCCCGGCTGGAAACCGAAAAACTCTGACCTGCAATGGCATGGCAAAGTAAGCCTGCGAACAGCTTTGAAAAAATCCTACAACATTCCTACTATTCTGGTAGCACAGCAGGTCGGACCCGAAAAGGTTTTCCAAATGGCTAAAAATCTCGGTATCACGACGCTTATCGAAGACGGTCATTATACCGACATCAACCTTTCCATGGCTTTAGGCGGCTTGAGCAAGGGTACTACGCCTCTGGAAATGGCCGCCGCCTATGGCACGATCGGCAACGGCGGTAAATATAACGCTCCGACTGCCCTCATCAAAATAGTTGATCGCAATGGCAAAGTAATTTTTGAGCATAAGCAGGATACTAAAACTGTAGTTGACTCCAAAGCAGCCTATCAAACTGTCGATATCATGCGCGACGTCTTTGTGGACGGTACCGCAGGCGGCGCAGGCATCGGCCGTCCGGCAGCCGGTAAAACAGGCACCACCGATGATTACAAGGACGCCTGGTTTGTAGGCTTCACCCCCAATCTGTCGGCTGCCGTCTGGATCGGCGACGATAATGGCCGCCCGCTTGATTATATGTACGGCAGCGGCGCACCGCTCAGTATCTGGCATGAATTTATGGTCAATGCGCTTGCCAATGTTCCTGTTGCTAACTTTGTTCGCCCTGCAGGCGTAGTAATACCGCCTGAACCGGATATCAAGAATGATGATAAGGACAAAGATAAAGACAAGGATAAGGACAAAGATAAAAAAAGAGCGACCTCCGTTCCCGGAGAACCGCCCAAACCTCCCAGCAAAAAAGACCGGATCCGTGAAAATGTAGGCGACGTTGAACCGCAGAAGCCAAGCATGAAAAAACGTGTTCAGGAAATTTTAGACGGTAACGAAAACAATACCGCTAATAAAAAACCTGTCGTCAGCAATGTCCCTACTCCACGTCAACCGTGATCAAAAACAAAAACAACACTCTGTACTTTTAGTGCAGAGTGTTGTTTTATTATCACAGCATCATATTGATTTAATCTTTTTTATCTATTCTTTTTCAGTTTCTTTCTTAAGCAGCCTGCTTTCAGCACCGCTGTCTTTCGGATAATAATATCTATGACCTGCCAGCTCATCCGGCAGATACTGCTGCTCGACCCAACCGCCTGGATAATCATGCGGATATTTGTAGCCAAGCCCATGACCAAACTGCCTGGCGCCAGGGTAATGAGCATCGCGCAAATGCTTCGGCACTCTGGTATTGACCGACCTGACATCCTGACGGGCATTATAAATCCCCATATAACAGCTGTTGCTCTTGGGTGCGTTAGCTATATAACAAACAGCCTGAGCCAAAGGTATCTGCGCTTCCGGCAAGCCTACAAAATGAGCCGCCTGCGCCGCAGCATTGGCTACGACTAAAGCCTGCGGATCGGCATTGCCCACATCTTCGGCCGCACAGATCACGATCCGGCGCGCAATGAACCTTACGTCCTCACCGCCCTCCAGCATACGGGCCAGATAATGCAGGGCGGCGTCAACATCACTGCCGCGCATGCTTTTTATAAAGGCCGAAACGATATCATAATGATAATCGCCTTTTTTATCATAGCGCTGCAAAGCGTTACCTACCACGCTGCGCAATACATCCATCGTTATTTCTTTGCTGCCCTCCGGCAGCATAAATTCAGCCTGCTCCAGCAAATTAAGTGCCACCCTGGCATCACCGCCGGCAAAATCAGCCAGCGCGTCCAAGGCTTCGGCTGTCACCATGATACCTTCCGCACCATAGCCTTTTTCCTTATCTGTCAGGGCACGCTCTAAAATCCGTTTGATACCGTCTGCCGTTAAATGCTCCAGACGAATGACCTTCATACGCGACAAAAGCGGCGAATTGATTTCAAAAAAGGGATTTTCCGTAGTCGCGCCGATCAAAATGATCGTGCCGTTTTCTACATACGGCAGCAATACGTCCTGCTGCGCTTTATTAAAACGATGGATCTCGTCGATGAAAACGATAGTGCGCCCCATCCCGCCGCGCTGCAGCTCCTGCGCTCTGGCGATCAGCTTGCGCAGCTCGGGCACCCCGGACGAAACGGCGTTGATAGCGACAAATTCATCACCCGTCATATGGGCAATGACCTGTGCCAAAGTTGTTTTGCCAGTCCCCGGCGGACCATAAAACAACACCGACTGCAGCTGATCCTTCTCGATCATCCGGCGCAGCGGACTGCGCTCGCCTACTGCTGTTTCCTGTCCCACAAAATCGCTGAGCCTTGTAGGACGCATCCTGTCAGCCAAAGGTTTTTTCTGCGGCTGTGCAAACAAACTATCCATCATCCACCTCCAAAATCTGATAAAAATACCGGCACTAAAGGCCGGTTAATTTTTTTCTGCAATAATCTGACGTACGATATACGATGCTATCAGCAGTCCCGCCGAAGCCGGAACAAACACCATGCTTCCCGGGACCTCGCCCGCTTCAGCACGCCGCGGCGGCTCTTTAGAATAAACTGCCGTTACACCTTTTTCAATACCTGCCGCCCGCAGCAGTTTCCGTACCGTTCTTGCCAGCGGGCATACAGAAGTCCTGCTGATATCCTCCACGGTAAGATACGTCGGGTCCAGCTTGTTGCCTGTCCCCATCGAAGAAATCACAGGTATCTCCCGCCGTACACATTCTGCTAAAAGATCGACCTTGGACGGCGTCGAGTCGATCGCATCGGCAATAAAAGTAAAACTGCCGGAAAAAAACTCGTCAAAAGCCCCCGGTTCATAAAAGCTGCTGACAGTCTCTATCTCGCATTCCGGATTGATATCCAGCAACCTTTGCCTGACGACCTCGGTTTTTAAGCGGCCGAAGGTACTGGTCAAAGCGGGTAATTGACGGTTGATATTACTTGCCGCTACCGTATCGGCATCTATCAATAATAAATGGCCTACCCCACTGCGGCATAAAGCCTCGGCAATATACGAACCCACGCCGCCTAAACCAACAACTGCGACACGGGCCTGCTCCAAAACGGGCAGCTTTTCCTGACCGATGACCATTGCAACACGTGACAGATCCATTTTTACCCCCCAAAAATATTTTGCCCCACAATGCCGTCCAGCCTCATGTTTTGAACCTGCAAGTGCAGGTGGGTGCCTTCCCGCCAGTCGCAAAAGTCCCCGCAAGAGGGCAGTTTTTTAAAAGGCGGAGCTCAGTCAGGCTCCCTAGGTAAGAGTGTTGGCTCAAAACTAAGAGGTACAAGTAACGAACATCGCAGGGTAAAAAGCGTTTTTCAAGGCAGCAAGAGTATTTCTTACTACATATATACTATACCAAAAATTGTTTAAAATCACAAGGTATAAAGCGGTTTTCTCTGTTTTTAAAGAGATATTTTTTCTTTTTTTCGCAATCAGTTCATTTTGAAGAAAAAATACTTTTTTACAGCTGCTTTGACATAAAAAAGGACTGCCGCAGCAGTCCTTTTTTCAGAACAAAGTTCTTCTTATTATTTATCTTTTTTGACCAGGGTTGCACGGATATGCAGCTCACGCAGCTGTTTCTCGTCAACATCGTTCGGAGCCTGAGTCATCAGGCAGCTGGCGCTTTGGGTTTTCGGGAAAGCGATAACGTCGCGGATAGAATCGCGTTTAGCCATGATCATGATCAAACGGTCAAGACCGAATGCCAGACCGCCGTGCGGAGGAGCGCCGAATTCAAAGGCGTCCATCATAAAGCCAAATTTCTCTTTAGCCTGCTCTTCGGTAAGGCCGATAGCTTTGAAAACCTCGTTTTGCACATCACGGCGATGGATACGGATAGAACCGCCGCCGATCTCGGTGCCGTTGAGCACCATATCATAAGCTTTGGCATACACTTTACCGGGATCGGTAGCCAGCATGGCCACATCCTCGTCACGGGGAGCCGTAAACGGATGATGCATAGCCACATAGCGTTTTTCTTCGTCGTTATATTCAAACATCGGGAAATCTACGACCCAGGCAAAAGCCAGCATATCTTCGTCGATCAGCTCGCGGCGTTTAGCCATTTCCAGACGCAGAGCGCCTAAAGCCTGAGCAACTACAGCCGGTTTATCAGCAACGAACAACAGCAGATCGCCGGGTTCAGCCGCTGCAGTTTTGAGGATATTTGCCAAATGTGCTTCGCTGAAGAATTTAGCGATCGGAGATTTCACGCTGCCGTCTTCCTGGATCTGCATCCAGGCCAGACCTTTAGCACCGTAGATACCAACGAATTCAACCAGGCCGTCCAGCTCGCGGCGCGGGATAGCGGCATAGCCTTTAACATTGATCGCTTTCACGACACCGCCGTCTTCGACGATAGCATTGAACACTTTAAAGTCAGAATCTTTGACTGCCTCAGACATATTGACCAGTTCCATACCAAAGCGCAGGTCCGGCTTGTCGCTGCCAAAACGGTCCATAGCCTCGTCCCAGGTCAAACGCTGCATCGGCAGCTGGATCTTTTTGCCCATAGCGCCTTCAAACACATACGCCATCAGGCCTTCCATCAATTCCATGATATCTTCAGCATCTACGAAAGACATTTCAATATCCAGCTGAGTAAATTCAGGCTGACGGTCAGCACGCAGATCTTCGTCACGGAAGCAGCGGGCGATCTGGAAATAACGCTCCATACCAGCAACCATCAAAATCTGTTTAAAGATCTGCGGAGATTGCGGCAAAGCATAAAATTTACCGGGGTTGACGCGGCTCGGCACCAGATAATCACGGGCGCCTTCAGGAGTGCTTTTAGTCAGCATCGGCGTTTCGATCTCGCAGAAACCGTTTTTATCCATATAATCACGCATCAATTTAGTAACTTTATGACGCAAAATCAAATTCTTCTGCATTTCCGGACGGCGCAGGTCCAAATAACGGTATTTCAAGCGCAGGTTCTCGTCTGTGTCGATGTCGTCCTGAATATAAAACGGCGGTGTTTTAGCGGCATTGAGTACTTCCAGATCGGCAGCAACCACTTCGATCTCGCCGGTGGCCAAATTCGGATTTACGGTAGCAGCATCACGCAGACGCACTTTGCCTGCTACTTTGATAACGTACTCGCTGCGGATAGCTTCAGCAGTAGTAAAGCTATTGCCGGCATCGTCAGGGTCAACGACAACTTGCACGATACCGCTGCGGTCACGCAGATCGACGAAAATCAACCCGCCGTGGTCGCGGCGTTTGGCAACCCAACCGCATAAAACTACTTGCTCGCCTGCTGCCTCTTTGGTCAGCAAACCGCAGCTATGACTGCGTTTTAAAGAATTACTCATGACTTTGCACCTCTGTTTTTAAAATTGATGTAATATCTTGGATAGGGATCTCGGTCTGCTCGCTGGTCACCATATTCCTCAATACAGCATGACCGCGCGCTACCTCGTCTTCACCTAAAATCAACACATATTTGGCAGCCAGTCTGTTCGCCTGCTTCATCTGGGCTTTCATGCTGCGCCCCAAAAAGTCGAATTCTACCTTCAGTCCTTCGCGGCGTAAAGCGATCGCTTCCTTAAATGCCAGGGTAAAGTTCACGCTGCCCGGGCACACTACAAAGACATCGATACTGTTATCGAACTGCGGCAGCAGGTTCTGGCTTTCGATCGCCAGCAGCACGCGCTCCATACCCATCGCAAAGCCGATACCCGGTGTTGCCGGGCCGCCGATCTCTTCGATCAGTCCGTCATAACGGCCACCGCCGCAAACAGCGCTTTGCGCTCCCAGCGGAGCGTATTGGATCTCAAAGGCGGTCTTAGTATAGTAATCAAGTCCGCGCACCAGATTATGGTCGACTACATAATCGACGCCGGCAGCAGTCAAAAGCTCCTGCAGACCTTCAAAATGCGCTTTACATTCTTCGCACAGACACTCTTCCAAACTGGGCGCGCCTGCCGCCAGCTCCTGATCGTGCGGATTTTTGCAGTCAAGCAGACGCAGCGGATTACGGTCAAAGCGCGACTGGCAATCCTTACACATTTCGCCAAGATGCGGGCGGAAATACTCCTGCAGCTTTTCTCTGTGCAGTGGCCTGCATTTCGGGCAGCCAACGGAATTGATTTTCAGCTTTAAGTCTTGCAGGCCCAAAGTCTGCAATATCTGTACCGCCAGCAGAATGATCTCGGCATCGATATTCGGTCCCTCTACGCCCAGCGCTTCCACGCCAAACTGATGGAACTGACGGTAACGTCCAGCCTGCGGCCTGTCGTACCTGAACATCGGCCCGATATAAAACAGCTTTGTCGGCGCCGGATCGGCATACATTTTATTTTCTACGTACGACCGTACGGCGGACGCCGTATTCTCGGGACGCAGCGTCAGACTGCGCTCACCACGGTCAGTAAAGGTGTACATTTCTTTTTCAACAACGTCGGTCGTTTCGCCGATACCGCGCAAAAACAGCTCGGTATGCTCAAAAACAGGCGTCCTGATTTCCTGATAACCATATTGGGCACAAATCTCGCGCATGGTGCGTTCCAGATAACGCCAGGCTTCCACATCGCGCGGCAGAATATCCTTCGTGCCTCTGGGTGCTGTGGTCAACACGTTTATTCCTCCTCATCCGCAAAAAGCAGGCTGCGTTTATGCGCCAGCTGCGGCAGATTGCCCGTATATGTCCCGATATCTTTGGGCATATTGAGCTTCTTAAGATGATGTCCGTCCGCCTGCGGCACTTTAGTCGCAGATGCCGGTCCGATCCCGAGCACAGTATGACGTTCTTCCATCATCTGAATATTATAAAGGCTGGCACTGCCGGAAGCAGCATAGCCGATATTGGCAAGATTGCCCAGCATATAATGCTGGCGGTATAAATAATAAGGCAGCATCCCCATTGCCGCCGCAGTTTCGCCGCCGTAAGCGACCAGCGCCTCAGCTTCCTCAGCCGTCAGGCTGCTTAGCTGCGCGCCAAAAAGCGGGGCGCTCTTTTTAAGCGTTAAAGTATGCACAGTCAGATTATCAGGAGCCAAAGCCCTGATGCCGTCCAGCGACGCCCGCACATCGGCAGCCGTCTCTCCCGGCAGCCCGATGATCAGATCGGTATTGACCGTTTTGATGCTGCTGTGCCGCACCAGTTCATAGGCCTGATAAAAATCACGCACTGTATGACTGCGGCCGATAGCCTGCAAAGTTTTATCATGCAAAGTCTGCGGATTGACGCTGATACGGTTCACGCCGTAAGCTTCCATGACCTTCAGCTTCTCAACGCTGAAACAATCAGGCCGACCCGCTTCCACAGTAAACTCGCGCACTCCCGGCAGCAGCAGATGCCGCGCCGCAAGCCCGATGAGCCGTGCGAAGGCTGTTTCGCTAAGGCTGGTCGGCGTACCGCCGCCAATGTAAACCGCAGTAGCATTTAATTTGTACATACTTATTAATTGTACCACAGCAAGTATATCTTGTTCAATGAAATTTAAAAACTTTTGCTGTAATTCTTCCTCACGCGGCACGATCCCCGACGGGAAAGAACAATAAGAACAGCGCGTAGGACAAAAAGGAATACCGATATAAATGCCGAACTGCTTTTCTGCTGCCGGCAAAAGCCGCCTTTGCAGCAGGCAGATCTCCGTCAGCAGCTGCGCCTGTTTAGCAGGCAGCAAATAATGCCGCTGCAAATACTGCGGCAGCGCAGCGCCATTTAACCCGCCGTCTAAAAGCTTATGCGCCAGCTTTCCCGGACGCACGCCGGTCAGGATGCCCCAGGGCAAAGCCGCCTCACGTCCAGACACCCTGGCCAGTACATCTAGCACCGCAAGCTTGGTGCAGCGCACCCATTCGCCCCTGACATCCTGTAAAACCGTAAATGGCCTGCTGACAGTCCTTGTGCCGTCCGCCGCCTGCCAAACCGCCACACAGCTGTCAGCGTCTGCCGCCACCGTCAGCAGGGCAGCGCCGTCAGAATGCGGCAAAATGTCAAAGAACGCGGCCATCTCAGCGACAGGCCGCGTTAAATCATAAGGTAACTTCTGCACTAATTTATAATCACTGCTCATCATCTCATCATCGTTTCTGCTGCTCATTTTCCGTTGGCCGTGGTTCATCAGAACTGTGCCATAACTCTTTATAGAAAACCCGGTACACGGCAGCCACAGGCACGGCAAACAGCATACCCAGAATACCGTACAGCTTGGCGCCTATCAGCAGGCTCAAAATCAAAACTACAGGATGCAGATCGATTTTACTGCCCATGATCCGCGGCATCAGAATATTGCCGTCGATCTGGTAAAACACCAGATAAAACAGCGCTACAGAAAAAGCCGAAGCAGTATTCTGCGAATAAGCAATAAATACCGCTGGCACTGCGCCCATCAACGGTCCGACCACAGGTACCGTCTCGGCCATGACGGCCAGGAAACCAAAAACCAGCGGGAACTGAATACCCAGCATCGCCACACCGACAGTAATACATACGCCGGCGATCAGGCTCAATTTACCAAGTCCCCGGATATAAGCGCTCAAGGTTCGTCCGATCTCATCCAGGATATGCGCCACCTTCGGCTGCGTATCATAAGTAAACAGATTGATCATCATCAGACGCAGCTCACGCCAGTCTTTCAAAAAGTAAAAAGCTAAAAACGGGACTACGATCAAGCCTACCAGATTGGCAATAATATCGATGGTAGACTTAAACAAATTGCGCAGGATACCGCCCATAAAGCCCATGATCCAGCTCATCGCATCATCGATCAGCGTTTCAAAATTATACGGCAGCCGCGGATACTGGGAAGGGTCCTTCAGCAGCCACTCCAGGTTGCCGGACTCGACTTTTGTCGTATAATCAGGCAGTCTGGCCACCAGATCATTGATCTGCCCAAACAAAGGCAGCAAAATAAACGTAACGGCGAAAAACATAAACAGGCCAAAAGCCATAAAGGCCAGAATGATCGCCACCACACGCGACAAATGGATCTGTCCCTGACCAACAGTGATCCTGGAAAACATATTCGATACCGGATACAGGGCAAAAGCCAGACCTATCGCTAAAAGGATAGGGAACAGAAACGCAGCCAGTTCATACAAAACAAAGGATACGCCTGCCGCTACTGCCAATTTGAAAGTTGTACTGTGTCTCAGCAGCTTGATACTTTTGATCATTTTCTTACTTACTTATTGCAGAAACGGATTTCTGCGTCTCTCCCATCCTACCGTAGTCGCAGGTCCATGTCCCGGTAAAAGCTTAGTTTCATCAGGCAAAACCAGAAGTTTCGTTTTTATAGAGTCAAGAATCTGTTTGTAGGAACCGCCCGGCAGATCGGTACGGCCGATGGATTCGGCAAATACCGTATCACCGCAGAACACCACATCACCGCAGACGAGGCATACGCCGCCGCGGGTATGACCCGGAGTCGTCAGCACCTTAAAATCAAGTCCGGCCTCTGTGACAGTTTCCCCATCCTCAAAAATTTTATCAGCCGGCGCAAAAGCTGCGTCCATGCCCATATAAGCAGAAAGATTGCTGGTAGCCTTCGTCAGCATCTCCGCATCCGCCTCACTGATATAGACCCTGGCGCCAGTCGCCTTGCGCACCTCTTCCAGTCCCATGATATGATCGCTGTGCCCATGGGTGATAAAGATCGCATCGATAGTGATGCCTTCTTTCTTGATCGCGTCGACGATCCTGTCGCCGTCTCCGCCCGGATCGACAACAACGCCGTGACCGGTAGCTTCGTTTACCGCTATATAGCAGTTAGTACCAAGCATACCAACTTCCATTTTTAAAACCTTCATGTCAAACCTCCTAAAAATTCTTTTTACTGTCTAATAAAATCGTTACCGGGCCATTATTGACAAGGCTCACAAGCATATGTGCCTGAAACTTCCCGGTGCCGACGCTGAGCCCTTTCGCCCGCGCGCCTGCCACGAATTTTTCATAATAAGCATTGGCCATTTCCGCGCCCGCCGCCTTATCGAACGACGGCCGTTTGCCCTTGCGGCAGTCGCCGTACAAAGTAAACTGCGAAACCACCAGCAAGCCGCCGCCCACATCTGCGACAGACAGGTTCATCTTCTCCTGTTCATCTTCAAAAATGCGCAGGCCCACGACCTTGTCCAGCAAATACTCCAAATCCTTATCTGTATCATCCTTTTCGACGCCCAGCAGCACTAAAAGGCCCTTTGCCACACTGCCTACCCTGGCGCCGTCCACCTCGACAGCAGCGCTGTCGACACGCTGTACAACCGCTCTCACGTCAGCCTCCCTGTCCGTTGGAAATCATTCTTTCCACACTGTAAACGCCCTTCATGCGTTTGATTTTATTCATAATATTATCCAGCTGCTCCAGATTGCCGATATCGATACCCATACTGATATTCGCGATCTTCTGCTTATCGATGCGGCAATTCAGCGCGTTGATATTCAGCTTTGACTCACTCATCACCATCATGATGTCGGCCATCATACCGGGGCGGTCGCCAGCCGTGATAATGATATTGACCTTATACAGCGAATCCGTCGCAATATCCCAGGCCACTTCGATCAGACGGCTCTGCTCCTCAGGATTGTTGCTCATCACATTCGGGCAGTCCTGGCGATGCACCGAAATACCACTGCCGCGGGTGATATACCCGATAACCGGATCGCCCGGGATCGGATTGCAGCAGCGCGCCAGCTTGACCATGATCCCCTCTTCGCCCTTGACCAGGATACCATGACTGGACTTGGCCTTGGAACGGCGCGGCTTCAACTCGGCCAGCAGCTGCGACAGGTCCTTCGTCGTCGTCAGCTTCTGCTCTTTCTTATACAGCTCTACCAGCTTCGACATCACGCTGTTGATCGTGATCCCGCCATAACCGATAGTAGCCATCAAATTCTCTTCGTTATCCAACCGCAGCTGGGCGCTCACGTCCTTCAGCTTATCGCCTTTCAGCAAAATTTTAGGATCGTAACCCAGACGCTTACATTCTTTTTCCAGCATCTCGCGGCCCTTGACGATGTTCTCCTCGCGCCGCTCCTTTTTAAACCACGATTTGATCTTGTTCCGGCTGTCGGAAGAACCGACGATATTGATCCAGTCACGGCTTGGCCCTGCCGCCTGCTTAGAAGTGATGACCTCGACGATATCGCCATTGCTCAGCTTGTAATCAAGCGGCACGATGCGCCCGTTCACCTTGGCCCCGACGCAGCGGTTGCCAACATCCGTATGGATGCGGTACGCAAAATCGATCGGCACGGCGCCGACCGGCAAATCGATAACATCGCCGCGCGGCGTAAATACAAAGACCTCATCGGCAAAAACATCCATCTTGACCGTATTGACGAAATCGCGGGAATCGCTCATATCCTGATGCCATTCCAGCAGCTGCCGCAGCCACGACAGCTTGGCATCAAAGGTCTTATCGCCGCCGGCAGCCGGTGCAGGCTTGCTGCCGCCGCTTTCCTTATAGCGCCAGTGAGCGGCGATACCGTACTCAGAAATACGGTGCATCTCAAAAGTCCTGATCTGGATCTCCAGCGGCTGGCCATTGCCATACAGCACCGTCGTATGCAGCGACTGGTACATATTTGACTTCGGCACGGCGACATAATCCTTAAAGCGGCCCGGGATCGGACGCCACATACTATGCACAACGCCCAGCGTGCCGTAACAGTCCTTCACGCTGTCCACCAGCACACGGATCGCCAAAAGATCATAGATCTCGCTCAGTTCCTTATGGTCGCGCAGCATCTTTTTATGGATGCTGTAAAAATTCTTCGGCCGGCCCTGGATCTCGCACGTGATATTCATCGTATCAAGATGCTCTTTGATCTCGCCCATTGCCGCATGGATCATTGCCTCACGCTCACGGCGTTTGACCTTGACCTGCTCGACCAGATCGTAATATATCTCCGGCTCCATATAACGGAACGCCAGATCCTCCAGCTCCCACTTGATAGTATAAATACCCAGACGGTGAGCCAGAGGCGCATAGATCTCCATCGTCTCGCGCGAAATAGACTGCTGCTTATGCACCGGCATAAACTTCATCGTCCGCATATTATGCAGCCTGTCGGCCAGTTTTATCATAACTACGCGGATATCCTTAGCCATCGCCAAAAACATCTTACGGTAGTTTTCGATCTGCTGTTCTTCTTTGGAAATATACTCTATCTTGCCTAACTTCGTAACCCCATCCACCAGATCGGCAACCTTCTGTCCAAAATCCTCTTTTAAAGAATCCAGACTGATATCAGTATCCTCCACCACATCATGTAAAAAAGCTGCCGCCAAGGTCAGTTCGTCCAGCTGGAGCTGCGATAAGATCGTAGCTACGCCAAGCGGATGGATGATATAAGGCTCGCCGGACTTACGGCGCTGGCTGGCATGAGCTTCAGCCGCCACATCATAAGCCTTGCGGACAAACTCCACCTGCTGCTTATTCAAATAGCTTTCGATCGTCGCAAAAAAATCCTCCACACAAACAACATTTCCTGTTTCAGGCATCTTAGCACTTCCTTATTTATCGAATCTTTTTCCCTGCCACAGCCCAATGATCTCCTCAGGACTGATATTCATATTTCTCTGACAACCTGCAAAAGCCTTCCGTCCCTTTTCCTGCAATCCCCTGAACGTCGGTGAATTCTGCAAATCGTTTTTCTGTAAATTACCAAAGCTGATCTTACCATGCTCATCGCGGATAAATTCCAGCTCTTCAAACACCTTCAAAGCATCTTCTGAAATATTGGCAGCCGACTCAAGCAGATCCGCCCTGTCGATAACAGCCTGCTGACGCAGCGTGCAGGCCAGCTCCTTATAAGCATGTACCAGTTGACTGCGCCCCGGATAAAGCTTATCCAGTTCGACGCAGTATTTATCGGCCTCCGACCTGGTATATAACAGCAGCAGCCGTTTACCGGCCCCTCTGGGCACCGGCAAGGCATCGGCATCAAACACTTCCTGCTGCGGGAAATCATAAAAAATAATATTCTCCGCCTCCTGCTCCGCCGGCTCGCCATAAGCAAGCACCTGCACATCCGGCAGCTTGGCCGCCTCGGGTACAGCGCTGGTGTTATTTACATATATTACTGTTTTTTTACTTGTTTGTAAAATATTTCTCAGCACTGCTTCCTTGCTGGTATTGCAATTGCGGTAATCATAAACCTGCAGGGCCTGGTCATAATCTACCACCTGCAGATTCACGCTTTCCTTTTCCTTCCAGACATTGATCTTGGGCATAAAAGCCAGATCAACGACCGTGTTATTATACAGGCACACCATATCCACCGCACCGTTCCACATGATACTGTGGTAACTATACCTGCCATAATCGGTATAAAAACGCAGATGGTTATTGTCTCGCCCAAAAGTCTTGGGATAATGCAGCACCGCATCCTTAAAAGCAAACAGCGGCGGCGGATTATCACAGCCCAGCGGCTCCAGCAGCGCCAGCTCCTTCACCAGCTGCAGCGAAACCTCCTCGTTTCGATCCAGCAGGCACTCTATCTTCAGGCGCGGCAGATAATCAGCAGGCTCCAAACGACCCTTGACCACGCCCAGAAAACGTTTTCTAAAAGATTCTACCCTGGCAGCGCGCAGTGTCAGGCCGGCCGCCTGATGATGGCCGCCAAACTGCAGCAGCAGTTCGCTGCATTCATTCAAAGCACTGTACAGATCCAGCGCCGGGATACTGCGGCAGCTGCCCTTAGCGGCATCGCCGTCGATACTGATCAGGATCGTCGGCAGATGGTATTTATCGACCAGCCGCGAAGCCACGATCCCGATAACCCCGGCATGCCAGCCTTCCTTAGCCAGCACGATCGCTGTCTCGATCCGTTCCTGCTGCGCCAGCAGCGCCTCAGCCTCAATAAAGATCCTGCGGCTGATCTCCTGACGCAGAGCATTTTCAGCATTCAGCTGCTCCGCCACCTCGTCCGCCTTAGCCTCATCACCAGTCACTAAAAGCTCGACTGCCGACTGAGCGTGTTCCAAACGGCCAACGGCGTTCAGCCGCGGTGCCAGAATAAAACCAATGTTCTCAGCCGAAATATTCTGCTGCGGACAGCCGCTGTGTTCGATCAGTTTCCGCAGTCCCACGATCCCGGTATTTTCCATCGCCGCCAGCCCCAGCTTCACCAGCGCGCGGTTCTCGCCGCGCAGCGGCACGATATCGGCTACCGTACCCAAAGCCACAAGCTCCGTCAGCCCCGACCATAAAGGCTCGGTCAAATGCTGCATCTGGTGCAGCGCCTGGCACAGCTTAAACGCCACGCCCACACCGGAAAGATACTTAAACGGATACCTGCAGTCACGCTGATGCGGATTGACTATCGCATAGGCCGCCGGCAAAACCTCCGGCGGCGTATGATGGTCGGTAATGATGATCTCCAGCCCTGCCGGAGCCTCTGCCACCTCATCCACGCCGCTGATGCCGCAGTCCACCGTCACTAAAAGCGTTGTGCCGGCCGCCGCTAAAGCAGCCAGCGCTTCATGGTTCAGACCATAACCCTCATTTTTCCTTTTGGGGATATACGTGTTGACTTTGGCGCCGATCCCCTGCAAATACAAATACAGCAGCGAGCTGGCACTGATGCCGTCCACATCATAATCACCGTAAACAGTGATCTGTTCTCCGCTTTTTACAGCCTCTAAAATACGTTCGGAGGCCTTCTGCATATCCTTCATCAGCAAAGGCTCATGAAACGGCTGCTCGCTGCCGAACAAAAATTCTCTGATCTCTTCTTTATCCCTGACGCCACGGTTCAGCAGTACGCTGACGACCACCGGCGAAACTCCCAGCTCCTCAGCTATAGCGGCAGCATATTCCCTGTCGCACTTCTGCAGCTGCCAAATCTTTCGTTTCCTCATTCCGCTGCCGCCGGTCCTGCCTGTTCAGCTTTAGCCGCAGCTTCCTGGTGTAATTTCTGCGTATGCATCAGCATCGCCACTTCCTCACGCAGCTTGGCATTGTCTTTTTGCAGGGCCGCCATTTCTTCGTGGGTCTTTTTATCCTGCAGATAATGCTTCGCCTTCATCATCAGGGTAAAAAACAAAGTTGCCAAAGCTCCCAGCAGTGCCGATCCCAAAATAACGATCACTAAATTAGTCTGCATCGTCCAGACAGCAAAATTCAGCGATACGCTAACTGCATTCTGCACTGCAAACACAGCCACAATAACACTGATAATCAAAGTAAAAAACAAATATGGCATCTTCTTCAGCTCCTAACTTCTACAAATTTTTATAACTGTAATTATTCGAGAATTTACCTCAAAATCCCTGCTTTTTCCTTC
The DNA here is from genome assembly GCA_900545535.1 of uncultured Phascolarctobacterium sp. Classification (GTDB taxonomy): domain Bacteria; phylum Bacillota; class Negativicutes; order Acidaminococcales; family Acidaminococcaceae; genus Phascolarctobacterium. The sequence goes on from UQZN01000026.1 coordinate 19,844, forward strand.
AATTTAAATAAAAAAAGTAATAAACATACATTTTTACACCAAACTGCGCCAAAAAAAGCGCCTACCGCCGAAGCAGTAAGCGCCTAAATTCTGTTACAACAACCGCACTCTTACAGTTTCAGTGCCTCTCCAACTGCCTTTTTCATATCGGCAGCCTCGATCACATCCTGATGCAGGATCGGCAGCTTCTCCATCGCCAGCATCGGCTCCGGCACAGGCAGACCGCTCAGCTTATGCAGCCTGCGCAAGCCCTCGAACGGCTCCAGTTTGGCGTCTTCCTCACTGCCGGTGGCCTCCAGCACCACATCGCTGAACTTATACGGACTAGCCGTAGAAAGCACGATGCAGTAAGTATCGTCGCTGGATACCAGACGGTACTTTTCACAGGCCCGCCAGGCCACAGCCGTATGCGGGTCCAGCAAATACCCGTTATCATTGAAAACGCGGCCGATAGTTTCCTTCGTCTCCAGCTCATCCACCCAGGCTCCGAAAAATTCTTCCAGAATCCTGTTGTTGACCTTTTCGCCCACATTATAGGTGCCGCTATCCGCCAGCTGCTGCATCCATTCCGACACCTTAGCGGCGTCATCTTCGGTAATGCTGTACAGCAACCGTTCCAAATTGCTCGAAACCAGAATATCCATCGACGGCGACACCGTTTTATAAAACTCACGGCGCCGGTCGTAAATACCGGTATTGATAAAATCACTCAAAACATTGTTGCTGTTGGAAGCGCAGATAAACTTCGCTACCGGCAGCCCCATCAGCTTGGCATAATAACCGGCCAGAATATCGCCGAAATTGCCCGTAGGCACGGCAAAATTGATCTTCTCGCCCGCTTTGATGCGCCCCTTAGTCACAGCGTCGCTGTAAGCGCTGAAATAATAAACGATCTGCGGCACCAGACGGCCCCAGTTGATCGAATTGGCCGAGCTGAACACATAACCCTTGCTCTGCAGCTCCTCTTCCAGGGCCGCATCGCCAAACAGCTCTTTAACGCCGCGCTGGGCATCGTCAAAATTGCCCCTGATGCCGATCACGCGCACATTATCACCGGCCTGCGTCAGCATCTGACGTTTCTGGATCGCGCTCACGCCGTCCTCAGGATAAAAGACGATGATCTCGGTATCCTTCACATTGGCAAAGCCTTCCAAAGCCGCCTTACCGGTATCGCCCGAAGTAGCTACCAGAATAACCACTTTATTGCTCTCGCCGGTCTTGCCTATCGCTTTCGTCAGCAGATGCGGCAGAATCTGCAGCGCCATATCCTTAAAAGCCGAAGTCGGGCCATGCCACAGCTCCAGCACATCCGTATTTTCATTCACCTTACGCAAAGGCACGGGCTCGGCGCCGAATTTAGCCTGCGCATAAGCGGCATCGGCACATTCAAATAACTCTTCTTTAGTATAATCGGTCAAAAACAGCGATAAAATCGCCACAGCCCGTTCTTTATAAGTCATACTGCGCATGGACACGATCTCGCCCAGCGAAAGCTCCGGGAATTTCTGCGGTACGAACAAACCGCCATCATCAGCCAGACCACGGGTAATAGCATGTGCTGAACATACCAGGTCAGTTTTGCCGCGGGTACTTACAAATAGCATTGCAGGAACCTCACTTTCATTAACTCGCTACGGAGAAATCATACCACATTTATATTCTTCAAACAAGTATTTTCTATGTATTCAGAAAGTCAGCGGCGCCACCACAGCCCGGGTCGCCAGCTGTAAACCGGCCGGTGCCAGCACGATCTGCATCCCGCGCACCCCGGCGCTGACAGCGATCTCGTCCCAACCGCTGCTGCTGGCGTCCAGATATACCGGGTAATTCTTTTTTGCCCCCAGGGGCGAACAGCCGCCGCGGATATAGCCCGTCAAAGGCAGCACCTCTTTTAAAGGCACCAGCTCGGCCCTTTTATTGCCGCTGACTTTTGCCAAAGCCTTCAGGTCCAGCTCGCCGCCGCCCGGGATGCAGGCAAAGATAACGCCTGTTTTATCGCCGCGCACCACCAGCGTTTTAAAAACCTGTGCCGCCGGCATTCCCACCTCAGCCGCCACGTGCACAGCGTCCAGATGCTCCTCGTCCACAGTATATTCCACCAGACGGTACGCGATCTTCAAATCGTCCAGCCTGCGCGCCGCATTGGTTTTTTTATGTTTCATAACATTCTGCCTCCTTCGGAAGTGGCATAACCGTCTTCCTTCTGCTATAATAACATCATAGGTTTTTTAACGCAAATACAAAAAGCATTCGGCAAATTTTATTTATCAAACTTTAAACGAGGTGTAATGTGGCACTTAAAATAGCCTGCGGACAAATAGAAATCATTGCCGGGCGACCGGACCTCAACAGCAAAAAGATCCTGCACCATATAGCTATGGCCTGCCAAAGCGGCATCGACATCCTGCTGCTGCCCGAGCTGGCAGTACCGGGTTACTTTTTAGGCGACCTGTGGGAGCAGACAGCCTTCGTCGAAGACTGCGCCGCCTACGGCGACGAGATCATCGCCGCTACGGAAAACTGCGGTGATCTGTGCGTCATCTTCGGCAATATCGCCGTCGACAACAGCAAACGCAACGAAGACGGACGCGCCCGCAAATATAACGCCGCTTTTGCCGCCCAGCACGGCAAGCTGCTGACCAACGGCGCCCTGCCCTACGACTTTATCGTCAAAAACGCCCTGCCCAACTACCGTGAATTTGACGACAACCGTCATTTTTACGGCCTGCGGCAGCTGGCCCTGGAGCTTGACAAAAACGTCAGTCAGCTGCACCAGCCGCTCACCATCACCGCCCACGGCGAAACCGTCAAACTGGGCCTGATGCTGTGCGAAGACGGCTGGACCGAAAACTACTTTTTAGACGTGCCCCAGCTGCTGGCGCAGCATGGCTCCGAGCTTTTATGCAACATCTCCTGCTCGCCCTTCAGCATCAACAAAAACAGCAAACGGCACCGCCTTTTCGGCAGCGCCGCCCGCAAAGCCGGCACCCCGCTCATCTACTGCAATAATGTCGGCATCCAGAACAACGGCAAAAACATCTTTACCTTCGACGGCTGCAGCTGCGTCTACGGCCCCGACGGCTGGCTGCTCACCGACGCGCCCATGTACGAAGAAGCGACCCTGTGCGCCGCCTGGGACAGCAAAGCCAAAGCCATCGACACCAGCGACATCACAGCCGACCCCCGCAGTGAGATCGGCGAAGTTTATCACAGCCTCCGCTACGGCTGTCAGCGGTTTCTTGAACAGGCCGGCATCGGCAAAATGACCGTCGGGCTTTCCGGCGGCATCGACAGCGCCGTTACGGCTGCCCTCTTTGTTGACATTCTCGGCCCCGATAACGTGCTGCTGGTCAATATGCCCAGCCGCTACAACTCGCCCATGACGCAGAACATCGCCGAACAGACCGCTCAGGCACTGGGCGCCAATTACGCTGTCATCCCCATCACGGCAAGCTGCCAGAATACTAAAGAGCAGCTTACGCAGACAAAGATCCACAGCTATAACCAGCACAACGATTTCCATCTGGAAATCTCACCGCTGATCTACGAAAACATCCAGTCCCGCGACCGCGGCTCCCGCGTCGTAGCAGGCCTGGCAGCAGCCTTTGGCGGCGCCTTCTCCTGCAATTCCAACAAAACCGAACTCACAGTCGGCTACGCCACTTTTTACGGCGACATCTGCGGCGCGCTCGCTCCTATCGGCGACCTGTGGAAGCACCACGTCTACGAGCTGGGACGCTATCTGAATGAAAAAGTCTTTCAGCGTCAGGTACTGCCTGAAGCCATCTTCACCATCAGGCCCAGCGCCGAGCTTTCCTCCGATCAGACAGTCGGTACCGGCGGCGACCCGCTGATCTATCCCTATCACGATAAACTGTTCCGCAGCTTCCTTGAGCAATGGCGCAAACCCTCACCGGCCGAGATCCTGCGCTGGTACAGCGAAGGTACGCTGGCCGAACAGCTGGGCTGCGACGCAGAAATCATCAGCGAAGCCTTTCCCGACGTACGCAGCTTCATCGCCGACCTGGAACACTGGTGGAAGCTGATGAATACACTGGCCGTTGCCAAACGTATCCAGGCCCCGCCCATCCTCAGTATCACCCGGCGCGCCTACGGCTACGATCATCGCGAATCACAGCTCACGCCTTACTTCCCGCGCGAATACCGCCGCCTGAAAGCGCAGCTGTTAAACGAAAACGAATAAGCAAGCATAAGCAAAGAAGGCTTTTCTCCACCCGCTCAACAGCGGGTGGTTTTTTATTGCCCTTTTTAGCTGCAAGCCTGCCCCTCAACAGCCAAAGAGCGCAGACCGAAGTCTGCGCCCTTGTTCAAGCTTCTTCCTCTATTTTGATACCGTCGTCATCGACCTTTACCCTGATCTGCTCTTTTTCAAATTTGATGCCATCGCCTTCGATCCTTACTTTGGCCTGTTCTTCGCCCAATTTGATTGGACTGTCGATGATGCGCTGTCTGATATTCTGCTGTTCCGGCCTGTTCTCACGCTCAGTAACCGCGATATTAACCAGCGCATTCTGATAAATACCTTCCTGGGGAACTGCAGGCTGCGACGGCTGCTGCGGCTCGTCCGGCGGCACTTCCCTGATCGTAAATTTTATACCGTCATTTAAAATCATAATATCATAGCCATCCTGACCGGAATAAAGCAAATCTTGCAGTGTATATGTACCGATCTCCTTTTTAGCCCCCACCAAAATACCGTCTGCCAAACCACCCAAACCGGCAATTTGTTCAGAACCGTTGTAAACAGCATCAACACCTGAAATATCATTGCCATTAACCTCGATTTTTTTCAAAAAGCCTTTTAAGAGCGGGGCAGTATACACGTTATAGAATTTCCAGGAATCCTTATCTTCATCCCTCAAACCAATTTCAAAGGCCTGGCCGAATTCTTCCAGACTCAGTAAAGTGTCGTCGCCTTGATATTTTAAGTAACCTGCTATCGCATCGCCGTCGAACGAAGCATAATAAGCATTAGTAACAGTACCGCTGCCGCCACCAACTATATTACCTGTATAAGTTGCTCTACCAGTAATTTCTCCAATATTATAGGCATTAGTAACAGTTCCACCACTAGAATAACCAACAATACCACCTACATAAAACACACCATCTATCTTGCCGCTATTATAAACATTCTGTATAGTACCAGTATTATATCCGCTAATGCCACCTACTTGCTGATTACCTCCTTTTACTTCACCAATATTATAAGAATCACTGATAGTACCTTTACTATTATTAGCAACAATACCTCCTACATAATTACCCGAACCAGTTACCTTCCCTTTATTCGCAGCTTTTAGAATATTACCAGTATTTACACCTGCAATACCACCTACATAATCATTTAAACTGTTTACAGCACCTTTATTATAGACATTATTAATAATTCCTGTATTATTACCACTAATACCTCCAACATAATAACCTTTTCCTGTTATTTTACCATCATTCATGACGCTGCCAGATTTGCTACCAATAATAGTTCCTTTAGCATTATACCCAACGATACCACCTGAGTAGGAGTACAATTTACCGCTAGACGTAAACCCTGTTGCCTCAACAACACCGTTATTTGTTACACTCGTATTTTTATCAGCTTCCCCGATAGTTCCTGTATTGTAACCCACAATGCCACCTACATATGCAACACCTTTAATCGCTCCATCTTTCTCATTGTGGACATCAGTAAGAGTTCCTTTAGAATATCCTGCAATACCACCGATATAATATACTCCAGTAACACAACCTGTATTTATTGCTCCAATATTATTGTCGCTATTACTAATAACACCGTTATTCTGTCCAACAATACCGCCTGCATAATTACCTGAGCTATTAACATTAATATTATTTGTCACGTCATAAATATTCCCAGTATTATACCCAACAATACCGCCTACATAGCCAGCGCCACTAATTTTCTTGTCAGCAGCGCCGCTGTTGGTACAATTTTCTATAACAGCTTTTTTCTCAGACGTTCCATTATAGTTATTATAGCCTACAATACCACCAACAAAATTGCCCTTACCAATTACCGAACCACTGTTACTGCTATCACTTATCCTTGATTCTTCAGTTGTATTTTCATTACTGTTAGTACCAGCTATACCACCTACATAAGATGTACCACTTACATCTCCACTATTATTACAATTTTCTATAGTATTTTTGTTAGATTTACTTGCTCCTGCAATGCCGCCTACATAATCACCTGTACCAGTTACTGAACCGCTGTTACTGCTGCCATTTTCTCCGCCAATCAGCCATTGATTAAGACCGGCAATACCACCTACATAATCAGCGCCTTTTACCTCTTGCTTATTATGCGAATCCAATATTTCTGCATGAGTAAAATTAGTCCCGACTATGCCGCCAATATTACTGCCATCAGTAATATCTATAACAGCGTCATTAGTACAGTTCTGTATGCTGGCAGCATCGTTCCAACCACAGATACCTCCAACATACGTTATATTATTGCCTGTTATCTTACCATTATTTTCAGAATTAATAATCTTGCCACCGTTACTATTGCTACCAACAATACCGCCTACATTGCTAGCTTTAGCTTCAATAGCAGCTTCATTCCTGGCATTGCTGATCGTACCGCCAATATTAATACCTGCAATACCGCCAAGATCACTGCCTGTAGAAGTAATCGTGCCTTTATTAATAACATTATCTAATTTGCCATAATTGTTACCAACAATACCGCCAGCTGTTCCCAATGAGCCAGCAGTAATATTAGCTTCATTAGTAACATTACTGATAGTACCATAATTGTCTCCAGCTATACTTCCAACGCCAGATAGACCCGTAATACTGCTATCACACATCTGTAAATTTTTTACAGATGCATCTTCACGTAAAATAGTAAATAGGCCAACAGAATAATCTAAATATTTTCTATTGCCTTGTCCATTGCCTGTCCTACTGATATTTAATCCACTGATTTTAAATTCCATACCATCAAGACTACCTATAAAGCCACCTTCTACTGAATTATTAAGCTTATCTCCGGTGAGTTTACCTATACTTGCAAAACCTTCGTTATTATGCCATTTACTGATATCAATAGTATTCCCATTCTCGTCGATATTAGTAATATCATTAGCCAGCATATAATCACCCTGCACATATTTATACGTTCCACCATCAGTGCCTGTGATATTGGTAGTATTATTCTCTATCGCCTGCAGCTCATACACGTTATGCACCAGCATGGCATCGGTTATGTTTATCTCTGTATTATCGTACTTATTCAAGCGTTCCAGCTTCACACCTGACAACACAGTGCTGCCTTTGGTGCCGACGCCATTTTTATAATCGCTGACTTCATGTCCGCCAGATACTCCGTCACCAACATCTATTGTAGTCTTAGCCGTAACCTCATACCCAACCGTCACTTTATTATTAGCACGCAGGGTGATGTCACTATTGCTGCCCGCTTTCAGCGTAGCGGCATTGAGCAGCGAAATGTTATCGCCTTCCAGCACGATCTTATTGGCAGTCAACTCGCCCAGATTTATGATGTCGCCGCGTACTTTTTTGGCCGCCTCCGCACTCAAGGTGCTGAAAGCACTGCCGTCAAAAACTGTTCTGTCCTCTATCGTCCGTGTCGATGCCGTCAGCTTACCTACGTTGACTTTAGCATCAGCGCCAAACAGGATACCGTTAGGATTGACTAAAAAAACGTGTACTTTCTCACCAGTGATATTACCCAAGATCTCGCTTTTAGTGTTGCCGGTAACATAATTCAGCACGGCCTGCATCCCGCTGAAAGTAACTGTTTCATTCTTCCCTATGTTAAAGCTGTTCCATTCGATAGCCACATTGCCGCTGCCTGTGATATTGCTGGGATCAGATATGTTGCCATTTCCGGCAACTATCGTTCCTCCCTGCGGCAGGGCATAGCCCCAGTTGGGCAGCAGCAGCATACCGCCGCTCAGTACTGCCGCCAGTATGCGTTTATGTAATAACAGTTTTGTTCTTTTCATGCTTCCCTCTCTCCTTCTCCCGCTCGCTTTTAAAACAGTTTATAGGCTAAAAACCATATCCTGCAGTTTTTATCATTTTCTTCGCTTTGGTAGGCTTCGCCGTTGATCTTTCTGGCGTAATCTACACGCAGGTAATAATCATTCGGTTTGGCGTATTGCACACCGACGCCCCAGCCGGCCAGATTACGGCGCTCGCCAATATTTTTGCTCACTTCCACCTCACCCCAGTCGATAAAGGTCGCCAGGCTGAGGTTGGTGATAGGCGTAGCGCAGCGCAGTTCTGCCGTTGCCTGATAGCCCACGCTGCCGCTGGCTTCTCCCTGCGGATAGGCACGTACTCCGTCGGCGCCGCCCAGGCTGAACTGCTCACTGCCGTCCAGATCTTTACTGGCCAGCTGACTGTGCAGGTTGACGTGTAAGTTAACAGCGTGTCCCAGCATTTGGATATGGTTGACGTCGGTATTGAATTTATGGTAGGTACCTT
>UQZN01000027.1 GCA_900545535.1 uncultured Phascolarctobacterium sp.
TTTTCCTACACAAGGGGGCTTTTTGTCTATTGTCCGTTTTTTCTGGGGCAGTTCAAAATGAACCCGGCTTTACTTTATGCAGCATTTTAAAACATGTTCAAAAACAGAGTAATGATAAACGCATTGATAAAATCAATGAACAGACTGCCTACCAGCGGCACGATAAAATAGGCTTTGGGAGCCGGCCCGTAACGGGCGACAATGGCATTCATATTAGCCATGGCATTCGGCGTCGCACCCATGCCAAAACCGCAGCCGGCTGCAGTTATCACAGCTGCTTCATAATCCCGTCCCATGAGATTGAAAATGACGAACCGGGCAAACAAAGCCATCATTGCTGTCTGCGCCAGCAGCATCACTATCAGCGGCAAAGCCAGCTCGCTGAGCTGCCACAATTTCAGCCCCATCAAAGCCATGGACAGGAATATCGACAGGGACACACTGCCCATAACGTCGATTTCTTTAGAAAAAACCTCATAACGTCCTGTCAGGTCGGAAAGATTGCGGATCACCGCAGCCGCCAGCATGGCCCCGATATAGGATGGAAAGGTTATGCCGAAAGAAGTTATCACTCCCGTGATCCAGGAACCGATACCCATGGCCACCAGCAGCTGACCGATGCCGAAAAGAAAATATTCTTTATCGACGGCGTAAGCCTCTTTGCCAACAACAGGAGTTTTGTGCACAGGCTCCTGCACACATTCAAAACAGAAAAGGTTATCTTTATCGATCAGATAACGGGCAATCGGCCCGCCGATAACGCTGCCCATAACAAGCCCGAAGGTTGCCGCAGCTATAGCTACGGTAGCCGCTCCCTGTGCGCCCATCTGTTCAAGCAGCGGCCCGAAAGAGCCTGCAGTACCATGGCCGCCGACCATCGGGATCGAGCCTGTTGCCATTCCGATCAGCGGTCCCAGTTTAAAGACCGAGGCCAGGCCGATACCGACCAGATTCTGCAAAATGATCAACACGGCGCAGATAGCAACCAGTTTCAAAACGCTGAGGCCGCCCTCTTTCAACATGCGTAAGCTGGCGGTATAGCCGATACTGGTAAAAAACATGGTCATAAAAAAGCCCTGCAGCGAAGTATCCATTGTCAGCTGCCAAAAACCACCTGTCGTCATGACCAGATTCAGCAGGGAGAACAGGACGCCGCCGATAACCGGAGCAGGGATACAATACTGGTCAAAAATATTGAACCTGCGTTTTAAACGCAGGCCAATATAGTAAACAACTACTGCCACAGCAGTCATTTGATACATATCCAGGTCAATATTCATCAGGTATCACGATCCTTACAAAGATTGTTCCACCCTTTCTTCCATCATAAAAGGTCAATGTAATCACAGGCTGCCAAAGCAGCTTCCGTACCATCTGCGGCAGCCGTTGTCAGCTGGCGCACCTTTTTCACGCGTCCGTCCCCGGCTGCAAAAATACCGGGACAGGAGGTAGCGCAGTTTTCATCTGTTTTGATATAACCGTAGGCATCTAATTCCACTAAAGCGGCAAAAGCTTTGTTGTCCGGGACATGCCCGATAGCAATAAAGACCGCTTCAACAGCCAGAGTCTGCCCGGCTCCGCTGACCTTATTGCGGATATTCAGCGATTCCAGCCGTTCGCTGCCGTTGATAGCAGTTACTTCACTGTCCAGAATAAAAGTAACATTTTTCTGTTCCTGCAGCTTTTCCAACAGCCGTTTTTCGCCGCTGAAATCAGTGCTGCGGTGGATAAGATACACGTTTTTGCTGGTAAAACTCAGCACCAGCGCATCATCGAGCGCCGTATTGCCGCCACCGACAACAGCCACGTTTTTATCTTTAAAAAAGGCGCCGTCGCAGGTAGCGCAGTAGGAAACGCCGGAACCAATAAATTTGTCTTCATTTTCCAGACCCAACGGACGTACACGGGCGCCGGTCGCCAGGATCACGGCTTTAGCCAGCAGCTCGCCGCCATATTCGGTCTGGACGCCTTTATGGTCGCCATAATCCTGCAAACCCGTAACTTTATCATAAACGATTTCCGCACCCATTTTAATAGCCTGATTATAAAGGGCTTCGGCAAACTCAAAGCCGGCAATGGATTCAAAGCCTGGAAAATTCTCTACGTGCGAGGCATTGATGATCTGACCGCCCTGCAGATACTGCTCGACCAGCTTGACGGATTTACCGGCACGCGCCGCATAAACTGCCGCCGTCAGTCCCGCAGTACCTGCGCCGACGATCAAAACATCAGTCATGGTTTTTTTCTCAGTCATAATTTCACCGCTTCCCAGCCGTAATTATTTCAGCATTGCCAAAATCGCCGACTTCGGCTGCACACCGACAGAACGCTTCACTTCCTCGCCGCCCGCAAACACGACCAGGGTCGGAATAGTTTCAACTTTGTACCTGGCTGCCAGATCCTGATTGGCGTCTACATCGATCTTGCAGACTTTCACATCAGTCAGTTCACTGCCAAGCTGATCAATAACAGGTCCCAGCATACGGCAGGGGCCGCACCAGGACGCCCAAAAATCGACCAGAACTTTGCCTTCCGCCTGCAAAACTTCTTTTTCAAAGGTTTCATTAGTAACATGTACAACTGCCATAATAATCGCTCCTTTTATCAATATATTTTATCTATATTTTAATTTTACCTATTCATGATTATAATTGCAACAAATAATAATTACATTATCATTGCTAAAAGCTCCATAAATTTATTCCCCGATTAGCTGAAAAACTAAAAGCACTTTACCTGTATATACTCTGGTAAAGTGCTTTGATGATCATTTATGATAGATCTTATATTGTTTTTTACCGTTTCTTTTAGCTTCGTACAAGGCTGCATCACTCTGCCTGATCAGCAGGTCAATATCCGTAAGGACATCGCTGACCGCAATACCGACACTGGCAGACAGCACAGAAAATTTATCATTAGAAACTATCGACTGCTGCAAACCATTTAAAAATGTTTCTGCCATCGCAGCCAGTTCCGCATCTGTTTTCTCGCCTAAAACTACCACCAGAAACTCATCGCCGCCGATACGGGCAAGAAAATCGCCGCTGAAAGTCTGCTTCAACAGTTTGGCAACCATCACCAAAGCCGTGTCTCCAACCTGATGACCATATTCGTCATTGATCTTTTTAAAATTATCAAGATCGATATAAAAAAGATTGACGTGCCTGGACATGATTTTATTCCGCGTCATATACTCATAAAAATAACGGCGGTTATACAGGTCTGTCAGCTGATCAGTATTAGCGCTGTAAATGATCTTCTTTTCCAGATGACGCTCGACTGTTACGTCGCGGCACATACACAGCATACCTACGGCCGTACCGAAAACATCAAAAATCGGCTTTTCGTAAATTTCCAGATTCTTTTCACGCTTACCCACAATAATTTTGGTATCAGCATAACCTTTGGCATTTATTTCGCTCATATGCGCTAAATTCTGCTGTTTCCACTGCTGATATTCCTGTCCGATCAAAGCTTCCTTCTCCGTTGCAAAATACTGCGCACAGACATCATTGACATTGATGATTTTACCAGCCTCATTTGTCAGCAATACTGCAAAAGGCAGATTACGCAGAATTACTTCCAGTTCCGCGCCCATATTTTCCAGATCGGTAACGTCATGCGCAATACCAACAGTGCCGATCAGCTGCTCATTATCGTCAAAGATCGGGGATTTATAGGTCTTAAACTGCCGCATCCCGTGCTTTGTTTTAACTTTTTCATCAAAGATACAGGTTTTCTTTTCCTGCAAAACGATTTCTTCTGATTCCAGACAAATATATTCGCCCTGCTCGTATTCTTCCTTCTTCATATCCCAGATATAATAGTGGCCGCGGCCTTCAATATCCTCTTTGGTCTTGCCCACGGCCCGGCAAAAGCTGTCGTTTACCTTTAAATGAGCACCGCGAATATCCTTGAACCAGATCAAACTGGGAATACTGTTAATAGCCGTCTCAATATAGCCCTGTGCTAAATTACGGTCTTTAGTGATTTTGATCTGTTCAAAAAGCTTTCTTAGTTTAAACGACACAAAAGACTTACTATAAGGTTTGATCCAAATATCTGCCAAAGCCTGACTATAAATTTCATCACGACTATCTAAAGTGTCGGCAGCGGCACAAAATATCACTGCTGCATCTTTTTTAGAATTTTTTACAACATCTGCCAAAACAGCTTCGGGCAGCTCACAAATAATGACATCAGCAGTTTTAACGGCGGCGTCAGCCGACTGCTTTAAAAACAGCTCGTGTTCAAAACCGGTCAACGGTTCGATGGCGCTGACAGCATCATATATGCAATTATCCTGACTTAAAATCAATACCTGTAATTTGTAATGATACACAATTTCACATCCAAGTTTTTCATTTCCCCATAAATTAGCTCATACGCATACTATTACAATTTTTATCATTATTTTATTTATATCACATTAAATTATATGCTATTAATTCTTTTTTGTCTACTTATTAGGAAACAGCATACTTCATATTCTATACTATTTTTAAGAAAACAACAGCAGAGGTCAGCTAAAAAATGTGTTAACCAAGGTAAACTATTATAATTCCTAATTCTATATTCCTAATTCTATAAAAATTCTATTTTTTTATCTTTTTCCGTTATATAATCACTGTTTATTGAATATAGACAAAGCAGCACTATTAAAATCTATGTTTTTAATAGTGCCTGCTTTTATTTTAAGAACACACAATCATTTAGAGTTTTTTAAGTAAATCTTCTAAACCTATTTTAAAAATACTACCGAATATCTATCAAGAAAATGAGTTCTCTGATTTTCTGCCAACAACCTATTTGCATCTTCAACAGAAATAATTACATCACATTTATTTACAACCCTTGGCTTTAAAGCCACTATTTTAATTATCATAGGATCTGTACCCGCACGTGTTGAATAACTGCCAACACTGTCTGCGTATTCTACGATTCCATTTAATATAGCATAGTCTTTATCAACATTATGTACACCATAAATAGATCTACCATTAGTGTCATAAATTGCCGGACAAAAAGTTTTTTCCAGTCCCGTTCCTGATGCATCAATTACAAGACCAGTAAATCCTCCTGATTGAGCAACATAACTTTCATTGAAATTGTCTTCTGGAAGAGGCAATTTAACAGGCTCTTTATTACCAATCACTGCATTATAAGCTATATCTGCGACACTTCCACTTCCATACATAGGAACTTCCATAATAACATGATATAATCCATCTTCTGTCACTTCTTCTTTTTTTACTACAGCGCCTTTAATTACACCGCTTACTTTAGTTTTAATAATATCATCAGTAAGCATAAAATTATTTACTGTTGTTTCAGAATCTACAGCAGTACCTTGGATAGTTTCCACAAGATTTCTCTGGGCATCAACTACAGCAGCTCTCCGAGCCATGACTTTAGCCCTTCCAAGCGGCATACCTACCGGCATTGTTCCATAACCATCCGCACTAATAGCTTCACTTGAGTTTGTATATTGTTCTTCAGCCAAAACTACGGAAGAGCACTTTCCAAAACATGCAATAATCAGTGCCATACTCAACCACACTGCGGAAATAACTATTGTTAAACGTTTTTTTAATTTCATAATTTTCTTCCTTTCTCAATATGCTCCTACTGAAATAGTATTATACGTAATCTCTCTTAAGGCTAAATTGAAATCCACAGCCTGACTTAATTGGTTAAACAAATTTTGCGGTGTCCCAGAATACTTTACCGTAATATTGGCTCTACCATTACTGTAGTTTGTTATATTAGCTGAATTTACACCCCTAATATTTTGTAATTCTTTACAAATCCTGGTAATTTTATTGATATCAGAAGCTATAACGATTACATCAAAATTCTGGTTATTACTGCTTCCATATCCCATAAGCTGCTCTACAATATAATCGCCCATTTTTTCTCCTGCATCATTGAGGGCTTTTTTAGCAGCAATAAATTCAGTTAAATCAGCCGCAGTCCCATAAGTTCCATTAGCGGCTATGATCTGACCAGTTTTGACAATGAAAATTTTGGCTTCCAACCTCGCTTTACATGACATTATCCCCGTATCATGTCTTCCATTACCGATAAATTTCCCTACATCACCTACGCCCTGGCTAAAAGCTTCCCCAACTATTACAATATCTACGTTCAAACTATCTGCCAAACTTCGAAAATCGCTGTTAGTCAACGCTGCTAATCTATTTAGGCTGTAACGTATATTACTAACATCAGTAACATGAGAAAACCCTGCTTCTGTTAATTTTCTTATAACTGCAGTTTCACCAGCCGGGTCAGGAATACGAGCAGAAATATGATATTCTGGAATTATTACAGCTATTTTGGGGTCACGCAACTGCCTGTTGATAATCCCCAATTTCGTTAGCTCATCCATTAGTTTAGAATTAGAATCAGTACTCACAACCGCATCAATGATTACTTCCCATGCATCACCATTACGTTTCTTTTCCACAATCTTATAATTATTAATATAGCCTTTGGACTGTGTATAAATCTCATCATTGACCAGCATACTATTTTGCACTAAAGTATTTGAATCAACCATCGTTCCTACAGCTTTTTCTACAGCATTTCTTAAAGCATCACTTTCTGCATTTTCAGCAGTATCGCCATAACCAGAAATAGTTATTTGTCCAGCAAAAGCAATTGATGATATAAGAACACTGGCTAATACTAAAAATATTATGACTATACGCGGCTTCATCAAATTACCTCTTAACTTTATGGCCTGTTTTAAAAATCGCATCTTGTTTTTTTATCTCACCTACAGCATAATTAGGCTTAACTTCACTGATTTTAATAGTACCTATCGTTTCTTCTTCAACCCCAAGTACTTCGCCCGTAACCGGATGCATTAACATTTTCCCTTCTTTGTACACAGTATATATATCGCCATTTTTTACGCCATCATCAAAGCCCAGATCAAAATAAACTTTATTCCCGCTAACGCTTATAATAGTACCAGACATAGGATTCAAATCATTCATTTTATCCAAAATTATATGGGCAGCTTCAGTTGAAGCTCCATTCAAAAGATTCTCTGCACTTACGCGTGTATTAGACTGCTGCATTTCACTTTTTGTACCTTCGACAATATCAGAAACTAAAATTACTCCTGTTTTATTATCTACTATCCGCACCGAGAACTTAACTTTAGCTTTATATCCTGTATATAAAATATTGTTGAAAGGCATAATATCGGCACTAACAACACTACCCATCAAAGTATAATCCGCCCCTGATAATTTACCAATTTCAATAGCGCTGCTGCCATCTACAACGCCAGAATTTTGCAAACCCAATTCCATGAATATCTTATCTAACGCACCACGTTCAACAACAATATAATTTTTATTTTGCACTAATCCATTCAGAACTTCATTTTCTAAATTAGTAGATACAAACCTTCCATAACTATTTCCAACAGCATTATTAAATTCTGTAACGGCAACTTTTTTAGTAGCGGCTTCACCTATTATACAAATACTCATTACCATCATTAAAATTAAATAGACAAAAGACTTAGCCATTTTTTTCATATAAAGCCCTCCCCAATATTTAATACCAATATATGTTATACTCCCAACATATAACACCACCATTTCATTTCCATACAACATATATTCAGCATATATAGTATATTTTATTATTTTTCGTACAAAACATCAATCTAAAATTAAATTATTTTAACTTTACTGCATCTCATTTTAAACTCTTTACCTATTAATTGTTTTGACGTCTATGTTCTCTACTCTATGCAAAATAGAAAAAGAGCCTTCGAGATTTATCTCGAAGGCTCTGAACCTTTGATAGTGGCGGAGTGGGTGGGATTCGAACCCACGCACGAGTCACCCCGTCTAACGATTTAGCAAACCGTCCTCTTCAGCCACTTGAGTACCACTCCGTTTGACTTACTTGGATAGTATACACTATCCTGATATTTTTTTCAAGAGTATCGCTGCAAATATTTATTCTGCCGCCTTTGACATCAGGCAATGATAAATATGGCGGAGAGGGTGGGATTCGAACCCACGGAGGCTTGCACCTCGCTGGTTTTCAAGACCAGAGCCTTCAACCACTCGACCACCTCTCCGTGCTATTTTGTTATTATACGGCAAATACGCCTTCTCGTCAAGTTCAAACAGACAGACAACAAACTGTCCGGGCCCCTGCTGCACCGCAGTAAGCAAAGACCGCCGTCAAAAATGACGGCGGTCTTATTACAGCTAAACTCAGGCTTTGCCTGCCAGACGTTTATAGTTATCCAAACGTTCTTTAGCATCCTGTTCAGTTTTCTCGAACAGGGCTTCAGCTGTTTCAGGATACTGTTTGAGCAGGGAAGAATAACGAACCTCGCCCAAAAGGAACTCTCTGAAATCAGCAGTAGGCTCTTTGGAATCCAGGCTGAAAGGATTCTCGCCTTTTTCTTTCAAAGCAGGGTTATAGCGGTAGGTTGCCCAGTAACCGCAGTCTACAGCACGCTTAGCTTCCAGCTGGCTGCAGCCCATGCCTGCTTTCAGACCGTGGTTGATACACGGAGCGTAAGCAATGATCAGGGAAGGTCCGTCGTAAGCTTCTGCTTCGGCGATCGCCTTCAAGGTTTGATTTTTATCGGCACCCATGGAAATCTGAGCTACATAAACATAACCATAGCTCATAGCCATCATGCCCAGATCTTTTTTCTTAGTCTTTTTGCCGCTGGCAGCAAATTTGGCAATAGCCGCAGCAGGCGTAGCTTTAGAAGACTGGCCGCCGGTATTGGAATAAACCTCGGTATCGAAAACCATTACATTGACGTTTTCGCCGGAAGCCAGGACATGATCCAGACCGCCGTAACCAATGTCATAAGCCCAGCCATCGCCGCCAAAGATCCAGTGGCTACGTTTGACAAAGAACTGTTTTTCTTTATACAGCGCCGCGCATTTATCGCATTGGCTCTGATATTTTTCCAATACCGCTGTCAAAGCTTCAGCACGTTCCCGCGTACCTTCGCTGACTTCCATATTGTCGAGCCAATCCTGCATTGCCGCTTTCAGGTCAGCGGGAATATCCCCTGCCAAAGCTGCTTTTACCATCTCGGCAACACGTTCACGGGATTGTTTGACACCCAGGTACATACCCAAACCATATTCGGCATTATCCTCAAAGAGGGAATTTGCCCAGCTGGGGCCGTGGCCTTTGCTGTTGGTGGTATAAGGCATGGAAGGCGCGCTGGCGCCCCAGATCGAGGAGCAGCCTGTCGCATTGGCGATCATCATGCGGTCGCCGACCAGCTGAGTTACCAGTTTGGCATACGGCGTTTCGCCGCAGCCGGCACAGGCGCCGGAGAACTCAAGCAAGGGCTGTTCAAACTGTACGCCTTTAACAGTGTTCTTATTCATCGGATTAGGTTTAACTGTGACCTGATGTGCAGTGTAATCCCAATGAGCAGTTTTGGCCAGCTGGCTTTCCAGCGGTTTCATAACGAGGGCTTTTTCTTTAGCCGGGCATACCTGCGCACAGTTACCGCAGCCGGTACAATCCAGCGGTGAAATCGCCATATGGAATTTAAGCTCTTTCGCTCCGACAGCATCTTTATATTCCAGTCCCTGCGGTGCGTTGGCAGCTTCCGCTTCCGTCATCAGCACAGGGCGGATAACTGCGTGCGGGCAAACGAAGGAGCATTGGTTACACTGGATACATTTATCCATTTGCCATTCCGGCACATTGATCGCGATACCGCGTTTTTCATAAGCAGAGGTACCGCTGGGGAAAGTACCGTCGATGTTTTTATCGAAGGTGCTGACAGGCAGGTTATCGCCTTCCAGACGATTGACCGGAGTCAGGATATTATCGATAAATTCGTTGCCGGTAACCGCGATATTGGCATCGCCGGCAGCTTCAGCCCAGGCAGCCGGTACATCGATCTTCACGATGGCATCGACGCCGCGGTCGATCGCCGCATAGTTCATATCGAGCACAGCCTGTCCTTTCAAACCGTAGGAATGATCGACAGCTTCTTTCAAATACTTGACAGCGTCAGCCAGAGGAATGATATCTGCCAGTTTGAAGAAAGCAGACTGCATGATCATGTTGATACGCCCGCCCAGACCGATTTCCTGAGCGATCTTGACTGCGTCGATAGTATAGAAATTAATAGCATTTTTAGCAATGTAGCGCTTGATATTACCCGGCAGATGCGTTTCCAGCTCTTCCTTCGACCAGTTACAGTTCAGCAGGAAGGTGCCGCCTTTTTTCAGGCCCGCAGTAACATCATACTTATCTACATAAGACTGGTTATGTACGGCTACAAAATCTGCAAAAGTGATCAGATAAGGAGCACGGATCGGCTCATGCCCGAAACGCAGATGCGAAACGGTGATACCGCCGGATTTTTTGGAATCATAGGAGAAATATCCCTGAGCGTACATATCGGTATAATCGCCAATGATCTTGATCGCGCTTTTGTTAGCGCCGACAGTGCCGTCACTGCCCAGGCCCCAGAACTTACAGCTCTTGGTAGCGGCAGGAGTAGTATCCAGCAAAGTTGTTACAGGCAGAGAAGTATTGGTAACATCGTCAACGATACCGACCGTGAAATTATTTTTCGGCTCGGGTGCAGCAAGATTTTCAAAAACCGCCATAACTTCTGACGGAGTCAGCTCTTTGCTGCCCAGGCCATAACGGCCGCCGATGATGAGCGGGGAAATTTCTGCTTCATAGAAAGCGCCGCGCACATCCATGTATAAAGGTTCGCCAAAGGAACCGGGTTCTTTGGTACGGTCCATAACAGCAATACGTTTAACTGTTTTAGGAACAGCACCCATAAAATGTTTGATCGAGAACGGACGATACAGATGTACAGCGAGCAGACCAACTTTTTTGCCTTCGGCGTTAAGCTTTTCAACAACAGTCTGGATCGTTTCGCAGGCACTGCCCATAGCGATGATGATTTCTTCCGCATCAGGGGCACCATAATAGTTGAACAGGCCGTATTTACGCCCGGTCAGCTTGCTGATCTCGTTCATATATTCTTCAACGATACCCGGCAAAGCTTCATAATAAGAGTTGACAGCTTCGCGGGTCTGGAAATAGATATCAGGATTTTGAGCCGTACCGCGCACAACCGGATTATCAGGGTTGAGGCCGCGATTACGGAACGCAGTCACTGCGTCATAATCGACCAGTTTAGCCAGATCATCATAAGCCAGAGTTTCTATTTTCTGGATTTCATGCGAAGTGCGGAAACCGTCAAAGAAATTAATAAAGGGAACGCGCCCTTTGATGGCGGCCAAATGCGCCACTGCCGACAGATCCATAACTTCCTGCACGCCGCTTTCAGCCAGCAGCGCAAAACCGGTCTGACGGGTAGCCATAACGTCCTGGTGGTCGCCGAAAATAGACAGTGAGCTGGCCGCTAAAGCACGGGCAGAAACATGGAACACGCCCGGCAGCAGTTCGCCTGCCATTTTGTACATATTAGGAATCATCAGAAGGAGACCTTGCGAAGCAGTATAGGTAGTTGTCAAAGCTCCGGATTGCAAAGAACCGTGTACGGCGCCGGCAGCACCAGCTTCAGATTGCATTTCCAATACTTTTACAGTTTGACCAAAAACATTTTTCTGACCCTGCGCAGCCCATTCGTCTACAACTTCGGCCATGGGAGAGGACGGAGTAATCGGATAGATAGCGGCCACATCGGTGAACGCATAAGATATATACGCCGCCGCCGTATTACCGTCCATAGTTTTCATTTTTGTCATTTGATCCCCTTCTTTCTTTTTTATCAGAGTACAAGATATGGGAACCGGCCTTATCGGTTCCAGTGAGACGCAAAATAAATGTGCAGCAAGACATAGTTCACCCCTGCTCACACAATTAGTATACACTATTTAAGCACTTTTGTAAATTTGCTTTACATGTATACATGTGAATATTATGCAAGCGTTTTGTAAATTTTTAAAACAACCCGTTTGATTGACAAATGCTATAATAATGCTACGGAGGTGTTGAATTTGCAGACGCTTGTTAACTACATCGCCAAAGCTCTTCGAGCCCGTATTCCCAGAATAAAAATAGATACAGTCAATAATGCTGACACAGCTCACCTGACTATACTAAACAAACACGGCGGAAAACCAATCAACATCTTAACCGGAAACCATACAGGCATCACGGTCGTTTATAACAAAACCCCGCGAATTTTTACGCAGGACATCAAAGACGTAGACAAAATGGTCTTTGATATCGGCGAGTACCTGAATGGCCGCAGCGTGTATCTGGATCTGCTGAGACCAGATGGCAGCTGCGAGGCCAAAGATTGTTTCGCCAATTCTATCGAAGTACAGGCAGAAAACTTTGACGCGCTGACAAACCTTATTACCCGCAAGGGGCTTTTGACCGGTGCTGAACTGGCAAAGGCTCTGCAGGCGGGCGACATTGTACGGGTCAATTACTGGGACCCGCGCAAAAATTACGGTTATAAGCTTGATGGTGATCATCTTGCCAAAATAGCCTTATAATCCAATAAAAGAAGAGTTGCCTTAGCAACTCTTCTTTTATTTTTAAACCATTTCCTGTTCAGGCCACAAAGGAAGACAAAACAGACGCCTTGGTGATGATCCCGCGAAAAACCTTTTCTTCATCCACAACTGCCAGCGGAAAACTGGCATTAGCAGCCAAAGGTACGATATCTGCAACGGGGGCATCCAGATCGTTGACCTGCGGCACGTCGCGAATGATCGCCTCACTGAAGGTCTTTTTGCCGTCACGGACAGCTAAAGCTCCGTCCAAAGTCACGATACCGATAAAGTTCATATGGTCACCAACAACGTAAGCGCTGGAAACCCCATTGGCACGCATGCTGGTAAGCGCCGTATTGGCGCCGTCGCTGGCCTTGACGATACAACTGGGTGTAGACATAATATTACGCACACAAAAAACCTTACTGGTATTGACGTTATGGATAAATTTTCTGACATAATCATCAGCAGGATTGGCCAGCATCTGCTCCGGCGTATCGATCTGCACCATACGCCCGTCGCGTAAAATACCTACCCTGTTGCCCAGCTTGAAAGCTTCATTGATATCATGGGTAATGAAAACTATAGTCTTGCCCATCCGTTCCTGGATCCGCAGCAGCTCAAACTGCAAATCGTTTTTGACCAGTGGATCAAGCGCCGAAAAAGCTTCGTCCATCAGCAAAATATCCGGATCGTTGGCAAGCGCCCGGGCAATACCGACGCGCTGCTTCATCCCGCCTGATAAGCTGCTGAGCTTTTCGTGCTCATAGCCCGTCAGGCCGACCATATTGATCATTTCCATAGCTTTGTTTTCACGTTCTTCTTTCCCTACGCCGCGCACCTCCAGACCATAAGCCACATTACCCAGCACATCGCGGTGACTTAAAAGACCGCCGTTCTGGAAAACCATGGAAACCTTAGTGCGCCGCAATTCCTGCAGCTGTTTTTCATTATATTTGGTAATATCCTCGCCATCGATCAGGATTTCACCTTTCGTAGGCTTGTGCAGCATATTCAGGCAGCGCACGATAGTCGATTTACCGCTGCCGGACAGACCGATCAGTACAAAAAGCTCACCGCGTTTGACGCTGAAAGAAACATCGCTGATCGCCGCCATGATACCCGTTGTTTCCATAACATCCATCCTGGTAGCGCCAAGCTCCAGCAGCTTGAAGGCAGCTTTTCTTTCGTCCAGAAAATCATAGGGGCCAAACAATTTATATAAGTTTTTGACTTCTAAAACCGTATCTTGTTCCTGCATCATTTACCCTCCTTCTGCACCAGGCTCTGCGTCAGGCGATCGATAATAATCGCGATAATAACAATGGCAAAACCGGCGATGATACCGCGGCCGGATTCCATGCGGTTGATAGCGATCAAAACTTCCATACCCAAACCATTGGCACCGATCATAGCGCAGGTAACAACCATCGCTACCGCCATCATCATCGTCTGGTTAATGCCGGTCATGATCGTCGGCAGCGCCTGCGGTATCTGCACCTTAAACAAAGTCTGCCAGCTGGATGAGCCAAAAGAACGGGAAGCCTCAACGACCTCCTGATCGACCTGACGGATACCATGACTGGTCAGCCTGATAACAGGCACTACCGCATAGACGACGGTCGCCAGCACTGCCGGGACTTTACCGGGTCCCAACAGCATAACTGCCGGGATCATATAAACGAAGGTCGGCATCGTCTGCATGGCGTCCAGTATCGGCCGCACGACAGTATCAGCTCCGCGCACTGCCGCCAGCGCGATCCCGATCGGCAAACCGATCAAAAGTGAAAAAATTACCGCTGTGATCACGATAGCCAGAGTTTCATTCATCATATGCCAGTAACCACAGGCACCGATCATAAACAACAGGCCACCGTAAAGAACCCCGTTTTTATAACTGTTCATCAATTTTTTTGTGGCAAAAATAACCAGCAGGATCATCAGCCACCAGGGAATCATATCCAGCGCGCCATTGATGCCGTTAATAAAAATACTGAGCATTTTTTTGGCGGCGACAAAAACCTCACCATAATTGATGTTGATATAACGCACAAATTCATCTATCGGTTCTGCTATATTCAAATTGATATTCGGAAAATTTAACAACCAACTCGGCATCTCCCCGCCCCCTTACTGTTCTTTTAAAGCTGCCCGCATAGTCTGCGCTTTATCAGGCGGCAGCCACTGCGTCAGCAGATCATCGTGTTTTTGCAGAAACCAGCGGGCCGCCTGGTCGTAAGTCGCTTTATTATCAGCAATATAAGCCAGAGCTTCCGCCGTCAAAGCGCTGGAAGTATGATATTTTTTCAGAAACTCCGTAAATTCAGGCTGCCGTTTGGGAAACCGGCTGTTAGCCGATACCATGACGACTACGGAAGGAGCAGCGGTTTCGCCTGCCTCAAAGCCGGCCTGCGTATAGGGCGCGTCTTCCAAAAGTACCAGGTCCAGCTTGCCGCTGATCCAGGTCGGTTCCCAGTTATAACCGACGATCGGCAAACCTTTTTCATACGCCGTTACAAAGGCCGTACTCAAAGTCGCCTCGCTGCCGGGACGGAAATAGATATAATTTTTGTCCAGACCATAATACTTATATTTTTTAAACATCACTTCATCAACAGCCCAACCAGGGATCGCCCCGTAAATACGGCCTTTGGAAGGATTTTCTTCATCAACAAAAAGCTGACTGTAGCGTGCCAGATCGGCAACATTGTGCAAATCAGGAGCCATCGGCGCAATACCACGCTGAGGATCACCTTCAATCACATAACGTGGTACATACAGGCCCTGTTTATTATCATCGAAGTTGACTCCCAGATCAACGATCCCACCAGCGGCTTTATCAGCTTCATAAGTAGCAACATTGTCAGTCCACAGTTCCATATTGACATCGACATCACCGCGGACCAGAGCCGCTTCCATGATCGGCGTTGAACCGTTCATAGTTTCCACTTTTAAACCATAAGCCTTTTCTGCAATCAAACCGGCTACCGCATTGTGAAATTTCACACTGTCCCAGCCGGCGTCAGAAAAAACTACCGTTTTTTCGTTACTGCTGCCACAGCCTGCCGCCAGGCACACAAACAAAACCATGCCTACCAGCTGCAGTATTCTTTTCTTCATCAAAACTCCCCCCCCTTTACAATCCGACAACTTTATATTATTATTGAGTTGCCTCTATCTGCTTTTTTAGTTTAACTTACTTGGAAAAGCTTGTCAATTTACTTTAATTACTTTTTTACACTGCAAATATCATGCCGGATCAGTTAATCCCGGCTCTCCGCAATAGCTGTATGCCAGCCTGCCGGCTTATCTGCAACAGCTGCGGATATGGTATAATAATAAATAAGATTAAATTTTTCAGTGAACAATTTTTACTATTTTTTTACTGTAAAGGATACCATCATGGCTAATAAACACAAAATAGCAGAACCGATCTACCAAAAAATCGCCGTCGATATCGCTTCTAAAATCGCTGCCGGTAAATATAAGGTCGGCGAGAAAATCTACGGACGCTCCATGCTCGCAGCCCACTATGCAGTTTCGCCGGAAACGATCCGCCGCGCCATGTTCATGCTACAGGATGTCGGCATCGTGGCGATCGAATCGGGCAGCGGCAGCGTCGTGCTTTCAGCAGAACGGGCAGCGCAGCTGGTAGGCCGCTTCCGCAACATTTCTACTATCACCGAACTGAAAAAAAATATCGAGACCCTGTCAGAACAGCAGAAAAAACAACAGGACGATATTTTGGATAATGTGCACCAGCTGCTGGAATATATTGAAAAATTCCGTCTGGCATCACCTATCCTGCCTTACGAAATAAAAATAACCAGGGATTGCCGTTTCCTCGGTAAAATGATTTCAGAAATCAACTTTTGGCAGAGCACCGGCGTTACCGTGGTAGCGATCCGCAAAGGCGAAGAACTGATCGTCTCGCCCGGTCCGTACGCACTGTTCGAAGCCGGCGACGTTTTCATCATGGTCGGACCGGAAGACAGCCACAGCAAGGTGCAGGATTATTTATACAAAGGCTGATAAAAAACAGGACTTACTTATGTAAGTCCTGTTTTTGCATTTATTATTGTTTTTTACGGTGTGCTTCCAAATACTGTCCTACGATCTTAACAGCACAGTAATCGCCGCACATAGAGCAGGCTTCATCCTCCGACTTATTTTTCTTATCACGGTAAGCCTGCGCTTTTACCGGGTCGAGCGCCAGACGGATCTGCTCCGGCCAGTCAAGATTTTTACGGGCCACAGCCATTTCCCTGTCCCAGGCGATCGCCTGCGGCAGACCTTTTGCAATATCGGCGGCGTGAGCTGCGATCCTCGTCGCGATCACGCCTTCGCGCACATCGTCGATATCCGGCAGACCCAGATGCTCGGCCGGCGTTACATAACACAGAAAATCAGCGCCGCTGACTGCTGCCAGCGTGCCGCCGATAGCAGAGGTGATATGATCGTAGCCAGGCGCCACATCAGTCACCAACGGCCCTAAAACATAAAACGGCGCCCCATGACACAAACGCTTCTGCAGCTGCATATTCGCCGCGATCTGATTATAAGGAACATGGCCGGGACCTTCCACCATTACCTGCACGCCGCGCGCCCAGGCCCGCTGAGTCAATTCTCCCAAATTCAAAAGCTCCTGGATCTGCGCCCTGTCGGTAGCGTCAGCCAGACAGCCAGGACGCAGTCCGTCACCCAAACTGATCGTTACGTCATATTCGGCACAGATCTCCAGAATTTCATCATAATATTCATATAAGGGATTTTCCCGGTCATTATGCAGCATCCAGCCTGTAATAAAGCTGCCGCCGCGGCTGACAACGTCCATCACCCTTCCCTCGCTGGTCAGAGCGTGCAAAACCTGGCGGTTGATCCCGCAGTGGATCGTCATAAAATCAGCGCCGTCAGCAGCCTGCTGGCGAATGACTTCAAACAGGTCTTCTTTGATCATTTCCACAACGGCACCGCGTTTTTTGATCGTTTCTACCGTTGCCTGATAAATCGGCACTGTGCCGACCATTACTGTAGACGCTTTGATAATAGCTTTCCGTGAAGCGTCGATATTATCGCCTGTAGAAAGATCCATCACAGAATCGGCACCGGCCTCAATCGCGGCGCGCAGCTTAGCCAGTTCCGGCTCAGGCTCAGGATAGGCACTGGAAGTTCCGATATTGGCATTGACCTTGACCGATAATCCCTGACCAACACCGCGCGGGATAAGATTTTTGTGATTGATATTGCAACAGACAGCGATCGTGCCTGCCGCCACACCAGCCCTGATAACCTCCGGGTCTAAATGTTCCTGCGCCGCTACCAGACGCATCGCTTCTGTGATCACGCCCTGACGGGCCAATTGCATTTGTGTTGCCATTATTAAACGCTCCCTTCAAAATAAAAAGCCAATCTCCCGCAGGAAATTGGCTTTGGCTTGCGCTTGTGCCACTTCCCTACGCCGGCATTACCCGGAAATCAGGTTCTAAGGGTCGGCCTTGCGGCCTCTCAGCATAACGCGCCCCCAGTGGATCGACTTATGATATTAAATTAACTTTAGCACCTTTTACCGGTAATAGCAAGCAAAATTAAATTTTATCCCCCGGCTCATAAACATGATAGCCGCCCTTGCCGTTGTTTTTTACAACATATGCGGCCATATCAGCCAAATGCACCAGTTCCTCAAAATCCTGCCCATGTTCAGGGAAATAACAGATGCCGACGCTGGCGGAAACGGTAACATCATCATAAGTAGTATGCAGAATACGGCATAATGCTTCTGCACGCTGCACTGTCACCTCCTGTGACAGCCCGGGTACGTAAATGTAAAATTCATCGCCGCCAAAGCGGCCGATAATATCTTCAGAACGGAAAAACTGCCGCAATTTCGCTGCCATTTCCTGTAAAACTTTATCGCCAGCCTGATGCCCCAGGGTATCATTGACTGTTTTAAAATTATCCAGGTCCGTAAAAATGAAACTGCCAAACCCGCCGTCACGCAGCAGTGGTTCTACCACGGTCTTAAAGCCGGCTTTATTGTAAACGCCAGTCAACTGGTCAGTCCTGCTGATATCCTGCAGCTTTTCTTTCTCCTGCATCTCCTCGTCGATATTTTCCAGCTTGCCTACCAGCCGTACTACTATCTCATCCTTGATAATGCACTTGGCTTTGATCCTGAACCAGTGCTGTTCGCCATTGGCATAAGCAAGCAGCAGCTCGGTACTGTCAGACTGTTTGTTTTCTATAGCCTTCTGCATAAAGCACCTGATGTCAGCAGCATTTTCAACAGCTCCCGCAGCAGTCAAAGGCTCCTTATTATCGGAACCAAGTTTAACAAAAGGCTCAAAGCCAAAGATCTTACGATACAGCGGCGACCAGGTGATCTGCTCAGGCAGGACCTCCACATCAAAAATTATTTCGTTGGAAGCCTGCACTAAAAGATCATAACGCTCTTTCTCCAGTTCTAATTCCTGAATGATCCGCTTTTGTTCGCTGATATCGACAATAACGCAGTACATCACTAAAACGCCGTCTTTATCAGTCCCTACGCTGCCACGGATCAGAACCGGTATATAATGCCCGTTTTTATGCAGCAACCGCATCTCCAGATCGATTTTATCATGAAGATGCCAGACCCCATCCATTAAAGCCTGGAACTTAGGCGTATCCTCTTCGTATATCAAATGCGCCCTCAAAAAAGACGGGATGTTTTCCAGTTCTTCTCTGGTATACCCGATCAGTTTTAAAAAACCGTCGTTAGCATAACGAATACAGAAACCCACATCATTCGCCAAAGTCAGCACACCGCCGTTGATATTATCGGCGATCTGCCGCAGGATCTCTTCCCGGTCAGCGATCTCGCGATGTGCTTCTTTATTTTCCAGCCATTTTTTTACAGCAAAAATACTCAGCAGCCACACAAAGAAAGCTATACCGATATTCAGGAAAATTATCCGGCTGCCGATCCAGCCTCCTGCTTTATCTACTTCTATGATGCAGCTGGCATTCGGCAGCTCGATATCATATTTCATCCCGCCTGTCATTGCCATTGCCGCCTGGTCAGAAGCAGCTATCGTCAGTTTGGCGCCGTTTTCTATTTTATACAGATGATAACGGTATTTCTGACCCTGCAGTGCGGCAAAGTTGATATTCTGCAAGGCATATTTAGGACTTGCAGGGTTCATGTCCAAAGTTACAGCAACTAATCCCCAGGGAGAACCATCAGGATTTTTTATGGCAACCCGTCCCGTCAGCACCAATTCATTGTCCTGAATCCTTCTGAACGGCCCTTCGATCACCAATTCACCCTGCCTTTGGTAGACCTTTCTGATCGCGTCATCCCTTTTGGGCTGCACCATCAGGTTTTTACCCAGAGCGCTTTTATTGATTTCATAAGGAAAACAATAGGAAATAACAGTTTTTTCAGGAATACCGTCCTGCAACGGTCCTTCCGCCATGGCCAAAGATACATTTGTGATCAGGTCCATATCGTCAAAAGCCATGCAGACATCGTTCATCCTCCGAATCCCAATCTCTGACATATTGCGAAAACCTTTTTCTGTTACGGCCATTTTAGTGCCTTTGGCATCCAGCATCCCCTGCTCGATCAACTCACGCAGAACAAAAGCATCGTCATAAAGATTCATCAGTTCATATCTGGTCTGAGAACCATAGCTTTCTGCCAGAAAGACCGCTCTTTCGCGGGTATATCTATAAGTATCATACAGGCTGCTGCCTGCGGCCAGAGCACAAAGCAACGCCGCTGCTAAACTGAACAGCAGGAAATATTTTTTATTATAACCACGTTTTTTCTCCATGTCCGGCCTCCTAAATCTTTATTTTTCACTTTTGTTTTATTATAGCTCATTTTTACTTATTAAACATCAAGTATTTTTATCAAATAAATATTTACGCAGTTTTATTGTTGCTTTTTTGCACAGTAAAAAGCCTGCCGGCATTATATGCCGGCAGGCTTGAAGTTTTATAATCAGCCAAAAATCACTACTGCATCCTTGCATTTGATACGCAGCAAGGCTGTCTCAAAAACGCGGAATTCATGATTCAGCTTGGCAGAACCCAGATAACCGGTAATAAGGTCCTGACCGATAACAAGATCCATATTCTGCGGTTCGGCGCAGACTAATACGGCTTTATTGAGACCCAACGCCGGAGTCATATATAATCCGCCGCCAACCAGGCTTTTGATGCGTTCGCTTTCCAGTAATCCAGTGCTGACCTGCAGGCGCTGTAATTGCGCATATAAGTCAGGACTGACTGCTAAAGCATAACGGCCTCTCAAATTCTTGTCCGCAAAATGCTGCAGACCTTTAACTACATCGCTGAAAGCATTTTCATCCTTGCTCCAGTCTGTTTTTTTAACTTTAAAGGCACCTTCCGCTGTAGCCAGGCCTTCATAACCGGCTTTCGGATTACCTGCAAAGATCATCAGATCTTCTTTTTGCGCGCAGGCATTGGCAGCAGCGCTTACCGCTCCTAAATCGATCGGCATCCCGATCTGTTTGGCCTGTTCCATATCTCTCCAGGACAAAACAAAATCCCTGTAGATCATCGGCAGCTCTTTAAAGCTGCGGCCTGTAACTTTTACCGCTTCTTCTTCTTCACCAAAAAAGTCCACACTGCCTTTTTCAGCAGGAGCCAGCACATCTACGTTCACACTTTGTGCACCAGCACCCAACGGTCCATAAATCTGTAAAAATTTACGTCCCACTAAAACATTTTTTGCCGCCTGAACCACAGCACTATCAATAGACTGCCATTGCTCGGCAGACAGATTAACATCATCGCGCATTAAAAATTCCATAACCATACCTCCTATTTATCCAGCAGGCTGCCTACGGTAGTCGCCTTATTAGTAACTTCCGTTTTGTCATCGGCAATACCGGCAGCTTTCATGCCCAGCCCTTCCAGCATTTCCTTAACTTCGCCTTCACCGGAAATAAAATGCTCTGCTTCAGCAGGATCGAGATAACGCAGCAAGGTCATCAATTCA
Source organism: uncultured Phascolarctobacterium sp. (assembly GCA_900545535.1). Classification (GTDB taxonomy): domain Bacteria; phylum Bacillota; class Negativicutes; order Acidaminococcales; family Acidaminococcaceae; genus Phascolarctobacterium. The sequence continues at coordinate 21,526 of UQZN01000027.1, forward strand.
CCGACATGGGCTTTTTCTTCGTCACGAATGTCGGAAATGACCATTTTAGCCACTTCGTCATCAGTAGCCTGTACATGGGCATCATACAGGTAAATAGCTTCCAGCTCACCTGCAATATCCAGACGTACGGCTTGGATCAATTCTTCTTTAGTTAACTTTCTGTTGACATTACCTTGAAACGGGTTTGCAAAATTTGGCATTACTGCCACCACCTTTCAAAATTTTGATTTATTTGCAGTGTCTAATCGCAACAAATAAAAATTATCTTTTACTGTATTATAGCACCGGAAATTTTAAAAAGCAATCAACTTTTCCAAGCCGGCCACTGCTTTAAATTCTCCTTATAGCTTTATTATAACACCGCCACGTTTTTCTACAAGCCCAAAACCTGCTTTCTGACAGCTTTTTCGCACTTAAAACCTGTTTTTTTGTTAAGATAATCATTTACAAAAACTAAAAAACAGCCGCCTCTTAATGAACTGCCCCATATTGAACGGACAGCATAAAAAGCCTCTTGGCAGGAAA
>UQZN01000028.1 GCA_900545535.1 uncultured Phascolarctobacterium sp.
AACAGAACTGACGTCCTAACAGGATTTTTGTGTCTACTAAGTATTGACCACTTCAGCATAAAAGCGGTGTCTTTTGATTGAGTCAGTTTTTCAATTTTTCTTATTGTAAGTCGATTTCAGCCTGTTGAGTAAGGATATTTTCAATAGCCAAAGCCACGCCATCATTATCATTGCTGGCAGTAATCAATTTTGCTGCCTGCTGAACCTGCGGTTTGGCATTGGCAACAGCGACGCCGATACCTGCATTGGCGATCATGGAAAGGTCGTTATTAGAGTCGCCTATACACATGATTTCTTCAGGCTGGATACCAAAGCTTGCCGCTAATGCTTCGACAGCGCCCCATTTATTAACGCCCGGCTCCATCAGTTCTAAAAAGTTATCTTTAGAGCTGGTCACGTCCATACGCCCCTTAAACCGAGCGGCAACATCCTGCCAGGCAGCTGCAAAATCCTTACTTTCAGTCATCAACAGTAATTTATGCGGCGCTTTGTTGATGTTGTATACAGCTTCGCCGACCGCTGTGGTAGGAACCCCGGAAATTCGGCTGTACATACGCGAATATTCATTTTCCTCTTTTACCAGCAGTTCATCGTCTATATATACCTGCACATAATAGCCTTTTTCTTTACAATAGGCCAAAGCATCTAAAGCTGTTTGCAGCTGCAGCGGTTTCCTGACATAGACTTCTTCTGAAAGCGCGCCTTTGACGATGGCCCCATTATAAGCGATCAACGGTACATCTAACTGCAATTGTTCGGCAAATGGTTTGATCGATCTGTACATTCTGCCCGTGGCAAGTGTAAAAACGATCCCGGCAGCTAATGCTTTTTTTATAGCAGCAAGATTGCGCGGAGAAATTTTCCGGTCATTGTTCAGCAGTGTATCGTCCATATCACTGGCAATCATTTTGATTTTCATTCCTTGAGCTCCTTTTCCACAGTTAATTCAGTAACACCAAGCGCCAGCAGGCAAAATACTGCCAGCAAGACTAAGGCGCCAAATTTATCAATTACAGTATAGCCTGGCAACAGGCGCATAATATCCATAGTCAAACAACTGCTGCCCACAAACAGCAAAGCCCGTTTTCGCAATATGGAGCCGCCGATTTTCCATGCCAAAAGCTGCACTAAAGCGCCGCCGATCCCTGCAATACAGGCTCCGGCGATCAGGCCGCCTAATGTGACAACTTCTATAACATTCGTCCAATAAAGCAAACAAAAATAAAGCACGCTCAACGTTACGGCGCGCAGAAAAAAAGCATACATAACATCACCAGAACTACATTATACCATATCTCGCAAGGATACGTATTCTCACCAGGCTCAAAAATAAAAGAAAAAAGAAGTTCCGCATAGCGAAACTTCTTTGCTATTATTTTTATTGTTTGCTGAACTGGTCTTTACCAACACCGCACAAGGGGCAAACCCAATCAGCTGGCAAATCTGCAAAATCAGTGCCTGCAGCAACCCCATTATCAGGATCACCTATTTCCGGATCATAAATATAACCACAAACATCACATACCCATTTTTCCATTTGTTTCAACTCCTTAATTTGATATTTTCAATTACATCAGCGAAGTACTGCCAAGCAGGTTTTATTTTAACAGTAATATTAAAATTTTCATTCCTGTTCGGGCAGCAGCTTTTCACTAATAGTTCTTTAATAATATTATACCATCAATACGGCAAAAGTCAGCAAACAAAAATTACATAAATGACGATTTAATTTATTTAAGCACTTCTTTTTTTTCAGGCAGGTCTAAACGAAAGAAATCATAGATACGCTGCGCCGTAGGATAATTCATCCCTTCGACTTCTGCCAACTCCTCGACACTGGCTGCTTTCATGGCATCCAGCGACTGAAAACGCTTCCATAAAGCCTGACGTCTTTTAGTTCCAATCCCTTCAATGTGGTCAAGAATAGAAACCATATTACGCTTGCTGCGCAGCTTACGATGATAAGTTATCGCAAAACGGTGAGCTTCATCACGAATACGCTGGATAAGATGTAAGGAGGCTGATTCTCTGTCCAGCAAAATGCTTTCAGAAGAACCTTCTGTAAAAATTTCCTCTTCACGTTTGGCCAGGCCGATAACAGGAAGCTCGTGCAGACCTAAACCACGAATAACTTCCAAAGCCGAACTCAGCTGCCCTTTGCCACCGTCGATAATAACAAGGCTTGGCAGGTCCTCATAATCTTTATAACGCCGGTAAACTACCTCCTGCATAGATTTAAAATCATCCGGCTTTCCTTCCGTAGATTCGATCTTATAGCGTCGATAATCTTTTTTACTGGGTTTCCCATTACGAAAAACGACCATTGAGGCAACTGTTTCTGTTCCCTGAGTATGGGAAATATCAAAACAGTCCATCCTTGCCAGCGGTTCAGGCAATTGCAGGGCATTCTGCAGTTCTTCTGCCGCCTGTTCTTCAGTTTGCAGCGAAAGCTGCCCTTTGCGCAGACGTTCTTCAAGAAGTTTAGCCGCATTTTCAGTCGCCAGATGCAGCAATTCACGTTTTGTACCCCGCTGAGGCTGCAAAAACTCCACTTTGCGTCCTGCTCTTGACGCCAGCCACTCTGTCAGCACCGTCATTTCCTCGGCTGCCGGAAGTACCGGCAAGAGTATTTCCCGCGGTACGAACGAAGCCTCGTTGTAATACTGTTTTATAAAAGCAGTCAAAACATCCTGCTCGCTGTCGTCATCATTCTGTAAAAAGAAATTGTCACGGCCAATCAATTTCCCGCCGCGCACAAAAAATATCTGTAAACAGATACCGGTACTGTCTTTGGCAAGTCCCACTACGTCAAGATCACCGCCGCCTGTTACCGCTTTCTGCTGTTCGTTGAGCCGCGTTACGGCCTGCAGCTGATCGCGTACACGGGCAGCTTCTTCAAAAGCATAGTTTTCAGCCGCCTGCTGCATCTGCAGCTTAAGCTCACGTTCAAGCTCAGCAGTACGCCCATCCAGGAGCATACATACCGCTTTGATCATTTTCCCATAATCCTCACGGGAAACATATCCGGCACAGGGAGCAAGGCAACGCTTGATATGATATTGAAGACAGGGTCTGTCCGTATTCATTTTGCGGCAATTCCGCAAAGGGAACATTGACCGCAGCAGTTTGACGGTAGCGTGCATGGCGCCGGCATCTGCATAAGGGCCATAATATCTGGCGCCGTCACGCATCTGCCTGCGGGTAACATAAATACGCGGAAATTCTTCCTGTACCGTCACCTTCAGATAAGGATAGGTTTTATCATCCTTCAGCATGATATTATAGCGGGGACGGTGTTTTTTGATCAGATTACATTCTAAGATAAGCGCTTCAACTTCACTGTCAGTAACGATAGTTTCGATCTCGGCAACTTTGGCAACTAATGCTTTAACTTTCACCGTATGGGACGCCAGATTGCGGAAATAACTGCGTACACGGTTTTTTAACACTACCGCTTTTCCGACATAGATGATCTTACCATGCTCGTCACGCATTATATAAACGCCAGGCTTATCCGGCAGTACGGCTAAAGTTTTAGCAATAGATTCATTCATTACTGATACCACCCATGTTTTTTGGCCTGAGCCAAAGCTTGTTTGATATATTGGCCCGTATAGGATTTCTTATTTTTGGCAACTTCTTCCGGGGTCCCAGAGGCCAGCAAAGTCCCGCCTTTGTCGCCGCCTTCAGGGCCCAAATCGATGATATAGTCGGCAGTTTTGATAACGTCAAGATTATGTTCGATAACAACAACGGAATCTCCTGCTCCAACCAGTCTCTGCAAAACCTCCAACAATTTATGTACGTCGGCAATATGCAGACCCGTGGTAGGTTCATCTAAAATATACAGTGTTTTACCAGTACTGCGGCGTGATAATTCTGTCGCCAGCTTCACGCGCTGCGCCTCACCACCGGAAAGCGTTGTTGCAGCCTGTCCCAATCTGATATAACCTAAGCCGACATCTTCAAGCACTTCCAGCTTGCGGTAAATACGGGGAAGGTTTTTGAAAAACTCACAGGCTTCTGTAACTGTCATATCCAGAACCTCGGCAATAGTTTTACCTTTGTAATGCACTTCCAGCGTATCGCGGTTATAGCGGGCACCATGGCATACTTCGCAGGGAACATATACGTCAGGCAGAAAATGCATCTCGATTTTATTCATCCCGTCGCCGCGGCAGGCTTCGCAGCGTCCACCTTTGACATTAAAGCTAAAGCGCCCCGGCTTGTAACCACGCAGCTTGGCCTCATTGGTCTGGCTGAACAGCTCGCGGATAAAATCAAATACTCCGGTATAGGTGGCCGGATTAGAACGCGGCGTTCTGCCGATAGGTGACTGGTCGATATTGATAACTTTATCGATCTCATTCAAGCCCAGGATCTCTTTATGTTCCGCCGGACGCAGACGTGCCCCATGCAGCTTGGCTGCCAACGCGTTATAAAGGATATCATTGATCAGCGTCGACTTACCGCTGCCGGAAACACCTGTTACAACTGTAAAAACACCCAGTGGGATCTTTACATCGATGTTCTTCAGGTTGTTTGCCTGCGCGCCCTTGATTTCAATAAAACGGCCATCATTGCTGCGGCGTTTTTTCGGTACGGGAATAAACCTGCGTCCGCTCAGGTATTGGCCCGTTACTGAATTTTCGGACTGCTTGATGACCTCAACCGGTCCCTGAGCCACTACATTACCGCCATGCTCACCTGCACCGGGGCCAATATCTATGATCTGGTCGGCAGCATACATCGTTTCTTCATCATGCTCTACTACCAGCAGCGTATTGCCCAGATCCCGCAGATGTTTCAGTGTCTCCAGCAATTTACTGTTATCGCGCTGATGCAGGCCGATACTGGGTTCATCTAAAATATATAATACGCCGACCAGACCGGAACCGATCTGCGTGGCCAGCCGGATACGCTGAGCCTCACCACCGGAAAGTGTTCCGGCCGCACGGTCCAGAGTCAGATAGTCCAGCCCCACATCATTCAAAAACTTTAACCGGGCCAGAATTTCTTTTAGAACCTGTTTGGCAATGATCTGTTGTCGTTCAGTAAGTTCCAGTGTATTGAAAAATTCTATTGCATCACGCACTGTCAAAGCTGTGACCTGACAAATATTTTTGCCGCCGACAAGAATCGCCAGGACCTCTTTTTTCAACCTGGCGCCATGGCATACAGGACAGGGATTGCTTGTCATAAACCCTTCTATATCCAGACGCATCCGCTCGGAAAAGGCCTCGCGATGGCGACGGCGCAGCATGGGAATGATACCTTCAAAAGCAGTAGTATGTTTTTTTACCTCGCCCTGCATGTTTTCATAAACAAACGAAAATTTTTCTTCACCGCTGCCATACCAGAGCAAGTCCTTTATTTTTTCCGGCAAATCATTCCAAACTGTCTCGAAGCCATACCCATAAGCTTTCAGCACGGCTCCCAGCTGTTTCATATGATAAGCTTCCATATTAGTACTGAGAGCAGCAATAACCCCTTCTGCAAAAGTTTTACTGCCGTCTGGAACGATCAGCTCCTTATCCAGCTCCATATTCATTCCCAAGCCGGTACATTCCGGGCAGGCGCCATAAGGATTATTGAAAGAAAAAAGACGCGGCTCGATTTCAGGCAAACTGATACCACAGTCGCTGCAGGCAAAATGCTCGCTGTACAGCTGCGCTTCACCGCCAATAATACTTATCTCAACCAAACCCTCTGCCAGCTTTAACGCAGTTTCTACCGAATCTGACAGACGCTGGGCGATACCATCGCGTACCGCCAAACGGTCTACTACTACAGACAAGCTATGCTTGCGTTTCTTATCCAGGGTTATTTCTTCGTCTAAAGTGCGTACCTCGCCATCGATATACATCCTGGCATAACCGGCTTTGCGCATAGCATCCAAAATTTTCTGATGTTCGCCCTTACGGCCGCGCACTAACGGCGCCATCACCATGAACTTAGTGCCTTCGGCCAACTCCAGCACATGATCGACGATCTGCTCTACCGTCTGCCGTTCGATGATTTTGCCGCAGTTAGGACAATGCGGTTCTCCGATACGAGCAAACAACAAGCGCAGGTAATCGTATATTTCAGTTACCGTACCCACTGTTGAACGCGGATTACGGCTGGTAGTCTTCTGATCAATAGAAATCGCCGGGCTGAGCCCTTCAATATAATCTACATCCGGCTTATCCATCTGGCCTAAAAATTGCCGCGCATAAGCCGAAAGCGACTCGACATAGCGGCGCTGTCCCTCTGCATAAATGGTATCGAACGCCAGAGAAGATTTACCACTGCCTGATAATCCGGTAACGACGACCAGCTCGTCACGCGGTATCTCGACAGTGATATTTTTCAGGTTATGCTGCCTGGCACCTTTTACAATCAATTGTTCTTTCATTGCTTACTCCTGTTTTTGGGCTTAGGCGTCAATTTCTGGCCTAACTGTCCTTTAATTACGATCAAACGGTCCCGCAGTTCTGCCGCCAGTTCAAAGTTAAGCTCTTTGGCCGCAGCAGCCATTCGTTTCTCAAGTTCTTTGGCCATTTTCTGCAGTTCCTTTTCTGACCGTTTTTTGATCGCATTATCGCTATAATCCTCTATAGCATCATCTTCGGCGATCTTCGTCAGTTTTATCAGCTGACGTTGTTCTTTATAGATAGTTTTAGGCGTGATATGATGCTCTTTGTTATAGTCCTCCTGCAGCTCCCGCCGGCGGTTCGTTTCATCAATAGCCCGCCGCATCGAATCGGTAATGCGATCAGCATACATTATGACCCGGCCATGCTCATTCCGGGCGGCACGGCCGATAGTCTGGATCATGGCCGTATCACTGCGCAGGAACCCTTCTTTGTCGGCATCTAAAATAGCGATCAGTGAAACCTCCGGCAGATCCAAACCTTCCCGCAGCAGATTGATGCCTACCAAAACGTCAAATTTACCATTGCGCAAATCGTCAATGATTTCGGCACGTTCGATCGTAGCAATCTCTGAATGCAGATAACGCACTTTTACACCGGCCTGTTTTAGATATTCAGTCAGATCTTCTGACATACGCTTAGTCAGCGTCGTCACCAAAGTACGTTCGCCAGCCTCAGTAACTTTATGTATTTCATTCAACAGATCATCGATCTGTCCTTTGATCGGTCTGATTTCTACCTGCGGATCTAACAAGCCCGTAGGCCTGATGATCTGCTCGACAACCTGCTGGGTCTGTTCCATTTCATATTTGGCGGGTGTCGCTGAAACATAAATCACCTGATTTACCTGCTGCTGAAACTCGTCAAAGGTAAAAGGTCTGTTATCAAAAGCAGAAGGCAACCGGAAGCCATGCTCTACCAGCATTTCCTTACGCGAACGGTCACCGGCATACATCGCCCTGATCTGGGGTAAGGTAACATGAGATTCATCTATCACTAAAAGAAAATCCTTGGGGAAATAATTGACTAAAGTAAAGGGCGGCTCCCCGGCCTTACGGTTAGCTAAGTGGCGTGAATAATTCTCGATACCGGAACAGTAACCCATTTCATTCATCATTTCCAGATCATAATTTGTACGCTGTTCCAGCCGCTGTGCTTCCAGTAATTTATTATGTGCATTAAGATATTCCAGACGCTCAGCCAGTTCCACTTTAATATCTTCCATTGCCCGGTCAAGATTTTCACGGGAGGTTACATAGTGCGAAGCCGGAAAAATAGCAACATGACTGCGCTTAGCTAGAATTTCTCCGGTCAGCACATCGACTTCCAGTATCCGTTCCACCTCATCGTCGAACATCTCGATCCGAACTGCTTTTTCGTTATACCCGGCAGGAATAACTTCAATAACGTCGCCGCGGACACGAAAAGTACCGCGTTGAAAAGCAACGTCATTACGATCATATTGGATCTCGACCAGTTTCCGCAAAATAGCCTGTCGGTCGATCGTTTGCCCTACACGCAATGAAAGCACCATATCATAATATTCCTGCGGCGCGCCTAAGCCGTAAATACACGAAACACTGGCAACAATAATTACGTCACGCCGTTCAAATAAAGCGCTGGTAGCTGAATGCCGCAGTTTATCGATCTCATCATTGATCGACGCATCTTTTTCGATATAAGTATCCGATTGCGGAATATAAGCCTCAGGCTGATAATAATCATAATAGGACACAAAATATTCCACTGCATTTTCCGGAAAAAAAGCTTTGAGCTCGCTGGCTAACTGTGCCGCCAGTGTTTTGTTGTGCGCTATAACTAATGTCGGTTTGCGTACCTTGTTGATGACCTGGGCAATAGTATAGGTTTTGCCCGTGCCTGTAGCGCCAAGCAAAACCTGTGTCCGCAGGCCTTTTTCTATACCTGCCGCCAGTTTCTCGATAGCCTGAGGCTGATCGCCAGCCGGTTCAAAAGGTGCTGTTATTTTAAAATCCATATTGTGACCTCGTGTCATTACAGAAAATTTATTTTAAAACTAAGCCTACCGGGCAATGATCACTGCCTGTAATATCCGCATAGATCAGACTGTCTTCTATTCTGTCAGCCCATCTGTCGGAAACCAGCCAGTAGTCGATACGCCACCCGGCATTCTTTTCGCGTGCCTTGAACATATATGACCACCAGGTATAGGCACCCTCTTTTTCAGGATACAGATAACGGAAAGAATCTGTAAAACCAGCCGTTAGCAGTTCCGTCATTTTTGCCCTTTCTTCATCTGTAAAACCGGCATTATTGCGATTAGTTTTCCAGTTTTTCAGATCGATCTCACGATGTGCGACATTAAGATCGCCGCAAACAAGAACAGGTTTCAGCTGATCGAGCTCCAATAGATACGCGCGGAACGCATCTTCCCAGACCTGTCTGTAGTCCAGCCGTTCTAAACCACGCTGCGAATTGGGGGTATACACATTGACCAGATAAAAATCCTGATATTCGGCTGTAATAACCCGCCCTTCTTTATCGTGTTCCTCTATACCCAAACCATATGTCACGTTAAGCGGCTTGACCTTTGAAAACACAGCCGTCCCAGAATACCCTTTTTTTTCAGCGCTGTTCCAGTATTCCGCATATCCGGGAAAAACAAACTCCGCCTGTTCCCGCTGCATTTTTGTTTCCTGAACACAAAAAATATCTGCGTCGACGCTGTCCATAAATTCTTTAAAGCCCTTATTCATACAGGCCCGCAGCCCGTTAACATTCCAAGAAATCAATTTCATAGCAACACATCCCATCTGCAGCTTTAACTGCCTAAAAAAATTCTTTAATAGTAATATTTTATCATTTATCTTCGCTTTTTTAAAGATACTTTAACGAACATGCTTTGACAATTTTGCAAACAAACGTACACAAAAAAGCCCCGGCCTATAGGACCGGGGCTTTGAAGCCTGATTTTATTGGATATGGGAAACTCTATCAGCAGCTTCTTTCTTCTTCGCATCATTGAAACGCGGCAAAGTACTGAGATAGCCGGTGATACGGCGCACACGCACGATAGTATCATAGTGAGGCTTAACAATTATATCGTTACCATCCAGCCCCAAATCCAAAGACAACAAGGTTTTATGAGGCATTACCTGTAATTGATTATCAAGATAAATGGCGGCTTCCTCTTGTGAGATCCCATCCGCGCAATTAATTTTTATACCCTGTAATTCGTAAGTCATGTGAACCAGCTCCTTCAATAAAATTCCATGACCTAATTATAAATCAATAATTATTATTTGTAAAGCACTTTCTACAATATTTTGTGTTTATTTTTGTTATTAACATTTTTCGATACAACATTTAGTATCTCGTTTTATGTTTTCAACTAATGATCGGACGATTCTCCATCAGGTTTACCTGCTTACTGATCGCCCACTTCATAGTTTCTTCCGGAGCGGTCTGATTGCCTAATTCTTTGATTTCATTTTCCCGGATCCGCTTTTTAGAAAATTTATCGCCGTTTCTCCGGTAAACATAAATATCAGCATTTAAAACTGTTTTTACATAGGTTGAGCTGTCTTCGTTACGCCAGAACATACCCTGCACCATTTGCTCATACATATCGTGCACGATCACTAAAACTACAGCTTCTGCAGGTATCTCTTCCGCTATTTTACGCATAACGGACTGGTCTATATTACGCTTGCCCTGCCCAGCAAAAATATTTTCAGCGGCCACCTTTTTCGGCCTGTCAGTATCCAGCAGCTTAAAATCAGGGAAATGGTATGCCCAGCGTACTGGTTCGCGCCACATTTTATAAACCTGCTGGCTCACGTTACCACTGTTATCAAAAACTATAAAAGCAGCAGGCTGATCAGCGAAAGCCGCAGCCGTATTAGGAATGACCGCTACAACAACTAATAAAACCGCCAGCAGCAGCCAGTTGATTTTCTTCATAAGTATCCCTCCTGTCAACGCAAATCAGCAGCAGTCCCATTGGTAAGCCGCTCTATACCCAAGTGGTCAGCTATAGTCTGACCAATATCAGAAAAAGTGCGCATAGGAGTTAAAGCCTGGCTGACAACACCTTTTCCAAAAAACAATACCGGGATTTTTTCACGTGTATGGTCACTGCCGCTCCAGGTAGGATCGCAGCCATGATCGGCTGTGATCAGCAACAAATCTTCCGGCTTTAGCACCGCTAACATTTCCGGTAACCGTGTATCAAAATACTCCAGGCCTTCTCCGTAGCCCTTCGCATCGCGGCGATGCCCAAAGGAAGAGTCAAAATCCACAAAATTCACGAATACCAGACTCTTATCGGGTGCTTCCCGCACAGCCTGTAAAGCCGTATCAAACAGCTTTTCCAGCCCGCTGGCAGGATAATGTTTTGTGATCCCGCGATGCGCAAAAATATCTGCTATTTTGCCAACGGCGTACACACTACCGCCAGCAGCTGTTAATTTATCAAGCAGGGTAGCTTCTGGCGCAGGTACAGCGTAGTCATGCCGGTTGCCTGTCCGCACGAAATCTTCCGCACAGTTGCCTACAAACGGCCTCGCTATAACACGCGCTATATGATAAGGCTTGACCAGTTCATAGCAAATCTTACATAATTCATATAATCTATCCAGCCCGAAAGCTTCTTCATGTGCAGCAATTTGCAGAACGCTGTCTGCACTGGTATAAATAATTGGTTTACCGGTCTGTAAATGCTCTTCGCCAAGTTCTTTGATTATTTCCGTTCCTGATGCGTGCTTCTCACCCAATACGCCCGGCAAATTTCCCTGTTTGATGATCTCCTCGACCAGTTCTTCCGGAAAACATTTCGGCTGCTGCGGAAAATAGCCCCAATCGAAAAGTACAGGCACGCCCGCGATTTCCCAGTGTCCGCTCAGCGTATCTTTGCCATGGCTTATTTCCTCCGCACAGGTATACGCAGCATTGATCCTGCTGTCATCACTACTTAAAGGATGCGCCAGCTTCTGTCCACGGCTGAGCTCCGCCGCTCCAGCAAGTCCCAGTCCTGCCAAATTGGGAAGACGTAAATAATCAGGGCTGCCATCCGCCTTTCTGCGGTTTACTGCCATCCACTCGCAGATATGCCCTAACGTATCCGCACCGCTGTCGCCAAATTTTTCAGCATCATGGGCAGAGCCGATACCAAAAGAATCTAATAATAAAATTATGCTTCTTGCCATATTATTTACCTGCCTTTATCAAATCCCGCAAAGCCTGTTTTACTACACTCTGAAATCTTTGCGAAGCCAGCGCGTAAGTTTCCGGCGGCGCAACCTGCTCACTGTCGGTCCTTTTAGCAACAACACCACAGATCGAAGCTGCTTTTAACCCAAAACTCTGCGCTACAATAAACAAGGCCGCAGTTTCCATCTCATAATTTAAAGCCCCTAACGCCTGCCACTCCTGCAGACTTCCCTGCAAAGTTTTTCTTACATAGCCTGTATAACTGTCATACCGTTCCTGCCCCGGCCAAAAAGTATCGCTGGAAACAGAAATGCCTGTATGATAAGGAACACCCAGCTTTGCCGCTGCCTGCTGCAGGGCAAGTGTCAATTCGAACGAAGCTACTGCCGGAAAATTCACCGGCGCATAATGCTGTGAGGTCCCCTCTAAACGTACCGCAGCTTTATTGATAACAACATCACCAAGTTCTACCTTGGGCTGAATGGAGCCGGTAGTCCCGACACGAATAAAATTTTTTATACCTATACGGGCCAGCTCTTCCATCCCGATAGCTACAGAAGGACCGCCCATGCCAGTAGAGCAAACCAGTACCGCTGTGCCGTCAACATCTGCCAGCCAGCTTGTATATTCACGATGACAACCCACGGGTTCAGCCGCCCCAAGGGCTTTAGCCAACGCTTCAACGCGTCCTGGATCGCCCGGAAGCAAAGCATATTCCGCTCCTTTGATCATGTCTACAGAAAGACCGATATGATAAAGAATCTCATCAGGCGCCGCTGTATTTCCCATTTTTCTGCCTCACTTTCTCAACAACAGATTTATATCTAATTTATGTATTCGCCATTTTTATACTTGCTCCTGCAAAAAAATATTACAGTAATGTGAAATAAAAAACTGCCGCAGCAAATGCTGCGGCAGTAATATACTCAATAGCCCAAGTTCTCGCCAACCAGGATCACTTTGATTTTTCCTGCTGGTTTACAGCGTCTGGTCGTCAAGATGTAATTGCAAATACAGTCAGGCGAGTTGCAATCTGCGCATAAGCCTGTTTCTATACAGGGAGTTTTAAGCTGCGGGAAACGATGCGTATTGATCGGCGCTGCGATCATCCGCGCCCGTGCCAAGGCGTCAGCCTGCGTTTTAACGAGCTTGTTGACACCTGCGACAACGATCACGCTTTTAGGTCCGTAAACCATCGCTGCCACACGATTACCAGTTCCGTCAATATTGACAAGCTGTCCATCTTCACTGATAGCGTTACTGCTCATCAAAAAAGTATCGCACAGCAGCGCCTGACGCAGTAAATCAGTTCTCTGTTCCGGCGTTTCTGCCGTCTCACGGTCAATGATCTTATAACGTCCGCTGCGCATTACTTCCAGCAGGCCGATTTCCTGGATACTGACGGAGCCACCCCAGGAAACTACATCCTCCGCCGGGATAAGTTCCAATGCTTTAGCCAAAGCTGCAGCTTTGTCCTCACAATAATAAGCTTCAAAACCACGTCTTTCCAGATTTTTCAAAACTGTTTTACACGCAGCTTCACTGCGCGATTTGATAGGAGTTTTTGTCATTATGCTCACCTCTTATTCTGCAACGACTTCCCCTATAAATACTTCATCGATCCCATCATGTTCTTTCAGCGTAACCTCGATAGTTTCTTTATGAGCTGTCGGTACATTTTTCCCGACAAAGTCGGCACGGATAGGCAGTTCTTTATGGCCACGGTCAATCAGCACTGCCAACTGGATGGCGCGGGGACGTCCCATATCAATGACTGCGTCCAACGCCGCTCTGATCGTGCGTCCGGTATAGAGCACATCATCTACTAAAACGATGATCTTACCATTCAGGTCAAAATCAATATCCGTTCCGTGGACAACAGGATTATACCCCAATGTAGACAGGTCATCACGGTATAAGGTAATGTCGAGCATCCCCACTTCTACTTTTACGCCTTCAATGGTTTCAATCTCCTGAGCGATCCTTTGCGCCAGCGGTACACCACGAGTGCGGATACCAACAAGCACAACATTCCCGACACCCTTGTTTTTTTCAATAATTTCATGGGCAATACGTACCAGGGCACGGCGCATGCCGTCACTGTCCATAATTACGTTTTTCTTAACAACTTTACTCATGCTGCTCACCTCAAATTGTTTTTAAAATTGACCGTTGCGTAAACGGGTAATGATCTTCTGCATGTCTTCCGGTATCATGGCCTCAAAATGCAGGCGTTCTCCGGTACGCGGATGCGTAAATTCAAGCACCTGCGAATGCAGTGCCTGCCCATTGATTGCAAATGGCACCTTCATGGGTGAATATTTAGGATCGCCCACCAGTGGATAACCTAAATATTCCATGTGGACACGTATCTGATGTGTGCGCCCAGTCCTTAGACGGCAGCGGACAATAGTGAAACGGCCAAAACGCTCCAGCACTTCATAATCAGTTACCGCGTCACGACCGCCGGCCTGTATTACACTCATCTTTTTACGGTCGTTTTTATCACGGGCAATCTGGGCTGAAACAGTACCACTGTCATCTCTGACATTGCCCCTGACTATCGCAATATATGAACGCCGGGCAGTTTTACTTTGGATCTGTTCCGACAGCGATATATGGGCAGCATCATTCTTAGCTACAATCATGATACCGGAGGTGTCTTTATCCAGACGGTGTACAATGCCCGGTCTGATAACATTATTTATCCCTGACAGGTTTTGGCAATGATAAAGCAGAGCATTAACAAGCGTACCGGTATAGTTGCCCGGTGCCGGATGTACTACCATGCCGCGCTTTTTATTGATAACTACGACATCTTCATCTTCAAAAATAATATCTAGAGGAATATTCTCCGGTTGGATTTCCAAGGGTTCTGGTTCTGGCAGCGCAACTGCAAATTCGTCGCCAGCCCTTACTTTATAGTTGGCTTTAAGTACTTTTGTTCCCCGTACTACGCGGCCATCCTCCAGCAATTTCTGCATATTAGAACGCGAAACATCCAACTTCATAGCCAGATAGATATCCAGCCGCTGCCCTGCGTCTTCTTCTGCCGCAATAATCTTTTCTACTTCTCCAGTATTTCCGTCTGTATTAAATTCCATATAATAAGACCAACTCCTACACAAATCGCAATATCAGCCACATTAAAAATCGGCCAGATACGAAAATCAAAAAAATCTACGACCATACCGTTAACCGATCTATCAATCAAATTCCCCACGGCACCACCGATAAAAAGTGCAGTTCCAGCACGTACACATAAGGGTTCTGCCAAGATCTCTTTTCTGAACCACCAAACTATGAGCAGTACCAGCAAAGCTACACCAATAAAAAAAGTACGGCTATGCGCAAACATGCCAAAGGCAGCGCCGGGATTAAGAATATAAGTTAAATGAAAAATGTTGGGAATGACGGGGATACTTTGACCCTCCGTCATCATGGCAACAACGATATATTTTGTCAATTGGTCAAGCACAACGACTAATGCCGCCAGCCAAATCAAGATCATAAATTGCTCCTATATTTATAAAAATTACTCTTATTATTATACCTGTAAAATCATCTTTTTTCAATGATTTACTGCCATACCATCAGCAGATACACTTATAGAGGCAACCAAAACAGTTGAAATATATATTTTTTTACATTTATACATAAATAACTTCAGTGCGCCTATGTAAAAGACCCGGCACCAAATAGTACCGGGTCTCATAAATAAATTATCAGTACAGTATTTTATTAGCGATAACCAAACGTTGAATTTGATTGGTGCCTTCATAAATCTGCATGATCTTAGCATCACGCATCATTTTTTCGACCGGATATTCACGGGAATAGCCATAACCGCCCATTACTTGAACGGCGTCAGTAGTGACCTGCATAGCTACATCAGCAGCATAACATTTAGCCATAGCGGCTTCTTTAGAAAACTCCAAGCCCTGATCGCGCATCCAGCATGCTTTATGCACCATCAGTCTGGCAGTTTCGACCTTCATCGCCATATCGGCGATCATTGACTGGATCATTTGGAAAGAAGCAATCGGCTGGCCGAATTGTTTTCTTTCTTTAGCATATTTTACAGCGCAGTCTAAAGCAGCCTGTGCCAGACCAACAGATACTGCACCGACAAAAGGACGCGCAGAATCCAGAGTATTCATGGCAATACGGAAACCCTCGCCTTCACGGCCAACACGGTTAGCTTCAGGTATAACGACATCCTGTAAAATCAGCTCGCAGGTATTAGAAGGGCGAATACCCATTTTGTCCTCTTTTTTGCCAACCTTGAACCCGGGGGTTCCTTTCGGCACGATAAAAGCAGTCAAGCCACGGATACCGCCGGTTTTACGGGTATTGGCATATACCAGATAAGTATCGGCGATACCACCATTGGTGATAAAAGCTTTGGTGCCGTTAAGCGTGTAAGTTCCATCTTCTTTATTTTTTACCGCAGAAGTAGCGACACCGCCGGCATCAGAACCTGCACCAGGTTCAGTCAAAGCAAAGGCGGCCAGTTTGCCTTCATTCAGCAAATCACAATGTGCCTGCTTCTGTTCTTCAGTTCCTGCAATCAAAATAGGGTAAGACGCCAGGGAATTTGCAGCCATTGAGGTAGCAACGCCAGCACAGCCCTTGCCCAGTTCTTCATAAATAACGGCAACGGTAACGCTGTCCAGACCAGGTCCGCCATATTCTTCAGGAACGATAACATTCAAAAGTCCCATGTCTGCTGCTTTCTCCATCAGACCGGGCATTGCTTGATTGTTCTTGTCCATTTCGGCAGCGTAAGGGGTAATTTCTTTTTCTACAAAATCCCTCACCATCTCCTGTAATTCAAGTTGTTCTTCATTAAGTGCAAAATCCATTTTGTCCTCCTTGTGTTAAGGCTTGAGCCAAATTGCTTGTTAAGGCGACTTGACGTCAGCCTTTACCATTTACGGGGTATATCTTTAATTGTTTCCACAACAAACAAAGTCGTCAAAGCAGTTGCCAGCAGGGTATTCTTTTCATCATATACCTCAGCTTCGGCTACAAGAGTCATTCGTCCGTTATGGCAAAGCTTACAGACAGCATAAAGCTTTTGCGCCGCTGTGTATTTTACAATGTTACAACAAAAATTTAATGTTTCAGCTTCAACCCCAACGCTGACCGCACTGATCTGCAATGCGGCTTCAATAAGCCGGTAGACGACACTGCTGCAAACAAAGCCACGATGATCAAAGTCAGATGCATCCTTCAAAGAAAGATTTATCCGCACCCTGCCGCAGTTTACCTGTTCTATACTCAGCGCCGCATCATCTAAAAGACGCCTTTCCAGACAAGCCGAATGCACTAAAAAAGGTATTCCCTCTGCATTTTCTGCACTCATGAACCGCTCATCTCCTACTTACTGCAATGTTGCTAAAACAAAAACATATTTTGGACATTATACCTTGAGTATTTTACCACAAAAAATTTACTAACTCAAGAGTTTTCAGTCAATTTTATGCAATTTATGTAAAAAAATGCCCCGATAAGCTTAAACAACCGTAAAATGACTTGTCAGTCATTCCCAATCAAAAAAATCCGCCAAAGAAAACTTTGGCGGAAAACTTTTAATGATGAAACAGCCGCAATCCGGTAAAGGCCATAGCGATATTATATTTATCACAGGTTTCGATAACGTTATCATCGCGGATACTGCCGCCGGCCTGGGCAATATAATCAACGCCGCTGCGGTGCGCGCGTTCAATATTATCACCAAACGGGAAAAATGCATCACTGCCAAGCGCAACTCCGTGCAATTCCTGCAGCCACGCTTTTTTCTCTGCGCGTGTCAGCGGAGCCGGTTTTTCGGTAAAGAACTGCTGCCAAACCCCGTCTGCCAACACATCTTCATAGTCATCTGAAATATAAACATCAATGGTATTATCACGATCCGGGCGACGGATACTATCTTTGAACGGCAGCGCTAAAACCCTGGGATTCTGACGCAGCCACCAGTTATCGGCTTTATTCCCAGCCAGCCTGGTACAATGTACACGTGACTGTTGGCCGGCACCAATACCAATGGCCTGGCCATCTTTAACGTAACAGACTGAATTAGATTGCGTATATTTTAAAGTGATCAGGGCAATCAGTAGATCACGCGCTGCGTTTTCGGGGATTTCTTTATTAACAGTAGGACGGTTTACCAAAAGCTCTGCTGAAATTTTGGCTTCATTACGGTCCTGTTCAAAAGTTATGCCAAACACATCTTTTGTTTCCTGTACTTCTGGAATATACGACGGATCGATCTTGATCACGTTATAGGTTCCTTTACGTTTGGTTTTTAAGATAGCCAAAGCCTCGTCAGTATAGCCGGGAGCAATGACACCATCTGAAACTTCACGTGCCAGCATCGCTGCAGTTTCTTTATCACAGATATCGGACAAAGCCACAAAGTCGCCATAAGACGACATACGGTCAGCGCCGCGGGCTCTGGCATAAGCCGTCGCCAAAGGCGTCAGCTCCAGATCGTCAACATAATATATTTTTTTCAGTACATCACTCATCGGCAGGCCGACAGCGGCTCCGGCCGGACTTACATGTTTAAAAGATGCTGCCGCAGGCAGACCTGTAGCTTCTTTCAATTCTTTTACCAGCTGCCAGCTGTTAAATGCGTCCAGAAAATTAATATAGCCGGGACGTCCATTCAAAACCTCGATCGGCAGCTCACCTTTTTTACTATAAATACGCGCCTTACTTTGATTGGGATTACAGCCATACTTCAATTGCAGCTCTTTCACAATTATTCCTCCTTAAAAATAATAAAAAAACCGACACTTCTGGAGCTCAGCGCCCAGACGGTCGGCAATACCGGTCATACTCCCTGTGGTTAATCCACTTCCGTCAGTTATATGACCTACTTCTGTTTTAGATTATACTTTTTGCCCGTCTTTTTGTCAATTATCCTTTTATCTCTTAGTCAACTATGCTACAATTTAGAAAATACTCCAAGGGAGATGTTGTAATGACTTATTGCTATGTTTGCCCGCATCGCTGCGGAGTTGACAGACCTGAAACATTAAATAGTCAGGAAGGTGTCTTTGGTTCCTGCGGCTGTGGCATGCAGCCGATAGTTGCCCGTGCGGCGCTGCACATGTGGGAAGAACCATGTATCAGCGGCACTAATGGTTCCGGTACTGTTTTTTTCAGTGGCTGCAATTTACATTGCGCCTTTTGCCAAAACTATGAAATCAGCTGTTTAAACAAAGGTAAAGAAATATCGGTCGAACGCTTAAAAAAAATTTATTCAGAATTAATTGAACAGGGAGCTCATAATATCAATCTGGTCACGGCAACTCATTTTACCGAGGCTGTTATCGCAAGCCTGCCGGAACCGCTGCCGGTTCCTGTAGTTTATAATACCAGCGGCTTTGAAACCGTAGATACAGTGCGCAGATTAAAAAACAAGGTGCAAATATGGCTGCCGGACTTAAAATACAGTGACGACTTAGCGGCAATCAAATACAGCAATGCCCCTAATTATTTTAATATAGCTACAACCGCCATAAAAACCATGTATAAACAAATCGGCCCCTATCAAATGGATGAACAGGGGCTGTTAAAAAGCGGTGTCATGATCAGGCATCTGCTTTTACCTAACATGATAGAAAATACCCTGAAAATCATCGACTGGGTCGCTGATAATTTTGAACCGGACCAGGTTCTGTTCAGCCTGATGCATCAATATATCCCCTGCGGACGGGCCGCAGAATACCCTGAGCTCAACCGTACCGTTACCCAGGAAGAATACCGGCAAGTCGAACAATATCTTTTTACTTCAGGCATCGAAGACGGTTTCGTCCAAGAAGATTCAGCCGCCAGTACTGACTTTATCCCCTGCTTTGATGAAACAGGAGTTTAGTTGACAACAGGACAGCAATCATCTATTATAAAAACATAAACTTGAATAGTGAAAGGAGACTTGAACGAATGAAGAACTGATCCAATTTTGTATCTTATTTGAAAAAAGACAACGCACAGCTTACAAAGCTTTATTTAGTATTGTCTTTTATCAGTAAGGCAGAATGGATCGTTTTTTACGGTTTGAGGACAAGTCTATCTTTATGCCTCCCATTCTGTCTGGAATCGGGAGTTTTTTATTGCTCTCTTAAAGATAGGAGTTGAAATTATATGTACATCCTCGAAACTGATTCATTTAAGTATTATTTGGGCGAAAGGCTGTTATTGGAAGTGCCTGCTTTAAAGCTTATCTCCAAAAGCCGTATTGGCCTGATCGGCCCAAATGGCAGCGGCAAAACAACTTTACTGGAATTATTGGCCGGTTTCAGACCCATTCCCGTAGCGGCAAAGCTCATTTGCCGGTCGAAGGTGACCCTGCTGCCGCAATTTAAATCCCAATCATCAAAAAGCGGCGGCGAAGCAACACAAACCCATATTTCAAAGGCGCTTCAGCAACACTCTGGTTTGCTGCTGGCCGACGAACCAACTAATAATCTTGATTTGGAGCATTTAGCATGGCTCGAAAAGGAACTGCGCCATTATTCCGGGGCTTTAGTATTAGTCTCGCATGATCGTGATTTTTTAGATACATTATGCACTGAAATCTGGTCCCTTGAAGATGGTAAACTAAAAATCTATCCGGGCAATTACAGTAATTATCAACAGCAAAAAATTATCACTGAAAAAACTCATGACCAGGCCTATCATAAATATATGACGCAGAAAACACATCTGGAAAAAGCCTTTGCAGCTAAACAACAGCAGGCACGGAAAGCTACTAAAATGCCAAAAATATCACCATCAGAAGCCAAAATTACCGGTGCCAAGCCTTACTTTGCCAAAAAACAAAAAAAACTTCAGCAAACAGGACAGGCATTATTGACACGACTGGAAAAACTTGAACAAATAGAAAAAAGAAAAACCCTGCCGGCCATAAAAATGGATTTACTGTCCTCTAAATTGTGGCAAGGGCAAATTTTAATAAGAGTACAAGACTATTCTTACAGTATTGCCAAAAAAACGCTCTGGCAAGCAGCCAGTTTTTCAATAAAATGCGGCATGAAACTCGCGATCATCGGACCTAATGGCTGCGGCAAAACTACGCTGTTGAAAGAATTTCTCAAAGCTCATAGCAACCCATCAGCCAATATACAGATTGCTGGCGGTGCGAAAATAGGTTATTACAGTCAGAATATCGATATTCTTGATCCAGCTAAAAATCTGCTTGGCAATCTGCAGGAGACTTCATCACAAAGTGAAACTCTGCTGCGAAGTATTTTGATCCGACTGCGTTTCCAACGTGAAGATTTTTTCAAGCCAATACATATTTTGAGCGGTGGCGAAAAGGCGAAAGCTGCTTTAGCCAAAATATTCGTCAGCGACTGCAATGTGCTTATGCTCGATGAACCTACAAATCATCTTGATCTTGATGCTGTAACTGCCCTGGAAGAATTATTATGCAGTTATACCGGTACGCTGATTTTCGTAACGCATGATCGCCGCCTGCTTAAAACAACTGCCACAAATTTATTAGTGTTCGAAAAGAACAGGCTAAACTTTTTCACTGGTACGTACACAGATTATTTAAAGACCCAGATAATTCCCGCTCATACTGAAACAGCAGCAGATATTTTAGTCATAGAAAATAAATTGGCTGAAGTCATCAGCCGTTTGAGTATTAACCCTACCAAAGAATTAGAAGCAGAATTTGAAACATTATTAACACAAAAACGGCTTATCTTATCAAAGCAGCAGCTTTAGTTTACAAAATAGTTTGCAATCATCCATTTTCGCTGTTAAACTATAATCTACAATATATTTTATTTTGCAGATTGTATGCGAGGGTAAAATGAAAACTGATTCGCGCAACAAATATATTATTTTTATATTGCTGCAAAGCCTGCTTTACGGCTTAGGTAATCCCCTGACTAAAATTGCTTTTACCAGTATTACACCTTTATGGTGCCTGGCATTTCGTTTCAGTCTGGCTTTTATTATCTTTGCCATATTTTTTGGAACGCGCCTGAAAGATCAGCTGCAGACACTTTCTGCCGGTCAATACCTGCCGGCAGGTCTCTGTATGGCAGCCGCCTATATCTCATGTAATCTGGCATTAGAAGGAACTACAGCGACAAACGTCGGTTTTATCATGTCGTTATCAGTCATTTTCGCACCGCTTTTATCAATAGTAATTTTACAGCGTCCTTACAGGCTTACACATCTTCCTATCCAGCTCTGCGTCATCCTCGGCATGTATCTGCTGTGCAGCAATGGCGGCGCCTTTGAGTTCAATAAAGGCGATCTCTGGGCTTTGCTGACAGCCGTAAGTGTTTGCTGATGTGTGATAAAGAAGTAGTAGAAGTGTAAAAAATTTTGCCGTTCCTA
>UQZN01000029.1 GCA_900545535.1 uncultured Phascolarctobacterium sp.
TTCTACGATTGGAGGCTTTTTTATTCAATGTCCATTTTCTTTGGTTCTAAGCACAGTTCATTTTGAACCCGGCTTTTTTGCTATAACCAGTTTGTTTCTAAAGTTGTTTTCAGATCGCGGAACATGGCGATATAGATTTCCTGACTTTCCTTGACGATACTTTGGGCAATGGCTTCATTGTAAGCATGGACCACGTTATTGCGTGCCTGCAGTGCCTTTAGCCATATTTCTTCGTCGTTGATCATGCCGGACTGATAAGCTGTTTTTAAAACCTGTCTGGGCGAGCCGGTTTTATTTTCGCTGAAGCCCTGCTGTTCCAGTATTTCTTTCATAGCTTTCCAGGCCTGCTCAAAACAGATCTCATATAACGCCGTCATGCCTGTCAGAATGACTGTGTCGTAAGGTTGGGAATAAGCTGTTATTTTTTCCAGATTTATTAAAGCCCTGCAAAAATTATCAAACTTTTCATAAAGCGTAACTCCTTCGGTTTTGATCATCTGCAATAATTCAGCCTGTAAAGGTTTATCAAGATCTACGATATCCAATTGCAGCAGGGTGGGGATCTCAGTTTCCGCATCAGCAATAAAGGCTGCCGTCTTACCGCCGCTGACAGCCAGATCGATGTCACTGCGTTCTTTATTGTCGCCGCGGGCGCGCGAACCGAACAGGATGACCCTGCGGACATCGTGTTTTTGCGCCAGTGCTGCAATAGCCGTGATGATTTTCTCGTTTAAGTTAAGCTGCATATGATCACCTGCCGTTAAATTTATTTTATTATAGCATTATTACCTGGCAATTGCCACAATGCTGTGCTGTTGCGGAGAAGTGATAGTGGTGGCTGCTATGCTAAACTAAAATGCTGCTGATAGCTGCGCAATATAAAACAGGCAGACACTTTTTGTGTCTGCCTGTTTTTATGCTCACTTTGCCTTTACTTAAAGCCTTCCAGCAGCTCTTCAAAGTTGGTCTTGGGCATTTTCTCTACGTTTCTGATCGTGTTGAAATTTGCCAGACCGCTGGCCTGCTCATAAGAAGCACGGTCGTTTTCGTACAGCAGCCCTGTCAGCATACCCTCTTTTTCCATGATGTGCTTGGCTACAAGCCCTTTGTCATGCGGGTCGTAACCGGCAATATCTTTGACGTCGCTCAAATGCTCACGGAACCACTCATAAGTATTAGTGTGGTTGAAGGTCACGCAGGGACTGAAAACGTTGACGAAAGAGAAGCCTTCGTGCTGAACGGCCGCAACGATCAGATCGACCAACTGCGGCAGATGAGCCGAAAAGCCCTGCGCTACAAAAGTTGCCCCGGAAGCTAAAGCCAGTTCCAAAGCTGCGATCGGCGTTTCGATATTGCCGGTCGGCGTGGTTTTGGTCTTAAACCCTATATCACTACGGGGCGAGGTCTGGCCTTTGGTCAGACCGTAAACATGGTTATCCATCAGGATATAGGTGATATTGACGTTGCGGCGCATCGCGTGGATCGTGTGGGCCGTGCCGATAGCAAAACCGTCGCCGTCGCCGCCGCAGGCTATGACGGTCAGCTCAGGGTTCGCCATCTTGACTCCCTGGGCAAAAGGCAGGGCGCGTCCGTGGGTCGTATGCATACCGTAGGCATACAGATAACCGCCGATACGGCCGCTGCAGCCAATGCCGGAGACCAGTGCCAGTTGATGCGGCTCCAGATTTAATTTTACTGCTGCCTGCTGCAAAGCCATTTGCACGGCATAATCACCGCAGCCAGGGCACCAGTTAGGTTTTACTTGATTCTGAAAGCTGGTTAAAGTCGACATCTTACAGCACCTCCTTGCATTTGGCCAGCAATTCTTCTTTATAGAAAATATCGCCGTTGTATTTCAAGATGGAATGTAACTGCGGGCAGGGCGGTACATTCATTTTTATCAGCCGCGCCAGCTGTGCCGTAGCATTATGCTCGACGACGACGATCTTTTTCGCTTCCTGCAGATAATGATTGAGCGCGCAGACCGGGAACGGCGACAACAGCCGTACCTGGACATGGTTGACGCGCAGGCCTTTGGCGCGCAGTTCTTCAGCTACTTCGCCGATCACGGCACGTGTACCAGCCATACCGATGATCAGCAGATCGCTTTGCGGATAAGGCGCGTCCTCATACAGCGGGTTTGCAAAAGTATCAACAACGCTGCGGACCTTGCGCAGACGTTTATCGGACTGCGCCGTACGCATGGCCTTGTTTTCGGAAGGCCGGCCGACCTCGTCATGCTCAAGACCGGTACCCAGGCTGATACCGTTGGGTGTGCCTGGCAGCACGCGCATGGAAATATTTCCTTCTGCTTCCAGATCGTAGCGCTTAAAATATTCCGGCGAAGTGATTTCCGGCAGCCCTTCCCTGACCAGTTTACCGCGGTTGATTTGCAGCTTGTCGTAATCAAGACTGGTTACGGACTGCTTGCCCAGCGACAGCTGCAGGTCGGAAAGTACGATGACCGGACATTGATATTCTTCCGCCAGGTTAAACGCTTCAAAGGTATCGTAAAAAGATTCTTCTATTGAAGAAGGTGAAATAACGATCTTGGCAGTATCGCCGTGGGTATTGTAGATCGCCGCCATCAGGTCCGACTGTTCGTGCTTGGTCGGCAGGCCTGTGCTGGGACCGCCGCGCTGCGTATCGACGACTACCAGCGGCGTTTCCGTCATTTCTGCCAGGCCGATAGCCTCAGCCATCAGTGAAAGCCCCGGGCCGGCTGTCGCCGTAAAAGCGCGGGCTCCGGCATAAGCTGCGCCGATCGCCATCGTGCAGGCCGAGATCTCATCTTCTGTCTGCAGCATCACACCGCCTTCCGCCGGTGCATGCTTGACCATATATTCCATGATTTCCGAGGAGGGAGTTATCGGGTAGGCCGACATAAATTTAGCTCCGGCAGTCAACGCTCCCAAAGCAACAGCCTCGTTGCCCAGCATAAACAGCTTCGGCTGGGGATTTTCCAGCTCGGGCATCTCTAAGGCTCCCAGCAGCTCAGCATAGTTGGTCTTGATATATTCGTAACCTGTTTCCAAAGCCAGACGGTTGGTTGCCATGACCTCCGCGCCTTTGCGTCCGTATTGTTTCTCCAGCAGCGGCAGCAGCTTTGCGGTATCGATGCCCAGTAAAGCGGCGGTGATGCCTAAAGCCAGAATGTTTTTCGGCAGCGTTTGGCCGCCGGTTTTACTCAGTTCGTTCCAGGACAGCGTCACTGTGCGCACCTGTGGTTTATTCTCCTGCAGCCAGGCGGAGTCAGTGACCAGAATGCCGTCCGCAGTAAGCTCCGGCGCGTCTACTGCCAGTGTGTCCGGGTCCATAGCGATCAGCAGATTGCAGCTGCTGGCGATAGTGGCAACCGGATAGTTGGCGATACGCAGCTTGTAGCTGGTGTGACCGCCCTTGATGCGTGACGAAAACTGACGGTAGCCATATACGTCATAGCCCAGCGAGCATAAAGCTGCGGCGAAAATTTCGCCCAGGCTTTCCAGGCCCTCGCCCTGCTGGCCTCCGGCCTTCCACGATAATTCTTGTTTTTTCATACAATATCCCTCCTTATAAAAAGGTTTTTAGTACAGGTATTTATCTGGGAGAAGCTTAAAAATCCGCCTATGCAGATAAGTTTCTGTATCTATAGTTTAACCTATTTTTGTCAAAAAGAGCAGTAGCAAATAGGTTTATAAACTTTTTAAATATGTTGAAAATGGCTTGAAAATACGGCGGCGCGGCTTTAAATAAGTAATTTATAAAAGCATAGCCTGTAAAAATAAATTTTGGCTGTTAAACAGGTCGCGGCAATGCGTTGCAAAATACAGAGAATTATCCGAAAATAAAGAAAAATACAATCATTAGTTATATTTTTAACAAAATAACTTGCAATAATTCTGAAAATAATGTAAAATATGTCCAAACAATGAATTATATATAGGATAATAATTGTTTTTAAATCTGTTTATAATACGTTTTGGGAAAGCATCCAGGCAAAACAGTGCGCCGAGTAGAGGAAACTAGGTAACTCGCATGAAGCAAACTGCTGAGCGGCGATTTCTTTCCGGGACGTTTTATAAAAATAAAATGTTTCCGAAGGAGGAAATAACAATGAAAAAATCTTTAGTATTAGCAATGGCTATGGCTTTGGGCGTAACTGCTTCTGCCTATGCTGCAAACCCCTTCTCCGATGTACCTGCAGGTCATTGGGCATATGACTCCATCAACAAACTGGCTGCTGCTGGCATCGTTGACGGTTATGGCGACAGCACTTTCGGTGGCGATCGTCTGATGACCCGTTACGAAATGGCTCAAATCGTAGCTAAAGCTATGGCAAAAGGCGCTAACGTAGACCGTTTGGCTGCTGAATTTGCTGACGAACTGGACAGCCTCGGCGTTCGCGTTGCTGCTCTGGAGAAAAAATCCGACAACGTTAAGATTAACGCTCAGATTCGTGCTATGTATCAATCTTATGACAAGGGTACTAATTTAAAGGGTACTAATGCTACCAGCACTCTGCGTTCCCGTATCTGGCTCAACGGCCAAATCAACGAAGACTGGAAATATGTTGGCATGCTGCAGAACGAACAAGATCTGCTCAACGATGAAGGTGATGAAAACACTGACTTCCAACGCGCATTCGTTACTGGCCGTATCGGCGGCGTGAAAGTTGAAGCGGGCCGTAACAACACCGCTTTGGGCTTGGGCGTTGGTAACATTCTCAGCAACCGTACTGATGCTGTAAAATTGGGTTTTGGTAAAGACCTGAAAGTTGGCTTCCAATATGGTAAAATTTCCAGTGGTAACGGTGTTGCACCTAAAGCAGACGAATATTTAGCAGCTACTTTAGGCGGCGAGATTGGCAAACTTGGTTTGAATGCTGGTTATGTCAAAGCTGACAATGTTCGTAAACTTGTTCAAGACGATAAAATCTGGTACGTAGGCGCTGATTATAAATTCGGAGATTTCACAGTTGACGCTACCTATTTGAAATCTGATGTAGATAAAGTTAATACTATGTCTGTTGATGAAGATGGTTATGTAATTGGTTTGGCATATAAAGGCGCTAAAGCAGCTAAAGCTGGTACTTATGGCGTTTATGCTAAATACTATGACCAGGGCGCTGGTACTTATATCCATCATGGTATGAATACCGATTTGGCTAACGATTTCAATAAAAAAGGCGGTTTCAAAGGTTATATGCTGGGCTTAAACTACGCTTTCGCTAAAAATATCGTTGCAGCTGTTGAGTACTCTGATTTTGATGCAAAAGAAACTGATAAAAACGACAAGACCATTTGGTCTGAGGTTGTCTTCACTTTCTAATTTCAGTGAAATTGCTTCTCCAAGGGCGATCTTATGATCGCCCTTTTTTATATTTAAAATCAATATTATTATGATCGTTGATATAATATCTGATAATGCTCTATTATTTTAGCTTGATTTATGCTAAAATAACTTATAGTTGATAGTTATTTAGAGGAGGTTATATTTGATGAAAAATATTCTGCGTTACTTGCTGTTAGCTGTGGTTGTTCTCGGTTTTGCTGCCCCCGTTTTTGGTAAGGCCGAAGCTGCTAAGATCGCTATTCTGCCGCTGGCTAACAATGTTGCCGATGATGAACTTTCCGGGCCGGTTTTCTTCAATGAATGTATGGATTATTTCAAGTTTCCGGAATTTGATATGGTCGATGATGCCGTATTGGACAAAGCTTTAAAGGAAGAAAATTATGCTGCTGTGGGTAAAAACGGACCTGATGCAGCTATGCTGAAACGTATAATGGCTAAGACTGGCGCTGATATGGCCTTGATGATGTCTTTGGACGAGTTGAGCTTGGAACCGCAGATGGGTATGATCGAAGATTATTATAAATTTAAAATCAAAGCCCGTATCATGTATGTTAACGGCATTACTGGTAAAATTACTAAAGATCGCGTCAATGATGAGGAACTGGTTGAATATCCGGTCATTGCCCGTACTGATTATGAACATAATGAATTCCGCAATCACGTGATCCGCGAATTAAAAAAAGTTGCTAAATTTTAATATTGTTTCTAAAGCCAACAATCATCATGATTGTTGGCTTTAATTATTATATTTATAAGCTGAATTTATAATTAAGTTTTATAAATTCGCAAAATAAAAGATGAAAAGAAAAACATACTACATTTTTATTGCATAAAAATAAAAATACTTGTCAAAATTGCGAAAACGATGTAAAATAAACTAAGTTTATAATTAGTTAATTAAAGAATATAGTTTACTGTCTGTTTGTAGAGGAAACAAGGCAACTCGCACAATGATGACGGTGGGCGTTATTCCTGAACGGCAAAATTATAAACTTAATAATTTCCTGAGGAGGAATAACAATGAAAAAATCTTTAGTATTAGCAATGGCTATGGCTTTAGGTGTAACTGCTTCTGCCTATGCTGCCAATCCCTTCTCCGATGTACCTGCAGGTCATTGGGCTTATGATTCCATCAACAAACTGGCTGCTGCTGGTATCGTTGACGGTTATGGCGACAACACTTTCGGTGGTGATCGCCTGATGACCCGTTACGAAATGGCTCAGATCGTAGCAAAAGCAATGGCTAAAGGCGCTAATGTAGACCGTTTGGCAGCTGAATTTGCTGACGAACTGGACAGCCTCGGTGTTCGTGTTGCAGCTTTGGAGAAAAAATCTGACAACGTGAAAATCACCGGTGAAGCTCGTTTCCGTTATCGTGACCTTGATTATAAAAATGTTATTGGAGCTAAAGGCAGTGCAGCTGATATTCGTTCCCGTATCTGGCTCACTGGTCAGGTCAACGAGGACTGGACCTATACTGGTATGATCGAAAACGTTCAAGACCTGCGTGATAACGAAGGTAATGAAGATGCTAACTTCCAACGTGCTTATGTACAGGGTAAATTGGGTGGTATGGCAGTAACTGCTGGTCGTTATAACGAATTCCTGGCTAATGGCAACATTTATGATGACCGTGCTGATGGTGTTGCTTTGACTTATGGTGATAAGGTAAAAGTCATGCTGGCTGCTGGTAAGGCTGCTAATAGTGATGGTGAGCTCATAGCTAACAGCTATGCTGGTGGCGAAGTAGCTGCTGATTTTGGTGCTGTGAATGCAACTGCCGGTTACTATAACTTTAAAGATATCGGTTCAAAAGATAGTGGTTCTGATAACGCTATTTGGTTTGTTGGTGCAGGGACTACCTTCGGCGACTTTGGCTTGAATGCTATGTACTTAAAAGGTGATGCTAGCACTAAAGCTGGTGATTTAAATGAAGGTGATGATGGCTGGACTGCAGGTTTGACCTATAAAGGTGCGGAAGCAGCTGAAAAAGGTACTTGGGGTCTGTTTGCTAACTACTATGATCAAGGTCTCCAAACTTATTTAGCACATACAACCGATGCAGAAACTTTCCGTGGTTTGGGCTTTAAGGGATATGGCGTAGGTGCTAACTACACTGTTGCTAAAAACATGGTAGCTACTGTTGCTTACTATGACACTGAAGCAAAATATCACACTGGATACAAAAAACCAGAAGCAAAAATCATCTGGACTGACCTGACCTTCACTTTCTAATTTAACTGAATTAGATGCTGTAAATTTCAAAGCGGCTGCTTAGGCAGCCGCTTTTTTCAACAAAACAGTTTTTGATTTTTCGGAAATGTGGTAAGATAGCTGCAGACGTATTTTAATAAAGGAGGTAAACGATGAAAAAATTTCTAAACTATTTGCTCTTGGCCTTAGTAACGATTTGTTTTGCCCTGCCGTTGGGCAGCAAGGCTGAAGCCGCAAAAGTAGCCGTTGTGCCGTTAGCTAACAATGTGGCTGGCGACGATATGGCCGGTACTATTTATATGCAGGAGGCTCTGGCGCTGTTCCGTTATCCGGAATTCGATCTGTTGGGTGATGATGTGGTGATTGCGGCTGTTGGTGAAAATGGGCTGGCCGATTACAGTAAAGCAGCTTTACAGAAGGTAGCCCAGGCTACCGGTGCTGACATCGTGGTTGCCATGCAGCTGGATAAACTTGATGCCAAACGGATGCCGCAGCGCAAGGAAGCAACTTTGAAAATGGATCTGCGCGGCAAATTTGCTTCGCTGGATACCCTTACCAGCGCTTATTATTACAAAGATCTGCGCGACAGCAGGACTATCGAAGAAGCCGTTACCGTCCGTGGTGACTGGAAGCATGAAGTGCTGCAGAATGTAGTGCGTAATGCTTTTAAAAAAGTTACAGATAAATAATCAGCAGTTTTATAAAAATAACGTCAGCCGTTTCGGCTGGCGTTATTTTTTAGCGTTTGTGTTTTTAAAGTTAATGAAATAAAATTTAACAAAGGTGCTTGTGAAAAAAGCAAATTTGTATCTCCTCTTGTTTTTTACAGTGAAAATATGCTAAGATGTTCAGAGTAGATAGTTAATCTGGTATAGAGGAGGCTCTTTAATGAAAAAGTTTATGAATTTTGTATTAATGGCTGTTTTGGCTGTTTGTTTTGTATTGCCGGCAGCAGGTAAGGCTGAAGCGGCAAAACTGGCTGTTGTTCCCCTGGCTAACCACGTGGAGGATAATACTACTGCCAGTATGATCTACATGGAAGAAATCATGGATATGTTTAAGTTCCCTGAATTTGACATGCTTGCCGAGGATGTCGTGGAAAAAGCTGTAGGTGTTAAAGATATTTCTGATTTCAGCAAGGCTAATCTGGAACGCATTGCCGGTGAAACAGGTGCCGATATTGTTATCGCCATGTCGCTTGACAAGCTGGATGATAAAGCTTTGTTTCCCCGTCGCGAGCCTACTTTGAAGTTGGATATGAGTGGTGAGTTTGCATTTTTGAACAAAGTTACCGGCAGATATTATGTTAAAAAGTATTCTGACGATATGGAAATAGAAGAAGCATTGACAGTGCGCAGTGACTGGAAAAGCGAAGAATTTGCTAAGACTGTACGCAGTTATTTGAAAAAAGTAGATCAAATTAAATAATTTCAAAAATCAGTAGCTTTATCTGCAATAAGCCGACCATTTAAATGGTTGGCTTATTTTTTACTGTTTGCTGATAAAAGTTTCAAAGAAAGAAATGAAGGAGAAGCAATAAAAATATAATCGTTGGGCAATAAATAATAAATCGATATCAAAAACAATTAATTTACTGATTTTTAGTTTAATTAAATAAATAGTAATTTAGCTTGCAAAATACTCAGAAAGCCTCTAGAATGTAAAAGAGCTTGTGGTTTTAAGCAGTATAAGAACAAAAAATTTCTGAAAATAGAGGAAACAAGGCAACTCGTATCAGTAGGAAATTCGGAGGTTATTAACTGACTGTAAAATCGTGAGCTTAATAAATTTCCGAGGAGGAAACAACATGAAAAAATCTTTAGTACTTGCAATGGCTATGGCACTTGGCGTAACAGCTTCTGCCTATGCCGCCAATCCCTTCTCCGATGTGCCGGCAGGCCATTGGGCTTATGACTCTGTTAACAAACTTGCAGCAGCCGGTATCGTTGACGGTTATGGCAACGGCACCTTCGGTGGCGATCGCCTGATGACCCGTTACGAAATGGCGCAGATCGTAGCAAAAGCAATGGCTAAAGGCGCTAACGTAGACCGCCTTGCAGCTGAATTTGCAGACGAACTGGACACTTTGGGTGTGCGCGTAGCAGCTTTGGAGAAAAAATCCGATAATGTAAAAATTACCGGTGAGTTCCGTGCTTTGTATGCTAACCATGAAGGTAAAGGCAGTATTCCTAACAGCCATGAAAGCACTTTGCGTTCCCGTATCTGGATCACCGGTCAGATCAATGATGGCTGGAAATATACTGGTATGCTGCAGAATACACAGGATCTGTCGACTGATTCCGGCGACGAAGGTACTGATTTCCAGCGCGCATATCTTGAAGGCCGCCTCGGTGGTATGGATGTAACTGCCGGCCGCTATAATGCTTTCTTTGCTGACGGTAATATTTATGATAATCGTGCTGACGGCGTGGAAGTTGTTTACGGCGATAAAATCAAAGTCATCGGTGCTGCCGGTAAGGCAACTGACGATCTTGATAAATTTGGTTATTCCGGAACTACTGGCGGCAGCTATGCCGGCGGCGCTGTAGTTGCTGATTTTGGTAAATTTAACGCTTCTGCGGGTTACTTTAACTTCAAAGATATTTTAACTAAAAACAGCAAGCTTGATGATGCTATCTGGTTTGTAGGAGCTGGCACTACCTTTGGCGATTTTGGCTTGAACGCTATGTATCTTAAAGGTGACATGAGTCTTGATGATCGTGATCTCGATGGTCTTGATGATGACGGCTGGACTGTAGGACTGACCTTCAAAGGCGCAGAAGCTGCTGAAAAAGGTTCCTGGGGCCTGTTTGCCAATTACTATGATTTGGGTGGCCAGACTTATATTGCCCATACTACTGATGCGAATACATTTGATGGACAGGGATTTAAAGGTTACGGTGTAGGTGCTAACTATACTGTTGCTAAAAATATGGTCCTGACTGCTGCTTATTATGATACTAAATCTAAATTTGATACCAGTGATAAAGACAAGATTATCTGGACTGACTTGACAGTTACTTTCTAAGAAACTGGTTGTAGAAGAAGCTGGATAATAAGTTTAAACGCAAACGGCCACTGTAAAGTGGCCGTTTTTGTATATTTTTGAACAGAAAAACAAAATTTTTTTTGAGCAAATACAGGAACGATAAGGATAAAATTTTATTTTTTCTAAAAATATTATTATTAAAAATTGAATAAACGATTAATTTACTGATTTTTAGTTCAAATAAATAAATATAAATTAGTATTGCAAAAACTAAACAGAGCGGCTAAAATAAACTAAAGCTTATAGTTTTTTAAGTTTATAATAACTGAACAGAGCAGGTAACCTGTAGAGGAAACTAGGTAACTCGTATGGTTTATTTGCTTCGGAATTTATTGTAAATGGCGAAAGCTGAGCTTAATAAATTTCCGAGGAGGAAAGAAACATGAAAAAATCTTTAGTACTCGCAATGGCAATGGCTTTGGGCGTAACTGCTTCTGCCTATGCTGCAAACCCCTTCTCCGATGTGCCGGCAGGCCATTGGGCTTATGACTCTGTCAACAAACTGGCAGCAGCTGGTATCGTTGACGGCTATGGCAACGGCACCTTTGGTGGCGATCGCCTGATGACCCGTTACGAAATGGCTCAGATCGTAGCAAAAGCAATGGCTAAAGGCGCTAACGTAGACCGTTTGGCAGCTGAATTTGCTGATGAACTGGACAGCCTGGGTGTACGCGTTTCTGCTTTGGAGAAAAAATCTGACAACGTAAAAATTACTGGTCAGATCCGTTATGACTACACCGATTATTCCGGTGATATCGACGGCCATCGTTCCAAAATCCGTTCCCGTATTTTCATGACTGGTCAAATCAATGACGATTGGAAATATGTTGGCATGCTCCAAAACGAGCAAGACCTGACTAATGATGTTGGCGATGAAGGAACTGATTTCCAACGTGCTTACCTTGTAGGTAAAATCGGTGGATTGGGTGTTTCCGCAGGCCGTCAAAACTTGAACCTGGCTGACGGTAACATCTATGATACCCGTTATGATGGCGTAAACCTGACTTTCGGTAAAGAAGTGAAATTGGAAGCCTTCTATGGCAAACCGACCAACTCTTTCAAAAACTGGGGCTTCGATAAAATTTATGGCGCACGCGTTAATGGTAAAATCGGCGCTTTAAATGCAGAAGCTGGCTGGACTAAATTTGAAGGTGATTCTACTCCTATTACTAGCGACGACGACAGCATCTGGAATGTTGGTGCAACTTATAATTTCAGCGACAAAGCATCTCTTGGTGTTATGTATTTGAGATCTGACGTTGAAGATCTTGATGGCGATAAAGACGGTTTTGTAATCACCGGTACTTTAGGCGGTGCTAAAGCTTCCAAACCGGGTTCCTTGGGCTTCGTTGCTAAATACTATCAACAAGCTGCAGGTACTGCTATCCAACATACTATGAATGGCGAATATGGCCCGACTTATGCTGGTGAAGGCTTTAAAGGCTACAGCCTGGCTGGTTACTATACCGTTGCTAAAAACATGATCGCTGGTGTTGAATACTACGATCTGAAACAAACTTATTCTGACGACAAAATGAAGACCCTGTGGTCTCAATTGATCGTTACTTTCTAAGATTAACTTAGATGCTTAAGCGGACGCGTATGCGTCCGCTTTTTATATTTCTATCAAAAGCTAAGCTTGTCTGTTTATCGGTATCGTTATGGAGCATAGCTGTTTAAAATAAAGCTTTCTTAAATTTTTTTATTCCATTAACTTGTTTAAAGTTAAACTTTTTTGCAATTAAGCTAAGTTGCATAGGGGGTTGACTGGGGGTAAGATAAGGGACGTAGCCGATAGATTTCTGAAAACAGAAACAGCAAATGGAAGAGGTAACATGGTAACTTGTCCGTGTTTTGTTGGTTGCTGTTTGAGAATTTTACCGCTGCAGAAAATATCTTTCCTGAGGAGGAATAGAAAATGAACAAATCTGTAGTTTTGGGTATGGCCATGGCGTTAGGTGTAACAGCTTCTGCTTATGCCGCTAATCCGTTTTCTGATGTGCCGGCTAACAGCTGGGCTTATGATGCTGTCAACAAACTGGCGGCAGAAGGTATTATCGATGGTTATCCTAACGGTACCTTTGGCGGCGACCGTCTGATGACCCGTTATGAAATGGCACAGATCGTAGCTAAAGCTATGGCCAAAGGTGCTAATGTAGACCGTCTGGCTGCCGAATTTGCTGACGAACTTGATTCTTTGGGCGTGCGTGTTGCCGGTTTGGAAAAGAAATCCGATAATGTAAAAATCACCGGTGAGATCCGTGCCCGCTATGTTGACCAAAAAGCCAAAGCCAACCAGGGCAGCAAATATGATTCTGATCTGCGTAGCCGTTTGTGGCTGAATGGCCAGATCAATGATGACTGGACTTATACAGCTATGATCCAGAATATTCAGGATTTCAGTAATGACAGCGGCGACGAAGGCACAGATTTTAAACGTGCTTATGTTAATGGCCGTGTCGGCGGTGTAGGCCTCAAAGCTGGCCGTATCGATGCTTTTCTGGCTGATGGTAATATCATGGATGCTCAGGCTGACGGGTTGGTTGCTACCTATGGCGATCGCATTAAAGTTAAGGCTTATATGGGCAAGGCTTCCGATGATACTGATTTTGATGTGAATAATGTTATCGCAACTAAAACCATTGCCAACAGATATTATGGTGGTGAAGTTTCCGGTAATATCAGCGATGCGTTGAACCTTGCTGCCGGCTATGTAAAATTCCAGGACGTCATGGGCAGAGATTCCGGTAAAGATGACGGTATCTGGCATGTAGGCGCAGCTTATAACTTTAATGATGACCTTGCTTTATCCGGTATGTACCTCAATTCCAATTGGGATGGTGAAAGAAATTCCGATGATGACGGCTGGACCGTTGGTTTGAATTATAAAGGCGCTCAAGCTTCTGAGGCCGGTTCTTATGGTGTGTTTGCCCGTTACTATGATCAGGGTGAAGGCACTTATTGGGAGCATACTACTGATGCCAATACCTTCTGGAATACAGGCTTTAAAGGTTACGCCGTAGGTGCTAATTATGCTGTTGCTAAAAACATCGTAGCTACTTTAGCATATTATGATACCAAGGCTAAAAATGTTACCAGTGAGGGCAATAGTCTGAAAGATAAAAGATTGTGGACTGACGTTACTTTCACTTTCTAAAATAAGTAAAAGTTTTTGGCAAAACGACCGCTTTAGCGGTCGTTTTTTCTATGATTACCTGTTCATAGTAAATCGTTGATAAATATGCTATAATATTAACATTTGATGATAGTTATCCTTGTTTTTTTAGATTATGCTATAATGTAACCAACGATATAACTGGAGAGGTATTAATGGATAAAAAAATTTTAAAATATGTCGGGTATGACCTATATAATGTAAAAAAACTCAAAGGAAGAAAAAGATATCTTGTTTTTAGAATGAGATGCCATTTACATAAGGGGCAGATCGGGGATTTGCTGAGTTTTTTTGCGGCTACGCCGCTGCGCAAAGCCATGCTGGAGCATACAACTTCTTTTGTGGAGCAAACTACGCGTGCCTTTTTTTATAAAGATTCTACCTGGGATGAGCGTATTGCTATTGTAAAGCATCATATTGAATATTTGGAAAATACTTTAAATGAAGAAGCCATGTCAAAATTATATGCGCGTGGCGAACGAATCAGATTATGGGAAGACCTTTATGAAGAACAGCCGTTGACGATGGACCTGTTGTTTCATGGAGGGCAGCGTAAGGAAGGCTGCCTTTCACTGGTACTTTCGCTGGGAGAAGATGAGCTTTATCAGATCATGTTCTGGCTGGCGCCATCACCCGAAGATGACGAAATGTCGCTGTGGATAGGCGCGCTGCAGGGAACTCCTAACGGCAGTGAGGTTATCAAAGGACTGACCAAGGCTTTTTTTGGTTACCGGACTAAAAATCTGATTTTCTATGGTATTCGTAATGTGGCGGCGGCATTAGGCTGCAAACATTTATACGCTGTTTCCAATGCGGGCTATTATGCGATGAATCATGTGCGCAGGGACCGTAAACTGAAAACATCGTTGGATGATTTCTGGCAGGAGTGTGAAGGACAGGCTTGCAGGGATCAGCGGTTTTTTGAAATGCCGATAGCGGAGTATCGTAAATCTATGGAAGAACTGAAGCCGTCTAAAAGGGCTCAGCACAGAAGACGGTTTGCAAAAATGGATGAAATAACAGAATCTGTGACAGAAATGTTAAATAACTATAAAAAATAAAAGTGTGACCACATTATCTTGTGGTCACCTATTTTTTTTACGCACTTTATATGGTATAATAACCTCATAAAAATAAGAACTAACGGAGGTATTGTAATGAAAAGACGACTCCTTACTTTGCTTTTAACTTTGGTTTTCTGCGTAACATCAGTGGCACCGGGTTTTGCAATGAATGCTGATGATTTGGGTGAGGCTGTACCGGCATCGGCAGCAGTGACACAGATGTCTGCTACTGATAAAATTTCCGCTATGGAAAAAATGCTGTATGGCACTGAGCAGGCAGGTGCTTTGGTTGGACGTATGGACAGCCTGGAAGATGATGTTTATGGTACTGTTACCAGCGACGCTATTTTAGACCGTGTCGATAACCTGTATGATTATCTTAAAGGTAATCCTGCCAGTAATGAAGCGGGATTTTTGACCAAACTCAATGCTATCGAATGGCAGTTTAATGAAAGTATGTCCGGCGGTCCGGCCAAGACCCGTATCGAAGCAGTAGAGATGATGCTTAATGGTAAGATCGACGAAGGTTCTCTTTCTTCGAGGCTAGAAGCTTTAGCTAATATTGCCTTTACTGATGGCGTTATTGCTGTTGAAAGCGTTACTTTACCGAAGGATTCCGTTATTAAAGTGGAATTTACAGAAGAATTGAGCAGCAGGGAAGATAAAGCCGGTGAACCGGTGCATTTTAAAATTGCTGAAAATATTTATGTAAATGGTGATGTGTTGGTACTCCCTAAAGGTGCTATGGGTGAAGGCACGATCAAAAAGGTCGTACAGCCGCGCAGCTTTGGCCGTGATGCCCGCATCGATGTTGATTTCACGCATGTTTATGCGCTTGATGGTACGAAGGTGCCTGTTTATATTGGCGAAGTGGCCAAGCAGGAAGCAAAAACTGCTGCTGGTGCTGCTGGCGCTGCTATCGGCGGTATGATCGTTTTAGGACCTCTCGGCGCTCTCGGCGGTGCCTTTGTTACAGGTAAAGCAGTAGTTATTCCTGCTGGTTCTACTACTTATGTGCAGACTATGGAAGATACTGCTATCCAGGGTATGATTTATCAGGGAAAATAAATAAAATTTGAGTTGACAGTAAAACCCGCCTTAGTGGCGGGTTTTTTGTTTAAAATTATGGTATAATATGTAGTGGATATTTATATGCTTTTTTATAAATGATAAATTTGATTGAGGAGAGAAAGCATGAAGAAGAAAGTCTTAGCTGCTGCTTGCTTAATGAGTTTAGCAGTGTCACAGGCAGCTTTTGCTGACGATTATGTTACCGGAGACGCACGGTATACTTCGCCTGATTTTCAGGAGCAGAAACAGGAGCGGGAAGCCGGAATACTCAAAGATAAGAGCCAAAAGAAGAAGCAGGCTGAGGCCGGTGAGCCGATGCCGATCACCTTATGGAGCGACAACGCTACCTATGATCAGGTGAGCGGGGATTTTTTTGCTGAGGGTAATGTCAGGATAATGCAGGGTGATGAGACTATTCTTACTACCCGTGCCGAAGGTAATATGAAGACTGGCGATGTCTGGCTCAAACAGGGCGGTACGCTTCAGGAACCTGATACTACTATGAATGGTGAATGGGTTCATTATAATTTTAATTCTAAGACCGGTGAGATCAAACAAATCGACGGTAAGGGCGCTAAAGACTACTTTAAAGCTCCGCACGCAACGATCTATCCTGATAAAATAGTTGTGGACCAGGGCGGACAGACAACACGCTGTCCAGCGGTAGAACATGATCC
Organism: uncultured Phascolarctobacterium sp.; assembly: GCA_900545535.1. Classification (GTDB taxonomy): domain Bacteria; phylum Bacillota; class Negativicutes; order Acidaminococcales; family Acidaminococcaceae; genus Phascolarctobacterium. Next base: position 16,585 of record UQZN01000029.1, read on the forward strand.
CTGCCTTTTGATCACAGCAAAAACTTTTGAAATCTATCCCAAGGAAAAAATGATTGCCAGAGACGTTAAAGTTTATGCTAAAGGCAAACATATCTATTCCCGTGACACTTGGGTCAATAATTTAGGGGAAGAGGGCGAGAACAAGATCATGCCGCGTATCGGCTATGACGGCAGTGATAATGGCATGTACGCAAAGTTACAGGTCGATTATAATTTAGGCCCGAAAACTGATTTTTATGCTGATCTGGCCTATTATTCCAAAGCCGGTTATAAACCCATGTATGGTATCAATCATGATGAACGTAATTTTTATGTAAAATTGCAGGATGGCTGGGATGAAGAAGATGATGAGTGGATTCGTAAAGAACGTGATCTTGGTTTATATTACAAAAATCACCGTCTGATTGATAATTTACCTTTGACTTACAGCGCCTATGTTACCCATGGTTTATGGCGCAATGAGCATGGCAGCATTAAAAGCTGGCATACGGAGTATGCTGCTTATTTGAATCACGACCGTATTTATCTGTTTAACAGCAAAAATACATTTCTTGATCTTACTGTGGGTAAAAAGTGGGTAACAGAGAGTTATACTGATGAAACCAAATCTACCATGATGTATTATGCGACATTGGGCCAAAAGCTGGCGCCGAAGTGGGATACCTGGGTCGGATATTATCGGGAAGATCTTACCAGTAATTTATATGATTACGGGCAGCCGGATATGGCGCGTGAACTACGTAATGGATTGAGTTTTAGATTGGATGATAAAAATACTTTTACGATCGTTAACCGTTATGACTTGGGACAACACAGTAATTACGAAACAAATTACAGATGGACGCATCGGTTCTGCTGCTGGGCCATTGAATTTGAATATGAGCAGGAACATTATAAAGGTGGAAGTAATACCTTCCGAGTCCGTTATAATTTACTAAATTGGTAAAGCAGGTGAACTATGGAAATCATTAAACAGCGTTTTGCTGAGCATATTGCTTTGGCACAGCAGGTTGCGGCTAGCAGTATTTTAGAGCAGGTAGCAGCTAGTGCGGCAATGATCAAAAAAGCATTGAAAAATGGCAATAAGGTTTTATTCTGCGGTAATGGCGGCA
>UQZN01000030.1 GCA_900545535.1 uncultured Phascolarctobacterium sp.
GCCGCGTTAACCAGTACGCAGTCGGCCAGCAAGCTGTCCGCCCGCTATTTGCTGAAGCTCCGTTCCAAAATGAGCTTTTAAAAATCAAAAAAACTTCCTTTTCTATCAGCTCCCAAGCCAATAAAAAAGAAAGTCTCTGCCCCAACGCTAGATATAAAAACAGAAAGACGTGTTTGCCAAACGGCAAGCACGTCTTTTTTACTGCGCCCTAACGCATTATTATTTACTTTTATCAGTTTCCTACGCCGGCGCTGTAAGTATCAGCCTTTAGTATCGCCGGCCTCTGCTACCATCAACTGGTCGACAAACTGCATTTTCACAGGGATCAAAAGTTTCTGTCCCGGTTTCAGATTAGTGTTCGCCAGTGAATTGGTCTCACAGATGCGGTAAATGACTTCGCGTACGTCTTCACCCTGATCGGCCCAGCGGTCAGCGATCGCCCACATGGTATCGCCAGTATGTACAGTGATCTGTTCGTAATGATAAACAGTATCGTTCTGTAAAAAATTATAGCCTGTATATAAGATAGTAGTCATCAGCATTAATACAAACAACTTCTTCATAACTTCACGACCTTTCAAAACATCCGTTCGTTAAACATATAATAAACCGAACTGTTTTGTTTGTCAAGAGTTTTTCTAAAAATTTGTTCGTTTTTTTGTTTTTATGGCGAACAAAGACTTGTTTAAGCAAACAGGTCAGCCGCGCAGTACCCACATATAAAACGGCGTCGTTATTACTGCCAGCAGCGTACTGACTACTGTCAGCATGGCCGCATACTTATAATCGCCGCCATAAACCTTTGAGACGATAGCAGTGTTCGTCATAGCCGGCATGGCCGCCTGCATGACAAATACATCGCTCATCAATTTCGGCAGCGGGAAAAACGGCAGACAGACCATAACACACAGAGGACAGATAACAAACCTGCCCACCATTGCCGCCACCAGTTCACGGTCACAGGTGACATCCTTGAGGGAAACTTTGCTGATCGCGATACCGATAAACAGCATCGCCAGCGGTGTCGTCATCCCACCCAGATAGCGAAAAGAAGCTTCTATCGGCATTGGCAGCCGCCAATCCAGCATTACCAAAATAATACCCGCAAAGAAGCCTAACAGCGGCGGATTCAAAACCACCTTCAAGGTCTTGCGGCTGAGCCACGGTGCCGCCACCCCTGCATCTGAAGCCATATCGTGAACAGCCACGACCCAGAACATCGTCGTGTTGACCATATAATACAGCATCACGTAAGGGATACCTTCTTCACCGAACAAAGCCAGCGTCATCGGCAGACCGATAAAGATAGTATTGGATACAAAAAAAACTGTGCAGAATACACCGACCCGTTCCCGCCGTACCTTCAGCAATTTTGCCACCGCATGACCGATAAAATAGCCCATCGCCATGGAAATGATCGGCACAGGCAGGCCGCCGCTCATCGCGACCAGCTGGTCATGACTGAAATTGACCGTCAGATTGACGATCATATAAGTCGGCAGACAAACCTTAGTCACCAGCTGAGCCACAGCCGCGCTGAAGCTTTCAGAAAACCAGCCTTTACGGGACAGATAAAAACCGGTAGCTATCATAATAACGATCGTCAAAATTCCCTGCAGTGCGTGCAAAATCGCCGCCATAAAATCACTTCCTTAAAATAAAAGGCACCGAAGCCTTCGCCCCGGTGCCGCTTAAATCAGTTTTTGGCCTGTTTCGCTTCTTCCAATTTATGCTTCATCCAGTCGATCATGGCCAGTTTGCCGAATTCATGCCAGGTTTTGCATTCAGTGTTTTTGGCAATATATTCGTTCCATTTATCCTGGTTCACCTGCTCTACCTCCAGCAGGTTCATGATGCCAAAGCCGCTGCGCCAGATCAGGTCGTCCATCGAGGTATATTTACTGTTTTCCGTTAAAAATTTATCGTTGAACAATTCCTGAAAGGATACCTTTGCCAAAATCTTGCCCAGTTCTTCGTCGTGGGTAAAGATTTCCAGATAATGCTTAAACTCTTTTTCAATATCGATTGCTGCCATTGTTTCATCCTCCGGTGGTAAATTATTGATTTGATAATTTATGCTTCTTATTTTACCACAAAAAAGCCGATGGCGCTAACCATCGGCTTTTCTGTAAAACTAATGTGAGTAAATCATTCCAGCTCCAGCTGAAATCTAATGGCATTTTGTATTTTACTGATCGTTTCCATATGGACCAGCTGCCCCACACAACTGCCCAATCTTTGTTTATCGACACTTCTGATCTGATGCGCCAGGACAATGGAATCCTTCGGCAATCCTGAATATTCCATTTTCAGCAGAACCTCATTGGGATAAATACGTTCTGTTCCTTTAAAACTGGTTATCGGCAATACCGTTACCTGATTTAAGCCATTGACCGCATCCGATGAAATAACAAGTGCCGGCCGGGTGCCCGATTGCTCGGAGCCAATAACAGGATTAAGATTCAAAAAATAGATCTGCCATTGTTTTACCATTCGTTAGATCCTTCTCTCTCAGAATAATCCAGTGCAGCAAAATCTCGCTGGATTTCTTCGCACCGGGCCTGAAAATCAGGATCAGACACTGCTTCTTCCATTAAGCGGGCTTTTTGCGCCTTATCATAGGCTTTCAAACCATCCCTGATCGCATTTTCACAAAACTTGCTGATGCCGTTGATCCTTTTTTCTTCATTCATTTTTTTCAGCCGTTCTGCTAAATTACCAGGCAGTGATATGGTGATCTTCTTGATTGCTTCCGTAGTCATCGCACTCACTCCTCAATCATGTTTTATTTATATTATATCATCGCTATGCCAAAAAGCAACCATTTTAGCAATATAAAAAGCAATACAAACAATAATACTATCGGCAATATTTTTAGCTTGCGTCACTTATTTTACCACAAAAAAACCGATGGCGCTAACCATCGGCTTTTCTGTAAAACTAATGTGAGTAAAAGGAGGAGTTGGAACTGAAAATTTTAACAGCAAAATCAGCTGTTAATGGCCGCAGTCGTGACAGCAGCCTGTACAAACATCTATACCTTCGGTAGACATGCCGTTTTTGACCTTGTAGTCATAAATAGCGGCACGCAAACCGTCAGCAGCAAGATTGGAACAATGCATTTTGACCGGCGGCAAACCGTCAAGCGCTTCGGCTACGGCCAGATTGGTCAACGCCAGCGCTTCTTCGACAGATTTGCCCTTAGCCAGCTCCGTCGCCATACTGCTGGTAGCGATCGCCGCACCGCAGCCAAAGGTCTGGAAGCTGATATCGGTAATGATATTGTCTTTGACTTTGATAAAGATCTTCATGATATCACCGCATTTGGCATTGCCCACTTCACCGACGCCGTCGGCATCGGGCATTACGCCCACATTGCGGGGATTCATAAAATGCTCCATTACTTTTTCACTGTAAGCCATTGATTACACCTGCTTTCTTACTTATGGTAAAGGGGCGACATCGCCCGCAATTTTTCAACGATCAGCGGCAGCTGTTCTAAAACATAATCGACATCGGCATCGCTGTTTTCTTCCGATAAGGTCAGACGCAGCGAACCGTGCGCAATCTCATGCGGCAAGCCGATAGCCAGCAGAACATGTGACGGGTCCAGCGAACCGGACGTGCAGGCACTGCCGCTGGAAGCCGCAATGCCCAGATGGTCAAGCAGCAATAGCAGGCCTTCGCCTTCAATATATCTGATGCTGACATTGACATTATTCGGCAGTCTGTCGGTGGGATGGCCGTTCAGCCTTACTTCGGGTATCCTATCTAAGATACCGGCGATCAATCTATCACGCAAAGCGCGGGTTTTCCCAGCATTAGCCGCCATATTTTCCTGCGCATAAGCTGCCGCCAGCCCCAGCCCTACGATCCCGGCAGTATTTTCAGTACCGGCACGCAGGCCTTTTTCCTGTCCGCCGCCGACGATCAGCGCCGGTACGCGCACACCCTGACGGATATACACCGCGCCTACGCCCTTGGGGCCGTGGAACTTGTGCGCCGTCAGTGTCAAAAGGTCAATATTATCGTCATTAACGTCGATGGGGATATGCCCCGCCGCCTGTACGGCATCAGTATGCAGCAGCACCTTGTGCGCCCGACATACAGCGCCGATCTCCCTGATCGGCATGACCGTACCGATCTCGTTATTGGCATACATCACCGAAACGAGGATCGTATCGTCACGCAGGGCAGCTTCTACCTGAGCTGCCGTCACCCGGCCGAATTCGTCCACAGGCAAATAGGTGATCTCAAAGCCTTCCTTCGCCAGTTCCTCACAGGTATGCAGCACCGCATGATGCTCGACCTGCGTAGTGATGATATGTCTGCCTTTTTTGGCGTTGGCACGAGCCACGCCTTTAATAAGCATATTGTCGCCTTCGCTGCCGCCGCCTGTAAAAATGATCTCCTTCGGCGAAGCGCCGATCAGGTCGGCCACCTGCTGACGGGCCGTGGCAATAGCTGCCGCCGCACGCTGCGCTGCCTTATAGATACTGGAAGGGTTTCCGTAATTTTCTACCATTGACCGGGCCATTGCCTCGGCTATTTCCGGCCTGACCTTAGTCGTGGCCGCATTATCTAAATAAACTTCCCGCATTGCGATCCGTCCTTTCTTAATTCCTAGCTGTTCAGTATGATTACATCTTCAGTATAGTAATTCCTAGTAATTTTGTCAAGATTATATTTGTAAATTTTTTGTGTGCAAAAATTTTCTTATTCAGCTATTGAATTCCTAGTAAACTAGTAGTAAAATAAAGTCAAGCTTTTGAAAGGACGTGTGCTTATGAAAATCTCTACCAAAGGACGTTATGCTTTGCGGCTGATGCTGGACCTGGCTTACAATCATACCGGCAGCTTCATCCCCATTAAAAATATCTCCCAGCGGCAGGATATTTCCGATAAATATCTGGAACAGATCATTACCCAGCTGAGCCGTGCCGGACTTGTCAAAAGCGCCCGCGGCGCCCAGGGCGGCTATATGCTCGCCAAACAGCCGCAGGAATATACCGTAGGCGAAATACTGCGGCTGCTGGAAGGCGATCTGGCCCCGGTAGCCTGTGTAGACGATACTAAGGACGCCTGCACCCGAGCAGACGAATGTGTAACTATGGAAGTATGGCGCGAGATCAAAGACGCCGTGAATAAAGTAGTCGATAACATTACCCTAGCTGACTTGGTGGAACGGCAGCGGCAGAAATGCCGATGTTGTAAGTAAAATACCGCTTACAGCTTAATTTATTGAAGAAAGGTTTTGATATCATGACTAAAATCGCTCACAGTCTGACCGACTTGATCGGCAACACTCCGCTCCTGGAACTTACCAACTATAATAAAAAATTTGCACCGCAGGCGACTATCATCGCCAAACTGGAATACTTTAACCCGGCCGGCAGCGCTAAAGACCGTATCGCTCTGGCAATGATCGACGCCGCCGAAGCACAGGGACTGCTGCAAAAAGATTCGGTCATTATCGAGCCGACCAGCGGTAATACCGGCATCGGTCTGGCCAGCGTGGCTTCAGCCCGCGGCTACCGTACGATCCTGACCATGCCCGAAACCATGTCCCAGGAACGCCTTAATCTGCTGAAGGCTTACGGAGCCGAGCTGGTGCTCACTCCCGGCGCTTTGGGCATGCAGGGGGCTATCGACAAGGCAGCAGCGCTGGCTGCCGAAATCCCCAACGCTTTTATCCCCGGACAATTTGACAATCCGGCCAATCCGGCCATCCATAAGGCGACTACCGGTCCTGAAATCTGGCGCGATACCGATGGCAAAGTCGATATTTTCGTTGCCGGCGTAGGTACCGGCGGCACGGTCAGCGGTGTCGGCGCTTATCTGAAAGAAAAAAATCCGCACGTCAAGATCGTCGCTGTGGAACCCAGCGCTTCACCGATCCTGTCCGGCGGTCAGGCCGGCCCGCATAAGATCCAGGGTATCGGCGCCAATTTCATCCCGCAAAACTTTGACCGCATCGTTGTGGACGAAGTGCTCCCCGTCGACGCCGAAAACGCTTTTGCGACCAGCCGCGAACTGGCAAAACACGAAGGTCTGCTGGTAGGGATCTCTTCCGGTGCCGCTGCCTATGCCGCAACACTGCTGGCACAGCGGCCAGAAAACGCCGGCAAAAAAATTGTCGTCCTGCTGCCCGATACAGGTGAACGTTACCTGTCCACTCCGGGCTTTACCGGTGACTGAATCCAACTTACCCTCTCCTAAAAAAACAAGCGCAGAGTTGTACTCTGCGCTTGTTTTATGGTACTGTTTGAACCCTTGGCGAGGTGTTTTCGAGCCTAGTGTTCATACGTGCCTTTATGGTACTGTTTGAACCCTTTGCGAGGTATTCTCGAGCCTAGTGTTCATACGTGCCTTTATGGTATAATTATTCTATTAAATACGCATCAATGCGCATAAACGGAAGGATTGATTTTCATGGCCACTTTAACTCGTGATGAAGCCTGGGCACTGCTGACAGAATACAATAAAGAGCCTTTTCACCTGCGGCACGCACTGACGGTAGAAGGCATCATGAAATACTTTGCCAATGAACTTGGCTATGCCGACGAAGCAGCTTTCTGGGCTCAGGTCGGTCTGCTGCACGACCTGGATTTTGAAGTTTATCCGACTGAGCACTGCATCAAATCACAGGAACTGATGCGCGCACGCGGTCTGGACGAACGCCTGATCCACGCTACTGCCAGCCACGGCTACGGCCTGGCGCAAAACGAGATCGAGCCGCAGCATCAGATGGAAAAAGTGCTGTTCGCTATCGACGAGCTTTCGGGCCTGATCGGCGCAGCAGCTATTATGCGCCCTTCCAAAAGCGTCATGGATCTGGAACTGAAATCCGTCAAGAAGAAATACAAAGACAAAAAATTCGCGGCAGGCTGCTCGCGCGACGTTATTGAACAGGGCGCCGCCAGGCTGGGCTGGACCGTGGACGAACTGATCGAAAAAACTATTCTGGCCATGCGCCAAGACGAAGCAGCTATCAACGAAGCCTGCGCTTCCTTTGACGCCTGAGCCCTGAAGGACTATAAATCATGAAGAAAAAAGTTTTAGCCGCCATGAGCGGCGGCGTTGACAGCTCGGCAGCCGCCCTGCTTCTACAGCAGCAGGGCTACGACGTTACCGGCGTCACGCTGCGGATGTTCTCCAACGAGGATCTGGGCTTGGAGCAGGACAGCGCCTGCTGCTCGCTGAGCGATGTGGAAGATGCTAAATTGGTGGCACATAAGCTGGGCATCCCCCACTATGTGTTCAATTTCAGCCCCTGCTTCAAGCGCTGCGTTATCGACCGTTTTATCAGCGAATATGAGGCAGGACGCACGCCCAATCCCTGCGTCGACTGTAATAAACATATCAAATTCGGCGAACTGCTTGACCGGGCCCGGCTGATGGATTGTGATTATCTGGCTACCGGCCACTATGCCCGAATCGTTTTTGATGCAGCCAGCAACCGCTGGCTGCTGGCCCGCGGCGATGACTACGCCAAAGACCAGAGCTATATGCTCTTTAACCTGACCCAGCAGCAGCTGGCGCATATCCTGCTGCCGCTGGCGGATGTTACCAAACCCGAGATCCGCCAGCTGAGCGAAAAACACGGCCTGATAACGGCACACAAGCCCGACAGTCAGGACATCTGCTTTGTTCCCGACGGCGATTATACAGCTTTTATTGAGCGCACTACCAGACAAAAAGCGCAGCCCGGCCAGTTCGTTCACCTGAACGGCCAGGTACTGGGTACACATCAGGGACTTATCCACTACACGATCGGTCAGCGCAAAGGTCTGGGCATCGCTTACGAATACCCGCTTTATGTGATCGACAAAGATATTGCCAGCAACACGGTCATTCTGGGCCCCAATGACGCTCTGTTCAAAAAGGCGCTGCTGGCCGAGGACTGCAACCTGATCACCATCGATAAGCTGGAAGCGCCCCTGCGCGTCACGGCCAAGACCCGTTACCGGCAGAAAGACGTTCCGGCCGTTATCGAACCGCTGGCAGACGGCAGGATCAAAGTCACCTTTGACGAGCCGCAAAGAGCTATCACACCGGGTCAGGCCGTGGTCTTTTACGACGGTGATTATGTAGTCGGCGGCGGTATCATCGCCGCAGGCCTGGAGGAGTAAGTGCTATGAAATTTTTTCTGGCCGCTATCGTTACAGCGGCTCTGTTAAGCGAGATCGTTCCCGTCTGGGCAGCTGACCCCGGCGGCGAAAAAATAAAAAATACGGTACCGTCTGTTCAAACAGAAACAGACAAAACTGACAGTGATCCGCCTGCCGCAGGGATCAGCATCACGCCGCAGGCACAGGCCCATACTTTTGACGCCGCTACGGCTAAAGTCACACCTACAGCAAATGACGTAGCGACATCAATTAAAGCAGACACAGAACCTGCTGCTGCGTCAGAACCTGTCTCTGCAGCAGACGCTTCCAAGCAGTCTCCTGCAGGTACAAAAGCGGCTCCGGTCAAAGATAAGGAAGGCAAAGTACAGCCGGCCGTACCCCAGCCAGAACCGCCCAAACCGGTGATCAAAAAAATCACACCGCCTGTGCCGCAGGAAAAACCGCTGCGCGTGATCTGGCCGCAGGATTTTTATTACTATTCCTATAATGGCGATCCTTATTACAGCCTGTCGCTGCCCAAAGACTTCGGTGCCGACACCATCGCCGGGCTGCCGGCCGTCGGACCCATGCTGATGCGGGCCCAGAGTAATACCGTGCTAATGACCTTTGCCGCCGTCGACGCTGACCCGGTCAGAACCAAAGTATTCAGTGACGCTGTTAAAAACCGTGTCGAAATACCCTTGCCCCCTTTAGGGCCCAATGAAGAATATGCATATATCCCGGCACCACGCTATGACTATCCTACCGATCCGGCGCCGCTGGCCCTACCTGAACAGATCACCAGCGCTAAGATCGTAGATGCCGGCAACGGGAGAACAGCGGAAAATTTGCTGATCAACTACCTTTACCTCAGCTGCACGGCCGACGGCCAGCCTTGTATGGCTGCTGTAACGCACAGCGAACGTAACGGCAAAGCCTTTGACGGACTGTTCGTCTTTCCCTATGCGGAAAAACAGAACTACATACCCCTGGTGACCTACACCGCGCAGAGCCTGCGGGTGAGAAAATAAAAACAGCCGCGCCTGCTGCGCTGCCTGCAAAAGTTAGAACTTCTCTAACACTTGTAAGGCAGCGCACTTTTTTATCGCGGCTGTTTTCCATATTTACAGCAATTTCTGCAAAGCCTTTTTCAGTCTGGCAAATTCTATCGGCTTGGCGATATGGTCATTCATCCCGGCCCGTTTCGCAGCCAGTATATCTTCTGAATAAGCATTGGCCGACAGGGCGATTATCGGCAGCTGCTTCACATCTTCGCGCCCCAGACCACGAATCACCGCCGTAGCCTCATAACCATTCATCCCCGGCATCATGATATCCATCAAAACCAGATCGATACTCCACGGCTGCGACTCTTTTACTATTGCCACCGCTTCCTCGCCATTCCAGGCGCTGAGCACCTCTGCTCCCAGCATTTTCAGCATTTCCACAGAAATTTCCATATTCAGTTCATTATCCTCTACCAGTAACACACGTTTTCCAAGCAGCGGTTCCGCTATTTCATCCTGCGGTTCCTGCTCCTCCTCTTCAGCCGATCCGGCATTATCAAGCTTCAGATTGAAGGTCACGGTAAAGGTACTGCCCTGGTCGATAGCACTCTCCACTTTGATCTCGCCCAGCATCAGCAGGATGATATTCTGCACGATCGTCATCCCCAGCCCGCTGCCCTGGATCTTATTGATCCGGCTGTCGTCAGCCCGGCTGAAAGCAGTAAACAGCTTCTTCTGAAACTCTTCACTCATCCCGATGCCGTTATCACTGACGCTAAAAGTATAGCAGGCATAACCGGAAACCCTGACAGGCTCTTCCCGCAGCAGCACTTTGATCCTTCCTCCTGCCGGCGTATATTTTACGGCATTGGAAAGCAGGTTGATAAATACCTGCTGCAGACGCAGACGGTCCCCATAGACGCTGCGGTGTTTCAATTCGCCTATACAAAGCTGCAGCTGATGTTTTTTCTGCTGGACCGCCGGTTTGATGATCTCGGTCACTTCCCGCAGCAGACTTTCGATATCCAGCCGCTCTTCCGTCAGTACCAGACTGCCGTTTTCGATACGCGACATCTCCAGCACCTTATTGATCAGCTCCAGTAAATGCCCTGACGCCAGCTTGATTTTTTTCAGGCTGTCGCACAGTTTTTCCCTGTTATCCAGATTGGCATTGGCAATATCCAGCATCCCCACGATCCCGTTGATCGGCGTTCTGATATCATGGCTCATCGTTGATAAAAATTCACGTTTGGCCCTGTTGGAAGCCTCTGCCGTAGTCAGCGACTCTTCCAGCATCTTCCTGATCCGCAGTTCATCCGTATCATCTTCAATACAAATTATGTACTTGTACCCCAAATGTTCATCCTCGACCGGATAGATCCTGATCTTACACTGGCGTACATCACCGGTCACGGCATTATAATAGCTGAAAGAACCGTTATAATTACCACCCAGCTGATTTTCCTGAATCTGCCGCAGGACCTCCTTCAAAGAACCGTCTGCGGCCGTCTCTGTCAGCACATTAAGGTCAGCGCTGACCGCTTCACGGGAAATTCCCAGAATCCTGCTGATATTTTCAAATACATAGTCTACTGTTTTAGTCACCGGGTCATAAATAAGGAAGCAGCTTTCTATGTTCTGTGACAGCATATCAAACCAGAAATCACGGTAACGGCGTTCATGCATCATCCAGGTATATTTGCGGTAAGCCAGAAAATAACAGCCTAAAAGTACAACGATACTCACGCAGAAAACTGTCAGCAGCACTATCGTCTTACTGATGATCTGCTCCGCCTGCTTATTGACCACATCGCTGGGGATGATCGTCACCATGTTCCACCCCGGCGCATTTTCCAGCGGCGCATAACAAATCAGGTTTTTCCTGCCCTTATACGCCGCCTCAGCCCAGCCGGTCTTTTGTTTAAACAACGCTTCCCGCAGACCGGCGATCACCTGTCCGTCCTCATCCGCATCAATAGTATCAAAAACATTCTGCACTGTTTTGTTGCTGTTTGGGTGCACCGGACGCAGCACGATATCACCGCTGCTGGCAACAATATACGAAAAACCCTGTTTCTCGTAAAAAGTCATAATAAACTCTTCCACAGTTTTACTGACCCGATACTCCTTGAGCAGGTAAAACACTGTGCCATCGTTTAAGCTGGCCTCAGTAAAAATATCAAAAACCCTGCGGCCGGTCTGAGAATTAAAATGCGGCTCGATTATCCCCTGTTTCCCGCCGCGTTTCTGCTGCAAAAGCCGTACCGCTTCCAGATCTATATTTTTCGACTGACTGCCGCCGGGAACAAAATAATACAAACCGTCTTCATTGATCAGCTTAGATAAATATCCTGCCGCAGCCTCATTGGAACCGGCACTGCCAAAAGCAGCCAGCCTGGCGATCGATGCGTTTTTTTCAAAGTCTCCCTCAAGCTGCTTCTGCAGATTGTTGCGGCCCTGGATCGTAATCTCCAGCACACTGTTGACAGAATTGAGCCACAGCTCCTGCCGCACCCGGCTCACATAGTAAATAACAGTCGTCAGCAAAACAGCAATAACGACCCCTGTGACCAACAGATTATAATAAAACAGCTTATTGTTTTTCCCGCCCCAGTCAGGTTTCCGCATCTAAAATATCATCTACCTTTTCCAACGGCTGCCGCCTCAAAATTGCCTGCCCCGCATTGAATGCACGCGACCAGATCGGTACCTTGATCCGGTCATCCGACCCCAGCATGATCCGCCCCGACCGTAAAGCCTCGCTCAGCGGCTGCTGCTCTGCATCCGGCAAAACACTGCTGCCCCTCAGGCTGCTGAAAGAATTCTGACTGGCCGCATATAATTCCATATTTTCTTTCTGCGCAAAAAAGCTCAGAAATTTTTTTGCTTCCGCAAGATGCGGACTATCAGCATTAACGGCCATCCGTGTATCGATATTCAGCATCAGTATACCGCCGTCCCTGCACAGCGGATAAGGATAGACCCCAAAAGTAAAATCCGGCCGCAGCTGCTTCAAACGTCCCGTATTCCAGGCTCCCGTCAGCATAAACGGCGACTGCCCTTTGGCAAATATTTTATAGTCATCGCTGTTTTTATTACTTTGCAAAGCTGCTTCGGTATCCGTATACAAACACAGCGCCTGCGCCATCTGCACGCCACGGTGCAACGACTCGCCTACTTGCAGCTCCCCTGAATTGATCCGCCCGCACAGCATCTCCGCCTGTCCGTTCAAATAATACTCGTTCCAGCCGCCGCTCAAAATCACCGTCGCCAGCGACAGATCTTTATTCACTACCAGCGGCAAAATACCCTGTTCGTCAAAAAAAGCACAGCTTGCCGTAAATTCCTGCCAATCCTTCGGCACCGTCTGATTATATTTTTTCAGCAGATCCAGATTGCAAAACAGACCCAGGGCCGAAATGGAAGTAGGCATATAAAAATAGCCTTTTTCCGCCTGCAGCTGCTGCAAAGCGACCGGCGCCAAGTCATCCATACCCTGCACGTCACTGAGCTCCGCCAGATAACCTTTTTCCTCAAAAGCAAGCAGCCTGTCATGGTCGATAATAAAAATATCATCGCCATTACCTGAACGCAGCCGTGTTTCTAAAATCTTAAAATACTCGTTGCCTTTCAGGCTTTCATAAGAAATCTGCACCTCGGGGTGCAGCTGCATATACTTATTTAAAATAGTCTCGATCGCTTTGACATTGCCCGGTTCCACTTTATTTCCAAAAAAAGTCAGCGAAACAGACGATTTGCTGTGACGATCGCTGATATTGACGATTTTATCCTCAGCGATACCGCAGCCCGCAAGCAAAACGCAGATATTCAGTAATAAAATCAGCCAGAAACCTTTGCGCATCAGTATCTCACCTTTAAATTTATTAAACAAAACAATATTATATTTAAATTATAACATAAAAAGCGAGTTTATTATATTTTTATAATCTTTGCATTAAAATACCCCTATGCACAGGTAATTGCTAAAAGTAAGCCAAGCTTCCAGCGCTTAGCTGAAATCCCCCTCTGCCTTACTGTTATAAAAACTTAACAATAAAATTTATAAACAAAATACGTTTTCAAATAAAAAAATTGGGCAAGAATAGCTCCGAATCCCTATCCTTACCCAATTACTTTCTCTCTTATAACATTCCAGCCGGTATATACCAGTTCTTAGCATCTATTGGCAAAAGATCAGTCGCAAAGCAGATCACTCCACCCTCTCCCAACTGCAAAGCACGTTCCCCTTCTGTTACCGGCTGCAGCATGTCAAACTTTTTCGTCTCTTTCGCCGGATTAGAACTTTTGCGGATCGCCAGAGGATGCACCTTACCATCTATGTTCAACACCAGTTCTACCTCACGACTGTTAAAGTCACGATAGTACCCCAGCGGCGGTACCTGTCCGCAGTTACTGAAGCTCTTATATATCTCCATTACCGCCCAGGTCTCTAAAAAACTGGCTGACATGGCGCCTGCTTCCAGTATCTCGGCATTGCTCCAGCGCAGCAGATAAGCCGCTAATCCCGTAT
>UQZN01000031.1 GCA_900545535.1 uncultured Phascolarctobacterium sp.
AAAGAAATTTTAAAAAGAAATCATAGTTATACTAACGTAGTAAGTACCTGCATAGCAGCGGCAGCCTTAAATAAAAATGCGAAGGAGCAACAACATGACAAAATCTGTAAACACCAACAAAAAGAAAAAAATCAGCCCGATGGCGGCTAATCTGCAGGGGCGGCTGGTGCTGATGGCGCTGCAGTGCCCGCTGGTGAACGGTGGCAGCTGCGGTATGGCAAAGCGTCAGTCACAGGCTAAAGGGCAGCGGACGGAAAGGACGTTCGCGCCGGACGAGCTGGTGACGGTACATGTGGCGCTGCCGTATGAACTGCGGCGTCAGGCACGTAAGGCCCGTTTAAATTGCAGCGCTTTGCTGCGTGAGGCTTTGCGCAGTCAGCTGCGTATTTTGGCCGATGTCTGAAACGGCAGGTTTTTTAAAGTTGGAGGAGATGTGGCTGCGATGCAGAGAGCCGCAGGCCGTATGTGGGTGCAGTTGGTGCGGCTGCCCGATCTATGCCGGTGAGGAATTTGCCGAGCTGGATAACGCGGGGGCCGTATGTTTGGAGTGTATTGAAGGCTTGAGCGGCAGGGAGCTGGTAGAGGCTTTGTCGATAGGAAAAATAAAAACAGCGGATACAGATAGGAGATAGGGATATGAACAAGGTAACGACAGAGCTTACAGCAGGCAGCAAAGAGATGGCGGACGAGAATTTTATGGTATTGGTGAAGCTGGCGCAGGCTGAGCCGAATCTGAAACTGGAGGCAGTGATGGAGGGGTTGAAGTTTTTGCTGCTGAGAGTGCGGCGGCAATATGGCTGGGGCTTGGAGGAGGATGTGGAGCGGCAGATGGAACGGATCGGCGTGTTTACGGCGCTGCAGCTGTGGCATGGCAGCGACAGGCGTCAGTTTGCGGCACTTGCTGCCTGGCAGGTGCGGCGTGAGTTGTGGAACGAGGTGCGGCGTGAGCGTGATTTTAAGAAGCACCGTGCTTACGAAAGTCTTGACGAGCACGGTGAACTGGCGCAGGAACAGGAGGTGGTGAATGATTTTTACCAGCTTGACGAACGTCAGACACAGCTTTTGGCGGTGCGGGTGCTGCTGCCGCGGCTGCCTGAGGTGCAGGCGGTGGTGATGCGGGCGCTGTATATCGAGGGCAAGGAACCGCAGCAGGTGGCACGCGAGCAGCGGATCAACGTCAGCAGTGTGTACAGGCGGCGCGATCGGGGGATCGCCAATCTGCACAAACTGCTGGTTACGGTCAGGGAGGTGGCCTGATGCAGGAACCGTATATGATGATGCGGCGGGTGATGGTGCTTTTTAAGGCGGCCGGGTTAAAGGTGCCGGCAGTTACCCGTGGCGAGAAGCTGCGGCTGCTGGATGTGTGGGTGGCGCGTTATGGCGCGGTGGACGCGGCTGTATTTTTAGCGGCGGCACGCAGGCTGATGGGCGGTTGTTATTTTCCGCGTTTTTGTGATATGGACGCGGCTGTGCGTGAGGAGCAGCGCCGCCGTAAAAGGATGGCGGAGGGGATAGCCGGGGCGCAGCGGGCTGATGCTGGCGACAGGGAAGCGAACCGTCGGCGCGTACAGGTTTTGATCGAGAATTTGTCAAAGCGGCGGCTGTAGCTGACCGCCTGACTGCTGTTAAGTGGCGTCAAGCGGCACGGGCAGCGGCTGGGCGCTTATTCCCAAAAAGAATGAAGCTGATAGTTTTTTGGAAATTCCGAAAACGCATATCCTTGCGATGTAACTGAATTGCTATTAGACGCTGCCAGTTCTAGTATATAGATAAGGGGTAACCCTTACCAAGTGCAACGATGACAAAGGAGGTCAAAAACATGGCAAAAGTTTACAAAGATTTGAGAGAATTCTTAAAAACATTAGAAGAAGAGGGTCAGCTGATCCGCGTTAAAGACGAGGTCGATCCGGAACCTGATATTGGCGCTGCCGGCCGTGCCTGCGCTAATATGGATAAAAAACCCGCAGTTTTGTTCGAGAAGGTGAAGGGTTACAAGTATTCTGTTGTGACTAACGTTCACGGTTCCTGGGCTAATCATGCTTTGATGATGGGCATGCCTAAAGACACTCCTGTCAAGGAGCAATTCCATGAATTGAACCGCCGCTGGGATAAATTCCCGGTACCGCCGGTAGTTCTTCCTCGTGAAAAAGCTTTGTGTAAAGAAAATACTATCAGCGAAAATATCAATTTGTTTGATGTTTTACCGCTTTACAGGATCAACGATCAGGACGGCGGCTTCTTCCTTTCTAAAGCAGCTGTTGTTACAGGCGATCCGGCTGAACCTGATAATCTGGATAAACAGAATGTCGGTATTTACCGTATCCAGGTCAAAGACGTTGACCGTATCGGTATCCAGGCTCTGCCTTTCCATGATATCGCTATCCAGCTTGCTAAAGCTGAAGAAGTGAACGAGCCTTTGCCGGTTGCTATCGCGCTGGGCAACACTCCGCTGGTAAGCTTTATGGCAAGTACGCCTGTCAATTACGACCAGAACGAATATGAGTTCGTAGGCGCTTTGCAGGACGGTGTGCCGACCGAGATCACTAAAGCTGATACTGCCGAGCATCTGTATGTTCCGGCTCATGCCGAGGTCATTCTTGAAGGTTACATCATGCCGCGCGTTCGTACCTGCGAAGGTCCGTTCGGCGAGTTCCCGGGTTCTTATTCCGGCGCCAGAAACCAGTGCGAGATCAAGATCACACATATCACGCACCGCACCAATCCGATATTTGAAAACCTCTATCTGGGTATGCCTTGGACTGAGATCGATTATCTGATGGCTCTTAATACCAGCGTGCCGCTGTACAAACAGCTGAAAGCTACCATGCCTGAAGTACAGGCTGTCAACGCTATGTATACTCATGGTATCGGCGTTATCATTTCGACGAAGGTCCGTTACGGCGGCTTTGGTAAGGGCGTTGCTTTCCGTCTGCTGTCTACGCCGCATGGTATGCCTTATTCCAAGGTCATTATCGTTGTCGACGAGTTTGTCGATCCGTTCAATCTGGAGCAGGTCATGTGGGCGCTTACTACCCGCGTCAAACCCAGCAAGGACGTTGCGATCATTCCCAACTGTGCAGGTATGCCGCTTGATCCGTCTTCGGTACCGGCTGGCATGCATGATAAGCTGATCATCGACGCTACGACTCCGGTCGCTCCGGAACCGAATCCGCGTTCTGTTGAATTGCTGAAACCGTCTCCGGCTACTCCGAAATGGGAAGCTATTTTCAGAGACTTTATGGCTGCACAAAAAAATAAATGATAATTTAAGGTACAAAGGAGGCAGATTTTTATGAAATGTCCACGTTGTGGTGCTGATACTATTAGAGTTATGACTAAATCTCCGGTCGGTAATGTGTGGGAAGTTTATGTATGCGATACCTGCTGCTATTCCTGGCGTTCTACCGAAGAGATCCATGTGCATGATGTGTTTAAACTGAAACCGGAAGATATTCCTAATTTACAGCAAATTCCGCCGGTTCCACCTTTAAAGAAATAAACGGCTGCTTGGGGCTTTGACAAGTCCTTGTTGGCGGGGGAGTTAGCTCCTCCGCCTTTTTTATATAAGACGGGGTGATGAAGAATGGCTGATTTGAAAACGCAGCTGGATTTGCGGCAGATACCAAAAATAGTAGGCGAGGATGGGACGCGGCTTTTGGAGCGCTGTTACGCGGTGCTTGAGCATACCCGGTGGCCGCTGTATATCGTGGGGCCTTCGGGCAGCGGTAAAAGCATTATCGCGATGAATCTGGCGAAGCAGTATGCGCTGGCAAAAAACGTGCCGGCTTATTATGTGCAGCTGAGCCCGGAGCAGACGAAAACCAGCCTGATTTTGGGGCTGCGGCTGGAGGGCGGCAGTTTGACGGTCAAAAACGGCGTCGTGGCCGATTGTATGGAACGGGGCGGGGTGATCGTCGTCGATGAGGCGACCCATTCGGTACAGGAGATCCTGCTGATGTTCAACAGTATTTTAGACCGTACCTCGGTGACGGCGATCGGCGACAAGATGATCTATGCCCACGAGGATTTCCGCATCGTGTTCTGCTCGAATGACAGCCGTTATGCGGGCAATGTGAAGCTGCCGCAGAGTTTTGCGCAGCGGCTGGTGTCGTTTTATTTCGATTATCCGGCAGCGGCGGACGAGCTTTTGATCGTGGAGCAGATCGTAGCGGAGGAGTGCCGGGCTGCCGATGTGGTGCCGGCAAGCTTAAAGCGTTATATCATCGAGCTGATGCGGGAGGTGCGCAGTAATACTTATCCGCTGTCGGTGCGTAATGCGGCGATCGCCGTGGTGCTGTGCAATCTGGAGCTGCTGCGGCGCCCGGACTGGCGTCAGGCGGCAGTCGATCCGTATTTTTATGATGACCGGAATGTGGAGAGCGTCAAACGGTATCTGGCGAAACGGGTCCTGGGCTGTGAGGCGGCCAGCGTGCCTGATCTGACTGATAAGCGGATCACAGAGCTTGAGCAGGCGGTGAGCGCGATCGGGATCGGTAATTTTAAAGAGATCATTTTGCAGAGCTTTATGTATTATCTGGATGTGGATCTGGGCTTTTATGATTTGCAGCTGGTGAAGGAGAAGCTTGATTCCTCGATCATTTGAGGTGGCTGGTATGGAAAATTTTGCGGTATTATGCCCGGAGCTGGCGTTTAAAATAGAATATTATGCGGAGGCTGACGCCTATAAAAATGCTGTCGGTACGGAGTGCGGGCAGTTTTGCTGCTGCACCGGCAGCCGTGAGGACGGCTATATCCTGTCGCTGAACAGTGAGCTGCTGCAGGAGGCCTGGGAGCAGTCGGCGCTGCACGAGCTGCTGACGTTAGAGCGTTTTACCGATTGCTTTATCGTCAATGAGTTAAGCGCGCTGCGCTACGAAAAGGCGGCGCTGTTTGCAGGGGCGGAGGGGTACAGGCATACGGCGCGGCTGCAGGAGGACAGCTTATACCGCTGCGTCTATAAAAGTTTGTTTCAGACTTTCTGCGAGTATAAGCTGGCACGTGAGCTGCCCGAGTTCGGCAAGCTGCTGACACTGTTCAATCTGACGACGCAGGATGCGGAGCTGGAGCGGCTGGCGAAATATCTGCCGCGGCGGCAGCAGCTTGCTGAGTTGCAGGCATTTTTGAAGTACGGCATTATCGAGCGGCGGGCTGACAGCAGTTTTTATGATTTTATGGTGCCGCTGGCGCTGACGGCGGTGCGGACGGATCTGCGCAATGTGATCGTGGTGACGGGGCTACTGACCCGATGGCTGCAGGGCTTACAGGCAGGCGACACTACTGAGGAAGCGTGGGCGGAAAAAGCGGCAGCAGAGGCGGCAGGAGCAGCAGGTTCGCTGCCGGAGGTGAAGATGCTCAGCGACGAAGAATTATGCGAGGTCGTGCGGAAGGAACATATCCGTGAGCTGAAAGCGAAAATGCAAAACGCCGCCACCCAGGTCGGCAAGCTGGCCGGGGCAGGGCGCATGGTCAGCCGTGCCGGCGATACTTCACAGTTCTTTTTGGATACGGTACACAAATACAGGCGTGAGATCAGCGAACTGGAATATATCTTTAAGCAGAGCTTCACGTCGATGAAGATCATTGACGCTTACGACGGCGATGTGAATCTGAAAAAGCAGCAGGAAGCTTATCTGGCTTCCAAAACAGCCGAGGAGAGCAAGGTCTATCAGTATTATCTGCGGCGCAAGGTCTCGGTTGATATCATGATCCTGCGCGACGTATCGGGCAGCACCTACCGCTTTGAACGCGAATATGCCGAAGCGCTGGTCGAGATCCTGGCGGCGGTCAATAATTTTGACGGCATCAGAACGCTGGTGATAGATTTCGAGGGCGGCGCCAAAGTGCGTAAAAGCTTCACCGATAAGGCGGAGCAGACTTCGATCATACCGCTGTCAGGCGGGGGGACAAATCTGCTGCCGGCAGTCAGGCTGCTGCAGGAACAGGCGCTGAAAGGCAAGCGGCGGTTGCTGTTTCTGTTATCGGACGGCGAGATCAACGACCGTGAGCAGGCGGAAAAGGAGTTGGCTGCTTATTGCCGCCAAAACCTGATCGAGCTGGTGAAGATCACCTTTGACGAAGAAGATAAATACGGCTACGAGCATACGACGATCGTCAATCTGCACAAGTTTCTAGCCCGCAGGATCATCGAAAAGGGGGCGGACTACTGATGGAAAGCTTATTGAAATGCCCGCACGGGCTGGCAGCAGGCTGTGAGCAGCGGCAGGGGCTGAAAATCTACCGGCATCTGCAGGACGGGGCAGCGTGTGCTTTACTGAACGGTTTACAGCTGACGCCGGAGGAAATTTTACTGGCTATGGGGCAGACCTTCGTCAGCAGCGGCAGCTGTGCTGCTTTGGCGCCCTATGTGCGGTGCGGCGAGCTGGCTGCAAGTTATGTGCCGCCGCAGGTCAGCACAGCGCTGAACGAATTTATTTTGTTTTTTCACGAATGCAGCGAGGTGCGGCAGCTGGTGTATCAAACAGTGTTTGCGGCAGCCACAGGCGGCGACATTAAAGCTTTTGAGGAACTGCTGGAATTGATGCTGTTTGCCTTGTGCTATGCCCACTATCAGGAGGACGCCAGAACTTATAAAAAGAAGATCAAAGAGCTGCTGGTATATTTTGGTACAGAGCTGCCTGATATTTTAACGGCGTTTAAAATAGACAGCTCAAGGCAGACGGCGGTCAGCAGCTTTTATGACGAGGTGTGCTTTCAGTTGAAATATGAATATTGGGACAGGGAAACGGGCACAGACAGGCAAAAGCAGCGGCTGGCAGTAAAGCGGCTGCTGGAAAGCAGGAAGTAAAAAGTAAAGAGCGCAAATAAAAGAAGCGGAGTAGTTAGATGCTACTGCCGCTTCTTTTATTTGTTTCGGTAAAATTATTATACAAAACAGAAAAGCGTAAAGTTATTCTCTTGTTATGAAAAAATGTAAAATTTGGAAAAACAATGCATACATCTTGCGTATTTTAAGACAAAGTGATATTCTTTTATATAATAAAAGAATATTAACAAATGTAAAAATAATATAATTGGCAAAACTGGTGAAAACCAGCGACGCAAAGCTACAGGGTCTAAACCGTATGGAATGACAGCCAGCTGCGCTTAACAGGGATGTGCTACGCAGTTGCGTGACATCTCTGTTTTTTATTTCTCAAGAAAATTTTAAAATAAAAAGTAAAAAGTCTTGTGGGGGGGTACAGAGGTGCTATAATAATTAAAAACCGACTTTTACAATCGTTAATAAAATATTGCAGTTGCGGTAGAAGTGGTTTGCTTGCATTTCCAGTGAATAGTGTTGGCAAAATTTGGAAAGGTGGTCGTGATGATGTCTGGAAATTCTATAAGAAAAAGAGAATTACAAAGAAAAGTATTATGTTCGCTGCTTGCAGCAGGTGTAATGTCCGTTTGTATATCTGGGGGGGACGTATGGGCGGCTGATAGTTTAATAAATGCAGGAGATAAAGAGTATACCGTAGATACTAGTATTACAGCAGATCAAAATTTGACAAGTGATAATAATGCAATCGTTGGCATAGCAAATGATCAGCTCAATGGTCATTCTGTGATTAATATGAATAATGGGGCGAAATTATCTGTAAATGCTGCGGCAAGTTCTGGCAGGGCTTACGCAGTAGCTGTAAATAATGGCGCTGATTTTAGATTTAATGGTAAGGGAGAGTTCACTGCAATAGGAAGCGATAGTGCACAAGCGCGTACTATTCGCAATAACGGTGGCGGAACAATGAGTTTTGACGGGGATATAACTGTCAATACTAAGGCGGGTAAGCTTTTTAGTGTGGCAGTTGAAGCGTGGGACAGCGTTGATAAGATGGCGGTTGTAGAGTTTAAAGGTGAGAAAACAACTATTAATGGAAGTGGAGATAAGGTTCAAGTAAATGTAATTCAAGTAGTTAGTCAAAACGATACGGGTTCAGTAATTGATTTTGGAGCTGATAAAACAGTTATTAATAACACTTCCTCTGCTGCTGCCGGTGGGGCTAATTGGGCAAATGTTGCAGTAGTTGATGGAAAAAATGCAGTCCTGAAATTCTCAGGTAAAGATGCTGAATTAAATTCTAATAATACAGGATATACTGCACAAGTTATCAGTTTGAATAACGGAGGTAATGTAGAATTTAACGGTGATACTGTCGTTTTAACAGCTAAAAGTGATTATGGTGCTAATGGTATTGGTGGTTATGGTACGGTTACTTTTAATGGTAAAAATGCAGTTATCAATGCAATTGTAACTGATGGTGTTGGTGCTACAAACAGCATAGGACTGCTTTCAAGTAAAGCTATCAATGTTACTGATAATGTAGATAAATTGGCAATCAATGTTTATGGATCAGGTGTTTGGAATGGAAATCCGGGACATGCTAATGGTACCGCCGGTATCTATGCTGATGCAGATGTAGCTGTTGCTGCTAAAGAGTTAGTTATCAATGTTAAAGCTGGTCAAGCTGTTGATGGTATTAATAGTTATAATGAAGCTGATGCCGAAGCACAGGCTAACTACAGTGATGCTTATGGCGTTCGTATGATGAGCGGTAATTTTACTTCCAGTACAGAGACTAATACCAATATTGGAGTATCAGAAGGATATAAGGCTGCAATCGGGGTAAGTGCAGAAAGCACAGGTACTGTTGCCGAGTTGCGTGGCGATACCACTATTACAGCGGTAGGTAAAACTGCTGCAACGGCTTTATCAGCTAAAGATAGCGGTCAGATCATCGTCGGCAGTGCAGGTAAAACTGTTACGCTAACAGCAGGAAGCACAGGTGGAAAAGTAATAGGTATAAATGCAACTGGCGGTTCTGATGTTACTGTAAATGGTGAAAAATTAGTTCTTGATTTAAATTCCAATGTGACCAATGGAACAGTCGATGACAGGATTATAGGTATTGACGGTTCAGCCAATGAGGGCGGTAAAATAACTATCAACAGCGCTGAAACATTACTTACAGGAGTACAGGAAGGTTCCACTGTATATAGTGATGGTGTACGCGCTAACATGAGTACGATCGATTTCAATGGTAATGTAACGATTGATCTAAAAGGCGATTTAAAAGATAATGGCAAACAAAGTCAGTTTGCCGGTGTTAATGTACAATGTGATCCTGGGGATAATTGGGATACAGCAGTCAATTTTAATGGTACAAAAACAGGCATCAAAGTTGCTGGTCAATCGTCCTGGCTTGCTGCTGTACAAGGTTCTGGTGTTCCGGGTTCGATAAATTTTACTGGTGAAAAGGTTGATTTAACGGCAATAAATAATAAAGCTGTTAGCGATGGCGCATCGACAACTGTCGGCATTTATTCTCAGTATGGCGCAACGATAAATTCCGCTGCGGATACTGATATTACGGCAACGGTACAGGCAAACGGTTATGCCAATGGTATTTATAATACCAATGCTTATGGTTATAATGGTAAGGTAAAATTAAACGGCAGCTTTACAGCAACAGTTACCAGTAATGAAAAAAGTGTCTATGGCATTTATAATGATCCTCTTGCCGAAGACAGTACCGGCGGTTCTGTTTTGATAGGTAAGAATTTGCAGCTGCAAGTTACAGCTGCAAATGGTGAGGCTATAGGTATTTATGGAGAAGGTAAATATAGTAATACTACTGTTTTAGGCAATACAACTATCACAGCTGCAGGTAAAAATGGTTCTTATGCCCTGTACGCTAAAAACGGCGGCCAGATCACCGTCGGCAGCGAAGGCAAAACTGTCAGCCTGACGGGAGACGTGGTATCTGAAAGTAACGGCGTTATTACGCTGGCAGGCGATACCAACACTGTTAAAGGCATTGTTACAGCTGATGGCGGCAGCGTTGTTTTGAATGGCGGCGACAAGGCGACTTATACTGTGGATAAATTTGTCACGGCTAACAGCGGCAAGATCATTGTCAGCGGCGGTACTTTGAATATCGATGAGCTCAAAGATGATACGGATAAAAAGAAATTTGATTTAGCCGGTAATTCACTGGAAGTTACCGGTAAGGGCGTGCTGAAGGCGAAGTCTGAAAATGTTTTCGGCAAAGACGCTGATAATAAGACTATAGTGAGCGGTACTGTAGATGAGAAAGTCCTCTTTAACGGCGGCAAGCTGGCTGTCAGCGATGACAGCTATAAGTTGGCTGACAGTAAAGCCTACAGCACTGCTTTGGCAGCAGCGGAAAGCAATGCGGCTAAAACAACTCTGGTAATGACCGGTACACTGCAAGGTGAAATTGAAGATAATAAGGCAACAGTAGAAGATTTAGCACCTACAGATGCAGTGCATACCAATGTTACCGGTACGGTCAGTGATAGTACGCTGAACGTAGGCAGTGCAGGTACCGGGTTACCTGATACTGGTGATAATGGTACAACTGTAAACAATAACTTGGGCGTTAAAGACTTGCAGTTCAGCAGCGGCAATGTAGATGCAAAGGTCAATATCAGCAACGATACCGGACTGACGTTAGTCGGCGACGGCAGCGGAGATTTGCTGAAAGGTACTAACAGTTCCGGTAATAAAGTAACGGTAGGCAGCACTGATTCCAGTGGAAAAGGTACAGCTGGTATGTTGACCTTAGGCAACACGGCAGCTGCCAACAGCGGCGGTAACTTGAATGCTGCTGTAGAGCTGGGACACAATGACAGCCAGATGAACGTGGAAGCAGGCAGCTTTAAAGTCGATAAAATTACGGCTACTGCAGGAACTGTAGCCGTCAATGAAGGTGCGGTCTTAAAAACTGCGGATCTGACTATTGGCAATACTGATGCCAGCACCGCAGGTGCGGTACATGCGGCAGGCACCGTAGAAGTTGACAAGCTGACCGTAAATAAAGGCACAGTAGCCGTTACCGGTTCTCTGAAAGCCAATGCTTTAAAAGCTTCCAGCGATACCTCTATCGCAGTCGGCGATTCTACAAGCGCCGGTACGCTGACAGCTACAGGCGTACAACTGCAAGGCGCCAGCATCGTCCTTGACCCTGCCTGGAGAGATGGCAATACTATCGCGACAGCCTCCAAAGCAGGCTTGGAATTTGCCAATAGTCATCAAATCGACGGCAAATTGACCGTCGGCCAGAACTCAGTTTTAAGCTTGGGTACCACTGATACCAGCAAAGCCGAAGCAGCCTTTGCCGCTACGGGCCTGACTTGGGGTCAAAATGATATCACCGCCGCTTTGTATATCGATGCGGCGCAGACTTTGGATAACTCTAACGGCGGCATCAAAGTAGACGGCACGTTGACCCATGACAGTGAGGCAAAAGATCTTGCTGTTGCCAATAACGCAGAATTTGCCGATAAATCTCTGCTGATGGTAAACAGTGCTGCGGCAACGGCAACGGACGGCGCATTAAAAGCCAACAGCGGCAAATTGACCGTAGACGCCGGCGCTAAACTGTACATCGCCGACGCACAGGCTGACCAAACTTATACGATCACCAGCGGTTTTAGCGATACTGGCAGTACGGTCGAGGGTTGGAAAGAGGGCAACCTGATTCTGAACAAACTGGTCAAAGGCAATGGCAGCTTTGATAGCAGCAATGGTAACTTTACTGTAAGCACGGAAAAAGTGAAAGCCAGTGAAGCCTTGCCGGGCGTAGCCCTGCCGAATATTCTGGACGCCATGACATCAGATACCAATTCGGAGTACGCAGGCGTAAAAT
>UQZN01000032.1 GCA_900545535.1 uncultured Phascolarctobacterium sp.
TTAACACAAAAAGATGGTAGACACTTTTGTGTCTACCATCTTTATACCACTTCATTTATGCAGCGGTGTCTTTTGATTTTCAGTTAACTATATATGGTTAACTGGTTGACTTAAAAACGTTAACGATATATAATTTGATTGTTAACTAAAAATACATCAGTGGTTTACGAAGGAGCTGGAGAAATGGAAAATTTGATTATAAGTCTGGCAGACAAAGTTCTTCAAGGTGATGCAATTACGCGTCAGGAAGCTGAACAGCTCATTGCAGTCAGTGACGACGATACGATGTTGCTTTTGGCGATGGCGGATAAAATCAGGCAAAAGTTTACAGGCAACGCTGTAGACTGCTGTGCTATCATCAATGGCCGCAGCGGCCGTTGTCCTGAAAACTGCAGATTTTGTGCTCAGTCAGCCCATTATGATACTGGCGTTGAAGAATATCCCTTGCTGGCTGAAGATGAGATCGTAGCCGCGGCTAAAAAAGCTAAAGCTGCCGGTGCGGTAAGGTTTTCTATTGTTACCAGTGGGCGGGGACAAAGTAAAACAGATGATTTTGAGAATATTTGTAAAACGCTTATTCGTATCAAGCGGGAAGTAGGCATAGAAATTTGTGCTTCTTTGGGAATCTTAACAGAAGCGCAGGCAGTTGCCTTAAAGAAAATAGGCGTCACCAGATATCATTCCAATATTGAAACAGCACCCAGTCATTTTCCGGATATCTGCAGCACTCATACCTATGAAGATAAAATGTTTACGATCCGTAATGCCCAGAAAGCAGGCTTAAGAGTTTGCAGCGGCGGTATTTTTGGACTTAATGAAACTGCACAGCAGCGTGTAGAAATGGCTTTTGAATTAAAAAGACTTGGTATAGATTCAGTACCGCTTAATTTACTTACGCCTATACCGGGTACTCCTTTTGCTGATAATAAGGCTCTGTCTCCTTTAGAAGTTTTACGTGCGTATGCGGTATTCCGTTTTATTCTGCCTAACGCACTCATCAGGACTGCCGGCGGCAGAGAAGTGAATCTGCGTGATTTGCAGGCGCTGGCGCTTAACGGCGGTCTTAACGGTATCATGATAGGCGGTTATCTGACTACTGGCGGCCGCAGTACGGAGGCCGATAAGCAGATGCTTAAAGATTTGGGACGGACAGTGACCGTTCCGGCATTGTAAGTCCGGGAAGGTGAGAAGATGCTTTACAGTGTCAAAATGCGTTCTGCTCAGGGCGGTCCTCATGAAAAAGGCGGCCGCCATATTTCAGGGGCCGAACGTATCTTAAGTGAAGAAAAAATAGAACAGACGATCATCGCAATGCTGCACCGGGCCCAGGAACATCAGCGCGGAACAGCTGATTTTGTCAGCTTAAAGGTAGAAGCAGTAAAGCCTGCTGATATTTTTTATCGGCCCTTACTGCCACTGTCAAGTTGCACGGCGGAGACTGTCGAGGAGGGACGGGCGGCAGCGCTGTCGGAACTGATCAAAGCAGGAGTGAGTGCCGCCGCTGCTGCTGCAGGAATCGCGCAAATAACCGGTTTACAGGACAGTATGCGGGGAGCAATGCTTTTAGATGCTGTTACGGGGCGGAGAGTAGATGGTTTAGGTGCTCGTGGTGTACGGGTCAGCAAAATGGATTGTGACAATGCAGGGCGATATGAGGCCAAGCTGGTAGAAAAAGGACTTTTGGGTGATCATGTACGTGAAGCATTAGTACTGGCTTCTAAAGTTGCCAGTGCCGCAGGTATTGTTGCCGAATTATGCTGGTCGGATGATCCGGAATATGTGACCGGATATGTGGCATCACCCAAATATGGTTACAGGCGTATTCCCATAATGAAAGACTATGGGAATCCTGTCGGCGGCAGAGTTTTTTTTACAGAGCCGGAGGCTGACCTACAGAAGCTAATTGCCTATTTGCAGGATCAGGTAGTACTGATTAGACCGGAGGAAGGATAAAATGCTGGAAACGAGGATCGCAGAAGAATTGGCCTGCATCAGGCAGGCGGGACTGGAACGCAGCATTATGGATCTGCATTTTGTAAATCCTGTTCAGGCTCGGGATCAGGCCGGGAAAACTTATCTGGTACTGGCCAGTAACAATTATCTTGGTTTGACTCATGCCCGGGAAGTGATCGAGTCAGCCCGGGCAGCTGTTTTTAAATTTGGTACAGGGTCCAGTGGTTCACGGTTGACTACGGGAGGGACCTTTGCGGCAGGAGAACTGGAAAAAAGGCTGGCGGATTTTAAACACAGCGAAAGTGCTTTGGTGTTTAATACAGGCTATATGACTAATTTAGGCGTTTTATACGGCCTGCTCAAACCCGGTGACGTTGTTTTCAGTGACGAACTTAACCACGCCAGTATTATTGACGGCTGCCGCATCAGCCGCTGCCGGGTAGTTGTATATAAGCATAATGACATGAAAGATCTGCGGCGGCTTTTAGAGACAGAAAAGGTTATTGGACAGCGGTTCATCGTTACGGACGGAGTTTTCAGTATGGATGGCGATATTGCTGACCTGCCTGCTTTAGCCGTCTTAAAAAAACGCTTCGATGCCTACCTTATCGTTGACGATGCTCACGGAGTAGGCGTAATTGGCAGTGACGGCAGTGGAACGGCGGCTCATTACGATATGCCCGGTATAATAGATCTGCAGGTGGGGACCTTGAGTAAAGCACTGGCGGCAGAAGGCGGCTATGTGACCGGCAAAAAAATATTTATTGACTATCTTATCAATAAATCGCGTCCGTTTATTTTTTCAACAGCATTGGCTCCGGCTACTTTAGCTGCGGCAAATGCGGCGCTGCGCCTTTTGCAAACTCAACCGCAAAAATATCTTGGTTCCTTATGGGCAAATACCAAACTGATGCGCCGCCTTTTAAAGGACGGCGGCCTGCAGGTAGTTGAAGGCACTACGCCGATAATACCGGTGTTGATAGGGGAAGCGGAACTGACGATGCGGTTTGCTGATAAGCTGAGAGGCAAAGGCATTTTAGTATCAGGCATTCGTCCGCCTACAGTACCGCAGGGTGAAAGCCGTTTGCGGATAACGGTCACGGCGGCCCATAGTGAAGAACAGTTACGCCAGGCGGCACAAATAATTACTGCGCTTTGGCAGGAACTAAGACAGGATGAAAAGAAAGAAGGCTGAATAAATGTTAGGAATAGGCGTTACGGCAACGGATACTGAAATAGGTAAAACTGTAGTAAGCGGTGCGCTGGCGGCAGCGATGCAGTATCGAGGCTATAAGACAGGCGTTTACAAACCGGCTGCTTCGGGGTGCGTCAATAACAGTGCAGGAAAATTGATTTCCACAGATGCGGAATTTTTACTGCATTGTGCGGGGTTGCAAATGGAAGAACATGATAAAGTCGTACCCTATGTACTGAAGGCTGCTTTGGCCCCGGCAGAAGCCAGCCGTCTTGCCGGCGTAAAAATAGAACCGCGGGTAATGCTGGCAGGAGCCAGACAGATGCTTTCCAATCATCAAATCAGTATTGTTGAAGGCGTAGGTGGTATTTCAGCGCCTTTGACAGAAGATTATCTGGTCAAAGATTTTTTCAGGGATCTGCAGTTGCCTTTGGTGATAGTTGTCAAAGCAGTACTTGGCAATGTCAATCATGCTGTGCTGACAGCCGAATATGCCAGGGTACACGGTCTGCAAGTACTGGGTCTGATAGTTAACGGCTGGGATGAAAAAACTGCCGGCAGTTTAGAAACGAGTAATCTTTATTATTATGAAAAATTAACGGGGCTGCCGATTTTAGGGAAACTGCCGTTACTGCCGCAGGAACTGCTGCAAGAATTTAACAGTCAGGCGTTAGCTGAAATTACGGAAGCTAATATTAATGTTGATAAAATATTGTCATTGGCCGGAGGTGTTGTAGAATGAATCAATGGGAAGCTATGGATAAAGAATATGTATGGCATCCGTTTACGCAGATGCAGGGCTGGAACGAAAACAAACAGTTGGTGATAGATCGTGGCGAAGGCGTCATGCTGTATGACACCGAAGGAAAGGCTTACTATGACGGTATTTCCAGTCTCTGGGTCAATATCCATGGACATCGGCGTCGGGAGATAGACGAAGCTGTCAAAAAGCAGCTTGATAAAATAGCTCATTCCACTTTACTTGGCCTGATCAATAAGCCGTCTGCCGAACTGGCGCAAAAACTGGTCGAGGTAACACCGGACGGACTGAACAAAGTCTTTTATTCAGATGATGGTTCTACTGCCGTGGAAGCGGCTGTAAAAATAGCGTTCCAGTACTGGCAGCACAAAGGCCGGCCGGAAAAACAGCAATTTATCAATCTGGGCGATTCTTACCATGGCGATACAGTAGGCGCGGTCAGCGTTGGTAATATAGACGTTTTTCATAAAGTTTATAAACCTCTGCTGTTCAATACTAAAAAAATGACCTGTCCGTCGTTTTATCACAGTAAAATTGCAGGGGTCGATACCGAGGCTGATTTTTTAGATTTTTTGCTGAGCGAACTGGAAGAATATTTAAAAGCCAACAGCGGGAAAGTCGCGGCAATGATCATCGAACCTTTGGTGCAGGCAGCGGCAGGAATGCTGATGCAGCCTAAGGGATATATTAAAGGCGTGCGCGAGCTGACCAGAAAATATGATGTGCTGCTGATAGTTGATGAGGTGGCAACTGGTTTTGGCCGTACAGGAAAACTGTTTGCCTGTGAGAATGAAGGGGTCTGTCCGGATATGATGTGCTTGTCTAAAGGTATTACCGCGGGTTATATGGCTTTGGGAGCAACAATGACGACAGATGAGATCTATAATGCTTTTTTAGGAGAAGCTTCTGATTATAAAACTTTTTACCACGGACATTCCTATACTGGTAATCCTTTAGCCTGTGCGGCCGGTGTTGCCGGGCTGGAGATATTTGAGAAAGAAAGCGTTATTGAAAACCTGCCGCCGAAAATGGCCGTGATCGCTGAACATATGCAGACGATGAATAGTATGAAATATGTTGGTAACGCACGGCAATGCGGTATGCTTGCCGGTATTGAATTGATGCGGGATAAGGAGCTGAAAATACCGTTTGACCCCGCGCTTTTGATGGCCGGCGGCATTTGCCAGACTGCCCGGAAATATGGGCTGATCGTCAGAAATATTGGTGATGTTATTATTTTTATGCCGCCGCTGGCAAGTACAGCGCAGCAGATCGAAACAATGCTGGCTCTGCTGGAACAGGCTATGCAGGAAGTTTTTGAGAAAATTGATCAGCATAGCGATGTTAAGTTTTCTGATCCCTGTGCATTTTGAATTTAGGCGCCCTGAAAGGGGCGTCTTTTTGGTTTGCGTGATATTATTTGAAAAAAGGCGGGGTATTTTCGAGCCTAGTGAGAATATAGACTCTTGTGGTATAATAAATCCTATAGGGTCATTTATTATGGTTTTAGTATAGATGGAGGTGAGCTTATGGAAGAATCAAAATTTCTGATCATTACAGGGATGTCCGGAGCCGGTAAAACGCAGGTAGTGCGGACATTGGAGGATATGAATTTTTTTTGTATCGACAATTTACCGCCGGCGCTTATTCCTAAGTTTGCCGAGTTATGCCGTCAGACACAGGCCCGCAATACTGCCTTGGTAGTAGATGTACGCGGCGGCCGTTTTTTTGACGAGCTGATAGAGATCCTGGATGAAATGAAAGCTATGGGGCATGAATATGAATTGCTGTATCTTGATGCTTCTGACGACAGCCTGATCCGGCGGTATAAAGAAACGCGCCGCCGTCATCCGCTTGGGCAGGGCAAAAGCCTCAGCGAAAATATTGCTGTAGAACGCGAGCGTTTGACGGAAGTGCGCAACAGAGCCACACATATCATAGATACTACAGATATGCCTACGGCAGAGCTGAAAGAAAAAATCTGGAAGCTGTACTCTGACAATGGCGGAGCAGAACGGATGATAGTTTTAGTACAGTCTTTCGGCTTCAAGCATGGCCTGCCCTTAGACAGCGATATGGTGCTGGACGTCAGATTTTTACCAAATCCGTTTTATGAAGAAGATTTAAAACGTTTAACTGGTAACGATCAGCCTGTTGCTGATTTTATCTGCCGCTTCCCGCAGACTTTTCAGTTTTTGAAAAAAGAAGAAGAAATGCTGGAATTTCTGCTGCCGCAGTATATTTCCGAAGGCAAAAGCCAGCTTGTGATAAGTGTAGGCTGCACCGGGGGACAGCATCGTTCAGTATTCATAGCTAATCGGTTATATGAATTTTTGCGCACACAGGGCTACGCGGTTCAGCTTTCGCACCGTGATCTGCGGCGTAAAAATAAATAAGAGGAGGTTCTCCTATGGGCTGGATCAGTTGGCTGTGTCCGGGCATAAACCTGAAACGCTGGCTGCTGCTTTTTGCAGGCGGCGTATTGTGCTGCGCCATAGGTTTGGCGCTGTTTTTCAATTACCAGTTTATGGGCTTCGTTGAAGAAATGCTTTTTCGGATGTCCTATCTGACTACCGGTAAATATTCCAATACAGTCTCGATGCTGATAGGTTTTATTTCCTTATGTGCCGGACTGTTTATTATGTATTATGCAACGCGGAAAATCATTCGTTCTGTAGTCGAGGCGGTGATGCCGGATAACAATGCATCGCTGATGGAAATAATTTTTACACAGCGTAAACTGACGCGCGGGCCGGCAATTACTGTTGTCGGCGGCGGGACAGGTCTTTCTACTCTGCTGCGTGGGATGAAATATATTACCAATAACTGTACCGCTGTCGTTACTGTGGGTGATGACGGTGGTTCGTCAGGCCGGCTGAGAAAAGAAATGGGTATTTTACCGCCGGGTGATCTGCGTAACTGTCTGGTTGCCTTGGCAGATCGCGAGCCTTTGATGGAACGGATTATGCAGTACCGTTTTAAAGGTGATTCTCCGCTTGCCGGGCATAGCTTTGGCAATCTGTTCATTGCCGCCATGGCCGAAGCCGAAGGCGGTATGGAAGCTGGCCTTGCTGCTACGAGCCAGATTTTGAATGTACGCGGTAAAGTCGTGCCGTCAACGCTGAGAGATATCAGGCTAAAAGCAGAAATGACAGATGGCAGTATCATAAGCGGCGAATCGGAAATCCCCAAAGCACATAAAAGAATTAGAACTATGGCCATGGAACCGGCCGATGCACCGGCGACGGCCAGTGCCGTAGAGGCTATTTTAAATGCTGATATCCTGATCTTTGGTCCCGGCAGTCTTTATACCAGCGTTATACCTAATCTCTTGGTCAAAGGTATCCGGGATGCGGTGATCAAATCGGCAGCTGTAAAAATATATATCTGTAATGTTATGACCCAGCCGGGAGAAACAGACGGTTATGGTGCTTTTGAGCATGTGCAGGCACTTATTCAGCATGCCGGCGTGCAGTTTCTGGACTATGTGATAGTAAATGACCAACGGGTTACCGCAGCGCAATTAGCGCAATATAATGAAAAAGGTTCCATGCCGGTTACGTCTGATGTCAAAAAAATTGAACGGCTTGGGATCCAGGTCATTCCCACACGGCTTATCAGTAATAAAGACCTGGTGCGGCATAATCCGCAGAAACTGGCGCAGGTTATTATTTCCCTGGTCTATCGTCTACGCTTGTTTGGTAAAGGTATACAATTTTTTGATTACTTCTTTATGCGGCAAAGTATGCGTGAATTAAAGAAAAAATAGGCATATATCAATTATTACAGAAGGAGCATGCCCAGTGTCTTTTTCTAACGAAGTAAAAAATGAATTAGCACGGTTGGAAAATGGTAAACAGTGTTGTGAAAAAGCAGAACTGTTTGGACTGTTGAGAATGAGCGGCGCCATTATATTACGGGGACGGAATATGGGGATCCATTTTTCAACTGAAAACGCCGCTTTAGCCAGACGGGTCCTGCAGTTGTTTAAAAATAACTACGAAGTCAAAACAGAAGTGGTAATAACAAGATCACGACGGCTAAAAAAGAATAACCGTTATCAGGTCAAAGTAGTGCCTTCACCAGAAGCCGGTAAAGCCTTAAAAGAGCTGCAGCTGCTGCCGTCTGAACACGAGAGCGGTAAAACATCGTTATTGGCGACGCCTTGCTGCCGCAAATCTTTTCTGCGCGGAGCTTTTCTGGCTGGTGGTTCTATCAGCAGGCCTGCCAGCGATTACCATCTGGAAATGGTGACCGAGAACCAGACTTTTGCCAAAATGATCATGAAAACGATGCAGGGTTTTTCATTACCTGTAAAAATAACGGACAGAAAAAACGATTATATCGTTTATTTGAAAGAAGGTAATGGCATCACCTCATTTTTGTCAGTTATCGGTGCTCATAATGCTTTACTGGAATTTGAGAATGTACGTATTGTTAAAGAAATGCGCAATAATGTCAACCGGGTAGTAAACTGCGAAACGGCAAACCTTAACAAAGTTGTACAGGCAGCTGTACAGCAGCTTGAAAGTATACGTTATATAGAAAAACATCTGGGATTAGGAAAATTGCCGTTGACCTTACGTGAAACAGCAGAATTGCGCTTAGAACATCCCGACGCTTCTCTAAATGAATTAGCGGATTTATCCGAAGGGAAAATAGGAAAATCAGGAATCAATCATCGATTGAAAAAATTACAGCATTTGGCTGAAGAACTAGGGATGATAAAGAATGAGTGATCTTTGGAAAAAGTATAAAAAAGGTATAGCTGTTGCTTTTTTAGGTATAGTCGTCTTGCTGGCGGCAGTGGGAGTTTATGTAAGATATGATTATCAGCAGTATTGCAGAGGGGCAGTGCCGATATTGGAATATCACGGCATTGGCCCGGCAGACGGCTGGATGAAAGAGTTGTTTGTCCCTAAAGAAACTTTTGAAACGCATTTGCAATATCTGCATGATAACGGTTATAAAATGGTATCGGTGCAGGAAATGGCAGAAATGTTTGCTAAAGGCGAATCGACGGAAAAAACGATCGTTTTAACCTTTGACGATGGTTACCTTGATAATTACACTAATGTCCTGCCGCTTCTGAAAAAGTACGAGGCAACGGCAACTTTCTTTGTTGTCCACAGTAAAATAGGCCATTACAGATATATGACGCATGATCAGATACAGTCTTTGATAGATAATGGGATGGAAATTGGTTCTCACACGATCAATCATCAGATATTGACTGATATAGACCCGCAGTATCTGAGCTGGGAACTGGCTACGTCCAGATATTTTCTGAAAAAAGACTATAATGGTTATGTGGTTCGTTCGCTTTCCTATCCTAATGGTATGTATAACTCCAAAATTTTAGCAGCTGTTAAAGAATACGGCTATTATTGGGCAGTTACAGGTAATGCCGGTACTGTCAGCAAAAAAATTATAGAACAAAAGCCTTTGGAATTGGGACGTATCTATATTGATGCTTCCAATATCAATACTTTTAAAGAACGGCTGCGTTATTCATATTGGGTCGGATACCTGAAAGAACGCGGCATCAACATACATTTTTTCAAGAGTTTATAAGAAAATACGGGATAGCACTTGCAGAAATTCATAAAAAACGGTAAAATAAATCAGTAAGTAAAACATATTGGGGGTATCTTAAGATGAGAAAACACATTAAAACCGTAAATAAAGCAATTCTGAACAAAACTTTAAAAACCGGCGGCTGCGGCGAATGCCCGGCTTCCTGCCAATCCGCTTGCAAAACTTCCTGCACTGTTGGCAATCAGGTTTGTGAACAAAAATAATTCAGGCTGTGGCTTTATTTAACTAGCATATTTGTTTAATTTGCAGCTCCCTGTTTTACAGGGGGCTGTTTTACTATGAAAGGTGGAACTACATGCTTATTCATAAAATGCGTCTTGATGATTATATGGCTGTGCTTGACGTCAACAGCGGTGCCGTACATCTGGTAGATGAGGTCATCTATGATCTGCTTGATATTTTTGATGGAACCAATGATGAAGAAGCTATTGCAGCCTTACAAACAAGCTATCAGGAAGCGGACTTGCGTGAAGCGTTAGAAGAACTGCACCAGTTACAGGCAGAGGGCCTGCTTTTTTCTCCTGAATTTGAAGTGCCTCAGACCTTTGCCGAAACACCGATCCTGAAATCACTTTGCCTGCATATCGCTCATGACTGTAATCTGCGTTGTGGCTATTGCTTTGCAGGAACAGGAGATTTCGGAGGGTATCGTGCAATGATGAGCAAAGAAACGGCTGAAAAGGCTGTTGAATTTGCTATCGCCGGCAGTAAAATGCGTCATAATCTGGAACTGGATTTATTTGGCGGTGAACCGCTGATGAATCCGGAAGTTGTCAAGCATGTAATAAATTATGTACGCCGACGTGAAATTGAAACCGGTAAAAATATCAAATTGACACTTACGACCAATGGAACGCTCTTAAATGATGAGATTATTCAATTTTTAAATGATAATCGCGTCATGCTTGTACTTAGTCTGGACGGGAAAAAAGAAACTCATGACAACATGAGACCGTTCCCGAATAAAACAGGCAGCTACGATGCAGCTGTCCGTGGCTTTAAAAAAGTTATTGCAAGCCGTAAAGGCAAGAATTATTACCTGCGTGGTACGTATACTCATTTTAATCCGCACTTTGCTGAAGATACTCTGGATATGACGAAAATAGGGAAAGAACTTTCTGTAGAACCGGTTGTGGGAGTTGATGAACCTTACGTGTTCACAGAAGCCGATCTGCCGGTACTATATGAGGAATATGATAAACTGGCACGTGCTTATCTGCAAAAACGTCGTGAAGGTGACCCGTTTGACTTTTTCCACTTTAACGTGGCTTTGGACAATGGTCCCTGTGTGGCTAAACGCTTGGCAGGCTGCGGAGCAGGGCATGAATATTTTGCCATTACGCCTGAAGGTGATATTTACCCTTGTCATCAATTTGTTGGCAGAGAAGAGTACAAGTTGGGAACATTGGAAACAGGCGTGGTAAAACCTGAACTGGTACAAAAATTCAGGCATACCCATGTTATGACCAAAACAGAATGCAGCACCTGCTGGGCCAGATTTTTCTGCAGCGGCGGCTGTCATGCCAATGCTGACCTTATCAATGGCGACATCAGCAAACCGTATCAATACGGCTGTAAATTGCAGAAAAAACGCTTGGAATGTGCTATCGTGCTGCAGGCTGTTTTGTCTGCAGAAGCTCAGGATGGCAAAGACATGCGTCCGGAGATAACTAATTTTAAATATGAAGTAGAACAGAAATGATTTATGTATTTAATTTTACCGGCAGCGGCCGCTGCCGGTAAAAAATAAAAAAAGTTGCAAAAAGCACTTGAAATTTTTCGTAAAATCTAGTAAGATAATGAAAGTCGCCTGAAGCGATTACAAGCAGTGAAGAACTGCAAAAGCCGTTAAAAAAAGATGGAAAAAGTAGTTGACAACATCAATAAGATGTAATATACTATACAAGTCGTCAAAAAACGGCAAGCAGAACCTTGAAAAC
>UQZN01000033.1 GCA_900545535.1 uncultured Phascolarctobacterium sp.
GCTTGTAGTACCGCCGCTGATAATGACGCGGTTCTCTACAGCGTCACCGCTACTGTTCCTGCCGCCGTAGACGGTGCTTGTAGTACCGCCGCTGATAATGACGCGGTTCTCTACAGCGTCACCGCTACTGTTCCTGCCGCCGTAGACGGTGCTTGTAGTACCGCCGCTGATAATGACGCGGTTCTCTACAGCGTCACCGCTACTGCTCCTGCCGCCGTAGACGGAACCCATCGTGCCACTCTTGATAAAAACTTTATTGTTCTTAGCGGCCTCTGTACCTTCTGTATAACCGCCATGAACATCTTTATTCCCGCTATTGCCGATACTGGGGCTGTTACCGCCGCCATCG
This sequence comes from uncultured Phascolarctobacterium sp., assembly GCA_900545535.1. Lineage (GTDB taxonomy): Bacteria > Bacillota > Negativicutes > Acidaminococcales > Acidaminococcaceae > Phascolarctobacterium. The sequence continues at coordinate 350 of UQZN01000033.1, forward strand.
GTGCCGATAGTAACAATGTTATCAGTCAGAGACTGCTGCGGTTTTACATCGCCATTACTGTCTTTAACCTTCTCATAATCTTCCTGTGTCACCACATTGATCACTTCGCCCGCCGCTGCCGGCCGGGCATAAAAGCTGCTGCCCAGCAGCAGCCCCAGCATTAAACCTGCTAAAATCCTTTGGGTTAAAATACTTTCCCTCTTTTTCATCATTTCCCCTCCCCGTTTTGCATAATTTATATTTTTAAACAATAGCACTGATTTTTATATAAAATAATGTTATTTATTTAAATTATAGCATAGACTTCCCCCCCCGGCAAGACATTCACTTTTGCTATGAGTACAACGCCTGCCGGTCTTGCTAGCGCTTTACGCCGCCGGCTTTACCACTGTCGGCGTCTGCGCAGGGCCTGTGCTAAGTTCGTTTTGCCGCTGCAACTGAAAAACAACCTGAAAAAGCTGCACCCCTGCCTCGAAAAACAGACAGTAAAAAACACCTCCTGTTGTAGCCTAAAAACTACAGCAGGAGGTGTTGTCAGCTCAGGAAAATATACCAGAGTTGAAAGTTTTAGTATGGAATTTTTGGGGAAACTCTGAAAACATGGGGTCTCCTCGCACAAAATTTATCATTCCGGCAGAGGCGGGGCAAGCATAGTATCAGTAGGTCAGCACTTCGTTGCCGGTTTCTGTGATCAGCACCGTATATTCCCATTGCGCGCTCATACCGCCGTCCTGGGTATAGACGGTCCAGTCGTTGGCAGCGTCCACATAAACATCACGCTTACCGGTATTGATCATCGGCTCGATGGTAAAGATCATGCCCGGCACCAACAGCATCCCGGTCTTGCGTTTGCCCACATGGCAGATAAAGGGCTCCTCATGGAAGTCCACACCCACACCATGACCGCCGAATTCAGTGACGACGGAATAGCCATGCTTATGCGCAAAGCTGGACACAGCGGCGCCGATATCGCCGACAAAAGCCCACGGCTGCGCAGCTTCCAGGCCACGGCGCAGGCATTCTTTCGTGATCGCTACCAGATCCTGTTTCTTTTTATCGACCTTGCCGACCATAAACATCCTGGAGGCATCGGCATAATAACCGTTATAAATAGTGGAAACATCGACGTTGACGATGTCGCCGCTTTTGAGGACATCCTGCTCCGAAGGGATACCGTGACAGACCTGATCGTTGATCGAAGTGCAGACACTTTTGGGAAAGCCGCAGAAATTGAGCGGCGCCGGGATCGCGCCGTGGCTGACGGTATATTCGTGCACGATGGTATTGATCTCCTCCGTCGTCATGCCGGTTCTGATATTTTTTTCCACTTCGTCCAAAACTGCCGTATTGATCTTGCAGGCCTCGCGGATACCGGCGATCTGCTCCGGCGTTTTCAGCATCACCCTGTCGGGCACTTCGTGCCCTGCCTTACGGTATAATTCGATCCTGTCGTCTATTTCCTGGTGGCAATCGGCATAGGCCTTACCGCTGCCGCACCAGCACAAATCAGTTGTCATATGTACTGTTCTCCTATCTGCATAAACTTTACTTGCCGCTGCCGCAGGCTGTTGCCTCCCGAAGCAGCTCTTAACGATAATGTCATTATACCACAAAACATCTGATTTTCTCATATCAAATTCAGGTATTTTGTGGTAAAATAAACTTAGTTTTCTGCGAAAGGAAGTAATCTGCTAATGGAAGCTCTTTACTCTAATTTTTTTGAATATCTCCTGCATTTCGACCGCTATCTGCCCCTCGTCATGGATCAGTACGGCCACTGGATCTACGCGATCCTGTTCGTTATCGTTTTCTGCGAGACCGGCCTGGTCGTGACCCCGTTTCTGCCCGGCGATTCGCTGCTTTTTGCCTGCGGCGCCCTGTCGGCCACAGCAGCAGGTCTTGACCTGACCACGCTCGTAATTATCTTTCTCGTTTCCGCAATTTTAGGCGATGCCTGCAATTACATGATCGGCGAAGAATTCGGGCACCGGATACTGCGGAATTATCCCAAGCTCATCAAACCTGCACACATCAAGAAGGCCGAAGATTTTTATGCCAAGCACGGCCATAAAGCTATCTTCCTGGCCCGCTTTGCCCCTATCGTCCGCACGCTGGCGCCTTTTGTGGCCGGCATCGGCAGTATGCATTACCGTACTTTCGCGATCTATAATGTGACCGGCGCTGTGACCTGGGTCTTTTTATTCGTCGGCGGCGGTTACCTTTTCGGCAATATGCCCTGGGTAAAAAGCAATTTTTCCCACGTTACGCTGGGCATCATCCTTTTCTCACTGATGCCTATTTTCTACGAAACCCACCTCAAAGGCTGGCTGGCCAAACGGAAAAACAAGTAAAGGAAGTGGCGCTATGTATTATTTTACCAGCGACTACACAGAGGGCGGGACGCCCGAAATACTGGAAGCACTGGCGGCAACCAATTTTGAACAGACCGGCGGTTACGGTATCGACCCCTACTGCGAAGCGGCAGCCTCGCTGATCAGAAAAGAATGCGGCCGCAGCGACATCGACGTCCATTTTATGACCGGCGGCACCCAGACCAACCTGACGATCATCTGTGCGGCGCTGCGGCCCTTCCACGGTGTTTACGGCACTGTGCAGAGCCATATCAACACGCACGAAGCCGGCGCGATCGAACGTACCGGTCATAAAGTGCTCGACCTGCCTACCACGGACGGCAAAATCACCGCCGCCATGATCAGCGAACAGCACGAGCTGTATCTCAACGATCCCAGCCGTGAGCATCTGGTCCAGCCCAAAATGGTCTATATCTCGCAGCCGACCGAGATCGGTTCGCTGTACCATAAGGACGAGCTGGAAGCGCTGTACGCTGTCTGCAAGCGCTACGGGCTTTATCTTTTCATCGACGGCGCCCGCCTGGGCTACGGCCTGACAGCGCCTGACAATGATCTGACCCTGGCCGATATCACCAATAACTGCGACGTCTTCTGCATCGGCGGCACCAAATGCGGCGCCCTGTTCGGCGAAGCGGCAGTTATCGTCAACCCGGCCTTAAAAGCCGATTTCCGCACGATCATGAAACAGGGCGGCGCTGTTTTAGCCAAAGGACGCCTGCTGGGCCTGCAATTTGAAACGCTTTTTACAGACGGTCTTTATTATAAGATCTGCCGTCACGGTATCGACCTGGCCCTGCAGATCAAAGCCGCCGTCAAAGAGCGCGGCCTGGAATTCGTGACTGATTCTACTACTAACCAGCAGTTCATTATTTTCCCGCAAACGATGTATGACGAGCTGAGCAGGCACTTTGTCCTCGCACCCTGGGAATATCTCAGCGGCGACAGGATCGCTGCCCGCATCTGCACCAGCTGGGCCACAGACCCGGCCCAGGTCGACAAGCTGTGCGAATTGATCAAAACACTGTAAGTAAATACTGCTGCGGCAGAGAAAAAGCCTCTCAATAAAATTTTATTGAGAGGCTTTTATTTATCAGCGCACCGAACGCAGTCCGGTCCTATTCACTTTCCGCCACGGTGATCTGCGACATAAACGGTTCTGCTTCCAGCTCCTTACCGTAAATAACGCAATTATTTTTACCGCGCTTCTTCGCCTCATACAAAGCCTTATCTGCTTTATATAAAAGCGTTTTCTCGTCCGTACCGTCCACCGGATAGAACGACACGCCTACAGACACCGACAGCGGCACCTGGATATCGGCTTCACGTCCCAGTCTTTCGATGCCGGCCCTCAGGTCGTCTGCTTTCAAAAGCGCCAGACCGCTGTCCCTGACATTCTGCATGATGATCAAAAACTCGTCGCCGCCGATACGGCAGACGATATCATTGGACCGGAACTGCCCGCTGATCTCATTGGCGATCCGGCACAGCACTTCATCACCGAACAAATGCCCGTGCCTGTCGTTGACCATTTTAAAATTATCAACGTCCAGAAACATGACCGCGGCCTTTTCCTTATGCGGCTCGCACAACAGCTGCTGCAGCAAACGCTCACCATAAGCCCGGTTGCCCAGCTTCGTTAAGGCATCGCTCTCAGCCTGCCTTTTCCACAGACCGATCTCACGCTTCATCTTATCGATACTGATCATCCTGCCGACGATGCTGAGCATCACGCCATAATGTTCCTTGTCCCAGATCGAATTGACGTGGAGCCTGTACCATTTTTCTTCGCCGAACTTGTCGATCAGCCGTACATCCTTGACATAGCCGCTGTTTTCTTCGGTCAAAGCATGCGTCAGGTCCCTCAGCTCCTGCAGGTCTTCCGGCAAAATGACCATACTGCCGCGCAGTGCCTCTCTGGCGTTATTAACAACACATTCGCCGCCAAAGACTTTTTTATATTCATCAGAAAAGATGATCAGATCTTTTTCAACGTCATAATCAAAAATAATATCGCCGCTCATGGCAAACAGCGCCTTCTGTTTTTCACGCTCTATTTCCAAAAGCCGCGCGACACGGCTGTTTTTATCCATATCGCAGCTATAGCATTTTTTCCCGCTGAACTTTTCAGTATTGGGATGCTGATAATGATATACGACTGCCGGCAGCCCGTCATCCGACTGCAAAATTTCCGGCAGGCTCGGCGCGATCTTCAAAAAGCACTGCAGCAAATCAGGACTGAAAGCACCGCATTCGCCCTTTTCGATCATCTTGACCGATTCCTCATGGGTAAAAGCGCCTTTATAACAGCGGACACTGGTCAAAGCGTCATAGCAGTCGGCCAGCGCCACGATCTGCGCGTAAATGGGTATCTCTTTGCCGATCAGGCCGTCGGGATACCCGCTGCCGTCCCATTTTTCATGGTGCCAGCGGCAAATATTATAGTGATAGCGGTATTGCTCTTTATTCTGCTTCAGGCTGTCGATGCTCTCCAGTATCTCGCAGCCGTACAGCGTATGCTCCTTCATGATCGCAAATTCTTCCGCCGTCAGACGGCCCGGCTTATTCAGGATATAGTCCGGGATCGCGATCTTGCCGATGTCATGCAGCGCCGCCGCCATCGAAATATCCTCGATCGTCTTATCGCTCATTTTATATTCGGCATTCTGCCGTCCCAGCTCCTTCAGCATGATCTTGGTAAGCTGACGGATGCGCTGGACGTGCTGTCCTGATTCACAGTCACGGAATTCGACGATCGTACTCAGCGTATCGATCATGGCCACGTTAAAATTACGCAGCTGCTCGTTCTGCTTTTCGATCTTGTTCATCTGCTCCTGGACCAGATTCTCCAGCTTGTAACGGTAACGGTACAATTCAATGATATTATTGACGCGCTGACAGATATTATCAGGATTGAACGGTTTTAAAACAACGTCGACCACGCCCAGGCGAAAGCCTTTGGAAATAGCGTCATTGGACGATTCGGCCGTGATCAGGAAGATAGGAGTTTTCTCGGTCAGGCCTTTGGCGTTCATGATTTCCAGCGCTTCCAGACCGTTCATGATCGGCATCACGATATCCATCAGCACGATCGCAATTTCTTCGTGATACTGCTGCATCAGTTCTACAGCCGTTTTACCGTTATCTGCTTCCAATATTTCGTAGTCCCCGGCAAAAAGTTCACACAGTATCGCCCGGTTAAGCTCTACGTCATCGACTATCAGAATTTTATCCTTTTGCTTCTCCAAGCCTGTCTGCCTCCTTTGGCGGTTATTTTAGTCGCAGATTACAAGCAACTGTAAAATTTATAACAATAACAATTCTATATGTTCTATTATATTATTTTTTTACATTTTATACAATAAAAACTTCTTCTTACAAATAAAATATCACACTCCCTGTAATATTTGCTGCAGCCGCGGCAGCTTCTGCCGCCAGTCACTGCTGTAAGCCCTGCCGCCCTGGGCAAAGCTCTGCGAGCCGCCACCCTTGCCGCCGAACAGCTCACCCGCCTGCCTGCACAGATCACGGCAATCGGCGCCCGTTTCTTTGCCGCTGCCGATGACATAATTGACGCGCTCGCCGGTGCGATAAATAACCGCCGCCACAGTCCGTTCGCCAGCCAAAAGTTTATTCAGCAGCAGTTTGGCGTCGGCGGCACTGCAATCCTCCTGCGCTGCCGCTATATACTTGATGCCGCTTGCATCGACAGCAGCCTGCTCTAAAAGCTGCGGTGCTAAAAATTCGTACAATTTAACAGTCTGCGCTTTCAAACGCTCGCTCTGCGCCGCCAATTCGCCCTGCAATTTGCATATCCCCTGCGGCACGTGCTCCGGCTTCATGGAAAGCAGCCGTCCTGCCTGCCAGATAGCTTCATTTTTTTGCCGTGCGTCCTCTAAAGCCCAGCGGCCGCACAAAAATTCTACCCTGATCCCGTCCTTATGCCTATCAAAACGGTTGATCCTGATCAGGCCGATCATCCCTGTGCTGGCAGGATGCGTACCGCAGCAGGTGCAGACATCTCCACCCTCCACAGTAACGATCCGCAGCGTACCGGTCAGCTTCTCATTCTTCTTGCGCATCACCAGCTCCGGCAGTCTGGTATGCGGCAGATAACTGACCGTGATCGGCTTGTTCTCCCAGATCTGGCTGTTGGCATAATCTTCGGCCTGCGCCAGCTCGGCTGCCGTCAGCTCTTTATCAAGATCGATAGTCACCAGCCGCTCGCCCATATGAAAACCAATGTTATTGGCGCCAAACAGCTTCCACACCGCGTGCGAAAGGATATGCTCGCCGGCATGCTGCTGCATATGGTCCAACCGGGCCTGCCAGTCCAGTACGGCCTCGACCTGCGTGCCAGCCGCTAACGGCTGCTCGCAGTAATGCAGCACTTCGCCGTCACGCTCAGCGGCATAGGTCATCTTCACGCCGCCCAAAGTGCCCCGGTCGCTCAGCTGACCGCCGCCCTCCGGGAAAAAGACCGTCCTGTCCAAAACGACGGCATAACCGCGCCTTGTCTCCTCGCAGCTCTGCACCGTCGCCAGGCAGCTTTTTAACATCGAATCCTGTTCATACAATTTTTCCGTCATTTTTAAAACCCCTCATCAAGAAAATTTCTCTTTTCATTATAGCACTGCTGCCGCCGGCCGTTAAGCAATAACTGCCGCTGTTTTTCACCGCAGCTTATTTGTGTTATAATGTGAACACTTGGCGCTGCCGGATCACACGCCAGCCTCAACAGCAGTGCTGGTGTTGGGACGATGTCGGCGCAGGGATATGCGTAAGGGTTTTATTACCACGAACGCATCCTCCATGACCTGACCCGCAGCCGACTAGGAAAAACACCAGCACTGATGGAACACAGGTCAGCTTCAACAGCAATGCTGGTGTTAGGACGATGTCGGCGCAGGGATATGCGTAAGAGTTTTATTACTACGAACGCATCCTCCATGACCTGACCCGCAGCCGACCAGGAAAAACACCTGCGCTGCTGAATCACACGCCAACCTCAACAGCAGTGCTGGTGTTGGGACGATGTCGGCGCAGGGATAAACGCAAGGGTTTTATTACTACGAACGCATCCTCCATGACCTGACCCGCAGCCGACTAGGAAAAACACCTGCACTGATGGAACACACGCTAACCTCAACAACACAGACCTGAATATTATCAAATCAAGGAGCAAACAATGTATAAATATATCCTTTTCGACCTCGACGGCACCCTCACCGACTCTGCCCCCGGCATCATCCGCTGCGTCCAGTACGCTTTGGAAAAAAGCGGCAAAGGCAGCTATCCCGACCACGAGCTGCTGCCCTTTATCGGCCCGCCGCTTACCGAATCCTTCCAGAATTTCTGCGGCATGAGCGAAGACGAAGCCCACGCCGCCCTCGAATATTACCGCGAACGCTTTGCCCGCGTCGGCATGTTTGAAAACTCCGTCTATGACGGTATCCCCCAGCTGCTGGAGACCCTGCGCCAGGCAGGCAAGATCCTCGCCGTTGCTACCAGCAAGCCGCAGCTTTACGCCGAAAAAATTTTAGAGCACTACAAACTTGCCCCCTATTTTACTACTGTTGCCGGTCCCGGCTTTAACGGCGAACTGCCTACCAAAGCCGACGTTATCGGCGAAGTACTGCAGCGCCTGCACATCGAAAGCGACGCTAAAAACGCAGCCGTTATGCTGGGCGACCGAGAACACGACGCCATCGGCGCACAGCATAACAACATCGCCATCATTGGCGCCGGCTACGGCTACAGTTCCCCCGGTGAACTGAATGCCGCCGGCGTCAGCCAGATCGCTGCCAAGCCGCAGGACTTCGCCGAACTGCTTCTTTAACGATCCTCAAACAGCGATATTTTCTGTAAATCAATACTGCTTGATAACTTTATTTTCACCACAGCGTCCGGCTTTTGTCGGGCGCTGTATTTTTTTGCCCTTTAACTGTTATTTTTTTCAAGTTATACACCTG
>UQZN01000034.1 GCA_900545535.1 uncultured Phascolarctobacterium sp.
CAGGTGTATAACTTGAAAAAAATAACAGTTAAAGGGCAAAAAAATACAGCGCCCGGCAAAAGCCGGACGCTGTGGTGAAAATAAAGTTATAGTTATAAATTTTTTAAAAGACGGATGTGTTTAAAAGAATCCTCGACCGTAACAGTGGTTTTAACATTGTACATAGTATCAATAACCTGCTTTCCCAATACGCTTTGTGCCGAACCATAGGCAAATGTTCTGGTTTCTTTAAGCATCAGGATATTGTCACAGAACATTGAAGCCAGGTTCAAGTCGTGGATCGTCATAATGATAGAGATATTATTTTGTCTGGCTAAATTGGTGATGGTGTGCAGGATAAACAGCTGATTGTGCAGGTCCAGGCTGCTGGTCGGTTCGTCCAGAATGATGCAGCGGGGCTGCTGCGCCAAAGCGCGTGCAATAAAAACCCGCTGCCGTTCACCGCCGCTTAAGGTATTCAGTGTGCGGAAGGCCAGCGCTTCCAGCTGCATTCGCTGAAGTATATCAAAAACGAGTGCTTTGTCATTTTCTGAATAGTGCTTGCGTGCGTAAGGCAGTCGCCCCAACATCACGGCATCGATAACATTGAGTTGGAAATAATTATCTGTGTATTGTGGTACATAGGCAATAAATTTAGCTGTTTCCTGTGGGGACATGGTTACTATATCGTGACCATTCAAGAATACTTTACCCATGGTGACAGGCAGGATATTATTGATACATTTGATAAAAGTCGTTTTACCTGTGCCATTAGGTCCGAGGATACCTAAAATTTCACCGGCAGTTATGGAGAGAGAGATGTCATTAAGCACTGGTTTGTCTGGCCGGTAAGCAAATGATAAATGCTTTATTTCTAAAGTCATCATAGATCACTCTTTCCTGTATGCAGAATTAAATGGATAAAAACAGGAACGCCTAAAAACGAAACTACTATGCCAACGGGAACATTGACAGGATAGAGAATAAATTTACCAAAAGTATCTGATAAGACCAGCAGACCGGAACCGATGAGACCGGACAGCGGAAATAGAAAATGGTGATCGTTGCCGATAATAAGGCGGGCGATGTGTGGTGCGATCAGTCCGACAAAGCCGATAACGCCTGTAAAACTAATGATCGTGGCTGTAATGAGTACGGCTAAAAACATCGTTAAACCCCTTAATTTTTGTGGACTGATGCCAAGACTTCGTACTAATTCGTCGTTGCTGCTGGCCATGGCATTCCATTGTGAAAGCAGACTAATGGCAAAAAATGAGCAAAATGCCGTAACTGCGCCGATAATAATTACTGCATCCCAGTTGGCTCTGTTAAAAGTTCCAAATGTCCATTGAACTACAGCGGCCAGTTTGTTTTCCTGGGCAAAAAATTGCAGTGAGGCGGTTAGAGCTGCAAAAAAATAGTTTAGTGCGATGCCTACCAAAATGACAGAGTTTGCTGTAATGCCAACTTTTTTTGCTACAGTAAAAACAATCAGCATACTGAGCATTGCTGCAATAAAAGCGCTGCCAATAATTAAAAAGTCGTTAAAAAATATTGTGGCATTACCAAAAACGATACATAAAGAAGCCCCGAAAGCTGCTGCTGAAGAAACTCCTAGAGTGAAAGGGCTGACTAAAAAGTTGCGCGTTACCGACTGCATCATCAGACCGGCGGCAGCTAATCCGAAGCCTGCCAATATTGCCAGACAGATGCGCGGCAGGCGCAGAAACAAAACTACCTTAGCTGCTGCGGTATTTTCACCGGTAACAGTCTGGGTAGAAAAATAGTTGAGCAGTGCCGCTGAAAGTTCGCCAGGGCCAATGGTGGCATTCCAGGAAAGACAAAGCAGGGAGACTATCGCTATACCTAAAGTTATATAGATGATTTTAAATTTATTTTTTCGCTGATAGTATTGGTATTGTTCTTCGATAGACATAAATTTACCTTTCAATCATTGATTTGCATAAGCGGATAGGTATGCCCCGGCAAATATTCCAGATTTAAATATTTTGTCAGCCAGAGTTTAAAAACTGCTTCAGGATGCAGATCGGGTAAATATTCAGGATATAAAAATTTGGCTACATACAGTACGCCGATGATTTTTGAAGCGCCGCAATGGGCAAAATAGGAAAGCTGGAAGATATTATCGTTTTGTACGGCTCTGATTTCTTCCCAGCTGTTTCTTGTAAGCATTTCTTTTTTTATTTTTTGATGTTCATCTAAGGTGGGCGGCCGATATGAATATTTCCAGCGATTATCTGACATTTTGACAATATACTGGGGATTTCTTAAGATAACGGCCTCCTGTACGATATGTCTTTCTACTGCGTCTTCCATGATATTGATGCCGCCGGTATATTTGACAAGACTGTAAAAATAGCTGCCAGGCATAGTTGTTGCACCAGGGCCGCCGCATTCAAAATAGACTGTTTTTCTATTTTTGATATCAGCAAGATGTTTTTGGACATATTGCAGCTGTCCGCCAAAATAGTTTTTTATTTCCCCGGCTCTGTTTTCCTTGCCAAAAATTTTACCCAATAAATCACAATTATCAGCAAACCGTTCCAGATCATGCGTGTCGATGACAATGACGCTGATACCGAAGTGTGATAATTTTTCCTGTGCATCGAACCAGCTGCCTTTACTGGAGATCAGCAAAGCCTGTGGTTTTAATGCGATCACTTTTTCATAATTTATAGCCAGTCCTTCACGGGCGCAAATCAATTGGTCTTGTGTAAATTTATTGTGGAAGGCTTCATTGTTCCATAAGATATTCTGATCGACACCAACTATCGTATCCAGACATCCCAGAGCAGTGACTAGTTCAGTCAGGTCTGTATTATAGGCATTGGCAATAGCGACGCGAGTAAGCGGTTTGTCTAAAGTTATTTTTCTGCCCAGACTGTCGCGAACAGTAATCAATGTGGCGGATTGCTGCTCAACCGGTTTATGAAATGAACAGCCCATACACAGGATGCAAATGATAAGCAGATAGAACATAGTATATATAGATGATTTATTAAATTTAGTTCGCATATTTTTATTCCCAGACAATTAAAATTAAGGGAGAAGGTTCCTTCTCCCTTAATTTATTTTTAAAGCTCAAACTGTGCAGACAACATTAATGTACGTGGTGTACCAATGGCAAGATTGCCGCGATTGCCGCTGCTGTAGCCGCCTTGAGGCAGCCAATAATCTTTATTAAGCACGTTGTAGCAGGTGGCGCTTACAGTTACCGGTGTAGTGCCTAATTTGGTTTTATAGCTGGCGCCGAGATCAAAAACTAAAGAAGAAGGAACGGTGAATTTTTCGTTGTTGATTTTGGCATTACCGGTGTAGACGCCGCGGCCCCAGAAGGAAGTGCTTTTATCGGGAGCATATTCGGCAGTCAGAACAGCATTCCATTTTGCAACGCCGTTGACGGCAATGCCATCTAAGTCGCCGTTTTTAGTTTTTTTCTGTTCAGCGTCAAGATACATAAAGCCGCCCATTAAAGCCCATTTATCGCTGATTTTGCCGTTTACTGCAAGTTCAATGCCTTTGTAAGTATTTTCGCCGCCATTGGTGAGTAACGGCAGACCAACCGGCTGGGGCTGTACTTTTTGGCTGGCTTTAGTGATTTCGAAGAAACTTAAAGAGGTGGTCATTTGTCCGGCCTGGTATTTAACGCCTACCTCGTTTTGCTTGGTTTTAGCAGGGTCAAGGATAGCATCAGTATTCTTGTAGCCGCTTCCGACAACGCTGCCGGCTGCGAAGCTTTCGGAGTGTGAGGCGTAAACTGATAATTTATCAGTTGGCTTATACATAATGCCGTAAGTGGGGCTGGTATCATTGGATTTCACGCTGTCTTTACCGTAGGATTGGGTGTCTGTATGGTGGCCGTGCAGACCTAACAAAACAGTAGCTTTGCCAAACTCGATATTATCTGCCAAAGTCCAGCCCCAGTAGTTTGTTCTGTTGCTGCGGTAGAATCCGTTATGATTGATATTGAGATTGGGGATTTTGCCGTCGTAACGTCCTTCATAAATATTGCCGGCATTGGGCGTATCTACCATATTAGGGCCGCCGTTAGAATATTGGCTGTATCCGTATTTCCACATTCTGTCAACAGTACCGGCCAGGTTGTGAGTTACTGTACCTGTCGTAATTTTGCCTTTGATGCCTGTTTGCAGATAATATGAATCCATTGGAAAACCGCCGTCCCGATCAGAATGTGCGGTGAAGGTGCCATCGTTACTTGTGATAATATAGGGGTCTACGGCACGCCAGGTTATGTTTTTGTATAGATCATAACGGCTGTAACCACCGTTGAAGAATGCGACAACGTCTTTACCGATTTTTTGTTCATGGTTCAGAGTCACCATCCAGGTATCCAAAGCAGCTTCCTGACCGTCATAACCATAATTAAGAGTGTTTTTAGGAGCAGACGGCATTGCTGTTACATTGGGGCCTAGTTGAAATGCTCCGCGCGGATTTTTGATTTTTGATTGACGATAACCGGCAAATAAATTAGAAGTGCTGTTTTCGTCGCGGTGGTCTAAGTTGATGAAAATATCGCGGTTGGTGAGTTCTTCGTTATCGACACTTGTTTTGCCGCTGATGTTTTCGGCATTGATGCGTAGTCCCCAGGATTTGTTTTTACCGAAGCGTTGGCCGATATCTATGATTTGACCGTAGGTACTTTTGCCTGAAAAAATTTGTGTGATCCGGTTTATGGGTTTATCCGTAGCTTTTTTGGAAACCATATTGACCATACCGCCAGCAGATTCATTCAGTGTAGTACCTTCGATACCCATATTGGGTCCGGCATTGACTTCTATCCTTTCGGCAAAATTGGTTGGTATTGTAGATTGTGTAAACATACCGGGAACACCGTTGACGTATAAGGCATAACCAGTGGTGTGGATGCCGCGGATAGAAAAGTCGTTATATAAGCCATAGCTGCTGCTGCGCACAGATGGAGTATTGATTAAAACACTTGTTAAGGGAGCGGTAGGATCGTTGAATTGTTCGATTGTTTTGTTAGAAAAACTGGTTTTGCTAAAGGGAATATCCATAATGCTGCCTTTACCCAAAATACCGTTACTGCTGATCGAGGTAATATATCCCCCCGGCAGGGCGTCCCTGTCGGCTTCGACGATGACTTCGTCCAGATCGTGCGTCATAGTTTCTTCAGCGGCGGCAGGCAGTACGAAGCCGACGCTGGCAACGGCGCACAATA